>NZ_CANBCA010000006.1 GCF_947367035.1 uncultured Helicobacter sp.
TAAAATAAAACCAACTTTGAAATTATAAAGCCTGATACCTAGTGTTTGTCAAGGGAATTTTAGAAAAATTTAGAAAACTCTGCTTCATTTTGTTGTGCTATAATTTTTGAATGATTTTAATTACTCCTTGAAATTATATTTTGTATCAACAAGGATTTATAATGGCTACTAAAAAGAATGAAATGAAAGAAATCCTAAGTGATAATAAATGGCATTGTGCTGTCTGTGATTTAGGTAAGTCAAGTCAGCACGCTGCAATCATTAGAGACCTTGCAGAAGAGGGGTGTGAATTTGATAATGCTTTAGATAATGCAACAAGGACATATAAGTATGGAGTGGAAATGTGGTGTAAAAAATGCAAAAGAAAAACCACACATAGAAGACTAAAACCTTAAGGACAGATATGACAACCCATGTTTTTATTGTGGATGCTATAACTTTTAAATATCACTTGGAATTTATGTTTGTTGGCACAGGTATGAAAGAAGCTGTTGTTGATTTTAATCATAATCCAATAACACAACTTGCAACACAAACTGAAAATACTATTCTAGGTATGGTTGCAGATTTTTCAAGGGTTCAAATTGGAGATTTAATTATTTTTTATTTGCAACAAAATTTTCAATTTGGCATTGGGGAGGGAAAGTTTTTTGGTGTATTTAAAGTAAAGAACAAATTTTTCTTTGATAATAATGATGAGCAACAGTATCTTAAGCAAGAACTTAACAAATCCCTTACTTTTAGATGTTTGATTGAACCTGAAAAGGTTTATAGCAAAGGTGTTACTGAATGGGAAGCATTAGATGAGATTAAAACAATACAATCCCCCAATCAAATGTTGTGGAGTCTCATTTATCGGAAACTAAAGGGCAATCGCGGCAACACAATGATTACTATTTATGAAAGCGAAAGGCTTATTGCACTAATTAGAGATAAAAATTTAAAGCAAAATATCAATGGAATTCATTTTAGTTTTGATTTAAAAAATCAAGAAATTGTCTCTATTTCCACTCATCATATTTACAAGGGCAGACAAGAGAAATTAAATATTTTACCGAGATTAATTTATAAATATTCAAGAAATAATCAATTCGAGGCACATTTACAAGCCTACATTTTACAATCTATTTATGAAACTAAATTATTTGGAATTTTGGAAAATCAGCCGATTGAATGGTTGGGTAATGAAGTTAGCTGTGGCGTTGGAATGCAACGCATTGATATTATGCTATCTCTTGCTGAAAATCCAAGAAAAATTATTCCCATAGAATTAAAATCTACATGTGTTTATGCTGAAATTTTAAGACAAATTCAACGATATATTGATTGGTTGGAACAATATTATATTCCAAATCGTCCATCAGATATTCAACCGATGATAATTTGTAGAGAAACTGCCAATAAAGATTCTGCTTGTTATCAAGACTTTTATCAACAAGCACAAATGTTCAATGAGAAAAATAATATTTTACCCCTAATATATATAGAATTTAAAATTCAAAATTGTTCCATAACATTTAATCGGATATTTTGATGAACTACATTGGCTCTAAATTTAAACTTTTCGACTTTTTGCAAACGAGCATAGAATCTACACTGCAAAAAGCCCACAAAAAGCCCCTTAAAGATTCTATCTTTTGTGATATGTTTGCTGGAACTGCGGCGGTGGGGAGGCTTTTTAAAACACAAGTCAAGCAAATTATTAGCAATGATAGGGAATATTATAGCTTTGTTTTGGCGCAAAATTATATCGGCAATCATCAAAAATTAGTGCGTGTTAATGAGCTACTTGGTATTCTTAATGACACAGCTCAAACGCCACCACAAAAGGGTAAAATCTACACTCATTATGCGCTTGGCTCTGGGAGTGGGAGGCAGTATTTTAGTGATGAAAATGCACAAAAAATTGATGCTGTGCGTTCTAAGATTGCGCAATGGAAAAAAGAAAAGTTAATTGAAGACAAAGAATATTATTTTCTCCTTGCCTCCCTTTTAGAATCCGCCGATAAGGTTGCAAACACTGCTTCAGTGTATGGAGCGTTTTTAAAGCACCTTAAGAAAAGTGCGCTCAAAGGTTTTATTCTAAATCCTGCAGAGTTTGAATGCAATGAAAATGAACATTTGGTATTTAATGAGGACGCAAATACACTTATTACTAAGATAAAGGGTGATATTCTTTATCTTGACCCACCTTATAATGCACGAGAGTATGGCGCGAATTATCATCTTTTAAACACGATTGCCTTATATGATGACTTTATCCCAAAGGGCAAGACAGGATTAAGAGAATATGCAAAATCGCCTTGGTGCAGAAAAGCAAAAGTTGCAGACGAGCTAGAAAACCTCATCAAAAATGCTCGTTTTGAGTGGATTTTTCTAAGCTATAATGATGAGGGATTGCTTAGTTTAGAGCAAATTCAAGCTATTTTTGAAAAATATGGCAAATACTCTTTTGCTACACAAAAACACCAGCGCTTCAAAGCGGATTCTAAACGAATCCAAAAGCAAGATTGCACTTTAGAATATTTGCATATTTTGAGGAAGTAAAGAGTGCTTTAGATTCGCCTTTAAAGCAGCACAAAAGCCTTATAGAACCTACTTCTTCGCCTTGCCCTCTGCCTCCTTGATATAGCCCTCATATTCTGTATCGCTTAAAAGCTCTAGCCAAGTAACATTCTTGCCATTTTTCTCGTGCGTAAGGGCGATATGCACGCCCTTTTCTTTCAAGCCTGCTCCGTGCCAATGCTCTACATCAGGCGGACAAAGCACCACATCACCAACCTTTGCGATTTGTGTAATACCTGCTTTTGTGCCCGTATAAATCGTGCCTTGTGTAACTATAAGCGTCTGTCCTGCGGGGTGAGTGTGCCACGCTGTCCTAGCCTTTGGGCTAAAGGTAACCTCCCCACCTCCATAAGGGCGATAATCTCCGCTTTTAAAAAGTGTTTTGACACTCACTTCACCGCTAAAGATTTTAGAATCTCCTTTAAATCCTCCAAGACTGCCACTTTTAACCACTTCTTGTGTTTTTTGCATTTTTGCCTCCTTTGTATAAGCGATATTCACGCAACCTAAAGCTGTAACCAAAGCAATAGCAATGAGTTTTTGCATTTTTTCTCCTTATGATTTTAAAATACATTTGAAATTATAAAGCCTGACACCTAGTGTTTGTCAAGGGGAATATTAAAATTTATCATAAAAGATTTTGTTATAATCACAGCATAAGGATTGATAATCGCAGAGGAAACAAGGGGTGCAATGTCGGCTTGGAATAAATCACCACAACCACACAAAGATGAAATCATTTATGAGTTTAAGTATAGTTTTCCTAAGGGGTGGGGAGATAGGGTAGAGCGAATCATAGACAGGATTAATTGGCTTATTGTTTTATTGGCATCTTTATTGTTTTTGTGTGCTTTTTATGATGGCATTTTTTATCCAACGATAAAGCCTATTTTTGCATCACATTTCAATATGCAAACATTGCTTGGACTATTTGTATTATTGCTTGTATTTTTTGTCTTGCAACTCCCTCTAATCACTATGATAGTCTTTAGTCTGCACACTTTTATTTTACAACCCCACAATACTTTTATCCTTACTTCTGATGGTATTTACATCAATGCTACACGTGGGATTTTATTATGGAAAACAAAACAATTCTATCCGTATGGGACATTTTCGTTAATGACGCAGAATATTTGGGGGCTTGGTTTCTCTCAATCCTCTTTGGCGATAAAAATTTGTGATGATATAGATAAAGAGTATAAATTATTTGATTTTAAACACTCAAAGTTTTTTGTTTTTGCAATCAATGGCGAAAATGATATTGAAGAATTCTTGCAAATCCTAAGAGAAAAAACGCAAGAAGCCTTACAAAGACAAGGCAAAGCAGAAAAATATAACCTTAAAGAAAAAATTAAAGATATAGATATAAAGGAGTGGTAATGCAAACAGATTCTAAGCAAATGCCTCAACAACCACACAAAGATGAAATCATTTATGAGTTTAAGTATAGTTTTCCAAAGGGAAAATTTAATCGTTTTGAGCGGATAGTAGATAGAGTAGCGACAATCATTGTGTTTTATGTCTCACTTTTGATTTTAACAAGGCTTTATAATTATAGTGCAATCTATGATACGATGATTCTAATCTTTAGTTATCCTACATATTTGAGCTTAGAAAATTGGCTTGTTTTGGGGTTATATAGTATTTGCTTTCCTGCACCTTTTTTATTGGTTTTATGGAGCTTTAATGGGCTCTTTTTTCGTCAAAGAAATGCTATTTGGCTTACTAATGAGGGAATGTATATACGCTCTAGTGGTTTTTTAAAGCTATGGTATCAGCATAGATTCTATAAATATGGGGAATTTGGGTTTTATGTAAATTGGGTATCAAGTGCTATCTATACGGGTTCGTGGGTAATAAGAATAAATGATATAAATACACAATATCGCCACTACTTTCATAATCTTTCAAACAAAGAATCTAAAGTTTATGTGATAGTTGATAATGATGAGCAAGATATGAAAAAGCTCCTTGAAATCCTAAGAGAAAAAACACAAGAAGCCTTACAAAGACAAGGCAAAGCAAATCAATATGATTTGCGTGAGAAAATTAAACCTATAAAAAAAAGAAGAGGCTTGCAAGAGGAGGAGCAAAAATGAATGGCAATTGGAATAAATCACCACAACCACATAAAGATGAAATCATTTATGAGTTTAAGTATAGTTTTCCAAAGGGGTGGTTTTATCGTGTAGAGAGATTAATGATAAAATTAGTTTTTTGGGTCGGTTGTTTGTTTGCTCTTTTGATGTTGCAATACCAAATAGAATCTACACTCAACTTTATAACCTCTAATTTAATAATGCTACAAAATATTGAGATATTAGACTATATTATTCTTGCTTGTTTGTGTTTTATTATTTATATCATTCCTTGTCTTTTACTCTTTCTTTTTATTTGTGCTTGTATTAATATCCTTTTCTTATGTCCTTATCATTCTATCACCTTAACACACAAAGGTGTATATATCAAATATGCTCCCCTCTTTTTTCCATATTATCAATACAAATTTTATGCTTATGGGAATTTTTCATTTCATAGTTATTTTGGTGGAAAGATTTTTTGGGCAGTAAGAGTTTGTGATGATATAAGCAAAAATTATAAATTCTTTGATTTTAAGCACTCACATACAATACCCTTTTTAGAATATGTGGGAATGCAGTATGAACAAGAAATCATTAGAATCTTGCGCGAAAAAACGCAAGAAGCCCTAAAGAAACAAGGCAAGGCAGAAATATATAATGTGAATGATAGAATTAAAAATATCCAAAAGGGGTAAAAATGAATGGTAATTGGGAATATTTTCCACCTTTAAATCCAAATAATATACCACACTATATCAATGAACTTGATAAATATGAACGCGAACAAGATGAATTAATCTATTCCGATAAATATATTCTTATATCTAAAATTAAAAACATAATAAAAATCACTTTACAAAACTTATCTTTTGAGGGCAATGGCTCGGATATTGGTATGGCGACTATTAGCGCAATTCTATCCTCTATTGGTGAAGGCATTAATAGGCTTACGAAACTAGGATATATAGCCCCAAAAGTAGGTCCTTTGCAATATGTATTTTGTTTTTGATGTATCTATTGTTTTTACCTATAATCAGGGAACTAAAGATTGGTATAGAGGTATTGCTGCAACAACTTTCAGCCTTTTTACTTTAATAATTACAATACTTGTAGGATTTTTTATCTCAACTTGGTGGCTTGCCCTCATCATTGCAGCACTCATTGCCTTTATTGCTGCTCTTTTTGCAACCTCAAAATGGGGTAAAAGCGCATTAGAATTGATTTCAGAGAAAATACAGGAGCTTGCAGAAACCATTCAAACCAACCTAGAAAAGGCAAAGGCATTTTTTGAGGCAAACGAGCAAGACTACTACAAGCCCTTTAGAAATAAAGATTTTATGAAAAATCTCTGTGAGGATTTGACTTGCAAGGATTTCAGTGAGCAGAGTTTGCGCGATTTACTCGCATATAGTGGCTATAAGAGAGATAATAATGAGTGGCAAACCTTTGTCTATTATCATACTTGCTTAAGTCTGCAAGATATATTTGATAGAGAAAATGGCACATTCAAAGCAAGCTATAAAGCAATGCGTGATACTGCTTTTGAAAGAGGAGTTGAATCTCAAAAAGAAGCACGACTTACCTACAATGCAAGCAAGCCAAAAATAACTTCTGTGTAGCAAAGATTTCATCTTGCTTAGAATCTCCTCTCCTCAAAAACTTTTTATTTCTTTTTATCCTTGTCTTTCACTTTGTCTCCTTGCTTTTTATGAGAATCTGCCCTCTAAGCATTAAAAATATAATGCTTAAAACCACCAAGCACACTGCCGCTAAAACTGCAAAGCGTGAGCCATTGAGTGAGATAAACAGCCCACAAAGCGAAGTGCCAAGCGTGATACCGATATTTGCAGCACTGATGAAAAGTCCATTTGCGAGTTCCTTTGCCTCTGGGATAGGCGAGGTTACGACAAATTGTGCCATATTATTACCAATCCCCGCAAAGATGCCAAGAATGATGAGAATCACACTCGCGCCCCAAACATTGCCACCACCAAAAAAGAGTGCGTTATATAACACAATGAGGCTTAAAGGCACGATTCTTAAAGTCGCATTGGGCGCACTCACAAGGCTTTTACCCGCAATGAAATTACCGATGACATTGCTTAGCCCATAGATAAGCAAAAGTGTGCTGATGAGATTAAAAGAAACCTGCGTGAAATTGAGCAAAAACTCACTCATATAGCTATAAAAGCCGAACATTGCGCCATTTAGGAGCATTACAACAATGACAGAAACCCACACTATGGGCTTTGATAATACCTTGAATTGCTCGTTTTGTGGAGCTTTTTGCTCCTGCTTTTGATTTGGGATAAATAAAAGTGTGGTAAGGAGGCTTAGAGCGTTAAGCGCACCAAAAAAGATAAAAGACATTTCAAGGCTTGTATTGCTTGCGATAAAGCTAGTAAGCGGCACCCCAAGCGTCATACCCGCAGAGACAGCGATAAAAATCTTTGCGATTGCCTTTGGGGATTCGTTGTGTGGGACAGAATCCGCTGCCATACTAAAGGCAAAGGCGCAAAAGATAGGGTGAAAAAACGCTGGAATTGCACGCAAGATAAGCAACACAATAAAATTTGTGCAAAAGGCTGCCAAAAACGAGCTAACGCTAAAGACAAGCAGGCAAAATAGCAAAACTTTTTTCGCGTCATACTTCGTCAAAAGCGGGGGTAAAATCGGTGCGACAAGCGCAACAATGAGTGCAAAAATACTCACAACCCACCCCGCGTCTGCGACACTCACATTATAGACTTCCGCCACGATAGGCAGCACACCCATCATTCCAAGCTCCATACTCAAAAGCGCAAATACACCAAGCATTAGCGTAGGAAGTAAAAGAGGATTTGTTTTTATCATTTAGATTCCTTTGTTTGAAATAATAAAATTGACATTATAAAGCCTGATACTTGGTATTTGTCAAGGGGTTGGAGAAAAAATATATTAAAATTATGAAGCAAATCTTGCGCTACTAATCTAGCTAAAAGCCAAGTAAATATAAACCTCGTAGCTCTTTAGCCCCAAGCGAAGCTAAAGATTCCAAGCTAACTAAAATTTATGATAGTGCCTTTAATCCCACGACAGAGATAATAATAAGTGCGATGAAAAAGAGTTTTTTTGCACTTTTACTTTCTTTAAAAAACACCACGCCCACAAGCACGCCTCCAGCTGCGCCAATGCCTGTCCATATCGCATAGGCTGTCGCCATCGCAATGCCCTGCATAGCCATTGATAGCAGAGCAAAGCTTAGCATAAACTGCACCAAAAGCCCGAGTAAAAAGATTTTTCGCCCACTTAGGGAGTATTTTTTCATCGTAATTACGCCTATGATTTCCATACAACCAGCCATTATGAGATACACCCAACTCATTTTGCCTCCTTGATAGAATCTTGCACGATTTCATCAATTCCCAAATCGTGTGAGAGCGTTTCTGCGAGTTTTTCTCCTTGAGATTCCTCTGTCTTATCTGCTGAAAGCTTTAGCCCCACCACGCCAAGAAGTAAGGTCGCGATAAAGAGGATTTTAAGAGGTGAGAAAGGCTCACCAAAGATAAAGATTTCAGCAAGTGTAATGCCCGCTGTGCCAATGCCCACAAACACGCTATAAGCAATACCAATCTCTAAGACTTTTATCGCTAGAATCATACTTACAGAGGATATGAGAATCCCAATTCCTGTGAGTGTGTAAAAAAAGAGATTATCGGAATATTTTAACCCACTCGCCCAAAAGCATTCTACAATGCCACCAAAAAGCACCAATCCCCACGCGAGATTGTGGGTAAGTTTGATATTTTTCATTTGTTTCCTTTGTTTTATTTTATACATTTTATGGGTTCAAAAAGCCAAAGCCCATAAAGGGGTTAAAGCGAGGAAGTAGCAAAAATATAGACTAAAAGAAACCACGAGAAAAACCCATAACCGCAATCCCATATCATTGCTTATCCCTCCATTTTAAGAATCTTAAATTTGTGGCATTATAGCATAAAAGCTATATCTCTCTTGCACTGCCCCGCACAACACTTGTATATTTAATGGTTTGCAAAAAAAGTTTAAGAAACTTATCTTTATCTACCCAAACATTCCATTAAAGTCATTTTCAATTTTGAGTATATCTAGCGCGGCGGCAATTTGTCCGCGATGATGTGTGGCGTGGTTTAAAAGTGCGAGGATAAAAAATCCACGAGATTTTTTAAATTCCACACCCGGAAAGGCAAATGTTTCAAGACTTTTGAAATCCTCTATAGATTCTATTAATTCTATGATTTTGCTATCCACTTTGGCACGCAACGCTTCAAATGCACCCATATCCTCATAGAATGCGCTTTTTAGCCTGTGCATACCCTCATAAATCGCACTTTGTAACTTACCCTCTTCTAGGTTAAGAGTTTGCAAAATCTCCTCCACACCCTCTAAGGGTTTGGAAGCAAAGGCACTAAACCTCCCCAAAACAAGCTCTATATCTTCGCAAAGAATATGCTCTGCTGTTTGCATCACACTCCCAAAATACAACCCACAATCCTTATACAACTCTTCCTTTGAGCATTTCTTAAAAGTCGCAAACATATTTTCATTGGCAAGTTGATTGTATTGCGCCTGAAGCAATAAAGTCTCTTTCATTCTATTTCCTTTTGCATAAAATCTGTGCCATTATATCATTAGAATCTATAATTCAATGAGGCTTATTCTTTGGCGCATTTTAATTTCTCCACTAGGAGTGCGGATAGAAATGTTTAAATGCGTATTGCTGTGAAACTTTACATTTAGCAGCAAAAGAAGTTAATAAAAGTTAATTTTCTTCTTTCAGCTTATATTAATCATCATTAAGTCAGTATTATAAGAATAAAAATTCATTAATGAGGAAGTTAATGCAGCAAACGATTTATTTGGCGGGTGGTTGTTTCTGGGGAGTGCAAGGTTATTTTGATAGACTTAAGGGTGTAATGGAATCGCAGGTTGGCTATGCAAACTCCAAAATAGAATCCCCAACTTATGAACAGGTTTGTAGCGGGATAACCAATGCAGTAGAGACATTGAAGCTTACATTTGAAGAGACAATATTAAACTTAGAGGAGGTGTTGACACGTTTTTTTAGTATTATTGACCCCTTTGCACTTAATTATCAAGGTAATGACATTGGCACACAATACCGAAGTGGAATTTATACTCAAGATTCTAAAATGTTAGATGTAATTCATAAGTTTGTAGAATCTTATCAGGCAAGGTTATCTAGGAAAATTGTTACAGAAATTGGAATATTAGAAAATTTTTATCTAGCAGAATCCTATCATCAAAAATATCTTGTAAAAAACCCACATGGCTATTGTCATATTGATTTGAATGCTGCCTTGCGCCCACTTATGGGTTAAATGGAATATTGTGTAGAAATTATTTACATACTTTTTTAAGGGCTTTACGGAGTTCTTTGACTTGTTTCCTAGGAATAACAACTTTCCATTGTGTCGGGGAGTTTTCTGCTCCCTCATCTTTTAACTCTACCACGATAGAAACTGCTTGATATTTTTTATCTTTTTTGTTGGGAATATCAAAAGATGCGACAATAATGTTACCATTTTTTACTAAATCTCCCCGTAGGGGAATCGTGTAAGAGATTCTTTTAATTTTTTGTTTCATTATGGTTGCTTTTTGGTAGTCTTTACTTCTTTTGGTTGATTTTGTTTGGTTGATTTTGTTTTTTTAACTTCTTTGTTTTTTGCTTTCTCTTTTTTGCATTTTTTACACGCTTTCTTTGCTTCTTTTAAAGCTTGGCGAACTTCTTTAATTTGGGTTAATGGAATATGAACTTTCCAGCTTTCTTTGCTTTCTCCTAATGTCACACAAATGCTAACAACTGCTTTGCTACCCTCTCCATAAGGTTGTTCAATAATAGCAAAATTAATTTTTCCGCCTTCGCTTTCTTTTAAAGGCATTGTTTTATAGACAGCCATTTCTTTCATCTTATCCTCCAAAAATTGACTTAGAATGTTCTAAGGATAGTTTATAATAATTAAAAATACGCTTAAATTGCTATAATTAATTCTTTTTCAGCATTTTTTTAAGTAAAGCTTGGAGTTTTAACCAATCTTGAATTGGTAAAAGTGGATGTCCTGAAAATTTCCCAAATGCAGGTAAGCTCTTGCTAATTGCACCTCTTGCACCTACTTGCGTAAAATCACCAATATGCAGATGTCCTGCACTACCACTCTGTCCCCCTAGTACGACATTTCTCCCTGTTGTCGTAGAACCAGAGATTCCAGCTTGTGAGACGATGATAGAATGCTCGCCGATGTTACAATTATGCCCAATTTGCACTAGATTGTCTATTTTTGTTCCTTGTTGAATGCGTGTTTGTCCAAAGACTGCGCGGTCAATCGTTGTATTCGCGCCCACTTCCACGTCATTTTCAAGTACGACTTTTCCATTGTGATAAATTTTGATGTGTTTGCCCTCTTTTGTGTGTGCATAGCCGAATCCATCGCTACCAATAACACTATTTGCGTGGATTCTGACATTATCGCCCACTTCACAATCGTTATAAACACACACGCCAGGAAATAAGACACAGTTTGCGCCAATTTTAACATTCTCACCAATCGTTACGCTAGACATAATGGTGCAATTTGCACCAATATTACTACCATTTCCAATCGTTGCATTGGGAGCAATTTTTGCAGACTTTTCAATCGTTGGTAATTCTTTGGAATCAAAAAGAGGTTTAGCAAAATATTCTGTCAGATATGCCATTGCAAGATAGGGGTTTTCACAAATAAGGGCAAAGGTTGAAGTTGGAATTGTATGCAAATGTGCTTTACGTACCAAAATAGCTTTAGCCTTAGTTTGTGAAATTTGTTCAAAATATTGTTCTTTTTCTAAAAAGGTAATGGAATCACTTGTGGCGTCTTGTGGAGATTCTAAATTATGAATAATAATGGAATCAAAGAGGCTAGAATGTTTCGTCCATTCTTTTCCATTGTGCTGCATTACACATTCTAATACCTCATTTTTATTGAGGATTTCAATAATGTTTTTAAGCTCCATACTATACCTTAATTATTTGCTTCAATAGCAAAAATTCCGCTACGAGTAATATCTTTTGGCTTATGAATCTTAAGGGCATTTAAAAGCGTATTAATGCGTGCGTGTGTATCGCAAGCAACGAATATTGCACATTTATCATTGACTTCCAAAGGTTTTCCATTAAAAGCATTAAAAATTGTATTGATTTCGCTTAGATTGCTTTCTAATCCAAATTTTACCAACAAGGATTCTTGTTCAATCATTTGTTCATTCTCCAATACTTTAAGAACGGGAATAAGCTTATGTAATTGCTTGATAATTTGTTCTAGCACTTTATTGTCACCCTTTGTTGCAATTGTAATCCGTGAGAGGTTAGTATCTAAGATTGGAGCAACCGTTAGGGATTCTATATTATATCCTCTGCCCGAAAATAATCCACTAATGCGAGATAATACGCCGTGTTCATTCAAAACGGTAACTGCAATTGTGCGTCTAATTTCCATCACTTACTCCTTATAATCCAACATCATATTAAATAGTGCACCACCAGTTGGAACCATTGGCAAAACATTTTCCATTCTATCAATACGGACGTCTAAAAGTGCAGGTTTTTGAGAATTGATTGCAGCATTCAAGGCACTAATAAATTCTTCTTTTGTCCGACAAACATAGCCTAAGCCGCCAAAAGATTCTACTAATTTTACAAAGTCTGGTTGTTTTTCTAAATCTGTTTCTGAGTAGTGTTTATCGTAGAAAAATGTTTGCCACTGACGAACCATACCCAAGTAATTGTTATTTAAGATAATATTAATGACTGGGATTCCATAAACTGCACAAGTCATTAGTTCTTGGATATTCATTAAGATAGAGCCATCACCACTGATATTAATGGAAATCTTTTCGGGTAATGCACATTTTGCTCCCATAGCAGCAGGCAAACCAAACCCCATTGTGCCTAAACCTCCACTGCTTACAAATTGACGTGGAAAACTAAAGGGATAAAATTGTGCTGCCCACATTTGATGTTGTCCAACATCCGTGCTGATTAAAGCATTTTTACCTACGATGTTGCCAAGTTTTTCAATAACCCATTGAGGTTTAAGCTGCGAAGTAGAATCTTGATAACTTAGAGGATGTAATTTGTTGTATTGTGTCAGATGCTCACGCCAAGCTAGAATGTTTTGTGTTGTGTAGTCTTCACGCAAAAGGGGCAAAAGTTCTTTTAATACACTACTTATATCACCTACGATTGGGAAATTTGCTTCTACGATTTTACTAATGCTACTTGGATCAATATCTATATGAATGATTTGTGCATATTTACCAAACTCACTTAATTTGCCTGTTACTCTGTCGTCAAAGCGTGCTCCAAGAGCAATGATGAGGTCTGCTTCACTCATTGCCATATTAGCAACATAACTTCCGTGCATTCCAACCATACCTAAGGAGTCTGGGTTGTTTGTGCTTAAGATTCCACAAGCCATAAAGGTATTAACAGCAGGAATGTGAGTAATCTCACAGAGTTCGCGGACTAATTCTGCAGATTTTGATGTAATGCACCCACCGCCTAAGTATAAGAGGGGCTTTTTGGATTCTTTAATAGCAGAAGCGACTTTTTTAATCTGTCGTGGATTGCCTTTGTAAGTCGGTTTGTAGGTTTGTAGTTTGATATTATTTGGATAGTTAAATTCACCAATCGTTGCAGTAACATCTTTTGGAATATCAATATGCACAGGACCGGGACGCCCACTACTTGCGATATAAAATGCTTCTTTTAAGATTCGTGGAAGTTCTTCAATGTTTTTAACAAGATAATTATGTTTTGTGCAAGGACGCGAAATGCCTACCGCATCAATTTCTTGAAATGCATCTGTCCCAATAAGACTTGTTGGCACCTGTGCACTAATAATAACCAAAGGCACAGAATCCGCATACGCTGTGGCAATGCCCGTTACGGTGTTTGTAAAGCCCGGACCACTTGTTACAATGGCAACACCCACTTCACCGCTTGCTCTTGCGTAACCATCAGCCGCATGCACAGCGGCTTGTTCATGACGTGTTAAAATATGCTTAAAAAATTTTTGCTTATAAATTTCATCATAAATATTTAAAGCTGCTCCACCTGGATAACCAAAAACAACTTTCACCCCTTCGTTTTTAAGAGCGTGAATTACCATTTCAGAACCATTTAATTGCATAAAAATCCCTAGTTATTTTTGTTAGTTTATCTAAAAAAAAATAAAAACATTTTAAAAAGAGTGTGAAAGAGTATTAGATGAGGTTAATGGTGATGAGCGGTATATGGTTATTGCCCGCTTTATTAGGTTTTTAAAGAATAATTTGGATTTATTTAAGAATCCAAATACTTGATTTATTAAAAGATTTTGTGTAGAGAATTAGCTTTTGCCATCCATTGTTCAAGTTCTTCCCATTGTTCTTTTTGAATCAATGTTTGAGCGTGATTCATTTCTTGTTGAAAAATATCAAGGGAGTTTAAAATTTCTTTGCGGTTCTGTTTGGAAATATCACACCACATTCTTGGAGAACTTTTAGCAATTCTGACCATACTTTTAAATCCCCCACCTGCAAGAGCCAAAATATCATTTGGAGTTTGTTGAGAAAGCACGGTGTTAGCAATAGCGTAGCTAATGATGTGAGGCAAATGACTAATGAAAGCCGCGTGATTATCGTGAGTTTTTGAATCCATTTTGATAATATTCATTTTTAAAGCAACAAAAATTTCTTTTGCCATTGCCACTTGTAGTTCCCCACTTTGTTCTAAATCGGTTAGAACCAAAATATGATGGGGCAAGAGTTCTTTAAAAGCTGCTTTGGGTCCAAAATCTTCTGTTCCACTCATTGGGTGTGCGCATACAAAGTTTTTGCGAATCTCTGAAGGTACATTTTTAGAAATTAAATGCTTCGTGCTTCCTAAATCAATAATAGTGCAATGAGACGCAACACCAACAAGACTTGGCAGTATCTGCACAATCGCTTCTACAGGTGTTGCAAGAAAAATGACATCACAAAGTTTAATTTCTTCTAATTCCACTCCCTCATCCACGAGTCCCAAAGAAAGTGCTTGTTGAAGATGTAACGCATTGTTATCTAAGCCAACGATGCGTTTAAACATACCAATTTCTTTTAACGCAAGCCCTAATGAGCCACCAATGAGTCCAAGTCCAATAATTCCTGCTTGCATAAGTTTGTCCATTTTTGTAATTTTATAAAATTATATATTTTTTTAGCTTTAGTTGTGTTATTTAATCTACTAAAAGGTATAATCTCAAAATTTTAATGAATAAAATTAAATTTTAAGGCTAGTTAGATAATGTATTGTGTTTCTAAATCTTTTTTACTTCCTGTAATTTCGCTAGCTTTAGCGACAAATGTTCTTGCAGCAGGCTTGCCAACCATTAAGGAAGTGCGTTATGATGGGTTAAACTATATTTCCCCTTTGATTGCTAATGAAATCGCTAAAGTCCGTTTGAATGAGCCGTTAGATATTAATCTTGTAGATATTTCTATCCATAATTTTTATTCACAAGGCTATTTTAAGGATATTTGGGTAATGGAAGAAAATGGAATCTTAACCTATCATTTTGTAGAAAAACCAGTGATTGCAAGTTTAATTGTTAGTGGTTATGGAGCAGGAAAAGAGCAAGAGGTTCTTAATAAAGAAATTGGGTTAAAAAAGGGTGATGTTTATGATGAAGCTAAAATTGCTAATGTGCGTAAAAAAATTATTGATTTATTAGAAACGCAAGGATATTATGACACGATTGTAGAAGTGAAAACAGAGGAGATTTCTACAAATGCCCTAAAAGTTACATTAGAGATTAACAAGGGAGAAGAAATCATTATTCAAAAAGCAAATTATTATGGTAGAGAAAATCTAAGAGTCTCACGCATTGAGGCGGCAACAGCGAATAAAGAAAGAGAATTTCTTGGTTGGATGTGGGGATTTAATAGCGGAAAATTACGTGTAAATGAGATTGAAACCGATGGACACAGAATCCGTGATTTGTATATGCAAAAAGGCTTTTTAGATGCTGAAGTAAGCACACCTTTTTTAAAGACAGATTTTACAACTTATAAGGCAGAGCTTGACTTCTATATCAACGAAGGAGAATTTTATAGGATTTCAGATGTAGAAATTGTGCTAGAAGAAGAAGTTATCAGTCTTGAGGAGCTATACAATACAATTAAAGCCAAGAAAGGTAAAAAATTCAATATTGAGACAATGCGCAAGGATTCAGAGGCGATTCGTTATGCAGTAGGAGATTTGGGCTATGCCTTTACAAGAGTAACGCCGGATTTGGATAAAGATAAAGAAAATGGTGAAGTTAGAATCGTATATTATGTGCAGCCGGGTAAAAAAGTCTATGTGAATGATGTCTTGATTTCAGGGAATAATAGAACGCTTGACCGCGTGATTCGCCGAAATGTTTTATTGGCTCCCGGAGATGAGTATGAGATGAGTAAAATTACTCTTTCTAAAAACGCTATTATGCGGACAGGTGGCTTTGATAGCGTGGAGATTGAAGAGGAGCGGATAGATGAAGAGCGCGTAAATTTGCTAGTCAATGTTAAAGAGGGTAAGACGGGGGAATTCACCTTTGGTATTGGATATGGAAGCTATGATGGATTAATGGGTAGCATATCTGTTAAGGACCGCAATATTTTTGGGACAGGCTTAACTGCTGGAGTTTATTTAGATAAAAGTGAAGTATCTAATTCTTACCGCGTGAATCTCTATAATCCTGCAGTATTGGATAGTGATTATTCCTTGGCTACTGAAGTATATCAGATAGAATATGATGATTACGATTATACTGAAATGATGACAGGATTTAATATTGTAGGAGGGCGCAGAATCTGGGACCAATTAGACTTGACTTTAGGTTATACTTATCAAGAGACAAAGCTCTCTAACTTTGATTCTAGCCACCTAGAACAACTTTATCGCACATATTATTATAAGGACGATAAATATATAAAATCTGCTATTATTCCGGGACTTAGCTACGATAGCACAGATGCTTACTTTTTCCCCAAAAGTGGGATAAAAGCAAGCGGTAGCACAGAATTTGCAGGAGTAGGGGGAGATGCGGACTTTATCAAATATTATGGGAGTTTCAACCTCTATCAATCCATTGAAGATTGGACAGATGTGGATTTGATTTTTCGTTACCGCGCAAGAGCTGGATATGTGCAAGACGAAGGCTATCTGCCAATTAATGAGAAATTTTATCTAGGTGGTGTAAATAGTGTGCGTGGATTCCAAAATCGTTCCATCACTCCGCGTGATAAAAATGGACTTAGAATTGGAGGAAAGCAAATGTTCTATAACACTGCAGAGCTTAGTTATGGTATGTTTGAGACTGTGCAAATGCGCTTACTCGTGTTTTATGATTATGGAATGATTGGGCAAAAAAACATTAATGATATTCAGCGTAGTTCAGTTGGTATCGGGATTGAATGGATTTCTCCTATTGGTGCTATTAATTTCTTGTTCCCTCGCGCACTAGATGACAAGCCTGGTGATGATACTTCTTCTTTTGAATTTACAATGGGACAGAGATTTTAATGGTTAGCATAGAATCGCACGCTATTTCGTCAGTGAAAAGTACAATGCAAGCAGTATTTGCCAAAAATGCACAAGAGCAAAACACTTTAGTAAAAATTAAATTGCCACGCGTAAGCCGAGGAGAAATTTTGGATTTAATGCAAAATGCTTCACTCAAAGATTTAGGCGAACGCGCCTTTAAAATTAAAAAGCAATTACACCCTGATAATCTTACCACTTTTGTTGTAGATAGAAATATTAATTATACAAATATTTGCTGGGTGGATTGTAAATTCTGCGCCTTTAAGCGAAAGATTAATGAGAATGAAACTTATATTTTGACTTTTGAGGAAATTGATAAAAAAATTGATGAATTATTAGAAATCGGTGGGACGCAAATTCTTTTTCAAGGGGGAGTGCATCCAAATTTAAAGATAGAATGGTATGAGGATTTAGTTCGACATATTGCTCGGAAATATCCTCAAATTACTCTACACGGATTTTCTGCTATTGAGATTAATTATATTGCTAAGATTTCTAAAATTTCTATTTCTGAAGTGTTAGCTCGCTTACAAAAATGTGGATTAGCTTCTATTCCTGGTGCTGGGGCAGAAATTTTAAGTGATAAAGTGCGAGATATTATTGCTCCTAAAAAACTAGATAGTGATGAATGGATAGAAGTGCATAAAGAAGCGCATAAATTAGGAATCAAAAGCACAGCTACAATGATGTTTGGAAGTGTAGAAAGCAATGAAGACATCGTGGAGCATTGGGAGAGAATCAGAGATTTGCAGGATTTAACCAATGGCTTTAGAGCATTTATTTTATGGAGTTTTCAGCCTGCTTTTACTCCTTTGCAAAAAGAATTTCCAAACTTACATAAAGCCTCCTCAAACCGCTATTTAAAGTTGCTTGCGTGTAGCAGAATCTTTTTAGATAATTTTCAAAATATTCAAAGCAGTTGGGTTACACAAGGTTCTTATATCGGACAGCTTGCTTTGCTTTTTGGGGCAAACGATTTAGGAAGCACAATGATGGAGGAAAATGTTGTTGCAGCCGCAGGGGCTAGTAACTCTATGAATCAAGCAGAAATGATTTCACTGATTCGTGATATAGGAGAGATTCCAGCGAAACGTAATACGGCATATAGCATTTTGGAGCAATTTTAAATTGAAAAAGTTTTTTTATATTTTTTTGGCTTTTTGGATTATGGAAGGAGGTTTGATGGCGATTGAAATGAAGAGTTTGCAAGTAAATGGCATAAAGGTTCCTGTAATATATGAGCAAAGTTCGCAATTACCTTTATTTTATGTGCAACTTGTTTTTAAAGGTGCAGGTGGGGTAAGTAATGGCAAAAATCTAGGATTATCTGATATTACAAGTTCTTTGTTGAATGAGGGGACACGAGAATTGGGCGTTACAAGATTTTCTAAAAAACTAGAAGAAAAAGCTCTTTCATTAAGTGCGGGAAGTGGATTAGAAACTCTAAGTTTTACATTAAGTGGAATGAGTGTAGTGCAAAAAGACGGAATCGGATTTTTAAAAGAATTGTTGAGCAGCCCAAATTTTACACAAAAAGCATTAGATAAAGTCAAAGAAAATTCATTAGTTGCAATTTTGGAGAAAGAGAGTGACTATGACTATCAAGCAAGTCGCGCATTAAAATCTATGCTTTTTAAAGGCAGCGCATTAGAGTTTCCACTAAGTGGGACACAAGAATCCATTGCAAAAATTACTCTAAAAGAAGTAGAAAAATTCTATCACCAATTTATCAATTTAAACTCTTTGACTCTAATTGTAGGTGGGGATATGGAGTTTGAAAAAATTGCCAATGAGTTAGAAAATGCACTCAAATTCTTACCTCAAGGTAAGATTATCACATTAAAACCAATCATTGCTAATAATGCCAAACAAATAAAACATCTAATAAAGGAAACGCAACAAGCTTATATTTACTTTGGCGCTCCTCTTAATGTTGAGAATTTACAAAAAGAATCCGCTCTGATAAAAGTCGCTTCTTTTGTGCTTGGTGGAAGTGGATTTGGTAGTCGTATGATGGAGGAAGTGCGTGTGAAACGAGGACTTGCTTATTCTGCAGTAATGAGACTTAGTGCAACACGCACACAATCTGTAGCACAAGGATATTTGCAAACAAGTCTTAAAAATGAAAAAGAAGCGCAAAAACTTGTGCAAGAAGTAGTCAATGCATTTGTTAAAAATGGTATTACCAAAAAAGAATTACAAGAAGCGAAGAAGTATTTGCTAGGAAGTGAGCCTTTACGCAATGAAACACTTGCTCAAAGATTAAGCACGGCATTTAATAACTATTATAATGGCTTACCATTAGATTTTAATCAACAAGTGTTAGAAGAGATTTCAAAATTGACTTTGGAGGAAGTTAATCACTATATTAAAGCACATCAAGAGATTAATCAGCTTAGCTTCGCCATTATAACTGCAGAAAATTAACTAGAGTTAAGATTGATTTTTGATAAATTTGGCAGAACTCCCTTTGAAGCTATTTTAAATCATCTGCCAAAGAGTTATCTTAACACTTTTTTAAGCGAATCTTTGGAAGTTGGAAAAAATGTAGTGTTAGAAGTAGAGGTAAGAAGCTATAAGTCTCTGAAAGCCGCACATATTTTAGGTTTTGTCCCGAAATTTAATTGCGAGATTGAAATGCTTATTTTTAACGCAAAAAGTTATCATAAGAGCATTTTTAAGGTGGATTCTTGTCTGATTGTTAGCGGAAAATTGCAGCAAAACGCAATGGGGATTTATACTTTGATTCAGCCTAAAGTCTTGAAAGGCACGGGCGAGATTGTATTAAACTTTGGTTTCAAGGGTGCGAAAGAAAAGAGTTTAAAGGATTTTGGAGCAAGTGTGTCTTTGGGATTCTTGCAAGAGTTTTATCCCAAAGTGCCTTTGTGGGTTTTAAAGTCTCTTGTAGAAATTTATCACCCAAAGATTCCATTCGTGCAAGAATTTACAAGGAATCACGGATTTTTTGGCGATTCTTTGGCTGCAATTAAGTTTATAGAAATCTATGAATATATGCGCCTTTTGTGCCTAAAAAAGCTTATTTTTCCAAGTCTTGCTCTTTTGAATAATCCCATAGAATCGTGGATTAAAACTTTGCCTTTTCAATTAACGCAAGGGCAGAGCAAGGCAATCGCAGAGATTCAAGAATCCCTCAAAAGCACCCAAGCGACAAGGCGCGTGATTGTGGGCGATGTTGGCTGTGGTAAAACAATGGTGATTCTAGCAAGTGCGATGATAGCTTATCCTTATCGCAGTGTATTGATGGCGCCAACTTCTATTTTGGCAAAACAACTTTTTCTCCAAGCACAGGAATTTTTACCTAAAAATTTAAAGATTGCTCTTTTAACGCAAAACGATAGAAGTGGAGATTTAGCAAAAAGTGATTTTTTAATTGGCACACACGCATTGCTTTATCAAAACTTGAGCGATTGTGCGCTTGTGATGATAGATGAACAGCATCGCTTTGGGACAGCACAAAGATATGCGTTGGAGAAAATGTTTGAATGTGATTCTAAACGCGCACATATTTTGCAGTTTTCTGCAACCCCTATTCCACGCACACAAGCGATGATAGAATCTAATTTTTTAGATTTTAGTTTTATTAAGGATTTACCTTTTAAAAAAGACATTACAACAAAAGTGATTGGTAAGAATGATTTTAAGGATTTATTAGAGCATATTAAAGTAGAAATTCAACACAAGCATCAAATTATTATTGTTTATCCTCTGGTAGAGGAGAGCGAGAATTTTAATTATACTGCATTAAAAGAAAGTGAAGAGTTTTGGCAGAAAAATTTTGAAGGTGTATATAGCACACACGGCAAAGATAAAAATAAACAAAAAGTTTTAGAAGAGTTTTCAGATAAAGGCAATATTTTGCTTGCAACCACAGTGATTGAGGTAGGAATCTCATTGCCTAGTTTAAGCACAATTATCATTGTGGGAGCGGAGCGGTTGGGATTGGCGACTTTGCACCAATTACGCGGGAGAGTGAGCCGCAATGGGCTAAAGGGATATTGTTTTTTATTTACCAAACAACAAACCGAGCGACTAGCAAGATTCTCCCAAACGCAAAATGGCTTTGAAATCGCACAAATGGATTTGGAATATCGCAATAGTGGAGATTTGCTAAGTGGAGAAATGCAAAGCGGTAGGCAGTTTGCTTGGGTGGATTTAGGCAAAGATGAGAGAATCATCAAAGAGGCAAAAAATGCACTCCCTTAAAAATATTGTATAATTATGATTTAGGAGAAGTTATGGAGAAATTAAACTATCAGCAATTATTAGAAAACCCTTTGTTTGTTTCGCGCTATATTGAACCAAATGTTAATTAGAGACATTCTTATCTAAATGGAAAAAGAGGAATCAAAAGACTATTTAGCTACCCTTATGCGAGTTCAATGCGTAAGTTTTTCTTAAGAAGTTATTTTCAAAAGCGCGTATTGAGCGGAATCGTGGATATTCCCTATGTGGAGATTGTCTTGACGACCAAATGCACTTTGCGTTGTGAGCATTGTTGTAATTTATGCAGTATTTTACTCCAAAAGAGCAATATGTAGGCACTTTGGAAAATATCATTGAAAGTTTAGAGCAGTTGTGTTCCAAAGTTTCTAGCATTAATCGCTTAAGATTGATTGGGGGAGAGCCTTTTTTGTTTAAGGATTTGCCGCAATTACTAGATTATATGGAATCCCAAAAGAAAATTTTGACTTATGATATTCTAAGTAATGGAAGCATTGATATAAAAGAGCCTATCTTGCAAAGAATGCAAAAATCTAAAAAGATTCGCAAGGTTTCTATTTCGGATTATTCACATGTTCCAAACATTCGCCTCAAACAAGAGAGTATTTTTAAAAATCTTAAAAATATCGTCTTCCTTTTTCTCTATTAAAAGGAGGTGCTTGGCATAAATTAGAAAGAATCCACAAAAGAGGTATGAGCAAGGAGCAAATCACCGCAAACTTTTTGGCTTGTAGGGCTTCTTGTGTGTCTCTCATCGGCGGGGGGGGGGCAAAATAGCTCCTAAAGGGGGCAATGTTTGTCTGTGCAGCGGCAAGCTCCCTCTCTGTCTTGAAGGGCTTAGAGGAAGTTCAGGGGGATTATGTTGATTTAATGGACAAGACGGATAGATTTTTGGAATTTTACGGACAAAGATTTCTATCAATCTTGCGATTATTGTCAAGATTATTCCAAGCCTAGCGAGAGAATCCTTGCGGCAATTCAGACAAGGGAAGTGTTACGAATAAACTAAAAATTAGCTTAAGATAATATTTATTTAAGATTATTTGGTTATTTAAGTTAAATTTAATTTGACTTTTTTTACAATCAAAGAATCTTAAAATTGCAAAATAAGGAGCAGAATATGAAAAAAGTTGTTTTAGGAATTTTATTTGTTACAAGCTTGGGGACTGCAAGTTTATTTGCAAATTGTTCTTGGACAAATAGTTGTCAAACAAATAATCAATCTATTTACCAAGCCGCTGCTTGTAAGTTTTTTGGTCTTTGTAATGGGAGATAAATAAAATGATGATATATTCAGAGGCTTGTGGTAAAACCATAGACATTACGCTAGAATACCAAACTAAACCTTTACTTGAAATGCAACAAAAACTTGCAGAGAGTGAAGAAGAAAACACAGAAGAAAACGAAAATAACGAGAAAGTGGAAGTCTCTCAAGATTCTGTAAAGGCAGAATCCCAACAAAGCACCTTTTGCGTGAGTTTTAGTGTGGTTGTGTAAATCCCCCCCCCTTTTTTTATGTATTTGATAGGAAACTTTTTCTTACTCCCTCTATTCATACTTGCAAATTATCCATCAGAAGAGAGAATTAGAGTCCTTTAAATTTAAAGCTTGATAGATTTAAAGGAATCCTGCGCAATTTGGCAGGCAGTATCAATTTTGCAAATTTTAATGCCTTTTTCATTAAAGACACGTGCGGTATTGGGACAAGCTTTTTTCACAAGCACTACTGCACAATCTTTAATGATTTCACCTAATACATTATGTTCTTCCTTATGTGCTATTTGCTCTTCGTTACTTATTTGTTCGTCTTTGTGTGAACAACCCTCACTTGCGTTGATATTGCCACGCGGATTTTTGCGCAATTCCACTAAATCAATCTTTTTAAACATTCCCTCCCCCTTTTGCTCAAATACTGCAAAAAAGGGTGTATGTCCTGTATTTCCAAAGATTCTTAAGCTCTCATCATAGACGGGCACGGCTATTTTCATTTGATTCCTTTATCAATTTGTATTTTGTGATTCTGTTTCTAAATATGCATATTCAAACAGACTTTGTTCGTGTGTATTGTTGGTAAATTTTTCTTCAAATATTTCTGTCTTAACCCCAAAGATTAATGCAAAATTATATTTCTCGCAAATTAATAGCTCAAACAACTCTTGATGATTTTCAAAGCAACGCACCTCTGCATAAGGTGCGTAAATCTCTTGATAAATTTGCGGGACAAAAAGCATTAGACGAGCCCATTTTGCATACATTGTAAAATAAGCCAAATACTGCTCATAAAGTTTTATATCCATACAAGCAAGCAAGACTTTATTGGTTGCTCCCGGCTTAGAAATAAACCCGCGCTCATCTAAATAGAGTGGTTTAAAGCTAGAGATTCCCTCTAAATTCTTCATTTGCACTTCTGAAGAATATTCTTCAGAAAACCTCAATACACGCGCAAGAGGCTGGATAAAAAGCTTTGGTAGTGGAATCTCATAATCAAGAGTTTTGTAAAATATCTTTATCCCAAAGAGAGAATAAGAATTAATAGCAAAAGGTAGGTTTTCGTCCTCAATTTTTTCTTGTGGCAAGAGTTTGATTTCTTGTTGATTTTTGGGCAAAACATTGAGATTAATTTGTGAGTTGCAATACAAGATATAGGCTACATCGCAAGTTAAAATGTAGCGAATGAGTTTTACAAGTGAGCCACAATAGTAACCTAGATTTTTCTTTGGAATAATGATTTGTGAAGCAATTTGATATTCATCAAAATGGAGTAAAAATAAAATTTTATTTCCAACAATCAAATAATGTCGCGCAATTCGGACTAAGGATTGCTCTAAATCCTCTACGCTAATCCAAGCTACTTCAGAATCACTCATTGCAATATTGCCACTAAAAAGAATCCCAAATGCACCTTTTTGCACTGCTTCTTCAATTTCCTTTTGGGAATCTTTGGAGGCACACGCCACAAATAAATCTCCCTTTTTGACTTCGCTTACTTCATCGCAGATTTGATTGAAAAAAGAAATACTTGGTTGGTTTAATAAAGTCCCAAATGCAATTTCTACTATCTCATTGACACTAATTTGTATTTCTTTCCTTTTCATAATTTCTCCTTAGCTGACTGGACTCCCATTTTCTTTAATATTTTGCGGGGCGATAAGTGTCAATCCTCTGCTGTCTTTTGCTACTAGAATCATTCCTTCACTTAATTCGCCCATAAGTTTAGCGGGTTTGAGGTTGGCAAGTACGCAAACTTGTTTGCCTATCAAACTTTGCGGTGTGTAATAAGCTTTGATTCCTGCTAAGATTTGGCGCACTCTTGCTTCTCCTAAATCCACTTGAAGCTTCAAGAGTTTTTCGCTTTTGGGTAATTCTTCTGCACTAAGAATTGTGCCAATTTTAATTTCTATGTTTTGAAAATCTTCTTTGGCTATAGGATTTAAAATCTCTATATTTGCTTTTACCTGTTCCTTTGCACTTTGTTCTACTTTTGGAAATAATGCAGGAATTGCTTTGCATTGTATTTGTGTGAGCAATTCGCCTTTACCAACAAACCTTTGATAATTGTGCGATTCTACTTCCAATTCAAACACACTAAGAATAGATTCTGCACTCTTTGGCATACAAGGGGAGAGGCAAAGTGCAGATTTAATCAGCAAATTAGCGATAAACACGAGTAGCTCCGCAACCTCTTCATTTCTGCCCTCTTTGACTAATCTCCAAGGCTCTTTTTTAGCTATGATTCCATTTCCCAAACTAAAGAGTGTCCAAATCTCTTCTAAGTAGCGATGGATTTGCACTTCGTCCATATAGTTTTCTAGACTTTTTAAAGTTTTATCCATTTGCGCAATCTCTAGGCTATAATGCTCTGCAAAATTGGTAAAATCAACCTTTAAGCAGTTGTTGAAATATTTGGCACTCATACCTAAAAGGCGATTAAGCAGATTGCCTAAATCATTGCTTAAATCAGAGTTGATTCTCTCAATAAGGGCTTTTTGTGAAAAGTCTCCATCTTGACCAAAAGGTACTTCACGTAGCACAAAATATCGGAAAGAATCTAGTCCATAAGAATCTACAATTTCTTTTGGGCTGACAACATTGCCGATGCTTTTGCTCATCTTTTTGCCTTCTTTAGTCCACCAGCCGTGTGCTGCAATATGGTGTGGCAAGGGCAAGTCCAAACTCATTAAAAATGCAGGCCAATAAATGGCGTGGAATCGTAAAATATCTTTTCCTACAATATGATAGTCTGCTGCCCAAAAATCCATTTTATTTTCTAAGCAATTGCAAAATCCTAGCGCACTAAGATAGTTAATTAATGCATCTAACCAAACATACATCACGTGTTGGGTGTTTTTTGAATCTTTGTCTATAAGGGCTTTTGGAAGTTGAATTCCCCAATCAAAAGTTGTGCGCGTGATAGATAAATCTTCTAAACCGGCTTTTACAAAGTTAATGACTTCGTTGCGACGAAATTTTGGTAAGATAAAGTTTGGGTGTTCTTCATAGAATTGTAAGAGTTTCTGCTCATAGGCACTAAGCTTGAAGAAATAACTTTCTTCTTCTAGTGGAACAATTTCTTTGCCACAATCAGGACAATATTTTTCATTGATTAATTGAAACTTGGTAAAAAAGGATTCACAAGAAACACAATAATTTCCTTCGTATTTACCTTTATAAATATCACCTTTTTCAAACATTTTAAGGAATGCCGCTTGTGTGGTTGCAATATGGTAATCATCGGTTGTGCGAATAAAGTGATTATAATTGATTCCAAACTCGTCCCAAAGATGTTTGAATTTTTGTGCGATTTCATCTACATATTCTTTAGGATTCTTTCCATTTTTCTTCGCAGATTGTTCAATCTTCTGTCCGTGTTCATCTGTGCCTGTTAAGCAATAAACTTCTTTGCCTTGAAGTCTAGCAAATCGTGCAAGAGTATCCACAATAATGGTTGTATAAGCGTGTCCAATATGTGGAATATCATTTACATAATAAATAGGAGATGTAATATAAAATTTAGAATTCAAAACTACCTCCATTTCCTTTATTCATACTCAAATAAACTGCTCTTACATAAGCATTGCGCACTTCGCATTCTAATAATTCTACACAATTTAAGCAACTTGAAATCCCTTTGTTGTTTTGGCAAGATTGGAGTTCATTTTGCTTTTGCGTCAAGTTTTCTTGTGCCTTTTGCTCAAATTCACTTTTTTGTGTGCAACCTAGCATATTTTTACAGAAAATACAACTTTCAGTTTTATTTTGGATTTGGCAATCTTTAAGCTCTTTGAGTGCAATTTCAATTTTGCTAGGATTTGTGATTTGAGGAGACACAATCTCTTGTTGTAAGCTATTTTCTACTCTATTTTCCCAATTTTCAAGATTTGCTGACAAATTCTATTTCCTCCGTGCTACCGAAAAAACAAGGTGTTGTATCGTGCAAGTGTTTTGGTGTGAGTTCCAAAAGTCGCCTCCTTTTATTTTGTGATGGTGTGTTTTCATTTACACATATCGCTTCCCCACCAGCCCTTTCAAAGATAAAAGCAAAAGGGAATACCTCAAATAACATTCTAAGTTTGCCTTGTGGGGCATCACTCGTGCTAGGGTAAGAGAAGATTCCACCGCCTTTAACTAAGATATGGTGCAAATCTGGCACCATTCCCCCGCTATATCTTAAGCGATAGCCTGCATTAAATAGAGATTCCATTTTTTCTTTATGAGATTTGCTCCAATTTTTTTGTGTGCCACCTGTGGCATTTAGTTTTCCTTTAGAGGAGAGCTTGAAAGTTTTTTGCAGTTCAAATTCTTTTCCATTATGCACGAAATAATCTACTCCTTCTTTTAATAAAGAAGCAAATCCGATTCCAACTACCATACCATAGAGAATATACGCACTCGCAACAAGATTTTGTGGTAGAAATTCACCTTGATAGATTCCAAAAATACTCCCCACGCTAAGATTCGCACCCATCAAAGAAGAACCATCTAAAGGGTCATAAGCAATGCTATAAGTGCCTTTTTCGTGCAGTTGAATTGCTTTTTCCTGCTCCTCACTACAAATTTGTTGGATAATTTTTAAGTTTTTGAAACTAGCTTGTAAAATCTCATCTGCTTGGACATCGGCTTTTAATTGCATATCTCCTGTCGCGTTTGTGTTTTGTGTATATTCCCCCAAACTCTGTTTAAGAGTTTCATAAATTGGCAAACTTGCAGATTGGATTTGTGCCAAAATTAATTCTAAATCGCGTGCTAAATCTGCGTTTGCACCCATTGATTTACTCCCTTGCAACTTTAAAGATAACAAAAATTTGTGTATTATAGCTTATTTTATGGATTTAGTGGCTATTTAGGGCAATATTTATAGTTTTTTGCTACAATTTTGGCTTATTTTGTTTCAAGGAGATTCAATGCTCGTTGCACCAAGTATTCTTTCTGCGGATTTTGGAAAGTTAGAATTTGAAATAAAAGCGATTTGCGAAGCAGGTTGTGATTTTGTGCATATTGATGTAATGGACGGGCATTTTGTGCCAAATCTTACACTAGGTCCCGTGGTAGTTCAATCGGTTGCAAAGGTCGCAAGCAAACCACTAGATATTCATTTAATGGTGCAGAATAATAACTTTTTTGTTGATCTTTTTGCTCCTTTTAAGCCCGAATTTATTTCCTTTCATATTGAAGAAGAAAAACACGCTAATCGTTTGGCGCAAAGAATCCGTGAATTTGGAATCAAGCCCGCAATCGTGTTAAATCCGCATACTAATTTGGATTCTATAGATTATTTACTAGAGTTTGTGGATATGGTGTTATTAATGAGTGTAAATCCTGGCTTTAGTGGGCAGAGATTTATCTCCAATGTGTTAGATAAGATTAAAGCCTTAAAAGACAAAATAGAATTGTGCAATCCAAACTGCTTGATTGAAGTAGATGGTGGAGTGAGTGAAGCAAATATAGAATCCTTAAAAAGAGCTGGGGCAGATATTGTTGTAGCAGGTAGCTATATCTTTGGTGGTAATTATAAAGAACGGATAGAAAGTTTGCGGTAAAGTTAGATAAACCCCACAAACTTCAATTATATTTTCACAATATAAATTAGGAATGCTTTTTGCTTAAGTTTTGTATATCTTAAATTTTAAGGGTTAAATGACAAAAAAATTTTTAAGTCTTGCACTCGCAAGTGTTTTAAGCTGTGGAATCGCATTTACAGCAGATAGTAACTCTATACCCAGAGGGTAAAGAGAAAATTACGCGAAATGGTGTTAATATTTTTTTAGAGCCAAATTCACCCAATAAAGAAAAAATTATTCGTGGTGATTTTGATAAAGCACTAGAGAGAATGAAAAAGGGTTATAAAGAAAATTCTAAAATACAATCAAAAGCTGTCCCTTTGGTTACACAGGTTTTGATTCTTGATGTTTGTTCCGAAAAATATGGTGGTTGCGAATACATCAATGACAATCAAACCGAAACTGCATATGACCACGGTGGAGTGCCATTTCAAGTTAATACGGGTGTTGTAGGTTATGGAAGTGGAAGCTATGATAGAGCTAAGTTTGCTGGAAATGAAGCTGTACAACTATATTCGGAAGGTGTGGATTTAAGCGGAGATAACATTGTGGATGGTTTTATTGATTATTGGGATATTTCTAAACCTAGTAATGCGAGTGGCACATTTGAATTTACGGCTACCTCCATTAATAATGCGGCAGTTTCTAAAAGCACATCTATTTATATCAAATAAGGATTCCTATGCAAATTAACACAATCTCTTATATACGAGAAAATCCTCTTACATATCAAACAAAGCAACAAGAAAACACAACTTCCTTTGATAAACTTTTATTCACGCAAAGCAATCAAACTAATAACATTAACAGCGCAGAGAAAAATCAAGAATCTCAAAAATCTAGCCTTACGAATTTTGATGATTTTTTAAGCGAATTTGGCGTGAGTTGGGATAGTGAGGAGGGGCGAACGATACGCACAGCACAACTTGTCTCTGTGATTCAACAATATGCAAAAGAAAATAATATGGACATTCTTAAAGTGAATTGGCAGAGTGCGAATGCGAGTTGGCATCATTATTTTGCTAATGCTACTAAAGATGAGCAAGGCAAAATGCTAGAAAATGTGCTAGAGGTTTTGGAATCTAAAACTGCGATTCAAAGAGGCTTATATATGGGAGAGACAGAAAGCCTAGAGCATTTTACAAAACGCAAAACACAAGCGGCAGAATCTTTAAGTGCGATCTTGCGAAATCTCAAAGACTAAATCTAGTTCTAGTAGAATCGCAGATTTTTAGGCACGATTCTGCTTATTATCCTCCTAAATAACGTTTTTTAATCTCTTGGTTTTCTAAAAGATTCTTTGCAAAATCCTCCATTACAATTTTGCCATTTTCTAGCACATACGCGCGATTGGCAATTTTGAGGGCTGCAAAGGCATTTTGTTCTACAAGTAGAATCGTAATACCATTTTCACGCAAATTTAAAAGAATTTCAAAAAGCTCCCCCACGACCTTTGGTGCAAGTCCAAGACTTGGTTCATCAAGCATAAGCAACTTTGGCTCACTCATTAAAGCCCTAGCAATGGCTAACATTTGTTGCTCTCCCCCACTCATTGTGCCTGCCATTTGCTTTTGACGCTCTTTTAAACGTGGGAAAAGCTTATACATTTTCTCACGCATTACTTCAAAGTTTTCATCATTGTTGTATGCGCCCATTCGGAGATTTTCATCAACGCTAAGGTTTGTAAAAACCCTTCTTCCCTCTGGCACAAGCGCAATTCCACGTTGAATGATTTTATGTGTTTTGACTTTTGAAATATTTGCACCAAAGAATCGGACTTTTCCCTTTGTTTTCACACTATGCACGATACCATTTAAGGTAGAAGTTTTACCTGCACCATTGCTTCCAATGAGTGTAATGATTTCGTGTTCTTCAATATGAAAATTAATACCCTTTAACCCAATAATTAAGCCATAATGAACTTGTAAATTCTCAATTTGTAGCATAGAAATCTCCTAGATAGGCAGCAATGACTTCTTTGTTATTAATGGCCTCCTTAGGAGTGCCACTAAAAAGGTTTTTACCATAATCTAGCACTAAAACTTGTTCGCAAAGTTGATTAACAAAAGGCATATCGTGTTCAATGAGTAACACACTCAAACCAAAATCTTTTTGCATTTTTAAAATAAGCTCACTTAAGTCTTGTGTTTCTTTAGGATTCATACCCGCTGCGGGTTCATCTAATAGAAGTAACTTCGGGCTAGTCGCTAACGCTCTTGCAATTTCTACTTTGCGACTATCACCATAGCTTAGTGCGCTTACATTAAGGTTGCGTTTATTTGCTAATCCCATATAATCTAGAATCCATTGAGCATATTCTTTAATTCGTTTTTCTTCTTTAAAGTATCTTCCTATGCGAAAGGCTGCTTCAAAAAAGCTATATTTTGCATTATTATGTAATCCAATGAGAATATTATCCAATACACTCATAGAATTAAAGAGACGAATATTTTGAAAAGTCCGTGCGATTCCTAGTTTGACAATTGTGTTTGGCTTGTATTTAGAGATGTTTTTATTTAAAAAATGAACTTTTCCACTATTGGGTTTATAATTGGCTGTAATGATATTAAAGAGGGTTGTTTTTCCAGCACCATTTGGACCAATCAGCCCAAAAATTTGTTTTTCTTGCACGCTAAAACTTACATTATCAATCGCTTTTAAACCGCCAAAGGCAATACTGACATTTTCTAATTCTAAAATCGCCATTATTTTATCTTCTAAACCCTTTTAATTTAGTAGGATTTAAATCCCAAATTTCTCATTTGCCCATAATCCCTTCCCTCGCAAATAGCATAATAGCCAACAAGATAAGAGAGAAAAACACCATTCTAAGACCTGGATAAGAACCAAAATCATTTCCAAAAAATACTAAAGGTTGGTCTAAAAATCTAAGCCATTCTCCCCCGCCAATAACTAAAATCGCTCCTAAGATTGCACCACTTGTGCTTCCTAATCCTCCAAGCACAATAATGATTAATAGTTGAAATGTAAGCTCAAAACCAAAAATTTTTGGATCAATCGTGGTAAGCCAAACCGCCATAAGCCCCCCCCCAATACCTTCCAAAAATGCGCTAGTTGAAAAAGCAAAAGTTTTGATTTTAAAAGTATCAATTCCCATAGCAGTTGCAGCGTCTTCATCGTCTCGAACTGCTTTCATTGCGCGTCCGTATTTGGAATAGACAATCTGCAAAATTAAAATCACTGAAGCCGTAGCGAAAATCCCACTCCAAAAAAACACCGTAATATTTGCACCATTGCTAAATGCGTGCGTATAAAGAAAGTCAAAAAAATCTCTAAAAGGCATAGAATCACTTGTGCTAAGGTTTAAAAGTAGCTTTTCTATCGCACCAACAACAGAATCGTGATTATTTGGAATCTCATTTAAGCCAATTGCACCATTCGTCCATTCTGGATTGTTAATGGCTAAGATTTTGATAATAAAGCCAAAACCAAGCGTTACAATTGCTAAGTAATCTCCTCTCACACGAAATACAGGAAAAGAAAGCATTATAGCAATGATAGCCGCTACGATTCCACTACAAAGAAGTGCGGGTAATAATTCACTAGACATATTTAAGATAAAAGGGTGAGGGTCTGCTAGTTGGAACATACTCCATTTTAAATCAGAATCAAGCAGCATTAGAGCCGTGATATATGCGCCAATCGCAACAAACCCGTTGGGTTCTAAAGAAAGTTGCCCTGTAACGCCATTAATGAGGTTATAGCTCACAGCTAGAATGATAAAGATTAGAATGTTATTAAAGATTCTTAAAGCATAGTCCCCTAGTAAGCATTGCGTAGCAAAAATCACGCAAATCATAACAAGATAAATACTAAGGTGGAATCCCAAAGTCATTGTTGTTGGATTGTTTGTATAAAATTTTAGCATTACAAATCCTTAAAAGCGGCTTTTTTCTAAACGCCAATCGCCCATAATACCAACAGGACGAAATAGCAAAACTAAGATTAAAAATAAAAAGGCAAACGCATCTTTATACCCTCCAAGCTCTGGAAAAAGTGCTACTGCCATAACTTCTGTAAAGCCTAAGATGAAGCCCCCAAGAACAGCTCCTCCTACGCTTCCGATTCCACCTAATACCGCAGCAGCAAAGGCTTTTAACCCAATAAGCACACCCATTAACGGGTCAATCGTAGGATAAGAGATAGCATAAAAAATCCCCCCAATTCCTGCTAGAATACTACCGATAGCAAAAACAAGTGCAATAATATGATTGACATTGATTCCCATTAAGCGCACAGTGTTAATATCAAAAGCACTTGCCCGAATCGCCATTCCTTGCTTCGTGCGATAAAGGAATTGCAAAAGCCCACTTAAAAGTAAAAGAGTAACGATAGGAATGATAAGTGTGATAATCGTAAGGCTTATACCAAAGAGATTTAAAGTCTGTGAGAAAAATTCTGGTGCATTGAAAAATCTAGGTGTTGAACTAAAAAGAACATTAAATAGGTTTTCTAAAAAGAAACTTACGCCAATTGCTGTGATGAGCATAGAGATTCTAGGAGCATTTCGTAAAGGCGTATAAGCAATTTTATCAATCGTAACTCCTAAGATTCCACATAAAGTAATGGCAAGAATTGCTGCAGCATAAAAAGGAAAATCAAAGGAGTTAATCGCAAAAAATACCAAAAATGCACCTACCATCATAATATCTGCGTGGGCAAAATTAATCAAGCGCAAACAACCATATACCATTGTATAACCAATGGCAATCAGCGCATACATACTACCTAAACTTAAGCCATTGATGCACTGCTGAAAAAAGGTCAAAAAATCCAAACTCTAAACCTTAAATTTAAATTTATCTAGGGTTCAATCGTAGTTTTATAAACTAAATTACCGCCTTGCACTTGATTGATGACTGCACTTCTTATGGATTCTCCATTTTGCAAGGAGAATTTGCCACTTACACCCTCATAATCTTTAGCATTGCGAATTTTGTCATTAATGCACTCACGATTTTCTGCACCGCATTCTTCAATGGCAGTAACTGCTAATCCATATGCGTCTGCAAGCATAATGCTAAAGGAGCTTACAGGCTCATTATAGGCTTTTTTATAATCTTTAATGAATTGTTCTCCTTTGGCAGTTTGCTTGGAGTTTGTAGAATAGTAATCTGTTACCATATAGCCTTCACCCGCTTCTTTTGCGACATCAAAAAATATTTTGTTAGAAACTAAGCCATCACCACCGATGGTTGACACATTGAGTCCTAATTGTTTGGCTTGAACAGCAATCAATGCTCCCTCATTGTAATAAATTGGTAAATACAATACATCAGGATTCTTTGCTTTAATGCTTGAAATTTGTGCTTTGAAGTCTTTTGTCCCTGCTTGTGCGTTGGCTTCAATAATGATTTCTCCCCCTAGTGCTTTAAATTGATTTCTAAAAGCACGGGTAAGTCCAATCGAATAGTCGCTACTATTATCAAACAAAATAGCAGCTTTCTTTGCTCCCAAATCTTTAAAGGCTAAATTTGCCGCAATCAATCCTTGAAAGCTATCGGCAAAGGAGACGCGAGAAACAAACTTTTTACCTTTGGTCACGCGGTCATTTGTTGCAACAGGCGCAATCAGCGGCGTTTTATTATCATCTGCGATTTTTGTCATCGCCAAAGCGTTAGTGGAAATCATAGGACCGATGACAACGCTGACTTTATCGCTAGAAACTAATCTTTGCATAGCATTTGCGGATTCTATTTTATCGCTTTTATTATCAATGAAAATAATTTTAATTGAATCGCCATTTTTAGTTTTGCTTTGTGCCTTATAAGCCAAATCAATCCCACGTTTTCCAAGTTCGCCAAATCCTCCTACTGCACCACTTGCTGGTAAAACTACACCGATTTTTGCCTCTCCTGCTAAAAGACTGCTAACTGATAAGCCACATACGAATGATAGAGCTAAAAAGTGCCTTTTCATCAAAGTTCCTTAATGATTAAAATAGAAAGGCTAATTTTTACATTTTTTTGCTTAAATAATGTATTGCGTTATATTAAGGGTATTTTGATTAAGTAATAATAGACCAATGTGGTGAAGATTTGATTATAAAGTTAGAATTGACACTTTTATTTATGTTGCTATAATAAAATATTGTAGAATCTTGATTAAATAATAGGAGCCGAGAAAACTTACAAGAGTTTCTCGGTGAATTTTCTTAATTGCAAACAAGTAAAATTATTGTGCATTTGCTTTAAGATTCAAAAGAATTTTGACTTCATCTCCTACTGCATTGTCTTTAAAGATATTGTGCCAAGTAATATCAAAATCGCTTCTTAAAATAGTAGTAGTGGCATTAATATCCAAGTTTTTACCATTTGGTTGGAGAGTTGCGTCAAGCACAATAGGCTTTGTTGTAGAGCGAATGGTTAAATCACCATAGATTTTACCTGCTTCAAACTTCGTCATCTTAAAAGTCATTTTAGGATATTTTTTGGCATCAAACATATCTTCTGCTTGTAAATGCGCATCTCTTTTGGCGTTTGCAGTATCCACTGAAGTAATATCTACAACACCTTCTAGAGTTTTTAGAGTATTAGAAGCCTTATCATAATCAATGGTTGCATTGAATTTGTTGAACTTGCCATCTACTTGTGTAAGCTTGAGATGAGAGACTTGGAAATCTATTTTTGAATTTGCCGAATCTAATGTGTAAGGGGCAGCAAATGCAGGGAAGCTAAGGGCTGCTAATAGACTTGAAGTAAAGAGAAACTTTTTCATTTGAAATCCTTTAAAATTAAAATTTACTCTGAAATTATAATAAATAAAAAATAATAAATGGTAAATAATGTGCCAAAAAAGTTAAATTTGTCTTGACAGAAACTTCACATTAACTTGTAAAAAAACTCACAATATGCCTATAAAATTTTACCATTTCATTAAAGGGGTTTATTTATGTTTGGAAATTTACGTTTAGGGACGAAAATCACTCTAATTACTAGCTCTATTGTCTTGCTAGTTATGGGTATTTTGACTTTTGTTATTTCTTGCCAAACTGCACGAGTTTTGCAAGAAGAAGCACACAAACTGCTAGTAAGTGCAAATTCAAGGGCCATCAATCGCTTAGAGGGTGTGATGCAGCAGTCTTTTATGGCAGTAGAGGCTGCAGAGGGAATCACTTCCTCTATCATTGCACACGATAGTGATGGAATCGTAAGTAGAGATTTGTTGCAAGATGTCATTACTCATATGATTTTGGATAATGAATGGGCTTCATTTGCTTATTTATATATACCGGGTAAGTCTATATATAGCCAAAAATCTATTAAAGATTCCACAAACAAGTTTTTGCTACCTAATGAAGAGTTTATGATTTTAATGGATATTGATAGAGAGCGTAACAATGAAGTAAAAACTCTCCAAGCGGACGAGGATATTATTCGCTTACCATCAGTTAAAGCTGCATTAGAAAACAAAAAAATCTCTTTTGATAATCCCAAAAGATTTGATATTGATAATTTAGTTGTATTTGGTTCTAATATTTCTGCACCAATTTTTGATAAAAATAACCGAGTGATTGGAGTGATTGGAATCATAATGGACTTGCGACAAATTTCAAAAGTCGTGCTTGACCCTAAACGTTCTGCTTTTAGAGGAGATAGGAAGTTTTTACTCTCTAACAATGGCACGATTTTGATTCATCCAGATTCCACTCTTGTTGGTAAAAAGCTGATAGAAAAGAATAATCACAGCAGTGTGGATACCCTGCTAAATCTTCTAAGTTCAGGTAGAACTACTGCAATAGAATACATAAGCAACGGCGTAGAAAATTACGCAGGAGTTTCTCATTTCCAACTTTGGGGGGACATAGATACGACTTGGACACTTGTAACGGTCGCACCTAAAGATGTAATTTATGAGCCTCTAAATCATATAGAATTTATAATCTTAATTTCTGGGATTATTTCGGTTTTGATTATTTCACTTGCAATTTGGGTCTATACAAAGAGATATATTACAACCCGAATGATGACTCTTGGTAATTTTCTATCTAACTTTTTTGACTTTATTAATTATAAAACTCCTAAAGCACCAGATATTGTGCGGATTCTAGCTCAAGATGAAATCGGAGAGATGGGAACGCTTATTAATACAAACATTAAAACTACCAAAGAAGCCTTACGGCAAGATGAAAACATGGTTACGCAAGTGATTTCTGTCGTCAAAGACATAGAAGCGGGAGATTTAGAGCAGAAGCTAGATTCTACCCCAAACAATCCTAAACTACTAGAATTGCGGGATACTTTAAATACAATGCTTGAAGTTTTGCAAGTCAAAGTTGGCTCAAACTTCAACCGATTGCAAGCGGTTTTTGAGGATTATAAAAATTTGGATTTTACTGCAAATGTGGAGAATCCAAAGGGAAATATGGAAGTCTCTTTGAATCTCATTGGCGAAGAGATTAAAAAAATGCTTGGCACATCTTCTGGACTTTCTTTATCTTTAAAAAAACAGAGTCAGTCTCTAAATGATTGCGTGAATCATTTAATGAAAGCAAATGAAAAGCAAGTTAGTAGCTTAAGGCAATCTTCAGAAAATACAGAGAATATCACAGACTCTATGCAATCCATTAATGACAAAACCCTAGAAATTACGAGACAAGCAGAGGATATTAAAAATGTCGTAAGTATTATTAATGACATAGCCGAACAAACGAATCTTTTAGCCCTTAATGCTGCTATTGAAGCTGCAAGGGCTGGAGAACACGGAAGAGGATTCGCAGTGGTTGCTGATGAAGTGCGCAAACTTGCAGAACGCACACAAAAGAGCTTGGGAGAGATTGGCGCAAATGTTAATGTGCTAGTGCAAGGTATCAATGATATGGGAGAATCTGTAAAGGAGCAAACACAAGGCATAGAGCAGATAAATGATACGATTGCACATTTAAATGATATTGCAAATAATAATCAAGAAATTGCAAATCAGACTGAATTGGTTGCACAACACATTAATGAACTTGCTAGTGAAATTACACAAGATATTGAAAGAAAGAAATTCTAAAGCGTAGAATCCTTTAAGCAAAACTAGAATCTGATTCGTGATTCTTTGAGTTTTGTAAATTACCCCAAAACTAGCAAAACAGGCATATAAATCTTTAAGCAAATTTAATGTAGAATCGCAAACTTTTTATTTTAAAATTATAAGGTTATTAAGTTGTTTGGTGTTATTACAGAAAGTCTCCAAAATGCTGTCAGTAAAATCCGATTTCAAGATGATGAGAAAGCATTAAAACGCGCTTTAGAGGAATTAAAAAAATCTCTTTTAAAATCTGATGTGCATTATAAAGTTTTAAAAGAACTTTTAGGAGAAATTGAGGGCAAAACAAAGCTCGCAGGAATAGGCAAGGAGAATTTTTTAAGCGCACTAAAAGAATCACTTCATACGATTTTAACTGCGCCTGGGAATTATGGATTTATTTTTGCGCCCAAGCCACCGACAATCGTATTAATGGCAGGTTTGCAAGGAAGCGGTAAAACGACGACAACTGCAAAATTGGCAAATTATCTTAAGAGTAAGCAGAAAAAGGTTTTATTAGCAGCTTGTGATTTGCAGAGATTGGCTGCTGTGGAGCAGTTGCGTCAGTTAGCTTTACAAGTAGAAGTGGATTTTTTTCATCTTGAGGGAGAATCTCCTATAGAAATTGCGACAAAAGCTAAACAAAAAGCAATCGTTGGGCTTTATGATGTGCTATTGGTAGATACTGCGGGAAGATTGGCAATTGATGAAGCATTAATGCAAGAGTTACAAGGAATCAAAGAAGCAATTAATCCAAGTGAAATTTTTTATGTTGTAGATAGCTTGAGTGGGCAAGATGGAGTAAAAAGTGCGGGAGTCTTTCATCAGAAAATGGATTTAAGTGGGGTGATTTTGAGTAAATTTGATGGGGATAGCAAAGGAGGAATTGCTCTTTCTATTGCTCATCAGCTTGGAATTCCATTACGTTTTATCGGTGTAGGAGAGAAAATCGCAGATTTAGAAGTGTTCATTCCAGAACGCATAGTAGGAAGATTAATGGGTGCAGGGGATATTCATTCTCTTGCTGAAAAAACCGCTGCAGTTATTAGCGAAAAAGAGGCAAAAGATATTTCTAAAAAAATTAAAAAAGGTAAATTCACTTTTAATGATTTCATCTCTCAATTAGACAATATTAAAAAGATTGGTTCTATGCAGTCTATCCTATCAATGTTACCTGGTTTAGGTAATATGGCAAGCGCATTAAAAGATGTGGATTTGGATAATTCCAAAGAAATTAAGCAGATGCGCGCAATGGTTTCTTCTATGACGCCAAAAGAGCGTGAGAATCCAGATTTACTAAACGGTAGCCGTAAAAAACGTATTGCAATGGGGGCTGGGATTGGTGTAAGTGATGTGAATCGCTTTTTAAAACAATTTGAAAATGCAGCAAAAATGGCAAAAAAATTTTCCAACAAAGGTGGAATGGGGGATTTGATGAGTTTAATGAAAGATGCAAGAATGGGACAACTAAGACATTAAGTCTTAAAAACTCCCTAAAAAATAAGGATTTTAAGCATAAGTTTGTCTAAAAGTGAGTAGAATTTCTCTTTTAGACAGATTTATCTGTGATTTAAGATTTATTTCAAGGAGTATATTTTGGCAACTGTAATTCGTTTAACAAAAATGGGACGAAAAAAAAAGCCTTTTTATAGAATCGTTGTAACTGATAGCAGAAAAAGACGTGATGGAGGTTGGATTGAATCTATCGGTTATTACAATCCTCTAGCTGAACCTTCCGTCGTAAAATATGATGCAGAGAGATTGAAATATTGGACAGGCATTGGTGCAAAAATGAGTGAAAGAGTAAAGGCAATTACCAAAGCATAAGTATAGGTAATTAATAATGGTAGAGAATTTTATAGAAGCTTATGTAAAAAAAATTGTTGTGGAACCTGATAGGATTCGTGTAGTTAAAACAGAGATTGACGCGAATTTTTATGAGATTGAAATTCTATCTTCTTTGCAAGATGCAGGACGTTTAATCGGTAAAGATGGAAAAATGATTGGCGCAATTAAAACATTTGTTTCTGGTATCAAGGCAAAGGACGGGAATTCCTATCGCATTATTGTAAAACCACAAGAATCCAAAGAATAAAATGCTTGATAAAGTCGTCCAAAAAGATTGGGTGAGTGTTGCAAAAATTGGTCGCGCAGTAGGCTTTAAAGGGGAAGTCCTTTTACATTTATTAAGTGATTTTCCTGAATCTCTACAATCAGGAAATATCTATTTATCACAAGTTGGAAATCTAACACTAGAATATTACCAACCCAAACGTTCGGTGGCAAAATTTATCCAAATTGATTCTAAAGAAGCTACAAGGCAAATCACAAATCTTATACTTTATACCACTCAAGAACAAAGCAAAAAGCAATGCAAACTTAAAGAAAATGAATTTTTTTGGTTTGATATTGTCGGAAGTGCAATCGTAGAAAATGGTGAGATTTTGGGCTGGGTAAATGAAATTGAGCGCTTTTGTGAGCAGGATTATTTGTCTGTGAAAACCGCTTTTGCACTTGTGGCACAGAATCTCCCTAAGAGTTTTTTGATTCCTTATAATGCGCGTTATATTTTAGAGGTGGAATCCAAAAAAGATTTTACAATCCATTCCAAAGCAGGACCCAAAAATACCTGCGATGAGCAAAAAATTATCTACACACAATTTTGTAGAGAAATCTTAGAAAATAGTTAATGCAATTTTCCATTATTACTTTATTTCCACATTTGATAGAATCCTACTTTAGTGATTCTATTCTTCATCGGGCAATAAAACAAGGGTTAATTCATATAGACTTTGTCAATCCACGCAATTTCAGTCCTCATCGGTTTGCAAAAACAGATGATTATCAAGTGGGTGGGGGTGCAGGGCTTGTGCTAGAACCATTGACTTTAAGCAATGCGCTAGAGTCCGTTAAAAAACACAGTCCAAATACTCATATCATTTTTTTGACACCTTGTGCAAAGTCTTTCACTCAAAAAGACGCTAGACGCCTAAGTCAAAAATCACATATTGCTTTGGTGTGTGGGCGATATGAGGGGTTTGATGAACGTTTAATAGAAAGTTTTGCTGATGAAGTTTTTAGTGTAGGGGATTTTATTTTAACAGGGGGAGAAATTGCGGCACTCTGCTTGTGTGATAGCATTTCAAGGCAAGTAGAAGGAGTGCTTGGCAATCACGATTCTTTACAAGGAGAAAGTTATGAGGAGTTTTTATTAGAAGCACCTAATTTTGTAAAACCCTATAATTTTAAAAATTTAAAGATTCCTTCAGAGTATTCAAAGGGAAATCACGCTAAAATCCGCAACTTAAAATTAAAAGCATCAGAGGCAAAAACTAAATTCTATAGACTAGACCTCTATAATCGCTACAAACAAAGGTTCAAAGATGAGAAATAAATATATTCAACATTTTGAAGATGCACAAATTGCAGGAAAAGAAATCCCACAATTTAAAGCAGGTGATACCCTAAGAATCGGGATTAAAATCTCCGAAGGAGATAAAACAAGGATTCAAAATTTTGAAGGTGTCTGTATTTCATTGCGTGGAAGTGGAACAGGCAAAACTTTTACTATTAGAAAAATTGGTGCAAATGGTGTAGGGGTCGAAAGAATTTTCCCTATTTATTCTCAAAGTATTGAGAGCATCAAAGTGCTTAAAATTGGTCGCGTTAGAAGAGCGAAACTCTATTATCTACGTTCAAGAAGTGGAAAATCTGCAAGAATCAAAGAAGTCAGAAAATAATTGACTTCTTCTGCCAAGAATCTTTAATCACTCACTTAGTTTTCTTAAAATACATTTATTAGTTTAGTAGTATTATAAGCTTTTCTTACAAAAATAATAAAATTAATTTGCAAATTTAACTTAAAATAAACATTATCTTCTACTTGACATTTTATTTACCATTCATTTATGAATTAAATAGTAAAATTAAGCTATGAATAGTTAGGATTAAATCGTTCGCGATTTTTGCTTAATTAAGGAGAAGGTGTTGTATGAAGAAAATGAAACCTAATTTGCAAGAAAAACAATTTGAAGACAATGAAATTATTGTTTCTAAAACAGATTTAAAAGGAAAAATTCTGTATGGCAATAGGATTTTTATTGAGCTTTCGGGCTATACTGAAAAAGAGCTTTTAGGTAAGCCACACAATATCGTTCGCCATCCAGATATGCCAAAGGTTATTTTTAAATTTTTGTGGAACTTCATTCAAGGGGGAAAAGAAATTATAGCTTATGTGAAGAATCTTTCTAAAGATGGCTCATATTATTGGGTTAAGGCATTTGTTACACCCTCGTTTAATGGAAAAGGAGAGATTGTCGGCTATCATTCTATTCGGCTTAAACCAACAGAACAAGCCAAACAAGCCATAATCCCACTTTATAAAGAACTATTAGAAATTGAGCAAAGAGAAGGAATCCAAAAAAGTCAAGAAAGACTAGAAAGGATTTTAGCACAAAGAGGAGAGAGTTATGAAGAATTCGTATTATCTTTATAAATATTCCAGATATTTTAATTATTGTTTTATATTTATTTTTATTTTCTTATTTATTATTGAATGGTTGGATATTCACTATCTCTTAGAATTTTTTGTTTTTTGTTTAGGGCTAGTTGCTTGTGTTTTGACGCTTATAGCGGGAAATAGAAGAGATATGTATATTAAAGAAATTACCAATTGTGTGGAGCGACTCTCCAATGGAGATTTGGAAGCAAGAATTACTAATATCCAAGATAATGGCGCTTTGGGTAATCTCTCTTGGCATATCAATGATTTGGCTGATCAAGTGGAATCCTTTGTTAGGGCTTCTTCTTCCGCTATTACTGCAGCAAGCAACAAGAGATATAAAAGAAAAGTTAATTCACACTCTTTGAAAGGAACCTTTGCCTATGTGGGCGGGCTTGTCAATGTGGCTTCTAATGCGATTGAAGAAGCAGATAAATTGGGCGCAAGAGGGTTGATTATCAATCAAGTTTCCAAAAAGAGCGCTTTAAGTCTTAAGAAAGATTTAAATTCCATTTCTACAAATTTAAATAATGTGATTTCAGTAATGAATGAAGTTTCTAAAGAGACAAAGACGATTTCTGAATCTTCTAATAATGGAATGCAGAGTGTGCATATTATTATGAATAACTTTTCTAACCTTTCTGCTATGATGGCACAAACTTCACAATCTTTTGAATGTTTTACAAAACGAATCAAAGAAATTGACTCCTTTGTTTTGTTGATTAAAGAAATAACAGACCAAACCAATCTCCTAGCCCTTAATGCCGCCATTGAAGCAGCAAGAGCTGGAGAACACGGAAGAGGATTCGCAGTGGTTGCTGATGAAGTGCGCAAGCTTGCGGAACGTGCGACTAAAACTGCTTCAGAAATTTCCTCTACTACACAGGTAATTAACCAAGAAATGAATGAAATTTCAGGTTATGTCAAAGAGATTGATACAATTGCAAATGAGTCTAATGATTTAATGATTTCATTTAATGAAACTTTTGGTTCAATGGATAAGCAAGCTTCTTATCTGTTAGATTCTATATTGCATACCAATAAGACTTCTTATATTGCATTATTAGAATTAGATTGTATTTTGAAAAAATTTGCTTCTTATTCTGCAGTGATTACAAATGAGATTCCACAAATCACTTCGCAATGTAATCTTGGAGAAAACTCTCTGATTGATAAGAGCGTTTGTCAAAAAATCTTTGATTTTGATGCAAGTATTCGGGAATTTTTGGAGTTTATCAAGCTTGGCAATTACACGCAAAACCAAGAACAATTACAAGATTATTGTCAGAAATTTGAAGCTAAAAGCGCAGAGGTTTCTCAAGAACTTCACGCCATTTCATAAGCTAGATTGTATTATTATGGTAATTTTGCGTGATAGTTTAAGTTTTATATAAATAAAGCTAAGATGTAAGTGTGTTTTAATCCTCTCCAACCCATCGAAAAACAATCTTGCGCAAGATTCTCTCTAGTATCCCCCTCAAAAACTTCCAATGCATCACTGCACCACCTAAAAGCCCAAACAAACTACCAATGGTAATATCTAGGATTCTTGCCTTGATAATAAGGTTTGGGTCATAGTTCATAAAGCTAGCAACTTCTGCTAAATAAGTGGAATAGGGTGTTAAAAATACCATAGCCAAAGCATAATTCCTAACCGTTGTTAATTCTGCAAAGAACATTAGAACCATCATTAAAAACGCAAATTGAATCGGGCTGAAACTAAAATGCAATAAAAAGTAAGCAAAACTCACTCCCACGATTGTGCCTAAGATTCTTTGCGTTTGTTTAATCCAAATTTGCTTAAAAGTGATGGCTGTTAAAACGCTTGCACAGCTTACCCCAACCCAATAGCCACGTTCTAGTTCTAAAAAACTCTGAAAAATCATAGATGCGCTAACGAAAAATGCAATAATAATGGGGTCAATGATAATGACACCAAATCCAAATTCTCCTATTTTTGAAATGGGTTTGGGCGGGTGTTTGAAAATATAAATGACGTTTAAAGAATAGAGGAGAACCATTACATTTGCAATCATAGTGCCAAGTGCGACAAGCCCGATAGCGAAAGGATAATCTTTAATTTCAAAAGGAATATAAGTCCCTAAAATCATTGCAAAAGTGAAGAAAAAGAATCCCGGAGCACCTATGCTAAAATAACGCACAACTTGCGCACTAATCATCGTGACTAAAAAAACAATAAGTGGAATAAGTGTAGGATAGGTTTGTCCCACAAGCCCAAGTGTAAAAGAAGTTATGATTCCAAATGCACACGCCATACTTAAAATCATTTTGTGATAAATAGGTGTATCTGGGACATAAAGAAAAATATTTGTCCCAATAATTGCGACAAGCCCTAAATCAGGACGATTAAAGAACGCTGCGACAAAAAGCACCACTGCAACACTAAGCCCAGCAAAAAATGGCATTTGCCATAACCTATCACTAGGATTCCAAGTAAAGATAAGTTTAATATTTTCTTGAATTTTCTGAAAAAAATTCATTTAAACTCCTTGATATGTGGGTAAAATTATAGCATTAATTAAAGCGTGATTCTAATATTTGCTATAATGCTAAAAACTAAAGGGATTCTATGAAAATCATTGCAAGTAATTTCAAAACCAATCATACAAGAAAAAGCACTTTGCAGTTTTGTGCAGAGCTAGAAAGGTTTGTTGAACTAAACAGGCAATCTTTTACACACAAAATCGTCCTTTTTCCTCCACAAACTGCACTTTTGGAGAATTGCTTTAAGCATTTTCAAATTGGCGCTCAAAATGCTTATCCTGCGCAAAACGGCTCCTATACAGGTGAGATTGGACTAGAGCAATTAGAAGAGTTTGGGATTCAAACTATTTTGATTGGACATAGTGAAAGGCGTGGGATATTGGGAGAATCGCAAAGTTTTTGTACAAGTAAATTTGATTTTTTTAGCAAGCTCGGATTTAAGATTTATTATTGTATTGGAGAATCTCAAGAGGTTAAAGAGCAAGGAATCGAAGCAGTTTTAGAGTTTTTGGAATCAGAGTTTGTAGGGATTGATTTAAGTTATCCTCATTTGGTGGTGGCTTATGAGCCAATTTGGGCGATTGGTAGCGGAGTGAGTGCAAGTTTAGCAGAAATTATACAAATTCACACACGCTTAAAGCAAAAATTAGGTAAAATTCCGCTTTTGTATGGCGGAAGCGTGAAACCTCAAAATGTGCGTGAGATTCTCTCCTTAAATGGAGTAGATGGTGTATTGATAGGAAGTGCAAGTTGGGAGATTTCAAGCTTTTTTCAGATATTAGATAATTCATTGGATTGTAAGGAGTAAAAATGATTATGCAGGGCAAAAAAGGCTTAGTTGTCGGTGTGGCAAACAACAAGTCTATTGCGTATGGAATCACAAAATCTTGTAAGGAACAAGGTGCCACGATAGGTTTAACTTATATGAATGAACAAATCCAAAAACGCGTGCTTCCCATTGCAGAGGAAATCGGAAATTCTAAGTTTGTTTATGAGCTAGATGTAAGCAAAAAGGAGCATTTTGCGCTTTTGCGTGAAAGTATCAAGCGAGATTTTGGAACATTGGATTTCTTGGTGCATAGTGTTGCTTTTGCCCCCAAAGAGGCATTAGATGGGAGCTTTTTGGATACGACAAAAGAAGCCTTTAATACTACAATGGAAGTTTCGGTGTATTCTCTAATTGAGCTTTGTCGTGAGTTAAAGCCTGTATTAAGCAAGAATGCTTCTATTTTGACTTTAAGTTATCTAGGCGGTGTAAAGCACGTAGCACATTATAATGTAATGGGTGTAGCTAAAGCCGCTTTGGAATCTAGTGTGCGCTATTTGGCTTACGATTTAGGGAGTGAGGGAATCCGCGTGAATGCAATTTCTGCAGGTCCAATTCGCACACTTGCCGCAAGTGGAATCGGGGATTTTCGCTTCATCTTAAAATGGAATGAAGCCAATTCGCCTTTGCGTAAAAATGTTGGCATTGAGGAAGTGGGTAATTCCGCGATGTATCTTCTCTCGCCTCTTGCAAGTGCAGTGAGCGGAGAGGTGCATTATGTAGATTGTGGTTATAATATTATGGGAATGTGCGCCGTAGAGGAAAAAGACGGCAAAGCAACAATGGTTTGGGATTCTTATAAATAAGTGTTAGTGAAGCAAGGAGAGAGTTGTGGAATCGCAATTAATGGCATTAGCGATTGAAACTTATAAAATTACACTTACCCTTTCTCTCCCGATGTTGCTTGTCGGTTTGGTAGTGGGCTTGATGATTAGTATTTTTCAAGCCACCACGCAAATTAACGAAATGACACTTACCTTTGTGCCAAAGATTCTAGCGGTCATTGTGGTAATTATCTTTACAATGCCTTGGATGTTGAATATGTTAATGGACTTTACGACAAGAATCTTTAATATGATGCCAAGTTTTTTGTTTTAATGTTTTCAAAACTCATAGATTTTTCGCACTATACGAGCGTGAGAGTTGGCACACCACTTCCATTAAACTATATAGAATCCCCACAAGATTATGTTGCTCTCCTAGAACAAACTCCCACGCAAATCATCGGCAAAGCAAATAATCTCTTGATTTCACCCAATGCCAAGAATCTCTGCACTCTAAGTAAAAAATTTGATTATATTAAAGATTTAGGAGATAGTTTAGAAGTGGGAGCTGCAACGCCTAGTGGCAAGTTATTTTCTTATGCGAAGCGACATAATTTATGGGGTTTTGAGATTCTTTGTGGATTGCCAGGAAGTATAGGTGGAATCCTTAAGATGAATGCGGGACTTAAAGCCTATGAAATCCAACAAGTAACGCTTGGAATCTTGCAGTTAGATTCCAAAGCTAAATTAGAATTTAAAGGCGTTAAAAGCTTGGGTTTGGGGTATCGTAGTAGTAGTATTTCGGGATTTATTTTTGCTGGAATCTTTAAAAAGCAAGTAGGATTTCAGCAGAATTTGGTAGGGGAATTTACGAAAATGCGTGCAAATCAACCCACAGAGCCTAGCTTTGGGAGTTGTTTTAAGAATCCCAAAGGCGATTTTGCGGGGCGATTGATTGAGCAAATAGGATTAAAAGGTGTGCGATTTGGCAAAAATAAGAGTTTATGCTTCAGCCCAAAACACGCAAATTTTCTTATCAATCTTGGGGATTCTACTTTTGAGGAAGTCTTGGAGTTGATAGAGTTTGCAAAAGAGAAAGTGCAGAAAGATTGTGGAATCATATTAGAAAATGAAGTGCAAATTGTGCAGTAGAATCCACGAATTTTGAGTGATTAGTGATTGAGTTTAGATTGAGGAAAAAAGATGAGATGAAGCGATTTTGATTTTAAAGATACACGAATCATTGGTGATTTTTTAAACCAAATAGAGTTTGGCACACTCTTAATGCCTGATAGCATCCCTTATGCTGTGCCACTTAGTTTTTGCTATGAGGATTCTAAAATTTATCTGCTATCCCATACTTTTTACATCACACGATTTTTTGATAGATTTGCATTATTCTCTCTCCCATAGAGGAAAGAGAGAAATTTTTTACTATAAATTCACGATTTGTTTGGATTATATTAGGGTTTCTCAAAAGAGACTCTAAGGCACGAATAAACTCTTCTTTATTAGGTTTTGGTGTTAAAATAAAATTTGGTTTTCCTTCTTGAATTAAATATAAGTCTGCAATAGAGCCAATATCACTCGCAATACTTGGAATATTCATCAATAATGCTTGCATAAGGCTTTGTGGCACGCCTTCATTTTTATCGCTTGTGAGTAAAAAGAAATCTAAAGTTGCCAAAAATTCTGCTGGTTTTTTTGTATATCCAATGCAGCGTATAATCTCTCGCTTTGCTTTTAAGTTTGTCTCTTTTGCAAGATTCTCTAAGTATATTTGATTATCCCCACTTCCTGCAATAATAAAAAGGATATTTGGGTATTTTTGGCAAATTTCTTGCGCTACCTCGATAAAAATATCTTGTCGTTTAAATCCACGCATTATACCAAGATTTCCAACCACTAAAACATCTTGTGGAATTCCATATTGCATACGCATTTGCATTTTATTGTATTTCGTGCTATTAAAGATTGTTTCATCAATTCCTGTAGGTATAGATAGAATCTTATTTGGTTTGATGCGATTTTCTCGTATCATTGTTTGGCGAACTTTCTCGCCTGTAGTAATGATAAAGTCTGCTAAAGAGTTAATAAAATTTAAACGTGATGGGTGAATTTTGTTGGACAGATGACGTGTGCGAATGAATTTTGCTCCACTTCTAATACTTGCTAATCCACCACACCAAGTGTCAATGCCACTATGTGTATTGATAATATCAAATTGATTATTTTTTAGAATATTATGGATTTGCCAAATAGTTTTTAAATCACTTTTTCCATTAAAAGGTAAAGTATAAGTGACAAATCCTCTTTCTTGAGCCTTTTGTAGAATTTTTGCATTTTTCCTTGTAGCAAGTGCTAGATAACACCCAAGTTTATGCATTTCTTCCATCTCATTAAGAATCCGAATCTCTTGCCCTCCAAAGCCTTCTGACCATTCTGTGTGCAAAATGCGTATCATTTCCCAAGCCCTTTAATAGTTGTCGTCGTTTGTTGTTAATATTTTTAAGATTGCTAAAGGATACAAAAGATGTTCTAGTTTATGAATCCGCGTTTCATAAGAAGTTAAACTTTCTTTTGGAATCTTTGCAATTACACCTTGGGCGATGATTTCTCCGCTATCTAACTCCTCATTCACATAATGCACACTTACACCACCAAAGCACATAGGAGAAGCGTAGGATTCTACGATTCCGTGCGCTCCTTTGTAAAGTGGTAAAAGGGAGGGGTGGATATTGATAGAACGAATATTTTGTGTAAAAATAGGTGTCAAAATTCGCATAAATCCGGCTAATACACATAAATCTAGCTTGAGAGGCTTTAAAATCTCTACCAAATCTCTATCAAATATTTTTCTATCTGTATATTGACTGCTTGGTAAAACTTGTATGGGTATGCCTAAATTATTTGCTCTTTGTAGCCCATAGGCATTACAGACATTGCTAAGGGCTAATACAACTTCTATTTTAAAGGAATCTTCCTCATTGGATTCTATGAAATTATCCTCAATCCCACTGATAAGCATTCCCTCTATTTGTTTCATTAACCCCTTTGCTTTAAAGGACTTTTGATGTAGTGTTTTAATAATAGCTTCTAAATTGCTCCCATTGCCACTAAATAAAATTGCGATTCTTTTTGTCTGCACAAAATTTCACTTAACAAAAAATTGTGGGTGTGTTTGCTTTAAATTTTCAATATTTTGCAAAATCTCTTGGACACCATATTCTAAGCTTTGCTCATCTAAACCTTCAATATAAGCGTCCAATGCCTCTTGCATAGACGATTCCTTAATGCCACTTAAATGCAAGGCTACACAGAGCATATCACTAAGTTGAATGGACAATTCTTCTATTTCTTCTTCTAGCTCTTTGATTCTCTCTTTACTCATATTCTTCTCCTCTTAAAATATTTTGCACACATTCTTTGATATCTTCATAGATAAAACTCTCTTTAAACCCTTCAATTTTACCTCCACTTGCGTTTGCATGTCCCCCACCATTGAAGCAGTTTTGCGCTAAAAGGCTTACGTCGCATTGATTATTTGCTCGCAAACTTACATTGCCTCGCGCACTTACATCTATAAAGAAATCAAATTGTGGATTGTTTTTTAAAAATAAATTGGCAAGCACGGAAATATTACCAATGCTATAACTTAAAAATCCACGATATTTACCATAATATATACTGCATTGTTCTGCCTTTTGGGTTAATAGATTGCATTGAAAGTTAGAGACGAGATTATCTAGCGTATCACTTAGTAAGTTGCCTTTTAAAAAGCATTTTTTCATTTCTAAAACCGCATTATCTAACAAAATTGCACCTTTTTCTTGTGGGAGAAATTTTGCAGATTCTTTTAATAAAGCAAGTTTGTAGTGGCGGTCTTCTCCATCAAACATAAAACGATTGAGTTCTTTGCATTCTACAATTAAGCGCATTGCAACTTTACCAAATTCAAATGCATAGCCTCCCTCTAGCCATAAATCTATGCTATTAATCATTCGCACCATCGGCGTGAGCCATTTTTGCACAGAATCACAAAGTCCATAACGCGCAAGCAAGGTGTCATAGATAATTTGTGTCGCGCATCGCTTGGTATCTAAATAATACCAAGTGTATTTTTGTGCGCATTCTTGACCACTTTTATGATGATCTAATAATTCAAAGGTTACTTGGAATCCATTGAGATTCAATTCAAGCACAGCTTGCACTAAACTATCACATTCTTCAAGAGTTAGATTTAAATCAGTAATTAGAATATGCGTTGCATTGTTTTTAGGATTTTTTGTTTTTGTGCGCTTTATTTCTCTGTAAATTTGCTCTAAACGGGCATTGACTTCTTTGCCATAATTTGCATTATAAAAATGCAGGGATAAAGAAGGATCGTGGGCAAAAGCATTGGTATAGATTTCACGGCTTACCATTTGACAACCATAGCCGTCCAAATCAATATGGGATAAATGATAGATTTGCATAATCCTCCTTATAGTGCAAACTCAACCGTGCCTAGAATTTCATATTTGCTTTGATAATCAATTTCTGCAGTGCTTAAAGTAATCATATTGCGTCCAAATCCATATTGTTCAATAAAAATCGCTAAAGGTTTCCTTAGTATCATTGGAGTGCCACCGATAATCGTAGGCACAGCACCCATAGAAGCAGCTTTTTGGCGAGAAACATTCAGTGCATCTAGTAAGTTTTGTGATTCCGTTGGGCTTAGACGTAATCTTTGTCCTATTTTTTGTTGGTCTGGCAAACGTTCTAATAGAAATTGCTCTAATGCTGGGGAGAGTATGAAATAACGCAAGATTCCATCATCACTTTGGAAATTATGCGTAATGAGACGCTTTAAACACGCACGCACATATTCCGTAAGTGTTGGTAAATCACCCTTATATGCGGGATAGCCATCAGCAATAGCTTCGGCAATGCTCAACATATCTTTTATAGGAATTTGTTCGTGCAAAAGTTCTTTTAAAATATGTTGAATCGTGCCAACCCCTACGCCTTTAATCTCTTCTGCTAAAATTGGATAATCTTTGCCAAGTTTTTCTAGTAGATTATGCACTTCTTGGCGCGTGAGTAATTCTTCAGCGTGTTGTTTAATCAATTCTTGGATATGTGTGCTAATTACAGTTGCACCATCAATAGGCGTGTAACCTTCGATAATTGCATCTTCTTTTTTATTTTCATCAATCCAATAAGCATCTAGTCCAAATACAGGCTCTTTGGTTGGGATTCCATCAGGCAACTCCCCTGCAAAACTACTTGCAGCAACTGCAAGATATTTGTCTGCCATCACTTTCCCACGACCAATTTCAATTTCTTTTAATAAGATTTGGTATTCATCAGGTGGCAAATTCAAATCATCACGTAAATGCACCATTGGAACGAGGATTCCATATTCTGTTGCCATTGCTTTACGAATTTGACGAATCTTATTAACTAACTCTCCACCTTGTGCTGGGTCTGCAAATTTAATCAATTGATACCCAAGCCCCACGCGCAAGATTTTAACTTTAAGCGCATTTTCAATTTCGGCTTCATCACGTTTTTTACGCTCTTCTTCGCTTTCTTTTGGTTGTTGTTTTGCACCTTGCGTAGCAGCAGATTGTTGCCTTGCTTGCTGACGTTGAGGTAGATTATCTACATCTTGTAACCCATCTCCTTTTGTTTTATTCTCTCTCTTTATCTTTTTAAGGAGTGTTTCTACATATTTCCATATATCCCCTTCTTTTTGTTTGCTTAGAAGCAGAGCAAGGGTTAAAAAGAGCAAACCCACGAAGCCTAATGAGAGAGTAGGTAAGCCTGGCACAAGTGCAAAAAGCAATAGAATACAGCCAACAATTAAAAGTGTTTTAGATTCATTAATGAGTTGGTCAATAATTCCAGAGGCAAAATTTTCACCCTCTTTGCTGAAGCGCGTTACAATAATACCAGTAGCGGTGGCAACAATCAGGGCAGGGAGCTGGGAAACTAAACCATCACCTATGGTTAAAATAGTAAAAGTTGAAGCAGAATCTGCTACCGTCATATCTCTCTGAAATACGCCAATTAGAAATCCACCAATGATATTAATCAGTGTGATAATAATCCCAGCAATTGCATCACCTTTGACAAATTTGTTTGCACCATCCATAGAACCATAGAAGTCAGCTTCTGTCGCTAGTGCGTCTCGTCTAGCTTTTGCTTCCTCTTGCCCAATAATTCCAGAGTTTAAATCTGCATCAATTGCCATTTGTTTTCCCGGCATTGCATCAAGAGTAAAGCGCGCCTTGACTTCAGAAACTCTTGTAGAACCATTTGTTACAACCATAAAGTTGATAATGACTAAAATAATAAATAAAATGATTCCAATGACATAATTTCCGCCAACAACAAACTGCCCAAAAGCATTGATAATATCACTAACTGCTTCAGGTCCTAAATGCCCATTGCTTAAAATCATTCTTGTTGTTGCGATATTTAAGGCTAAGCGAAAGAGTGTAATGATAAGCAAAAGTGTAGGAAAAGCTGAAAAATCTGTGGGCTTTTTCACATAAAGTGCAATTAAGATGATTAATGCGGAAAGTGCAATAGAAATAGCCAAGAAAAAGTCTAGCAAGGAACTTGGTAAAGGCACAATGATGATTGCCAAAATAGCAATGATAAAAAAGACGACCGTTAAATCTTTTGAGCCTGATAAAAAGGATAAAAAGGGCATAATCTTGCTTAATAAAGATGCTTTTTTATCTGCGGTCGCCAAATCTACTCCAAAATAATAAATTAATTTGTAATTCTAATCGTTTTTAGGTTATAAAATCAAGAAATTGACTAGAATTTTAGCGTATTTTTACATTTTTATGATAGAATCGCAAATTTTATTTAATAATACCAATCAGGAGGTCAAAATGGCTCAAGATTCGGCGAAAAAAAGAGAAATTACTTCTGCTTTTGCTAGAAATCCCAAAGACACAGGTTCCACAGAAGTGCAAATTGCTTTGCTTAGTGATAGGATTAAAACGCTTACCCAGCATTTAAAAGTAAATCAAAAAGACCATTCTAGTCGCTTGGGGCTTAGAAAGCTTGTTTCTAAAAGAAAAGGTTTGCTAACTTATTTGCGCCGCACAGACTTTAAAAGCTACGCAAATGTCATTGAAAAATTAGGATTAAAAGATAGAGGTTAAGAGGTTGTGGGATCTCACAATCTGTTTAATTATTGGGACTAGGCTTTCTCAATTTTTTCTAGTTTTATTGCGCACAATAAAAGATTTTGTGAAGTATCTTGTCCATCAACTAAGCTATAAACTCTATTTGATTTAAATACAAATAGAGTTTATATCCTTGCTATTTCCTTATCTTTTTAAAGCTTCTTTGATTTTCTCATCTGTTTTATATTGACCTAGTGCATAAACTGCCCAAATTGCTGCTGGTAACCAGCCTATCAAAGTTACTTGAAGAATTAAGCAAATAATACCTGCAATTGGACGCCCTATGGTAAAAAATACAGCAAAAGGTAAAAAAATTGCGAGTAAAAGTCTCATATCGTCTCCTTGTTATAATATATTTTGTGAAACGAAGTCATTATAACACATTAAGAGTTACCATTGATTAACCAAACAATAATTTTTTATAAAAAATTTATTATTTTTATGTTGAATTTGCTCAAACTCAAGTTCTAGCGTGATTGTGTGCAAGTTTAAGAATAGCAGATTTTGCATTTGCGCTTTTATGATAATTTTATAATGCGAAATTGTCATAGTCTGTGGAATGATTGGGAGAATTTCCCTTGAATTTTTCCATTGTTGCGCTTGTGTGAGAGTGAGTATCTTTGCGTTTAACAACTTTATAAAAAGTCTTCCATAGAATCTTACAATCTAGCCAAAAGTTAATATGCTCTACATACCAAACATCTAGGGCAAATTTTTCTTCCCAAGAAATTGCATTACGTCCATTGATTTGCGCCCAGCCTGTAATACCCGGCTTAACTTCGTGGCGACGCACTTGTTCTTTGGAATACAAAGGCAAATATTCTACGAGAAGTGGGCGAGGACCTACAAAGCTCATTTCACCCTTTAGAACATTAAAGAGTTGCGGTAATTCGTCCAAGCTGCTTTTGCGAATCCATTTACCTAATTGCGTAAGCCTTGCTTCATCGGGCAACAATTCGCCTTTTTCATCACGCACATCGTTCATTGTGCGAAACTTGTAAATCTTAAAGATTTTGCCCTCTTTGCCCGGACGCTCTTGCGTAAAAAACACAGGCGAGCCAAGTTTGAAGTAAATCAGCAGGGCAACAAGAAGCAAGAGCGGAGAAAATAGCACCAACAAAATAAAGCTCAAGGAGAAGTCCAAAACAGGCTTGATGAAGTTCGCATAGATTTTGTTAGAAATAGATTTTTTTTGTTTGGAGGACAAAACTAAATCATACAAAGACAAATAACTTTGCACAATGGAATCCGTGCTAAATTCTGCACAAGTTTTTTCTCTACTTACCTTTCCAAATTTTTCTCTTAAATCTTTATTCTTGCTCAATTGTAAAATTTTTTCCGCTAATTGTTCGGAATCACCTATTGGGACTAAGAATCCATTTTTGCCATTTTCAACGACTTCGCGACAACCTACCGCATTGGTTGTTATCATCGGCTTTGCCATACTTCCAGCTTCTAAAAGTGTGCGTGGAATCCCCTCACGATAACTTGGTAAAACAAATAAATCACAAGATCCTATAAGAGAGCGAATATCATTGCGTTGCCCGAGATAAATAACCGCAGCAGAGCTTTTCAAAAACTCCTCACGCATTGAGGAAATATTGCCTAAATCCACTCCACCAACATACAAAAAAATGCAATGCGGATTTTTGGCTTTAAGAATCTCTGCGGCTTTGTAATATTCTCTTACTCCCTTGTGTGCAATGGCACGCGCTACCATTAGCACCAAGATAGAATCCTTAGAGATTAGCAGATTCAACTCTTGGCTTAGCTTTTGTCGCATTGCGTGGCAGGATTCTTGATTTATCGGTGAAAAGACTTCTGTGTCAATGCCAGAGCCTTTGATTAATATGACTTTTTCTCGTTTTAGGATTCCTTTTTGCACATACAATTCTAAATCATCATTGTTTTGGAATAGCACTTTTTGGGCGATTTTAAACGCAATGCGATTGAGAGATTCTATGATGAATCTTAAAGCACGAGATTTTGGACTCTCATCAATATAAAAACTTCCCAAACCCGTAAGGCTATTAATCACGCAATCCAACCCCGCAATTTTTGCGGCAAAAGAGCCATAAATATTGGGCTTTAGCATAAAGGTATGCAAAATATCGGGCTTGATATTTTGCAAGATTTTTGTGATTTCTTGAATCGTTTTTAAGGCACTTAGAGGATTGAGGCTTCCTCTGCTAATAGAATAATGGATTGCTTGAATGCCAAGAGGGGCAAATTTATCAAAGTCTGCTCCTTTGGGGATTAGCGCAATGACTTCGTGTCCTTTGTCTTGGAGTGCTAGCATAATAGGCAAGCGAAACAGATAAAGATTGGAATCCGTGTGTGAGAGAAATAAAATTTTCATTCTTAACCTTAAAAATTGTAAAAATTTATAAGAATTATAACATTAATAAAAATAACGCAAACTTGTTCCTTTGTGTAACAACATTAACAGGTTAAAGAAAGTTAAAAAATACTTTACACTTCATTTTTAAGATTCTGTAATTTATAATGAAATCTCAAACTTTTTAAAAAAGGAGCAAAAATGAAAAAATTAATTTTAGGATTCTTATTAATCTTTGGAATCTCAAGCACACTCTTTGCTGAAGTAGATTTCATCGCTCTTGCAACCAATGGAGAGTTTAACGAACAAAGTGCGGGTGTGAAAGTTTTAAATGAGGAGGAGATGAGTAAGGTTGTAGGTGGGGCGTATTTGAGTGGCTATATTCCTAAACACTATGGCGTTGTAAATAATTTAGGGCAAAATATTTATTACACTGCATATTATCATCTTGTTTTGGAAAGTGGCGATACGCCTTATTTCAATCTTGGTTCTAACTATTATGCGGCTGTTGCTACAACTTATAACTTTAGAACAAATAGCACTTCTGCCGAAATTGTAAAAATAAACCTTAACAATTCAAATGATGTTCAAAGGATAGATAACCAAAACGCAGTTCGTAGCAAGATTAAATCATTTGATAATGTCTATTCTTGGATAAGAGCCGATAAAGTCAATATTAAATATTTCAAATAAATTTGGCACGCCTTTTGCTTACCTTTAATAGATTTTATTTATAAGGATAAGCAATGCAAGTGTATTCTCCATATAGCTTTTACTTTAATTCTGCAAATACAGCAAATACTGCCACTTTAGCCGCACAGGAAAAGAATGAAAAATCCATAAAGCAAGATAATGCAAAGACAAAAGAGAATCTGTATGAATTTATCAAGGAATATTCCAACATTCAAAACCTTGATTCAAGCTTAATTATAGGCAATGACAAACTCCACAAAGGAATGATGGAATATCACGAAATTATTAAAAATCAAGCAAAAAATACTCCGATTCCACAGATTCCATAATGCAAACCTTGCTTAAGGAATCTAAAGAAAATAAGAATAATCAAGGAGAATAAGGATACAATTACAATCTATAAAAATATTTCATCTTAATTCAAGGATTCTCTTGCACATTCTTATCCTTGTGCTTTGTTGCGTTCATTTAGCTTTTGGCTTCTGCGTTCAATCCCTCCAAGAGCTCCACAATCAAAATGTAATCCGACAGCAGTTTGAGGAATCTTGCGGAGCTTCTGCTTTAGCTACTTTACTTAATCTCTTTGAATCTAGACAATACAGCGAACAAGATATACTTGCTTTTTTAAACCAAAAAACAGATATGTTAAGTTTCCAAGAACTGCAAAAGGTAGCCACTATTTTGGGATATGATACAAAGGGATTCCAACTTTCAAGAGAGATTTTACAACGCACCGCTTATCCTTTACTTGTCAGAATAGAAAATGACCCTAGATTTCCTCATTTTGTAGTGATTGTAAATTTTAAAGGAGATTTTCTTAAAGTCTTTGACCCAAATTTTGGAGAATATATTAGTAGTAAGAAAGAATTTTATTCTATTTGGGATAGGAATCACATAGGAGGCTACGCACTTGTAGTTACAAACAAAGAAAATTCTAAACCTATGATAAAAGATTTAAAGTTTCCTAGTGAAGTGTTTTTTGGCAAATGATGAAGTAAAAGCCTTTATGTCTGAATCGTCTTGATTGCGCTTAGATATGTTATAATTTGAGAATTTTTAAGGAGAGTGCAATGGACGAAGATATTATCAAGCCTGAAGAAGAAGACTTTTTAAGCAAACCAGATGCTGATACAGTCTTGCAAAAGGCGTGTTTGAATATTGATTTAAATAATGGCACAATCAAAGAGCAAAAATATGGTAAATCCGCTGTTCTTTTAGAGACAAGTAGCAAAATGGTAGTGGATAAACAAGGATTGATTCATTCAGGAAATTTGTTTTCAAGTGCTGCATATAGTGCGCTCTTGGCAGTTAATAATCCTAATGGAATCGTCATTGGTGCGGAAGTGAAGTTTTTAGCACCTATTGAATTGGGTAATGAGGTGTTATTTCGTGCAGAAACCTTGCAAGAGGATACGAAAAAGCGAGAAGTTAAAGTGGAAGGATTTGTGCTAGATATTAAGATTTTTGATGCGATGTTTTATATTGCGGTGTTTGACAAGCACGTTTTGAGCTTGCATATCACAAAAGAAATGGAAAAGAAAATGGGATAATCCCAAAGAATCTTAATCAAGAATTGTGAAGAAAGAGAGTTTATGCGAGTAGATTTACACAATCATACAAGCCTTTGTAACCACGCGACAGGCACAATGGAAGAATATGTCTTACAAGCCATTAAAGAAAAAATTGATGTTTTTGGGTTTTCTTGCCATAATCCTATGGCATTTGATAGGCAATATCGTATGGATTTTCAAGATTTACCCTTTTATCTTGATGAGATTAACCGATTAAAAGAAAAATACAAGGGGAAAATTGAGATTTTAACGGCATTAGAGATTGATTTTTTGCCTACTTTTATGGATGAGAAATTACTTGGCTTACCCTTAGATTATAGAATCGGAGCAGTGCATTTTCTAGGCAATTGGGGGTTTGATAATCCTGAGTTTATTCGGGAATATTCCAAACGTGATATTAATGATTGCTGGAGTGAATATTTCAAAGCCACAGAAATGTTAGCAAAAAGTGGGAAATTTGATATTTTGGCACATATGGATTTGTTGAAAATCTTTAATTATCGCCCAACAAAAGATTTGCGCCTACAAATAGAATCCGCACTCAAAGCGGTCAAAAAAGCTAATATGTGTATAGAATTAAACGCAGCAGGGTTTCGCAAAGAAGTTCAAGAGCAGTATCCAAGCTTAGAGATTCTGAAAATGGCTTATGCGTTAGAGATTCCAATAAGTTTTGGGAGTGATGCGCACGCAGTGGAACAAATTAACTTCAAGCGGTTAGAGTTAGAACTGCTCGCTAAAGAGGCAGGTTACACCCAATGCGCAGTTTATCGGGAAAGGGAACGAGAGCTGGTAGAGTTTTGATTCTAAAATTAAAATAAACTCAATAAAAATTAAGTAAAATTGCGCTAAATTCTCATCTCTTTTTACTTTTATATACTTTTGAGTTTGGGAGCTTGTGGAGGGTATATGTCGCTGGTGGGCATCGTGGGCTTCAAACCCATTTGAGCGGATAGGTGTCTATTTGCTGGAGAGTTCGATTCTCTCACCCTCTCGCCACTTTTAAAGTATTTTAAGGAATTACTATCAAAACAAATTTTTTAAAAACTCTATTGACACGATTTTTAAAGAACAAAACTTCTTATAAAACACAACTAGTTTCTATGTGTTTAGTCTTTGGGATTCTAACTATTCTAGGTCTTGTGGAATCCTTTGCATTCTTAAAACCACTAACGCAAGCCCAAGCGTGGCTTTTTGGATATTTGGGTTATATTTGGCTTTTTGTAGCCGCATTTTTTATTTATCAGACAAAAAGTCCATTAGATTTTAAAAATACCCGATTTTTAGAAAAAACACTTGGTGTTGTCATTGGTATTTTTGCCTTGCTTGTATTGCAGGGCTTGTTTTTTAAACAAGCAGGTATTTTAGGAATCGCATTTAATAGTGTGCTTGCACCTGTTATTACGCATTTGGGTATCTTTGTTTTGGTTTTGCTAAGTTTTGCTTTTAGTGTGATTTTATACAGCGGAAAGTCATCCAAAGAGTTGATTCAAATGCTTTTGAAAGATTTGAAAGAAGACTTAAGGAAAAGTCAAATTCCAAAAGAAAAAATGATTAAAAATAAAGAAGGTTTAAAAAATCTTTACTTACAAATTAAAGCGTTTTTTACATTGCCAAGCCAAACCAAAAAAGCAGATTCCAAAGATACTTTGCAAAAAGAAGAAACACAAAATGTGCAACTCACAAACAAAGTGCAAGAATCTTCACACACACATTTATCTTTTACCAAGACTCCTAATGCTCCACGTTCTCTCACTTTAGAAGAACTCATTGAGCAAAGTAAAAACAATCCACCTCCTCCGAATTTTGCTTTTAAGCAAAATGATATAGAGGAAGACAAAGAAGAGGAAAGTTCCGAAGAAGAGAAACACGAAGATTTCAATACTAAACCACCTTTTGAATCTGAAATAGATGAATTAAGACAAGACGTAGAATTGCTCGCAAGAGAAGATAATCCGCTAGAGAATCTCTCTACAGAGCAAAACACGCCACAAATTCGTATTGTTAGCCCGCAAGAGGCAAAACAACAAGATTTTGAACCAATAAAATTTCAACTAGAATCTATGGCAAATTTGGAGAATTTTAAACGTTTTGAACAAAACCATTTCTATCCAAAAGAATCCAAAGAAGAGGTGATTAAACTGATTAAAAAGGAAGAATATGAAAATGTGCGTTCTTTATGCTCGCAGAATCTTGAGCCAAGTTTTGCGCACAAAGAGGCGATACAAGATTCCATATCGGTAGAATCTACTAAACCAAAATTCATTAAAGCCTATCCCAAAAACCTCTATGCTGCTACACCCTTTAGTGCATATTATGACAAAAAACCTGTAGGAACACGTGATGGTCTTGTGAAAAATAATCCTATCAATAGAAATTATATTCAAGATTCCTCTTGCGTGAAAGAATCGGAATTAGATAATGTGCCTAGCACAATTTTTTATTATGGTAATATTAAAAGCACGCGCCCGATCCAAGCACAAGAGATTCAACAAATTTCGAGAGAAACTACACAAGAAAGCTTAAAAGAATCTCCCAATACAACTTCTTTACAAACAGAACCTGCCGAAATTAATCATATTATTCGGCAAGTGATTCAAGAATTTATGGATTCTCAAGCCACACAAAAATCGTTAGAATCTAAGGAATCTTGGGAGAAATCTAATCAAGAGATTGCAGAAGAAAATCAAGTATCACAAAATCAGCATTCTAAAGAAGATACGCTTTTTGGAATGCAAGATGTAAAGCAATCTTTAGCAACTCATCTTGCAACGCAAGATGAAACTATCACAAAGATTCTAGATTTGCAGGCTTTAAACTATACTCCTTCAAGTTTTAGCACAAAGAATATTCCTAGTTATGGTTATCGTTTTGAGGGTAAATTAGAGAAAAAAACAAATGCGCTAGAATCACAAAGTCCTATCATACCCTCTCATTTCTCTCCGCCAACTTTGGAAGAAAACCCTAAAAATACCGAATCTCTCGCCTCTGAAGTTATCAATTTATTTGATAATTCTAAGGAACACAGAGCAAAGCAAAATGTAAAAATACAAGGGAAAGAATCTCTTGCTCCTACACAAACAGCTCAAGTGGAATCTTGTGTGCCTTTTGCAAATCAAACTCATTTGGAATCTTTGCGAGAGCAGGAAGCAAGAGATAAGCAGATTTCTAGCCAGATAATAGAATCGCAAAGGGGATCTTCTGATAGACAAGAGAATATTTCACACCCATTAGATAAAGGAGAATCTCGCTCACTCGTAAAATCTATTCCAGAGAATGAAAGTCTTTTGGGAACATTAGATATTGCAGAAGCACCACAAAGTAAGGAATCTCAAGATTTCATTTTGCCCAAATTAGAGTTTTTGCAAGCACCACAAGAGGAACGTGTGGAGATTGATGAGGGAGAAATTGACCGCAAGATTAATGATTTGCTTGGTAAGTTACGAATGTTTAAAATTGAAGGGGATATTGTAAGGACTTACTCGGGTCCTATTGTTACGACTTTTGAATTTCGTCCAAGCCCAAATGTTAAAGTTTCACGCATTTTAACCTTGCAAGATGATTTAGCAATGGCATTGCGTGCCAAAACGATTCGAATTCAAGCGCCTGTGCCAGGTAAAGATGTTGTAGGGATTGAGATTCCAAATCAACAGATTGAAACCATTTATTTGCGTGAAATTTTAGAACATCATTTATTTGCAAATTCTACTTCACCTTTAACACTTGCGTTAGGTAAAGACATTGTAGGGAATCCTTTTATCACGGACCTTAAGAAACTCCCTCATTTGTTAATTGCAGGAACTACTGGGAGTGGAAAGAGTGTGGGAATTAATGCGATGATTCTCTCGTTGCTTTATAAAAATTCTCCTGATAGATTAAAGCTCATTATGATTGACCCTAAAATGCTAGAATTTAGTATTTATAATGAGATTCCACATTTGCTAACTCCGGTGATTACGCAACCCAAAAAAGCAATTATTGCGCTAGAGAATACGGTAAAAGAAATGGAGCGAAGATATGCGCTAATGAGCGAAGCAAGGATTAAGAATATTGAGGGGTATAATCAAAAAGCAGAAATTGAAGGATTCGAACCTTTCCCTTATATCGTGGTAATTATTGATGAATTGGCAGATTTAATGATGAGTGGAGGCAAAGAAGCCGAAGTCTCTATTTCTCGTCTTGCTCAAATGGCACGTGCAAGTGGAATCCACCTCATTGTTGCTACGCAACGCCCAAGTGTAGATGTTGTAACGGGGCTCATTAAAGCTAATTTACCCTCACGCATTAGTTACAAAGTGGGACAAAAAATTGATTCCAAAGTTATTTTAGATAGCTTTGGTGCAGAATCATTGCTTGGACGTGGGGATATGCTTTTCACGCCTCCTGGTGGTGGAATCGTGCGTTTGCACGCTCCGTGGAGTACTGAAGCAGAGATTGAAAAAATTGTAGATTTTATTAAATCCCAACGCCCTCCACAATATGATGAAAACTTTATGCCAAGTGAAGATGAAGTTTTAGGATTGCGTGCAGAGGGGGAAACAGATGAACTTTATGAGGAGGCTAAACGCATTATTTTAAGTGATGGCAAAACTTCTATTAGTTATATTCAGCGAAGACTCGGAATCGGCTATAATAAAGCGGCAAATATTATTGAGCAGATGCAAGCAAGGGGATTCTTAAGTGAGCCTAATTCAAAGGGTATGCGTGAGATTTTGGGTAATTAATTTTGCGGAGTTTGTATTTAAAGTTGTAGTTTAAGACAAGTTTTGATAGAATAAAAAATTACACAATATTACATTAATACATTGGAGCATATGGAGAATGAATTCAAGTCTAAAAGTTAAAAGTATTGATAGTGCAAACGCTATTGCACAAGCCATTATCCCTACAAATACACTCAATCAAAAATTAGACAAAGCGACAAAAGCAGCTAGTAAAAATCTTAAAATTGATGGATTCCGCAAAGGACACGTGCCACCTAGTGCAATCAAGCAACGTTATGGAAAACAATTAGAAGAAGATGCACAAAGAGAATGTGTGCAAGACCTTTTGCAAGATATTTTAAAAGAGTTGAAAGTTGAGGCTCAAAAGCTCATTGGAGACCCACGCATTACAAAGTTTGATAAAAAGAATGAGGGAATTGAGATTGAAATAGAAGTGAGTTTAACTCCAACGATTCCACTTGATAACCTTGAGGATTGTGTCCCAGAAGTCAAAATTCCAGAGGTTACCCAAGAAGATATTACAAAGCGACTTGAAGAGATTGCAAATGCTAGGGCACCGCTTGTGGGCATTGAAGATGGCAGACGAAAGCTAAAAGATGGAGAATATGCGAAAATTAACTTTGAAGGTTTTGTCAATGGTGAAGCTTTTGAGGGTGGCAAAGCAGAAAATTATCTGTTGCAAATTGGTAGTAAATCTTTTATTGAGGGTTTTGAAGAGCAATTAATTGGTATGAAAAAGGGTGAAGAGAAAGAAATCAATGTAACCTTTCCTGAAAATTATCAAGCACAGCATTTGGCAGGCAAACCAGCAGTTTTTAAAGTGAAGTTATTAGAGATTCAAACCAAAGGAAAAATTGAAATTGATGATAATTTTGCAAAAACGCTTTTACCAGATGAGAAAGATGTTAGTGTTGAAACATTGAAAGAAAAAATCAAAACACAACTTCAAAATGAAAAGAAACAAGAGATTTATAACAATCAATTAAAAGGGATTCTTATTGAAAACCTCAATAAGAGTATTTCATTTGATTTGCCGAAGTCTATTGTCCAGCAAGAAATGGATTTACTCTTTAGAAATAGTTTAATATCTTTATCTCAAGAGGAGCAGGAGAAGATTGCCAAAGAACCTGAAACACTTAAAGCCAAACGTGAGGAGCAAAGGGAGAATGCAGAAAAAAGTGTGCGCATTACTTTTATCATTGATGCAATCGCAAAACGTGATAAGATAGATATTCCAGATAATGAAGTCATTAATACAATTTATTATGAAGCAATGGCAATGCGTCAAGACCCAAAAGCAATCTTTGAATATTATAAAAATAATAATTTAATCCCAGCAGTTAAAATGGCAATGCTTGAGGATAGAGTGCTAACTGCTCTACTAGATAAGAGGGTATAATGAGTTATTATGTGCCAACGGTCATAGAAAAATCTGGGCGAGGCGAACGTGCGTATGATATTTATTCTAGACTATTAAAAGATAGGATTATTTTATTAAGTGGGCAAATTGACGATGGGGTAGCTTCCTCTATCGTGGCTCAACTTTTATTTTTGGAGGCTGAAGACCCGGAAAAAGATATTTATTTATATATTAATTCACCGGGTGGAGTTGTAACAAGCGGACTTAGCATTTATGATACGATGAATTATGTGAAACCTGATATTAGCACAATTTGCATTGGTCAAGCTGCAAGTATGGGAGCTTTTCTATTAAGTTGTGGAACAAAGGGTAAACGTTATTCTCTACCTAATGCGCGGATTATGATTCATCAGCCATTAGGAGGAGCGCAAGGACAAGCTACGGAGATTGAAATTCAGGCAAAAGAGATTCTACGATTAAAAGCTAGTCTAAATGAAATTTTGGCAGCCAATACAAATCAACCATTAGAAAAAATTGCCAAAGATACAGATAGAGATTTTTATTTAAGTGCTTATGAAGCACAAGAATATGGATTGATTGATAATGTCCTAAACAAAAGTTTAAAGTGAGAGCAAGGGGGCAAGTGATGAAAAATGATTTTGATTCATTTGATGGAGGATTGCAAAGTTTTGAAACAGATGGGATAGAGGAGTCTTCACCAAATAATTCTTCTTTCTCATCTTTTGGGCTGGATTCTGAATCCACACCCGGCGATTCTGTGGATACAAATGCGTTAGAAGCAAATACATTAGAAGATTATGGCACACAAATTGTTCGCGCATTAAATACTGATGGGATTGCGCCTACGCCTTATAATTATAGAATTTACTTTGAAAAATTACTTGAAAATAAAAACCAAGAATTTAAAGATAATGCAACACAGATGATTAGTTCCGATTTAACACCAACAGAAAGGCAGGCTTTATTAGAGGATAAGGTGTTAAAAGCCAAGAATTATATGGTGAATACTTTGCAACAAGTAGGTGCAACTTATAATAATCTTCAAATTCTACAAAATATTCTTAAAAAACACGAAAGTGAAGTCAGTGCGGTTAATAATACGATTGCCTTACAAAATATCATCACTGTCTTTGAAAAAGAGCTAAACAAATTAGGAGAAACTACTAAAGCGCAACTCCAAAATATTAAAGATTCTTATGATAGAAGTATTCAGGCAATTGAAAGCATTGGCAAAAATATTATTTGCGATGATAAATATGGATTTTATAATCGTAACTTTTTAGATATTAGAATCGCCTCTGAATTAGAATCTATTTATAGAGATAATTATAGTTCTTCTCTTATTTTAATCCAAATTACTAAAAATCTTGCACTTCGTATTAATTCAGATAAAAATACTATGCTTGTTAATCGTGCAATTTCTAAAATCTTGCAAAAAGTTGTTAATAAAAGTGATGTTCTTTCTCATTGCGGTTCAGGAATTTTTGGGGTTTTACTTAGCCATAGCAACAAAGATTCTGCGAAACGATTTGCAAATCGCTTGATTGAAAAAGTTGCAATGGCAAATATTTTTTTAGGAGAAGAAGAAGTCCATCTTAGTGTTTGCACGGGAATTGTTGAAATTAATGCAAATTCTAAAAATAAGGATATTTTTAAGAATGCACTTGAAGCTTTAAAAAAGGCTTCTAATAGTAATGTTTCTTTTGTCGTAGCAGGAGAGGGAAAGGAGAAAAAGTAATTTAATGCTTGAAGTCATTACTTATCCCAATCCAATCTTGCGCCAAATTTCAAAGCCGGTAGAGTCTTTTGATACAGAGCTTCATACGCTTTTAGATGAAATGTATGAGGTGATGTTAGCTAAAAATGGTGTGGGAATTTCTGCTATTCAAGTTGCTAAACCTCTTCGTGCTTTACTTATCTGTATCCCTGATGAAGAGGGTAATCAACATAAAGAAGATTTGTTAGAAGTTATCAATCCAGAGATTGTAGAAAAAGATGGTGAAATTGTTTTTAGCGAAGGTTGTTTGAGTGTGCCAGAATTTTATGAAGACATTAAACGTGCAAATACGATTAGAATTATTTATCAAAATCGCTTTGGAAAAAAACAAGAAATAATCGCCAAAGATTATTTAGCAGTTGCTTTTCAGCACGAAATTGACCATTTAAATGGAATTTTGTTTATTGATAAGCTTTCTATCATTAAACGTAAAAAATTTGAAAAAGGCTTAAAACAAAAGCATAAATTTTGACAAGTAGGCAAATTAAGTAAGTTTGAATTGGTAGCTGTCAATTAGTTTAATGCAGATGGTTAAGAAGATTCCCTCTAAAAGTGCGGCGAGAATAAAAGCATAATATTCGTGCGCATTAATGGCATTAAATTGTAAGCCAAGTTGTGCAGTAGCCACAAGAAAAGTTAAGGGCATAGAATGGCTAAAGGCAAATAAAATGGTTCGCTTAATATCGCCAAAGTATTTTTTGTATGCCACAAATGCCCCAAGCAAGCGCAATATAACCATTATAAAAATGATAGTAAATGTGAGTGAGAGTAATTGTTGATTTTGTAAAATAAGATTCAAATCTAATGTAGAACCAACAAAGATAAAAAATAATGGGATAAAAAACCCAAATCCAAAATCATTGAGTTTTTCTGTCAAGCCTTTTTGATGATGAAAATAAGTTGCTAGAATCATTCCAGCCAAAAAAGCTCCAAGCACGCGTTCTAATCCTAGAATCTGTGTGATTCCAATAAGAATCAAAAACAGCATTACACTAAAGCGAATATCTTGGTTTTTGCTTGTATTTCTAGGAATCAGGAAAAATTTAAGCGTTGGAAACCACCAAAACATAATATCTGCTATTTTGAAGATTCCAACAATTGCACTTAAGAAGAGGAATAAAACCAATAATGTTTTATACAATTCCCAATTTAAACCATGCGAATATGCACCATTTAATATCACAAGCACGACGATGCTAATTAGTTCACCTAGGATTCCGACATTAAGTGCAAGTAATAGCCACGGCGTGTTTTTGGGATATTCTTTAAGTAATGCCATAATCATACCTAGACTCATTACAGGCAAAGCTGCAATATAAAATTTTGATAAATCTGTATTAAGGACATACAAACAAGCTGCACCATACAAGATGGAGAAGTAAAGAAAAGCAGATTTTAAAAAATCAAATCCAAGCCTTGTAAAAGTCTTTAAATCCACTTCTAAACCACATAAAAACATTAAAAATAAAAATCCAATATGTGCGATAAAACTTAGAGATTCGGAATGAGAAAACAGCCCAAAGTGAAAGGCTAAAGCACCAAGTAGAATTTCTGTAACCACAAGGGGTAAGCGTAAAAGTGAGCTAAGAAAAGGTGCAATGACAATCAAAACAGCAATAATGCCAAAGGTGATAATACTTTCCACTTCAACTCCGCAATTTAAAGCTAAAAGTATAGCTTACTTTAGGGTAATTTGCCTTAAATCTGTGGTAAAATGTAACTTAAAAACAATTTTCTTTAGGAATCTTAAAACAAATGATTCAAGATTTTTTAACTCCGCTTTTAGAAGAATTACCAAGCAATAGAGAGCTTAAACGCGAAATTTTACGCAAAGAATGTATTATACAAGCAGGATTTCATCATTTTGATTGGACCGCAAGCGGACTAGCTGCAAGGTGCATAGAATCACGTCTAAAGGAAATTCTACCTTTTTATGCCAATACGCATTCGCAGAGTAATTCCCACGCACAAATCATAAGCTCCTTATACGAACAAGCAAGAGAGCAATTAAAGCAAATCTTTGGGCTAGATTCTAGTTTTGCACTTATCTCTTGTGGTTTTGGTTCAAGTGCGGCAATTAAAAAATTTCAAGAGTTATTGGGTATTTATATCCCACCCAAAACAAAACAAGCTTTAAGTTTGGAATCTCAGTGTGATAAATCCTCTTTTCCGCTTGTGATTATTGGACCTTATGAACACCATAGCAATGAATTGAGCTTTAGGGAAGGTTTATGCGAAGTGGTTCGGATAGGATTAAATACGCAAGGATTGGTAGATTTAGAAGCTTTAAAGGCAGTTTTAAGTGCAAATGTTGGACGTAAAATCATTGGCTCTTTTGCATTAGGCTCTAATGTGAGCGGAATCTTAGCACCCTTTGCAGAGATTTCTCATCTGATTCGCTCCTTCGGTGGAATCGTATGTTTTGATTGTGCGACTACCTCACCTTATTTGGATATTTCTCCAAGCTTTTATGATGTCGCTTTTCTCTCTCCTCATAAGCTTTTAGGTGGTGTAGGTGGGAGTGGAATCCTAATTATCTCACGCGCCTTGATTGATAAAACTTTACCACCAACCTTTTGCGGAGGGGGTGTTGTGGGGTATGTTTCGCGCAAAAGTGCGCAATATTATGCACAAGAGGAAATGCGTGAGGAAGCTGGAACTCCCGGAATTTTAGAGTTTTTACGTAGCTATTTTGGTTATAGGCTACGAGAAGAAATAGGGAGGGAATGGATTAATGCGGTAAAGTCTCCTTATATTCGCACATTGCAAGAATTTTTAGAAAATGAACCTAAGATAATGACTTATGGTAATTTGGCACATAATGCTTTGGGTATTTTTTCTTTTAATCTTTGTGGAATCTCACCTTTTGAGGTTTCGTTTAGACTTTCAAAGGAATATGGGATTTTAACTCGTGCGGGTTGTGCTTGTGCTGGACCTTATGGACACGATTTGCTAGGATTAGAAGATGAAACATTTTTCACTCAAAAACCGGGTTGGGTGCGGTTAAATGTGCATTACACACATACAAAAGAGGAAATCAATCAATTAATCGTGGCATTGCAAGAGATTCTTAAGAATAGAACCTCCTAAACAATTTAAAATTATGGGTTACTTCGTTACGCTTGCAATGATGAGATGTTTAAAACAAATAAGAAATATTAATATTTTAATTCTAGCGCACCTTTTGCTTATCCTTATCTAAAATCCAAAGAAAAGGATAAGCAATGTCTAGCATTACCAATTCTTATTTCTCTCCCTTTTTATTCTAGTTATTATCAGAATCCCACAAATAAGATAACTTCAGATTCAGAAATTTATGTTAATCTTGCAAACAAATCCTCTATAACCCAAACTTCTAATATCAATCAAGATTCTAAAACTACTTTGCCAAGTGATAAAGAAATATTGAGCGAGATAAACAATCAACCACAATTCTATCAACAGGCGTGAAAAATATTAACTATACGACAGATAATTTGTTTGCAATGGAAACTAGCTGGGGGGCGCTCTATATTTAAAGACAACACATTGGGATATGCGTTTTAAAGACACAATAGAAAATAAACTCAAATCTAACAAGGGCGCAATATCACGTAACAAGACGCAGAAAATGCTCAAAAGTTTCCGTTTGAACAAATGGATAATATAATCTCTCTATAAAGGGAATCCAGAGTTAATGCAAGAAACATAGGATATAGTTTCTTTGCCGCTGTAACCGACAAACTCTCTCCTGCATTACAAGAACAAATCACAGACGCAATTGCTCAAGTAATGCCTTTTTATTCTCAACCATATTCAATGGAAATCAATGTATATAAGCTTGGGAATTTAGCGGAGGTTATAATCCCTATCCACACCCTCAATCACACGCAGTTCTCTACGATGGAGGTTATTTTGACATTTCCATTGAATTTTCCATTCCTAATTTTATTCTTACACAAAACACTCTCCTTTCTCTTTCCCCTAACTTTGATTCCTCTCAAACTTTCTTTGAAGTCTTAGAGCAAAGAGATAAGCTAGAAAAAGAGAATCAAGAATTAAAAAACAAAGAAGCTTTCCTTGTCAATCCTCAAAACACCTTTACTCAATCCGATTCTAAAAGTGATTCCATAATGCAAACCTTGCTAGAGGAATCTAAAGAGGGTAAAGGGGTTTAGGATTTATTTGAAAATTGCTAATCCCCCAAAAGCCCTTTGGTAAAAGCGCAGAGTTTTTCAGAAATTTCTCCCTCTTCTCTGCAAGCTTTGTCAATATAGCGCACAAAGGCACTTCCGACAATCGCAATCGGCACGATTCCGCGCAAGGCGTCAATTTGTTCTTTACTTTGGATTCCAAACCCTAGTGCGATAGGCTTTGGACAATGCGCTTTAACCCTTTGGACATATTGCATTAAGGATTCGTCAATCTGCGTGGTGTCTCCCGTGATTCCATTGCGTGCGACGACATAGACAAATGCCCCGCTTCTGTGGCTTAATCTCTCCATTCTCTTTGGCTTGGTTAGGGGCGCAATGAGTGCAATGTTTTCCAATCCCAACTTCTTGGCTTTTTTGAACAATTTTTCGTCATTATCTAGTGATAAATCTGGCACAATCAGCCCATAAACTCCACATTCTTTCGCCTTTTGCAAAAACTTTTTGATTCCATAACAAAACAAAATATTTCCATAAGTCATAATCAGTAGCTTCGTTGTGAGGCTATTTTGGGCGAGTTTGTCTTGCAACTGCGCAATAAACTCAAATCCTAAATCGGTGTTGAATCCCCCTTGAAGCGCGACTTCGCAAGCGTTGGTAATTGCGATTCCATCGGCATTTGGGTCGGAAAATGGAAACTGCACTTCTAAGTATTCTGCCCCACCTAGTGCGATTCCAAGTGCTGCTTCAAGACTTGCATTAAAGCTAGGAAAGCCCGCAACAATATGTCCCATTAATGCAATTTTTTCCATTCTTTACTTCCTTAAAGCAACGCTAGATTGCATTGTATCAATTTCTTGTTGCAAAAATTCCACCCAACGCTCTTTTTGTAGGGCTTTTGCGGCGATGAAAATATCTTTGTCGCCTCTACCGGAAATATTGACAAGGATTTTTTTGTTTTTCACTTCCTTAGCGATTTTTAATGCCCCTGCTAATGCGTGGCTAGATTCCAACGCAGCGAGGATTCCCTCGTGTTTGGCAAAGAATCTTAAAGCCTCTAACGCCTCACTATCCAATGCGCTTAAAAACTCCACACGTCCGATTTCCTTTAAATGCGCGAGTTGAGGACCAATTCCCGCATAATCAAGCCCTGCCGAGATAGAATAGGTTTCTAGTAGATTGCCATATTTATCGCTTAGAAAATAGCTTTTATACCCTTGTGCGATACAAAGATTCGCATTTTCATTGCCCATACGTGCGGCATTCTTGCCTATTTCTTTGCCCAAGCCCCCCGCTTCAATGCCAATTAATCGCACCGAACTTTTTAAATAATGGCTAAAGAATCCCATAGAGTTGCTTCCTCCGCCCACACAAGCAATCATTATATCCGGATTGCCTTTGAAAAATACCTTTGTTTGTGCCTTTAGCTCCTTGCTGATAATACTTTGAAATTCGCGCACGATGTCGGGATAAGGATAAGGACCAAGCGTGCTTCCAAGCACATAAAAGGTATTTTTGCTCTCTTTGCTCCATTCTCTTAAGGCTTCATTGACAGCGTCTTTAAGCGTTTGGCTTCCACTCTCCACGCTGACAACCTTTGCACCTAGCAGTTCCATATTAAACACATTAGGAAATTGTCGCTTAATATCCCGCGCACCCATAAAAACAACACATTCCATACCAAGTTTTGCACAAGCAGCCGCAGTGGCTAATCCGTGTTGTCCAGCTCCTGTTTCGGCAATAATGCGTGTTTTGCCCATTTTTTTGGCAAGCAAAACTTGCCCGATTGCATTGTTAATCTTGTGTGCCCCCGTGTTTGCCAAACCCTCAAACTTTAGATAAATTTCATTATGCAAGAGTTTGCTAACATTTTTGGCATAGATTAAAGGTGTGGGGCGTCCGATGAAATCCCTATATAGTGAGGATAATTCTTGTTTAAAGTCTTTAGATTTTAAAATACTCTTGTAGGCTTTTTCTAGCTCTTTAAGTGCAGGATAGAGAATCTCGGGCATATATTGTCCGCCAAATGCGTGTAATTCACCTTTTGCTTCGCCAAAAAATCCTTTTTTGGATTCTAAAAACATTTTGTGTTTCATTGTGCTTCTTTGTATGAATTTAAAGGTGGTATTTTAACAAAAATTTACGCAAAATCATCACTGCATAGTGGTAGGTTTTCTGTCTTTGTGAGGAATAGGTAAAATGAAAGATGAAGCATACAATCTCGCAATGACGCAATGGTTGCCACAAAAGCCAATCTGTTCTCTGTAATTTTCTTGTAATTGCATTAAAATTTTAATGTATTTTTTAATGTTAATAATATAAAATCCACAAAAATCATTGTTTCAAAGAAGTGGTTATGTTTGAATTTTTAAAAAATCCCAAAAATCAAGGAACAGCCCCGCAATTTAGTATCCAAAAAATCTCAGCTTCCAAACTCACGCCTTTAATGGTGTGTGAGGCTTTGAATGCGCCCGTTTTGCTCGAATCTGCGTTTTTGGATACCGGTAAGGGGCGGTTTTCTATCCTTGTGCTAAAAGAGGCTTTTAGAATCATAAAGGAGCAAGGTAAAGTCTTTTTATGCGAGGATTCTAAGAAGCACGATTTAAGCAAAATTAAACAAATCGGCGGTTTCACTCTACCACAGAAGCCGAAATTTTTGGATTTCTTAGAGGCTTTTGCTACGCTTGTGCCGGAGTTGGATTCGGAGAATATTCCTAGCACTGAGATAGAATCCCTGCATTTGCCACTTGGGGGAGTAGGGTATTTGGGGTATGAATTTTTTAGCGAGATTGAGGAGGTGGAATTTAAGAATCCTCCTCTTTATGATGTGAGTGAGAGTGCCTTTATTTTTGGGCGCGAATTTGTCGTGTTTGACCATTTTTATGAATCACTTTATATCCTTTGTGTGAGCTTTAAGGGAGAATCTAAACCGCAAGATACGCAGAAAAGAGTGCAGGAGTTAGCCTCTACATTAGAGCATTTGAGTATGTCGGATAAGCCTACGCAAGAATATCATTCCGCCATTACTTCTAAGGATAAGAAATCTTATTACACAAAAATGGTGCAAATGATAAAAAAAGAGATTTATAAAGGTAATTTACTCCAATGTGTGCCAAGTCAGAGTTTGGAAATTACAAGCACTTTGCCACCCTTACAAGCTTATATGAATCTACGTATTGCAAACCCAAGCCCCTATATGTATTATTTCAACTTCGGTACTTTTGAGATTATTGGAAGTTCCCCTGAAGTGCTTGTCCGCGTGAAAACGACTGCGCCAAATACCGCACAAGTTACGATTCGCCCAATCGCCGGAACACGCGCTAGAGGCAAGAACGCCTTAGAGGATTCTAAACTAGAGGAGGAATTAAAGGCAAATGTGAAAGAAAACGCCGAACATTTGATGTTGCTAGATTTGGGGCGCAACGATGTAGGCAAAGTGGCAAAGGCGGGAAGTGTGTGCGTAACAAAAGAAAAGGTGATTGAAAAATACGCACGCGTAATGCACCTAGTCTCTGAAGTGCAAGGTGAAATGAATTTAACAACACATAACAAAAAAGACGCCCTCTATGCAGCATTCCCCGCCGGAACGGTGAGCGGTGCGCCAAAGATTGCTGCCATTCAAACCATAGAATCCCAAGAAGCACATAAACGTGCAATTTATGCAGGTGCAATTGGTTATTTTGCTAAAAATGGCGATATGGACTTTGCGATAGCCATTCGCACGGCGGTTTATCAAAAGGGCGTGTATTATCTCCAAGCAGGGGGCGGAATCGTAATGGATTCATCAGAGGACGCAGAATATGAGGAGACAAGGAATAAAATGCGCTCTTTAGTAGAAGCGATTTTAGGAGGTGAGAAGTGATTTTGCTCATTGATAATTACGATTCCTTTACCTATAATATTTACCAAGCCTTTAGCATTCTTGGCTATCCAATTAAAGTCTTGCGTCACGACAAGACGAGCCTAAAGGAAATAGAATCTCTCAATCCAAGCTACATTGTGCTAGGACCTGGACCCAAAACACCACAGGATTCTATCTTGAATATCCAAATCGTGCAGAAGTTTAAAGGAATCTATCCGATTTTGGGGATTTGCTTGGGATATCAAGCGATTTTAGCGGCTTTTGGTGTGGAAATCAAAAATGCGAAAAATATCATTCACGGCAAGGTAGAACCGCTAAAACACAATCAAAAAGGAATCTTTCGGCATATTAGTCCAAACACTCCTATCGTGCGCTACCATTCCTTAGCAGGCAAAAGAGACGAGATTCCAGAATGTTTTATTATTAGCGGGGAGAGCTACGATGGCGAGGTAATGGCGGTAGAACATAAACAATACCATTTGGTTGGATTGCAATTCCACCCGGAATCTATCGGCACAAAAGAGGGCGCGAAAATGCTCCAAAACTTTCTACACTATGCGCGTGACCCGATTCCTATTAAGGATTATCTGAGAAAATGCTTAAAGTTAGAATCACTCAATTTCCAAGAAAGTTATAATCTAATGGACGAACTCACGGAGGGAAATTTGAGTGATGCGCAAATCGGTAGTATCCTAACAAGCTTGGAGATTAAAGGCGTAGATGAGTATGAGCTTGCAGGATTTGCTTCAGTATTAAAACAAAAGGCGGTGCGTTTTGAAGTTAAAGAGGAAGATAGGATTTTGTTTGATATGGTTGGCACAGGAGGAAGCGTTACAAAGACCTTTAATGTTTCTACTACTTGTGCTTTACTCCTTGCCACACTTACTAAAAAGGAAAATTTTGGGATTATTAAACACGGCAATCGTGCAGTTACCTCTCAAAGCGGTTCGGCAGATTTATTAAATGCGCTTGGAATTAATCCAAATATGGAATTGCAAAATGCACAAAAGGCATATAGGGATTTGAATCTTACCTTTCTCTTTGCACAAAAATTCCATTCCGCTATGCGTTTTGCTGCTAGTGCGCGTGGTAGCTTAGGGTTTAAAACTGCATTTAATCTGATTGGTCCTTTAAGTAATCCCGCACCCATTACACACCAACTTATCGGTGTATTTGATAAATCTTATACAGAGATTATGGCAAGATCTTTAGCGATTTTGGGGATTAAACGCGCAATGGTTGTGAGTGGTTTAGACGGATTAGACGAGATTTCACTTTGCGCACCTACGCAAATAACAGAGTTATGCAATGGAGTGCTGAAAACTTATATCTTTAATCCAATAGAAGTTGGGCTTCCCTTTGCAAGTTATTCTATGCTAAAAGGTGGAGAGACGAGGGAGAATCTGCGAATTACAATTGATATTTTTAATGCTTTGCCCTCACCAAAATTGGATTTGGTCGCACTCAACTTGGGTGCAGCACTTTGCGTTTGCGAACAAGCTGATTCTTTAAAAGAGGGATTCTTTAGGGCAAAGGAAATCATAGAGTCCAAAGAAGTTTTCAAAGTGCTTGAAGCCTTCCAAAAAATTAGCAATCTGCGCTTACAAGGCTTATAATGGAATTTTATAATCAAGTGCCAACAATTCTAAAGGAGATTTTAGATAAAAAGCAAAAAGTGCCAATTTACACTTGTAAGCGCACCACGCCCTTAAATCCACCGATTTTGGATTCTGCTTTTGTGGTTGCAGAAATCAAGCGTGCAAGTCCAAGCGCAGGAAATATCGGTGCAATTCCAAACCCTAGCAATCTTGCAAAAGAATATTTGCAAGGGGGAGCAAATGCAATCTCTGTATTGTGTGAAAAAGATTATTTCAAAGGGGATTTAGAGGATTTAAAAGCAGTCAAAGTTGTAAATCCTAAGGCTTGTGTGCTACGCAAAGATTTCATTACACAGATAGGACAAATCGCAGAATCTTACGCATTTGGTGCAGATATGGTGCTACTTATTGCCGCAGTGTTTTTTGGGCAAGAGAATCCGTATGGTGGTTTTTTGCAATTACGCTCACTTTATGAGGAATGTTTAAAGTTTGGTTTGACACCTCTTATAGAAGTGCATAATGCACTAGAAGTGGATTTCATCGCCCCTTTGGGTGCAAAACTTCTCGGCATTAATTCACGCAATTTGCATACTTTTGTGATTGACAAAATTCAAGCTTATCATCTACTGCAAAAGGTTAAAGTTCAAAACCAACAAAGTCAAATTCTCTTTGAATCCTCCTTAAATTGTAATTTTGATGGTTTTATAGTGGGTAATTTGGGATTTAATGGAATCTTGTGCGGGAGTTATCTCGTGTCGCATTCTACTCCAAGAAATGCGTTAAAACAGCTAAAAAGCGCAATAGAATGTGGGCAAAACTCTCCCAATGCTTTTTATCAAAATGTTTTTAGGCTGCTTCATTCTCCTTTGGGATTCTTAAAAATTTGTGGAATCACAAGCGAACAAGACGCGCTAATGTGTGCGGAAGCCCTGCAAGAGTTAGAATCAAGCGTAAAAGAGAAAGCGGACAAAATCGCCGCTTTGGGCTTTATTATAGAGCCAAAATCTTCACGATATGTGGAGATAGAGAGGATTAAAGAAATCGCAAAAGCATTAGAGAGATTTCCAAATATTTTAAAAATTGTTGTGCTAAAAGAGGATAAAAATCAAATGCAAGCTGCAATCAAGCTATACAAAAAGGGTATAGTAGATGCACTGCAACTCCATAGCGTTCAAGGTTCTTGCTTTGGAGGAATGGAGCTAAAAGAAGCGGATTTTGCCTTTTATGAAGCTTGGAATGTAGAAAGGGAGGAGGATTTGGGCGAGTTTGTCAGCCCTTTTGTGTTGT
>NZ_CANBCA010000007.1 GCF_947367035.1 uncultured Helicobacter sp.
ATTGGGGAATGGAAAACTTCTAAAAAAGAGATTGGAGAGTATTTGGAGTGAATTGTCCTCTGTTTTATTTTATTTTTTGCAGTGACAGAAGACTAACTACTCTGCCATTGCGTGATTGCGAGAATTGATTTATCAATTCGTGGCAATCTATAACTTTGCATTAGCTTAAATTTAATTTTTGTTCTTACAAGAGTAAGTAAAACAAAAGGTAAAAATTACTTTAAATATCCAAAAGCACTTGCTTTTCTAAATGATAAAGCGTGTAACGAATCTCTTTAAACTTTTCGCTCTCTTGAATAGAATTTAGCTTTAAAACTTCTTCTAGCACACGAGCTGATTCTTGCGCCCGTTTAAAGTTTGCAATAAAAATACTTTGAAAGTTTGTGCGATTTTGTTCTTCTTGAATAGAATTTTTCAAAACATCATTGCTAGTATCACGTGTTTCTAACAAATTAAAATAAAGCTCTAAACGACATTGATGACGAACTTTTTTGAGTTTTAGAGAAAAACTCTGATGATTAAACCCATAACGCAAAATATCCTCAATCACGCGGATTCCCTCACGCAAACGATTAAGATTTGCGTCTATGATTCGCAAAGTGTGCGAATCATAGCTTAAATTATTCTCTTGAGTTAAAGATTCCAAGAATTTGAAGTAAAGAAATAAATAAATTTAAAAAGTCTAAATACAAACTAACTGCCGCCATCACAGGACTATCATATAAACCACGCACGATATTTTGCGTATCATAAGCAATAAAAATACTAAACAAAATTGCGCCCACTCCAGCTAAAGCAACTTGCAGAATTGGACTTCCCAAAAATAAATTAATCAAAGAACCAACCACTACAACAATGAGTGCAATAAAAAGCATTTTGCCCATACTTGCTAAATCTTTTGTTGTGCGTAATGCAAAAATACTCATCACTCCAAAAATCGCTGTTGTTAGCAAAAATGCCTGTGCAACAATCGCCGCTCCACCTGGTAAGCCTAGAATCCTGCTAAGAATCGGAGTAAGAGTTAAACCTGTTGTAAAAGTAAAAGCAAAAAGTAAAAGCAAATTAATGCCCGGTTTAGATTTGGCAAACATTAAACCAAACAATAAAGCAAATTCTAAAATCACAAAACCAATATAATATTGTGAAACTAAATCTCCAAATGCAGAAATTCCAATATATGCACCAACACTTGCCGCAAGTAAAGAACCCGCAAAAAGTTGATAAGTTTGCTTAACAAAATTGATTAGCGCAACATCACTTTGTGCAAAACTTTCGCTACTTGTATCCGCTGGATAACCATCATAATTTTTTAAGGTTTTTCTATCATATAACGACATTTTAAATCCTTTTTATTTTTTAAGTCTGCAATTATATCTTAATTAATTAAGAATTGCATTAAATATGCTACAATTTTGAATTTATTTAAATCTTAGTGGAAATCTAATGAAAAAAATTAAAGTCTTTATTAATGGATTTGGCAGGATTGGACGCTGTATCGCACGAGTCGCACTCTGTGAAATGCAAGATAAAATTGAAATTATTGGCATCAATGACCTTGCAAATTTTGAAATGCTAAGCTATCTTTTAACACACGATTCTGTGCATCAAAATACACAAATTACGCACGAGGGTGATTTTATTTTTAATGGAGTCAAGATTCCTTTTTCTCAATGCAAAACACCAGAAGAAATTGATATTTTAAATGCTGATGTTATCATAGAGGCTAGCGGATTATTTTTAACTCAAAAGGAAGTAGAATCGCATTTGAAAAAAGGAGCTAAACGCGTGATTTTTTCTGCTCCCGCAAAAGATGATACAAAAACTTTTGTATTAGGTGTCAATCACACAGATTATAAAGGAGAGCAAATTATCTCTAATGCTAGTTGCACTACCAATGCACTTGCACCTGTTGTGAAGTTACTTGATGATTCTTTTGGGGTAGAAAAGGGAATCTTAACAACCATTCACAGCTATACAAATGACCAAAATCTCATTGATGCAGCGTATCATAAGAAAGATTTACGCCGCTCTCGTGCAGCTGCAATCAATATTATCCCAACCACAACAGGTGCAGCAAAGGCATTGCATTTAGTCTTACCGCAAATGAGAAACAAATTGCACGGACATAGTGTGCGTGTGCCTGTGCCAAATGTTTCTATGGTAGATTTAAACATTAATCTACTAAAGAAAACTGATGCGGAGGAAATTAATGCGATATTTAAGGAAGCCGCAAAGGGTGATCTTCGTGGGATTTTAGGAATAGATACGAATTTTGGTGTTTCGCAAGATTTTGTTAATTGTCCTTTGAGTGGTGTAGTGGCATTAGATTTGACCTTTGTAATTGGCGGAAATATGGCAAAAATTATGACTTGGTATGATAATGAATGGGGCTATTCTCACAGAATCTTGGAAATGGCTTGCTATATTTTAAAGGATAAAATTTGAAAAATATAAAAATTTTCATTCGTATTTTGCTTGGTATATGCCTATTATGTGAAATTGCGATTGCACAAAAAGCGAATGTAAAAGAAATGCAGAAAAAAAATACTCCTTTTGATATTTATGAGTTAAAAGGCAAACAAGAGGGCGCAACCTTATTGGTTATTGGTGGAATCCACGGAGATGAACCAGGAGGATTTTTTTCTCCTGCTTTGTTGATAGATTTTTATGAAATCAAAAAAGGCAAAGTTCTTGTTGTTCCAAATTTGAATCCAGATAGTATCTTAGCCTTTAGACGTGGAATCTATAAAGATATGAATCGTAAATTTGCAGAGGTTAAACACGATGATCCAGACTTTGATAATGTCCAATCTATCAAAAAACTTATTACAAATGAAGAAGTGGATTTCATCATTAATCTACACGATGGACACGGATTTTATAGAGAAAAGTGGGAAAACTCTATTTTCAACCCCAAAGCTTGGGGACAAACTTATGTAATTGACCAAAAGACTTTAGACGATGTGCCTTTTGGGGATTTAGATTCTATTGCCAAACAAATAGAATCTAAACTCAACCAACGTTTGCATTATGACTTCCATACTTTTGGTGTGCGTAATACAGAGACAAGAATCAAAGATGAAGAGCAACAAAATTCTCTCACATTCTTTGCAATTACCCATCTAAAACCTGCAATAGCAATTGAAACAAGCAAAAATATCACGGAACTGCCACTCAAAACTCTCTATCAACTAAGTTCCATTGAGGCGTTAATGGAAATTTTAGGTATTGAATTTGAACGCAAATTTGAATTAAATCTAGAAAATGTTGCACAAAAAATTAATGACTTTGGTAGTGTAAAAATTAATAATAATATTCATCTTGATTTGAGTGATGTCCGTAGCGCGATAAACTTTACACCCCTTTTGGTAAAGAATAATGTTTTTGATTTCACACACCCATTAGGACGCGCTAAAAAAACAAAACAAGGATATGAAATTTATATTGGACACAAAAAAATTAGCCTTTTAAAACCAGATACTTTTCCTATGCAATGCAATTTAAAAGAGATAGAAATAGAGCTAGATGGCAAAACAACAAAGGCTAATTTCGGCGAGACTTTAGACTTTCAGCAAAATTTCTTAGTGCGCAAAAAAGAAGGTGCGCGCGTAAATGTCATCGGTTATGCCAAAAAAGGAGTAATAAGCGAACACAATCTTTTAATTAATCAGATAGAGATTGACAAAAGATATTCTTTAGACCGCGCAAAAAGTTTATTTCGCGTAGAAATCTACCAAGGTAAAAATTTCTGTGGTATGATTAATTTACGCGCTAAAGAATAAAGTATGAGTGATTTAAAACATGAAAATATTTTAAATAACATAAAAATTCTCCCTCAAAAAACTGCCATTGTGCTATTAAATATGGGGGGACCAAATTCCCTTTTTGAAGTAAAAATGTTTTTACAAAATATGTTTGCCGACCCTTATATTCTGCCGATTAAAAGTGATTTTTTGCGTAAAATCATTGGAAGTTTTATTGTAAATCAACGATTAGAAGAATCCCAAAATAACTATCAAAAAATTGGTGGAAAATCTCCTCTTGTTTCCCATACCTTTGCACTTTGTGAAATATTAAAACAACTTGATAACCAATACTACTTCACTTATGCTATGCGCTATACCCCACCTTTTGCAACTACAGTCGTGCAAGATTTGAAGCAAAAGGGCATTCAAGAAATTGTGCTTTTTAGTATGTATCCGCATTTTAGCTACACCACCACAACGTCCTCTGTGCAAGATTTTTTGTCCGCTCTAAAAACACAGAATTTTTCTCCAAAAGTTCAAATTGTAGAACGTTATTATAAGGAGGAATCCTATAATCTTGTGATTCTAAATAGAATCCTAGAAGCCTTAAATGGCGAGGATTCTAAGGAATTTCATCTCATTTTTTCTGCACACTCCTTGCCACAGAAAAATATAGAAAGGGGTGACCCTTATCAAAAAGAAATCCTAGAAAATGTTGAGATTCTAAAATCTATGCTAAAGGCACAAGGCATAGAGTTTGCAAGCATAAAAGTTGCTTACCAATCCAAAATTGGACCTATAAAGTGGCTGGAGCCAAACTTGCAAGATATATTACCAAAATACAAGAATAAAAAACTGCTCATTTACCCTATCGCCTTTACAATAGATAATTCTGAAACAGATTTTGAGCTAAGCATACAATATCGCACACTTGCACAAAATATCAGAATCAAAGATTATCGTGTGGCAAAATGTTTGAACGCAACACCAAGCTTTGCGCAGTGTATTTTAGAGATATTTAAGAAAACTATGGAATCCAAAAAAAGAGAAGTAATACAGACTGCGCAAAACACAATCTTCAGGATTTAGACAAACAAGGGCAATATTCATATTGACTTCGTAGAATAATAGTTAGTTTGCTAGAAATCGTAAGGAAAACAAGAAATGATGGTAGAGAACCTCTATAATATCTACAATAAACCCATTTAATAAAAAAGTCTTGCATTGTAGGCATAAGCGTAACGACTACAATCAAAATTTATAAGATTAGAACTTATATATTAATTAAGGAGGAAGTAAGAACTAAAATAAAAGGCAGAATCACAAGCACATAAACATACTGCGATTCCAAAGGCAAAGTTGCTTTTATTCTCAGTAACCTTACCTTAAAAACTGCCCTATACTTTTGCTTCTTCGCGTCTTTGTAAATATTCCCAATATTCATCAACTCTTTTTTGCCATTCTGTGATTAAATATTCATTCTCCGGTTTAAACAAATGTTTAAATCTTGCTTGTGCGCCTAGATAATCACGAACAGGCACGATATTTTTAGGACGATAAGTGATTTTCAGCTCACGTCCATTGATGATTTCAAAAAGTGGAAAGACGAGTGAATCTACTGCTAAATCACTCATTTCAATGGTTTGATTTGCAGGGAATCTCCACTCTGTGGTGCAAGCACTCATTGCATTAATAAAAGTAGGACCCTCTATCTCAATCGCAGTTTTGATTTTTTTACTCATATCTTTCCATTTATTGGGAGCAACTTGCGCAACATAAGGTGCGCCGTGCGCTGCCATAATGAAAAGCAAATCTTTCTTTTTATCCTTTTTACCATAACTTACACGTCCTGCTGGAGTAGTAGTTGTAGAAGCTCCAAGTGGAGTAGAACCACTCCTTTGCCCTCCTGTGTTTGCATACACTTCATTATCTAAACAAACATAAGTAAAATTATGTCCTCGCTCAAAACAGCCACTAATGAATTGGAACCCAATATCATAGGTAGAGCCATCACCACCAAAAGCTACAAATTTTGGTTCTTTTTCGCTATAAAGCTTATTTTTGCGTTTCAATGCCTTATACATTGCCTCTGCGCCAGCAATCGCAGTGGAACTATTTTCAAATCCAATATGAATCCAAGGTGTATCCCAAGAAGTGTAAGGATAAACCGCAGTGCTTACTTCTAAACAACCTGTGGAAGTCGCTATAAGCAAAGGGTGATTGGTAGCGTTTAATACTTCGCGCACAATCATTCCGTGCGCACAACCCGGACATAAAAGATGCGCACCCTCAAATCTCTCACTTGCTTTTGAATATTGTTTTAAATTTTTGATTTCACTCATCTTACGCTCCTTAATTAAATCCGAGTTTTGGACCTCTAAGTCCAATAAATTGTTGCGTTGGGTGTGTTAGCTTACCTGCTTTTGCATCAACTTGTAATTCTTTGAAAATCTCTTGCAAATGAATCTGTGTCAAGTCTCTTCCCCCTAACCCATAGATATAATTGCTCACAACGGGTTTATTCGAGCTTTGATAAAGTGAAGCTACACCCTCATTGTAAAGCATTCCCATTGCGCCTGCTGGCAAACTCCTATCTAAAAATGCCACCGCTTTAACTTGATTTAAACTTTCACAAAATGCTGAATAAGGAAATGGTCTAAGAGAACGAATACTAACAACTCCTGCTTTAATACCATTTTTTCTTGACTCTTTAGCGGCAATTCTTGCGGATTCCACAGTTGTGCCAAGTGCAACAATCGCGACTTCTGCATCTTCCATATTATACTTTTCTACAATATTATATTTGCGTCCTGTCAATTTTGCAAATTCTTCAAAAGTCTTTTCAATCACTTTTAAAGAATTCATAATTGCATTATGTAATTGTGCCTTATGTTCAAAATGCCAATCTTCCTCTGTCTGCGCTCCATAAGTCGCTGGACGGTCAAAGTCTAACATTGCATTTTTTGGCTTATAGTCGCCGATAAACTTATAAGCCTCTGCATCTTTAAGTGGGCGCACACTTTGTGCAGTATGAGAACAAATAAATCCGTCTTGATGCACCATCACAGGCAATCTCACATCATAATCCTCTGCAATTTTAAAAGCCATAAGATTGAAATCATAAGCTTCTTGTGGATTATAAGTGCATAGATTTATCCACCCCGCATCACGTCCCAAATACATATCTGAATGGTCTCCATTTACATTTAATGGACTTGCAAGGGCGCGATTCACGACATTTAACACAATAGGCAAACGCATACCTGAAGCTTGATAAAGCACTTCCACCATTAAAGCAAACCCTTGCGAACTAGTCGCAGTTGCTACACGCCCACCTGCCGCTGCTGCACCTACACAACCACTCATTGCAGCGTGTTCAGATTCCACCATAACAAACTCACCATCAATATAACCATTAGATAAAAAAGTTGCATAATTTTGCACAATGGGTGTAGAAGGAGTAATAGGATAAGCAGATACGACATCAATTTGTGCTTGTCGCATTGCGTGGCTTGCCGCCATATTTCCGTCCCAAACTTCTACATCTTGTAATTCATAAACTTCTGCCATTATCAATCCTTTTTCTTTTCTTCTTTAAGAGGCCACTTACTAAGAGCATTTTCATTACTTTCATAATCACTAAACATTAAAAGTGATTTTGGATTAGTTGGACATACATCTACACATACACCACAACCTTTACAATGCACATAATCCACGCCACTCATCTTTTCATCTCTCACTAAAATTGAAGAATCTGGACAATAAATCCAACAAAAATAACAATTAATGCAATGCTCTACATTATATACTGGCTTTTCTACACGCCAATGTGCCACACTTGCGACATAAGAACTATCTGGACGATACTTTCTAGAATCTGCATGTTTTTCTACCATTTCATTTCCGCTTTTATCAAAAGGGAATAACACTGAACCTGCTTCAAATTCATTCCAACCTTTGTAATCCATCTTTACTCCTATCTCACTTCATTATATGCTTTTTTAATTACTTCCATATTTGCATCAATGATTTTTTGTGGAAGTTTTTTACCCAATACTTTTTTAAAGGATTCTAAGAAAAAATCTAATTCTAGTGTGCCTGAAATTTTCAAAAATGCTCCAAGCATTGGTGCATTAGGGATCGATTTACCAAAAGCTTCTAAAGATAATCCAATACAATCTAAAATATAAACTTCCTTACCCTTAAGTTCTGGCTTGGATTCTAAGAATTCTTCTTTACTCAAATGTGTCGTGATAATGTATTTTGTAGAATCTTTTTCATTCGCACAAATATCTGTGATATACACTAAACCAGGGTCAATGACTAAAATATAATCTGGATTCATAAATTTTTCGTGATTAAGAATCGGGGTATCGTCAATTCTGTTATATGCCGTCATTGCCGCGCCTCTTTTTGCTGAACCATAAAATGCAAAAGCTTGCACTTCCTTACCTGTTCCTGCAATCACATCTGCCAAACCTTTTGCTCCGGTAACTGCGCCTTGTCCTGCACGGCTATGCCATCTGATTTCAAGCATAATGCCTCCTAAATTTTAATTTACAACTTTAATTATAAAAAAACCGCGCTTAAACAAATGGCTTTTATATGCTACAACATCGTAAAAAACTAAATAATGTGTAAAAATAACCCATTTTGCATAATCGTAACACTAGAAGAAATTATTGTTGAAAAGTAAAACTAGAGATAAACTTTAAAGTTTTAAGAAAAATAACTTGTGAAAAATAGCTTGAGATTGATAAAGCCCTCAAAAAAAGGCTTTATATTATTTTTTATTTTCTTTTATATATTCCATAACCATAGCGTATGCTTCATCTTTTAAATCTAGTTTTTTACGTTTTAGTTCGGCTAATTCCATATCTGAAGCGTGTTCTCTACCCTCTGCAATATCTTGAATTCTTTGGTCTAATTCATTATGTTCATCAAAGATTTTTGCAAAATGCGCATTTTCTTGCTTTAATACACTGATTTCATCACGATATTCGTGTAACATTGACTCTCCTTAAAGTTAAACTAAAGGTTAATTATAGACAAAATTGCCTTAATACTTACCATTTTATAAAATTTAATAAATATTTTAACCTTTTTAAGAGCGATAATCCGCATTAATTCTAACATACTCATAGCCTAAATCACAACCATAAGCCACAAAAGATTCCACACCTTTACCAATTTCACAAACAATTCTAAAAGAATCTTTCTTTAAGACTTCTGCGGCTTTTTTTTCATTTTCATCATCAAAATAAATCACTCCTTGTTTATAGACACACACTGTATCAAAATAAATCTCCAATGTCTTAGGGTCGCATTCAATCCCACTTGCTCCAATCGTTGATGCGATTCTTCCCCAATTAGGGTCGCAACCAAATAAGGCAGTTTTTACAAGCAAAGATTGACTTAAAGCCTTAGCTGCCTTTTGTGCCTCCTGGATTGTTTTGGCTCCTTTAATCTCAAAAGCAACAAGTTTAGTTGAGCCTTCACCATCACGCACAATATCTGTTGCTAACTTGTGCATTAATTTTTCTAGCACAAAACCAAAGGCTTCTTTGCTATATGCCCCACTTTTACCATTGCTTAAAAGCAAAATCGTATCATTAGTGGAAGTATCACCATCAACACTAATGGCATTGAAAGTTGTTTTCACTGCTTGCTGCAAAAGCTCTTGCATATCAGATTTTGGAATCTGTGCATCGGTTGTAATGAAACATAACATTGTTGCTAATGAGGGATTAATCATTCCTGCACCTTTGCACATCGCACCAATTCTAAAACTCGTTTTATCTTCTAATACAACTTCAAACGCAATGCTTTTACTAAATCTATCTGTTGTCATAATTGCTTCTGCAGCGCACAAATCCTCCCTTTGGTTCAAATCAAATCTTGCAAACGATTCTATAATCCTTGCTTTGGGCAACTGCACACCTATCACTCCAGTAGAACTCATAATTGGATTTTGAATAGTGGGAAATCTGTTTTGGAGATTTTCTAATACTTCTTCTACATTTGCTACACCCTCATCACCTGTCAGCGCATTCGCATTCTTAGAATTAATTAAAACAAAATTCGTTTTGAAGTTCTTATCATATTTTTTATAATGCAAAATCGGTGCAGCACAAAACCTGTTTTGTGTAAAAATTGCTTCTACTTCACACAAAGAATCTGCATAGATGAAAGCAACATCTAATGCCCCTTGATTCTTTAATCCCGCACAAACGCCATCACAATAGAAACCCTCTGCTGCTATAACTCCACCTTGAATCGGAAAGAAACTAAACATATTTCAACTCCTCTGGTTTATCCTTTTTGGATATCAGTTGCTTTGTTAAACGCACACCGTGTGAAGTGCCAATTACAAGTAACTTACACTCACTTGTTACTAAAGTATCCCCATTAGGCATAGAAATAAATTTGCCATCTTTTTGCGTAATTCCTACAATAGAAGTTTGAGTAATCTCACGAACGTGTGCTTCTTTAAGTTTTTTTAACACAAGCCAAGAATAACGTGGAACAATAATTTCCTCTAAATCTAATGGAGTATCCTTTTGATATGCAAAACGTTCTAACAAGTTTTCCATATCTGGACGCGTTGCCATTGCATTCACTCTTTGAGCAAATAATTTTGAAGGTGAGACGGCAGAATCTGCTCCAAGCTTTTTTAATTTTTCTTCATCTTCATTATTATTCGCATTTCCTATTACGAAATAAGGCTTTCGCCCTAATTCTCTTTCATAAAGCCTAACAGAAGCAATTTGTGCAATATTATCTGCAATATTATTAGACAATGTAATTACACCACGCGCACTAGATAAATGACATTTTAACATTGCAATTTCCGTATGAGGATCTTCATTAATAAAAAATGGATAATGATACTTTTGCGCAATATCCTCTAAAGAATCGTTACGATCTACTACAACAAAAGGAATATGAGCCTCACGAAATTGTTGAGAAAGCTGTATTGCATATTCATTATGATAACAAATAATAAAATGATTTTTTAAACGCGCAATTTTGTAAATCATATTACGTTCCTTAATAATTGGAATAAGTTTCCCCCGACTAAGTATATCAATCACACTAACAACACAAAAGCTTAGAACCAATGAACCTGCCAACATAACAAATGCGGTATAAAATATACTTAAGCCATCAAACTCATCTTCTTTTAATGCGCCAAAACCTGTTGTGGTAAAAGTATAAGAAGCCTGAAAAAATGCATCAATTAAGCTATAATCTGTAACGACTAAATAACCAAGCGTGCTAAGTATTAAACCTGCAAAAATTAATAAAAAAGACGCGCGGAAAGGTTTTAATTGCTCATAAAGTAAGCCGGACATATCAATGTCTGGCTTCTGCGCACCTTCCCAATGGAGAAATTTTTTGAGCTTATCAAAAGCCACAGCCCAACCTAAGCAAGGACTAAGAGCGTTTCTTCATCGTGCGCAAAGTAGAAGCTGCGATTCTAACTTTCATCGTCCTGCCATCTTCTAATTTAATTCTAACCATTCTTAGATTAGGCAAAGAACGTTTTCTCGTTTTATTGTTTGCGTGACTTACATTATTTCCAACCATTGGACCCTTACCCGTAAAAAAACATTTTCTTGCCATTTTTTAATCCTTAAAATAGTGCTAATAAAATAAACTTGGGATTCTATCTCAAACATTATAATAGAAAGTTTAAACCACTTAATGAAGCTGCTTTTTAATTTCTTGCACGATGTCAAACCCGTGATTTAATGCAGCTGCAATAGAACCACCATTTTTGTATAAAATATCTCCAGCAATATAAACACCTTGAACAGAACTTTGATGTTTATCATCTGTTAGTGGAACACCATCGGCATCTAATTCTACACCGCATTTGCGCAGAAAATCAACAGGTGCGATTCCACCAATGGCATAAATTACGCGGTCATACACTGCACTTGTCTTGTCTGTAAAATTGACCTGCACTTTACCCTCCTTGTCTTCTAAACTCTGAATATCAATTCCAAGTTTAGGCTGAATTTTTCCATTCTTAAAACACCAATCTAAATTTTCTTGATTCATTTCATTGATTCTTGAAAATTCTTTTCTGCGATAATTTAATGTTACAGGATTCGTTTCACTAAGCACACACGCATATTCTACCGCAGAATTTCCGCCTCCCACCACTAAAATAGCTTCGCCATCTACACAACTATTTGCATTAAAATTTACAAAATCCTTTATACTATTTGGAATCGCATAGTTAGGCTTATTAGGTTGCCCCATTTTGCCAATAGAGATTACAACGAACTTCGCTTTAAATTTTGTATTTTTTGCAGTATGAATGATGAAAAATTTTTCTTGTTTTTCAATGGATTCTACTTCAGTTTGAAATTGTGCTTCAAACCCATTTTCTTGAATAATTTTATCAAACAAATCTAAAGTGCTTTCTTTTGTCCCATCACAAAAATAAATATTTCCATTTAACTCAATCTTTTGACCTTTATAATCCTTATCCACACGTTTTTTGTCTTTATAAAACTTGCGAATCGTTGTAGAATGTCCTTCACCTTTTTCAAACAAAATCACATCTTTAATGCCTAAAACCATTGATTCTACTGCTGACGCGATTCCACCAGGACCGCCCCCAACAATTGCAATATCATAAATTTCTTTCATTGGTTATCCTTTAAATTATTTTTTGATTTATCGTTTGCTGCGTGACGCAAATCCTCTTCACTATCAAACAACACGCCTTGCATCATTTTTTTTTCATCATCAAACTGCCCACTTTTCAACCCCCACAAAAATGCAATCAGACCAATCAATCCAATCACAATAGAAGTCGCAAGCATTACAGCAACCATTGTTGCATTCATATTACATTCCTTAAAAAGGGTAAAAGGGATTCTATGTTTAATCCCATTGCATTAGAAGTTGTCCCTATTTGACATTTAATATAATTTTGATGGAAACCTTCCACCATCACTGCACCTGCTTTATTTTTCCACGCACCACTTTTCAAATAAGATTCTAAATCTTGTGGAACAAAGGGAAAAAGCTCAAAACAAGTTTGACTCAAATCCACATAAAAAAACTTCGAACAATGCAGAATCGCACAAGTCAGAATCTTGAATGTTTTACCATTTTGCGCTTCCAAAAACTCACGTGCCTCTGCTTCATTTTTTGCCTTGCGTTGCAAGATTCCTCCACAATCAATCACGCTATCTACAATTAAAAGAGGTGATTCCAACCCATACAACATTAATGCACTTTTATGTTTACCAAGTGCTGCTTGATAAACGAAATTTTTAGGTTTATCTAACGGGAGCTGTTCCTCATCAAACCCATTATCACATTGAATAAAAGGGATTTTATGAGCTTTTAAAATTTGCTTACGCACTATAGAAGTAGAACATAAACGCAACATAAAATTCCTTAAATCTTGAAATAAACTTATAATTATAGTTTTATTAAGATTATATTTTAATAAGACTTTTAGCTTTTAAGACTCACTGCCACAACCGCAACAGCAAATCCACCATCATGCGAGATAGAAAGACTTAAAGAATGAATCTTAAAATACGCCAATTTCTTAGCATTCAAATGCAAGATTGGTGCACCTCTTTTGTCTTTAGAAATCCACATATCGTGGAATCCTAATTCCTTACCAATTCCACACTTAAGAGCTTTAGAACAAGCTTCCTTTGCCGCCCAAAATCCTGCAAGACTTTGAATATCCTTAGCAATTTTTATTTCAGAATCATTCAAAAATCTTGCGATTCCTTTGTTGCCAAATTTTGCCAACAAAGATTCTATACGTTCAATTTTGACAATATCAACTCCCACTTCAAACATAGGCACATTTATTGCACAACAAATTCAGTAAAAAACATATTTGCAACTCTACCATCTACTAAAAACTCATTCAAACGTTCCATAATTTCTTCTTTGAGCTTTTGTTTGCCTTTAGCTGTTTGAACTTCTTCAAAAGTTTTTGAACTAAGGATTGAGATAATCACATCACGTAAAATATCCCTTTTTGTATCCAATTCTTTTTGCATTTCGGCGATACTAAGTTCTAATGCAATAGAAGTTTTAAGGTAACGTTTCCCTCCACCTGAAGTCATAAGATTGACAATAAACTGGTCTAAAGGATACATAGGTCCAACGCTTAAAAGATTGCTATTAGGGTTTGCTGCACTCCCCTTATTTGCTGCACTTTGTTGCTGTGGTGCCGCAGTATTTTGCTCCTCTGGTTCGTCCCCTCCGCTAAAAATCAAAATCGCAACAATAATTAGAATAATCAATAATAATGCTACGACGCCAATAATAATGAATAATAGCATTTTATTCTGTTTCAAGCCTTCAAGCTTGGATTCTTTTTTGGTTTCTTCCTCTGCCATATTTTCTCCTTAATAAAAACTTTATTATATAAAATCTTTTTTTAAATTTTCAAGTTTTATATTTTTAAATAACTTCCAAGCCATTTTAATTCATTAGGATAACGTTCAAACAATTCGCTCACATTTGCATCATCAATATGTCCATCAATATCAATGAAAAAACAATAGTCAAAATCGCTTCCTGTAAGTTTTGGACGAGATTGAAAAAAAGTCATATTGATGTTTAACTCTTTAACATCATAAAGCAAACGATAAATAGCACCGGGTTTATCATCATTTGCCAAAATTGCAAACAATGAAGTTTTATCCTTACCACAAGATTGATTTTTGAAATTGCTTACCACAATAAAACGCGTTTTGTTATCTGAATTATTCTCAATGTTTTCAAACAAAATAGGTGTATTGTAGAGTTTTGCTGCAATAGGTGAGCAAATCGCTGCACATTTTGGATTTTCTCCTGCAAGTTGCACTGCACGTGCTGTAGAATCTACTGCGATTCTTTGAATATGGTCTAAAGAATGCTCACTTAAAAAATTAGAACATTGCCCAAAGGCAATATCCTTAGAATAAATAATTTCAATTTCTTGAATCTTTCGCGTCCAACTTGCAAAACAATGATGAATCGGCATATAAATTTCAGCAACGATTTTTAAATTTGTGTTTCGCAACAAATCTAAAGTCTCACCAACTACTCCGTTTTGACTATTTTCAATCGGAATCACTGCATAACTTGCACGTCCATTTTCCACACTTTGAACCGCCTGTGTAATCGTATTATGAGAAAAATACTCACACATCGCTCCAAATCTACTCTCAGCTGCCTGGTGTGTATAACTTCCAAGCGGACCAAGATAAGCAACACGTTCTGGTAATTCTAAATTCCGACTGACTGCAAAAATTTCCAAATAAATTGCTTCAATCGCCGATTTATTAAGTAGTAAAGAGCCTTTAGAACTCAATCTATCAATAATCTCTTTTTCACGTTCTGGACGATAAATTGGCGCATTATTTTGCAATTTTGTTTTACCAATGCGTTTAACAATTTCCATACGCCTTTCTAATAATGCCAAAATCTCATCATCAATGCTATCAATTTCTGCTCTAAATTTTTGTAAATTCATTTAAGATTCCTTTATAGATAATCTTTTTCCAATGCAACCAAATCCTCTATACTCTCCCTTTTACGAATCAAACGTATTTGCCCATTTTCTATTGCGACCTCTGCGCAACGCGGACGCGTATTATAGTTACTTGCCATACTAAACCCATACGCTCCGGCACTAAGAATAGCCAACAAATCTCCATTTTGCAAAGGTGGCAAAGAAACATTTTTACCCAAATAATCTCCACTCTCGCAAATTGGACCTACAACATCTGCTGGGCTTACACTTTGCGATTCTACTAAGGATATTATTTGATGATAAGCATTATAAAGGCTTGGACGAATTAAATCATTCATTGCACCATCTACAATAACAAATCTCTTGCTTTGGTGTTCCTTTTGATAAAGCACTTTGGTTAAAAATATTCCACTATTTCCTACAATAAACCTACCTGGCTCACAAATAATCGTCAAATCTAATCCGTGCAATTCCCCTAAAACTGCTTGTGCATAATCATAAGGATTAATCGTAGCCTCATCACTATAAGTAATTCCAATTCCACCTCCAATATCAAAAAACTTAATGTCAATCTTAAGGGCAAGTAAGCTATGGGTTAATTGTGCAATTTTCTGTGCAGATTCTGCGATAGGCTTTAGCTTTGTTAATTGACTACCAATATGAAAATGAATCCCAATCGGTTCTAAATACTTAGATTGATGTGCCAATAAATACATACCTTTGGCTTCCTCAATACTTACACCAAATTTATTTTCTTTTAATCCTGTGGAAATATAGGGGTGCGTTTGCGGGTCAATATCCGGATTCACGCGCACAGAAATTCTAGCAGGAATTCCCAATTTTTTCGCACAAGATTCCACAAGCAACATTTCTTCCTTACTCTCTACATTAATAAACAAGATTCCGATTTTTAAAGCTTCTTTAATCTCAAATTCTTGCTTACCCACACCACTATAAATCATTTTGTATTTTGGAATCCCAGCCAAAATAGCGCGTTTAATTTCACCCAAAGACACACAATCTGCCCCACTCTCCAAACTTGCTAATTTTTTAATTACACTTAAATTGGAATTTGCTTTTAACGCATAACAAATCATTGTTTTTCTTCCACCAAAGGCTACTTTTAGCTGCTCATATTTCTCTTGGATTCTATCAAAATCATAGACATATAAAGGTGTGCCGAATTCCCTTGCAACCCTTTGCAACAAAGTTTTATCAAAATTTCCACTCAATTTAGGAGTATTAAGGGAATGTGTATTTTTCATCTTTTTGCTCTTTTATCTTTTTTAAAGTTAAATCTGTAATTATAATCAAAAATGCCTTAAATCTTTAAACTAAAATGAGTTACACTTTTAACTTCACTATATACAAGGTTAAATAAAATGAAAAATAAAATTATCCTCTTTGATTTAGATGGTACATTAATTGATTCTACACAAGCAGTCTATGAAGGAATTTGCAAAGCTTGTGAAACTTTTCATTATCCTACCCCAAGCTATGAAAAAATCAGCTCACAAATTGGACATACACTTGAAGATATGTTTAGTGCTTTTCAAGTAGAATCCTCTAAGATTCCAGAATTTATCGCAGTTTATAGAGAGCATTATGGGAAAATCTGTAATGCTAAAACTCATTTGCTAGAAAATGCACAAAAAGCAATTATAGAAGCCTATCAGTTTGCGCACTTAGGCGTAGTAACCACTAAAACAGGAAAGTTTTCTAAAATTATCTTAGAATATCTCAAAATATTGGATTATTTTACCTGTGTTGTAGGCAGAGAAGATGTCAAAGAAGCCAAACCAAATGCTGAACCCATTTTATTAGCTCTAAAATCTATGCCAGCTAATATTTCTAAACACAACATTTATATGATTGGGGACACACCTTTAGATATTCAAGCAGCAAACAATGCAAAGATAAAAAGTATAGGTGTGTTAAGTGGCTATGCAAGTTTAGAATTACTACAACAATACACAAATAATATCGTCAAAGATTCGCTAGAAGCGGTGAGAAATATCAAAAGTTTATAGAATCCCTTAAATTTCAAAGTGTGGAGCAAACAAGCCTTTAACGACAGCTAAAGATAACATTGCCTCTTGTTGTTTTTTGTGTATTTTTTGCAGTAGGTAGGCTTACGCTTTCCATTGTCCTTGCTTCATCTTTTGCTGTCATATTTAAAGCAGATTTCATTAAAGTTGGTGTTACTCTCTCTTGCACTGCATTTAAATTAATTTCTTTGATACTACACTTCTGTCTAGAAAGATTAGAATAGTCTTTCGCTTTCTGCAAAGCAAGTTGTAGCATTTTGACATTTAATTGCTCCTCTATTTCTAGCAACGATTTTTCATCTACTACCTTATCAATGCTTGGAAGTGCAAATAATAAATAGGGATTCTTTCTCACTTCACTTTCAATTTTTTGAATGATTTTATTATAATCTTCTTTCTGCATTTCACCAAATTCGCAACTCAAACTATAATGGCTTTCAAATCCATTTTGAACTTTCTTACCATTTTTATATTCATAAATTGGCTCAATATTAAAGCTCCCGCCTTTGCAAATACTCTCTCTACCCAAAAACTCATTTATACGATTATAAGTTTTAATAATGGTGTTTTTATCCTCTAAACTTAAAATTTTGAGTTTCCTTAAAGACTCATTCTCTTTAATATTTACAAGACTTACATACTTGGTAGCTTCTACCTCTACACTTACACTCAAATCTTGCTTAATTAACATTTCAGCACTTACTTCTATGCCCACCCAAACTGCAAAGACAAAAGCCCATCTCTTTAACATCAAAAATCCTCTAAAATTAATATTCTATCTTTCAATTATCAATTTCAAAAAATTCAATTAGGATTTCAATTAAGAAATCCTAATTAAAGCCCTATAATGCCTTTTTAGCGCTTTCAACGATTTTCGCAAATGCTGTTGGTTCATTCATTGCAATATCTGCTAGGATTTTTCTATCTAGTGCAATTCCTGCTTTTTTAAGTCCAAACATAAATCTTGAATAGCTGATTGCGTTAATCCTACAAGCCGCATTAATTCTCACAATCCAAAGCTTTCTAAAGTCTCTTTTCTTTTGTTTTCTATCACGGAATGCGTAACATAAGCTACGTTCTAATTGCTCTTTAGCCTTTCTAAAATGCTTATGTCTTGCGCTATAAAATCCACGTGCTAATTTTAAGACCTTTTTGTGACGTCGTCTGCGCACTACTCCTGTTTTAACTCTTGCCATTTTAATCCTTTACCATATTGTGGTGTGGTATTTCTACCAAACTTGCCCAAAAAATTGGGGAATGACATACTAAAATGTATGAAACTTCTTTTACTTATGCCATACAAAGCATTTTTTTGACTTGCTCAATATTGGCATTATGAACATATTTTGGTGCATTTAAATTTGCGATTTTTTTTGGACGCTTTTTTGTCAAAATATGACTTTTAAAAGCGGAGCCACGTTTAATAAGATTCTTCTTGAGTTTGAATCTCTTAGCCGCACCACGATTTGTTTTCATCTTTGGCATTACTTTTCTCCTTTCATAAGATAAACTATTTTTTAGGCGTCACTAGCATATTCACATAACGTCCTTCCACTTTATAATCTCGGTCAATATTTGCAACCTCTTCAAGCATTAAAGCCACCTTGTTTAATACTTCAAAACCAGCTTGTGGCTCACTGACTTCACGCCCACGCAAAAACACACGAAATCGCACGTGTTTATTTTCTTCTAAAAATTCTTTTGCGTGTTTGACCTTATAATTTATATCATTACTTGCAATTTTTACAGAAAGCTTTATTTCTTTAATCTCAATTTGTTTTTGTTTTTTCTTGGCTTCTTTTTGTTTTTTTTCTTGTTGGTAACGGAATTTTCCATAATCCATTATTTTGCATACAGGTGGCTTTGCATCAGGTGCAATTAACACCAAATCCAAACCTTTACTTTCAGCAATTTTTAAAGCCTCTTCAGAGCTAATCAACCCATACTGCTCACCCTCATCTCCTACACAACGAATCTGTGGAAAATCTATCTCCTCATTGAGGACTATATCATCATTCTTACTCAAAAGCTAACCTCACGCATTTTCTCCTTATTAAATTGAATAAAATCATCAAATCTCATGTTAAATTGCTCTTTAGTGCGACGATTACGAATCGCTACCATTCTTTCTTCCATTTCTTTAGCACCCAAGATTGCAATAATTGGCACTCTTTGCTTTTCTGCATTGCGAATCCTCCGATTAAGTGTCTCATTTTTATTTTCAATTTCTGTATAAATGCCAAACTTAAGAAGTGTATTGCGCAGTTCTTTGGCATAAATATTTTGTGCTTCATTGATTGGAATAATAATCACTTGTGTTGGTGCAACAAAAAATGGAAATTCTCCACCAAAATGCTCTGTTAAAATCGCAACAAATCGCTCAAAACTTCCTAAAATTGCTCGGTGAATCATTACAGGTTGCTGCGCAGTGTTGTTTTCATCTGTATAAGTTAAATTGAAGCGTTCAGGTAAATTCATATCAATTTGCACCGTGCCACATTGCCATTTACGACCAATCGCATCAGTGATTTTAATATCAATCTTAGGACCATAAAATGCCCCACCACCTTCATCAATCTTATAAGAGATTCTACAACGATTCAATGCTCCCTTTAATGCTTCGGTTGCTTGCTCCCAAATCTCATCACTTCCAATAGATTTTTCTGGCTTTGTAGAGATTTCCATTTCATAACTAAATCCAAAAGCATTCATAATTTTTTGTGTGAAATCAATGATATTTTCTACCTCACTTGCAATCTGATTTGGACGGCAAAAGATATGCGCATCATCTTGCGTAAATTCACGCACACGCAATAATCCGTGCAAGACACCGCTTTTTTCGTGACGATGCACTACACCATATTCATAGAATCTTAAAGGTAACTCACGATAGCTACGCAATGCACTTTGATAAACTTTGATATGCCCTACACAATTCATAGGTTTAATACCATATTCCACTTCATCAATTGTAGTAAAATACATATTTTCGCCATAGTTTGCGTAATGCCCACTTGTTTTCCACACCGCACTTTTTAAAATCTCTGGACCACGCACAGGCTCATATCCCCGCTCAATTAAAGCTTGTGTTAGGAGATTTTCAAGATTTCTCCTAAGTCTTGCACCTTTAGGTAACCAAATAGGAAGTCCCGCTCCAATCTCTTCATCAAAGGTAAAAAGCTCCATTTCTATGCCTACTTTTCTATGGTCACGCTTCTTAGCCTCCTCTAATTGCTTTAAATACTGGTTTAAGGATTCTTTATCAGCAAAGGCAATACCATAAATCCTTGTTAACATTTCTGCTTTTTCATCTCCACCTAGATAAGCACCTGCGATTTTTGTAAGTTTAAAGGCATTCAGTAATTTTAAAGTTGGCAAATGCGGACCACGGCATAAATCTTCAAAATTTCCCTGTGCATAAATACTTAAAGTCCCATCTCCTAATGGAATCTTACGAATCACAGCTTGCTTTAAATCATCATTTTGAAATTTTGCAATAGCTTCTTCACGCTTTAGAGAATATTTTATAAGTTTTTCGCCTTTTTTGGCAATTTCTTTCATTTTGGATTCTATAATCCCCAAATCTTCTTCACTAATTTTTTGATTAACACGAAAATCATAATAGAAACCCTCTTCCACCACAGGACCCACGAAAAATTGCGCTTCAGGATAGAGTGCCTTAATAGCTTCTGCCATCAAATGCGCACAAGTATGACGCATAATAGCAAGGGATTCTTCAGAATTATCAAAATAAATTGGCTCTCCACTCAAGCCTAATTCTTCCGCACTTTGTGTATCATAAATCACTTCTTTGGCTTTGATACCAATGATTACAGACATAAAATATTGCCTTTAAAATTAGAAAAATAAGTATAGATTATATCAAAAAATAAATAATTAACACTTAAAAATATTTTAATAATCTTTTTTCATACGACACAGAGTTGTTCGCACACGCAAATTTATATCCAACCTGCGAGTACTTTGAAACTTAATTTATGGAATCTTTGGAGAGGGTAAATCTCCTTTACGCGCAGCTAAGATAATTAACAGAATTGTAAAGCCTACAAAATAATATAAAAACACAGGAATTGGCAATGGGTCTCCTGCTGCATACGAATGCAAGCCAGAAAGATAAAAATTTACACCAAAATAAGTCATCAAAATAGCATAAAATGCTACAACACTAAGTGAAGCAAACACATACGGATTATTGCCCTTTGGAATAAATCTTGCGTGTAACACGATAATATAGACAACAATAGAAATTAAAGCCCAAGTTTCTTTCGGGTCCCAGCCCCAATATCGTCCCCACGATTCATTCGCCCACACACCACCTAAAAAATTCCCAATCGTAAGCATCGCAAGTCCTAGAATCATTGCCATTTCATTAATGGTATGCAAAGTTAAAATCGTGCGGTCTAGCTCGGGATATTTTTCACTTCTGAAAATAAACATCAGTAAAGTTAGCACACCGAGCATAAAGCAAAGTCCTAAGAATCCATAGCTTGCAGTGATAATAGAAACGTGGATATTTAACCAATAAGACTTTAAAACGGGCACGAGATTCCCAATTTGAGGGTCCATAAATCCCAAGTGTGCAACAAAAAGTGAAATTCCAGCAAGAAAACTTGCCATACTCTGTGCTAAGTAACTTCTCTTTAAAAAGACGACACCTGCAATTCCAGCTGCAAAAGCAATATAAATCATTGATTCATACGCATTACTCCAAGGCGCGTGTCCGCCTACATACCAACGCACACCAAGCCCAACAGCGTGTATCAATACTAAAAGTGAAATTATCCAATAAATCAAACGGCTTGCTAAAATATTCACTTCCTTGTGCCTAAAAATTTGCACTAATACCACAGCAAACAATAGGATTCCAAAAATCAAATAAAGCGGCATAAGATTCTCAAAAATATTATAATGATTCAAAAAAATCTCTAAATCAATCTGCATTTGTGGTGGAATCAAATCCGCACCAAATTTTTGTTGAATCTTCTCTAGTGCCTCAAGAGCTAAATCCGCATTTTCCCATTTGTTTTCAACTAATCCATAATGAAAACTATTAAAATATGCACCAAAGAGTTTTTGCAGTTGATTTGCATTTTCTTTATCAAAACTTGCAATCGCATCACTTGGAGCAAACCACTTTTCTCCTTCTCCACTAAAACTTGGCAAAATTCGTAAAGCCTGTGCGGTATAAATCAGATAAGCCACATTCACTCTTTCATCTACACTCAATACATCTTTATCAAATTTATCCCGCATAGCGGGTTTTTTACGATTCGCTTCTTCTAAATAATTACTAAGTTTGTAAGTGTTACCCACAAACAAATCTTCAAAAGCAATATATTTCTCATTTTCCCCTACCCCAACGACTTCTTTAAGCTTTGGTGTAGAAATAGCCAACATTTTAACTTTTTTAAATTCATTAGGATATACCATCATTCCTAAGAATAATTCCATATTATTTAACCCTAAAAATCCATCTTTCTTTGTCATTTTATGCACATATTCCATTGCCAAAGTATCCACAGGCTTCATACGCCCACCAAAATCTTGCACCAAAAGTCGTCCAAATTTCTGTGAATGTGTCCCACTCTTTACTTGCAAATTTTTAATTAAATCTAAAATACTCTCATTTGTAATGGGTGGTATCATTGCTTCTATTTCTTCTAGTGTATGAGGATTTTGAGATTCCGTATTCTGAAGTTTTACATTTTGTTGGTTTGTATTTTCTATTGATTTTTGAGTTTCTTGAGGCATAGCATAAAGTGGTAAATTCATACTCATTCCAAGCCCAAGAGCAAAGACAATAGCTAAGTTTTGAGATTTCAAATAATTGCTTAAACACACAAATCTCCCATTTTTAGCAAAAAATTCCCATAAAAGTCCGATAACCAACATCGTATAGCCGATATAGGTTGGAATTTTTCCCGGGTCGCGATTAACCGATAAAATCGTTCCTTGCTCATCTAAATCATAAGAAGATTGAAAGAAACGGAATCCCCCATAATCCAAAACATTATTCATAAAGATTTTATAAGGTTTTTCTATCTTCTTTATAGCATCAATCACTACAACTTCTGACGCATAAGAAGAAGGACTCATAGAGCCAGCATAACGTTCAAGTTGGAAGTCTTTTAACTCTACAAAAAAGGGTAGTGCAACCACTCTGCTTCCCCAATCTAATGCAAACCTTATTCCTCCTAATGAAAAAGGAATTGTATTTTCTCTATTCTTATTTTTTACTATTTCTATTTCTTGGCTCTCCTCTTTCAAACTCACTCTTACTTTTAGCCTATCAGAATCCATTTTATCTTTTGCAGGAATATAATCTAAATATTCTACACGCAAATAACTATCTTGAAATGGCAAAGTTTGATTAAATTTCTTTTGCACCAGTGGTGTAATCGTTGTTGGAAAAAAAGCACGATAAATCTTATCGTCTATTTTTGCTAAAATCGTTATAAATTCTTCTTGCGATTCTATTACATTGCTTCTTTGTCCTTCTCTAATGTGCATCACGCCTTCAAACCCATAATAACGCGTGATTGCCGCACCAATAAAAATTACCACCAAAGAGAAATGAAATAAAAAAGAAGCATACTTTTTCCTCTGCAATGCACGAGAGAAAAGCAATACACCAATAAGATTCAACACCAAAAGCAAATGCAATAAATCAAACCAAGCAGTATTATAAATGAGTGCTTTAGCACTAGAAGTGCCAAAATCATTCTCAACAAATGTTGCGACCGCACAGGCACTTCCATAAGCAACTAGTAAAACAAATGTAACAAAAAAACTACAAAACCCTTTAATAACACCATTGACAAACATTTGCATCAGGTTCATACTTTCCCCAAAATATCAAAATTAAAGTGTCATTTTACCCAAGCTTTTTTTAGTTTTAATTAACAAAAAGCAAACAAAAGAAAAAATTTATATCAGTTAGGAATCGTGTAGAAAAAGATTAGAATTTTAAGAATTGTAGAGAAAAACCCTACAACTCTAGTTAAGCAAGCTATACTATCAGCCTAAAAACTCTCTTTTAAAATATTCGCGTGAAGCTTTACAGAGTGGGCAAGCACCCGGAGCCTTTTTGCCTCTATGAATATGTCCGCAGATTTCACAAACCCAAACTTCCTCACTACTGCTTTCAAAGAATCCTTCCTCATCTAGCATTTTTTTGAGTTCTAAATATTCTCTCTCGTGTTCTACTTCTACTTTTCCAATCGCAGTAAATAATCTTGCAATATCTTTCTTGCCTTCTTCTTCGGCGATTTTAGCAAAGTTTGGATACATTATCGTATGTTCATAATTTTCACCATCAGCAGCTGTTATTAAATTTTTAGCAGTGATTTCTAATTCTTTCCCATCTACAATTTTGTGGTAAGCTTTAAACTCTGCTCTTGCGTGCCATTTTTCATTTTCTGCTGCTTCTCTAAAATGCTTGGCAACTGCGTGCCAGCCTTCCTCTTGCGCTACATCGGCAAATAAATCATACTTATTACGCGCCATAGATTCGCCTGCAAAAGCTTTCATTAAATTAACAGCTGTTAAGTCTTGAGTAATACAAGTCATCTCTGCTCCACAACAACTAAGTGTGCCACCACCCACATTCTGCACTTCTACTTCATTGCCACATTTTTGGCATTTATAAGTTTCATATTGCCTCATTAACAAGTCCTTTTTTATAAAATGAATTGAAATTGTAGCATAATTTTTTTAATTAATAAAGTTTATTAATTAAAATCATTGTAGTTGTGATTGAAAATCTTAATCATTTGAATATCAAACAATCAATCTAAGTTTTTTAAAATCTGCTCCACCATAGACTTTGGATTCTGCGCATTGTATATCGGGCGTCCCACAACGATAAAATCACTTTGTGCCTCTTTTGCGTCCTCTAAACTCGCCACTCTTTTTTGGTCGCCACTACTTTCTCCAAAAGGACGAATCGCGGGGGTAAGGGTTAAAAAACCTGCCCCCAATTGTTCTTTGATCATTTTAGACTCTACACAGGAACAAACAATGCCATTAATACCGCATTCTTTTGCCATTTTGGCAAACTCTAACACTTGTGTTTGCAATCCTGTATGATAAATTTCAAAAAATCCTTTTTCATCAAAACTTGTTAAGGCAGTAACTGCCATTATAAGAGGAGGATTTGGGATTCCTTTTAATCGTTTCACCACCTCATTCATCGCCTCCCTTCCACTGCTTGCGTGAATCGTTACCATATCAACACCAAGCTTTGCAATCTCCTCCATACTATCACCCATTGTATTTGGAATATCATAAAGTTTCAAATCTAAAAAAATACGAAAGAGCGGATTAATGGCTTTGATTTGCTCCAAAAATGCTATACCATCACGTATAAAACTACGCAACCCCACTTTCACCCATAAATAATCTTTGTCTTTTAATGATTCTAAAAGAATTAAATTTTCCTGCTCACTTGGTAAATCTAGGGCAATACAAAGTTTCATCATCTATCCTTATAAGTTTGCAAAATCATAGCCTTTTAAATGATAAAAAATGTTTAAATCGGATTATATGCGCTAAAGATTCCATAGAGTTTTTTGGCAATTTTTGCCACAAAGCAATTTTCAAAAGAATCCAACTTAAAGATAAATAGCTATGTTTAGAATATTTTATTATTGCTCTCCTAAGCTTATATTCTAAAGAAGTATTTTTAAAAATCTCCTCTACATCTCTTAAAGGCAAGAGAGAATTTAAAGCAAACTTCTCCTAACTCTTTTTAAAATATAGGGGGTTCGTAAAGCATTCTCTCAACACTTTTCTCCAAATAAAAAGGTATCTTAACCTTTTTTAGAGGATTGGTGAGATATTTTAGAATCCTTTTTAAACTTGGATTGCTTAGAAAGTTTTGATTCAGGCTTTAGATTTTTAAACTTGGCTTGCTTGGGTGGATTTGCTTTAGGCTTTGGCTTTTCTAGTGTAGCTTTTTGCTTACTGAAAGTCTTAATATCCCTTGTTTTCAGTTCTTTAGGGGCTTGCTCCTCTTCTTTACTCGTCTGCTCTTTTAAGGTTTTTGCAATCTCCTCTAATGGCATTCCACTATTCTTTACAATTCCATCTAGCACACCATTAATGAATTTAGTTGAAGATTCATAACTGAAATGTTTAGCAATCTCTAAAGCTTCGTTAATTACCACTGCTTTGTCTATCTTACTAAAGAGTATCTCATAAGCACCAAGTCTCAAAATTGCACGTTCTATATCCCCAATACGTTCAAAATCCCAACCTTTCAACTGATGTGTAATACGCAAATCCAATACTTCAAGATTTGTAAGTACGCCTGAAAACAATTCTTTTGCGAAAGCTTGCTGTGCGTTTTTTATTTTGTGTTCTTCTAAAATTTCTTCTACAAATTTAGAAATTCCATCATTCCCGCTTCCATAAGCATATAAAAGTTGCACAACCACTTCGCGCACTTGGCTTCTTGTCGCCATTTAAGCCCCGATTTTGCGATAAAGATTAATCAGTTCAATTAAACCTGCCATTGACTCAAAGCCCTTATTCCCAGCCTTTGTCCCTGCACGTTCTATTGCTTGCTCAATGGAATCTGTAGTTAGCACACCAAAGGTTACTGCCGCTCCATAACGAATCGTAACATTTGCGATTCCTTTAGTTGCCTCTGCACTCACATAATCAAAATGCGGAGTAGAGCCACGTATAATTGCGCCTAAGCAACATACACCATCATAATCACCTTGTGCTAAAACTTTCTCCAATGCAAAAGGAATCTCAAAAGCTCCCGGCACCAAAATATGCGTGAGATTCTCTTCTCTACCTCCGTGTCGTAAAAAGCAATCTTTCGCACCCTCTACCAATCTATCCGTAATTAAATGATTAAAACGACTAGAAATAATTGCAATTTTTTCCTCTCCTAATAAGGATAAATTTCCCTCAATGATTTGCATAACTTTCCTTTGTGATAAGTTGCTCTATCTCTAAAATCTGCCAACAAAGCTCTAAAAGTGCTTTGGGTGTGAGCATATTTGGACCATCACTTAAAGCAACTTCTGGCTTAATATGTGTCTCGGCAAACAATCCATCTATACCAACAGCTGCAGCTGCACGCGCAAGCAATGGTGCATAACGACTATCCCCTCCACTTTTGCCCTTTAAACCACCGGGCATTTGCACCGCGTGGGTCGCATCAAAAATCACAGGAGCAAACTCACGCATAATCGCTAGTGAGCGCATATCTACAACTAAATTCCCATAGCCAAAACTACTGCCTCGTTCGGTTAGGCAAATCCCATATTTTAAAGAATCCTTAAAATTTGCCTCTTTAATCTCTTCATTTTTTGCACTTGCACGTGTTTTTAGGGCTTTTAGGACAGAATATTTCATATCTGCTGGATTCATAAACTGCCCCTTTTTAATATTAACCATTGCATTAGTATGAGCTGCTGCGACAATTAAATCAGTTTGCCTACACAAAAAAGCTGGAATTTGCAAAATATCTACAACTTTTGCAGCTGGAGAAGCTTGATAAACTTCGTGAATATCTGTTAAAAGTTTATAACCAAATTTTGCTTTGATTTTTGCTAGAGATTCTAGCCCTTTTTCAAGTCCTGGTCCGCGATAGGATTCCAAGCTTGTTCTATTTGCCTTATCAAAACTTGATTTAAAATAAAAATCAATTTTTTCATTTTCATTTAATGGCTTAAGGGATTCTGCAATTTCCTCTAAAATTTCATCATTTTCTATTACGCATGGACCTGCAATTATTATCATTTCTATCCTTTCAATAAATTAAACTCGTGCCTTTTAAAATCATAATTATACACTTCTCCACTCTCTATAATATAATGCCAACCGTAGAGATTTAATGTGCGTGCAAGATATTTTTCTTTTACTTTTGGGTAAGTAAAAAGATTCATAATTTGACGCTCAATATTAATTTGCTCTGTTAGATAGGCACGCATAGCCTTTGTTTTTGGTTTGAGAGATAAAACTTGCATTTTAACCGACTCAATTAGCTTCAACCAATTTCTAACATTGGGCATATTCACAAAATGCGATTCCTCATAAAGTGCCGCACAACCTCCACAATGGGAATGCCCACAGATGATGATGTTTTCAACCTTTAGCTCTTCTAAAGCGTATTCAATCGCGGAAGTCGTTGCCAAATATTCGTCCGCTTCACGATAAGGCGGCACAATATTTGCTATATTTCGCACGACAAAAAGTTCACCAGGCAATGTGTTGGTAATCAGGTTTGGAACGACACGAGAATCCGCACAGCCAACAAAAAGAGTGTGAGGATTCTGCCCCTCTTTTAGATTTTCAAATAATTCTTTATAGGCTAAAAAGTTTTCCTCTTTAAATTTAATCACTCCTTCAAAAAGTAAATCAATCGTATTAGAAGTCTTAGATTCTAATAAATTTAAAGTCTTTTTAGCCATTATTTTCCTTAAAATAGTTTGTCTAAGGTGCAATCTTAGTAAGGCTTTCCATCGCAGAGGATAAATCCTCGCCTACACTATAAACATATAATTCTACGCGTCTATTTTTTGCGCGTAAAGTTGGAATCTCATTACTAGCAATCGGGGAAAATTCTCCCTCACCTCCGCCTAATACACGCGCCTTTGCCACCCCTTGCGTTATAATAAGTTCTGCGACATTCACACCACGCGCAACAGACAATTCCAAATTATCTGCAAAGATTGCCCCTGTGCGCAAAGGCGTATTATCCGTATGCCCTATGGCTTTAATCAACACTGCATTAGGAAGCTTGGCAAACTCCATTGAAAGACGTTTAAGCAATGCAATCCCACTTAGATTTTCCAAAACTGCACTTCCGCTTGCAAAAAGTAGCTCATTTGGGATTCTAATAATCACGCCCTTTTCTGCTTCTTCTAGCTCTACTGCTGGTCCATTTGAAATACGATTGACTTCATTATAGTCTGTAATTAAGCTCGCAAAGATATTGACAACATTATCCATTTCCACTTCTGTTTCCATTGGAGTAGCTTTAATGGGTGCTGGTGGATTAATTTGCGTTTGTGAGCCCTTTTCAAGAACCGCTAACGACCCTTCTAAAGAACCAATGGCTAAGGCGATTCTTTGCGTATCAAAAGTTGCCATTGAGAGCAACAAAATAAAAAAGGTAAGAATCAGGGTAACCATATCTCCGTAAGTCCCAAGCCATAATGGAACACCTTGAGGACAATCACAAGCTGGACATTTATTTTTTGCCACTTTTTCCCCTTAGTTTTATCTGTTTTTTTGATTAAAAATTCTGCGATTATAACTTGATTTTCGTTATAATCTTATTTAATTTTAAATTTTACGAGGAAATTTTGCAAGCTATTATTGATTTTTTGGTGCAATCTATTCATTCTTTTGGTTATTTTGGAATCTTTTTTTTAATGTTTTTAGAAAGTAGTTTCATTCCTTTTCCAAGTGAAGTCGTAATGATACCTGCAGGATATTTAGCACATCTTGGTCAAATGAATTTTTTTGTTGTGATTCTTTGTGGCACACTTGGCTCACTTACTGGCGCATTACTAAACTATTATTTGGCACTTTTGTTTGGACGGGAGATTTTGATAAAATTTGGAAAATATGTATTTTTTGATGAAAAAACGATGATAAAAATGGAAGAATTTTTTGCCAAACACGGGCATATCTCTACCTTTAGCGGACGCTTGATTCCAGTTATTAGGCAATACATTTCACTCCCCGCAGGTCTAGGCAAAATGCCTCTTGCGCTTTTTTGTTTTTATACAACTTTGGGTGCGGGGATTTGGGTGATTATTTTAACCACACTTGGTTATTTCTTAGGACAAAATGAATCTCTTTTGAAAGAATATTTACATTTGATTACATTTTTGCTTGTGATTCTCGTGCTAATTGGCATTGCATTTTATGTATTTTCCCAAAAGCGCAAAAACAAGAATTCTTGAGGTTAGGCGAAAGTGTGCTACCGCGTTCTTGCAGACGCAGTGAAGCAATCCATCTCTCGTCTTGCCAGATTCCGCGTTAGTAGAATCTTGGCAATAATGTTGCAAACTAGCAATCTATAACCTCAAATCTTGCCTTTGATAATCTACATTCTTCAACATTGTTTAGATTGTCTCACTCCCTCGCAATGACGAAAATAATCTACACCATTAATAACCTCGTATAATAAATCTTCAACTATACTTCCACACGTTCTAAAATTTTGAGATTAAAGCCACTTAAAGCACTATATTCTGATTCAGCAACCTGCGAAACACTTAGAAGTTTGAAATTCCGAATCTCAAGAGAATTTAGAATCTGCGCACCGATACCAAGCCCCTTAATGTCTTTACTATCACAAGTTTGCAAAAACACTAAATACCCCCCCTCACTTTTCAGCTTATCTACCGCATTCATCAACCCGTTAAACGCATTTCCATTCTCCAAAAGTTCCAAATCCTCTTTAATAATATGAAATTTCACAAGTGGAATTTGTGGTTTCCCAAAGACAAAAGCAGTATGGATTCTATTTAAATGGTCTTGGAATTGGATTTTTTCTACTTGTGTGTCCAAAAATTTAATATTTGCTCTTTGGAGTGGCTTAATGAGTTGTTCAAATTGCAAACGATACTCTATTAAATCCGAAACATAGAGAATTTTTAATTGATGTTTTCGTGCAAATTCACTTAAAAATTTATCGCCTCTTTTTGCCATCAATCCATCTTCTCGCATAATCTCACAAATCACACTAATGGGCTTCAATCCTGCTAGCTGACAAATATCAATGCTTGCTTCTGTATGCCCTGTGCGCTCTAGCACACCGCCCTCTTTGGCAATCAATGGGAAAATATGCCCCGGTCGCACAAAATCTTCTGGCTTGGCATTAGGCTTACACATTAAATTAATCGTCAAATCACGTTCATACGCAGAGATTCCTGTTTTTGCCTCTTTAGCATCAATAGAAACCGTAAAAGCGGTTTCGTGATTGGAGCTATTTTGACTAACCATTGGAGGCAAATCTAATCTAACCGCAATCTCTTTAGTGATAGAAACGCAAATCAACCCTCGTGCTTCTTGTGCCATAAAGTTAATTTTCTTTGGCGTGCTAAAGATTCCTGCCATTACTAAATCACCCTCATTTTCGCGGTCTTCATCATCCATAACAATAATCATTTCTCCGCTTTTAATTGCTTGGATTGCTTCCTCTACGCGCAAAATTGCTTCACTCTTCACAATAAATCCTCATTTTATTTTTATTTCAAAGTATATCACAAAGTTCATAAAAAGTTTTAAATTATATTGACAAATAAAAATTAAACCGATATAATTCCGCTTTTTATTATTGGGGTATCGCCAAGCGGTAAGGCAGTTGGTTTTGGTCCAACCATTCCGAGGTTCGAATCCTTGTACCCCAGCCACTTCTTAGCTTCTATAAATATTTATAATCTTTTATAAATTTTATCGCGGGGTAGAGCAGCCCGGTAGCTCGTTGGGCTCATAACCCAAAGGTCGGTGGTTCAAATCCGCCCCCCGCTACCAAATGTTTTAGAATTTTACTTTTAATTTTCCACTCTTTCCTTAACGAGAAAATTTGAAAAATTTTTGTGGCAATCCACAACTTTGAGCTTTCTCGTATCAATGAATAAAATAAATGAAGTCATCTATAAATGTAGAATCTCCCTTAAGATTCCATTGTAAACTTTATTTAACAACATTATAGATTGCTTCACCCCTGCAGTCCTCACAAAGACGAAATGGAAAATTTTAAAATATTCCAAAAGTGGAACGATACTTGCTTTACTCTTTGCAAAATACTTTTCAGATAAAGGATTACAAATGTTACGTTCATTATGGTCAGGTGTAAGTGGTATGCAAGCACATCAAATTGCTCTTGATGTGGAATCCAATAATATTGCAAATGTGAATACAAACGGCTTTAAGTATTCTCGTGCGGATTTTTCTACAATGGTTAGTCAAACTCGCCGTTCTGCTACGATTCCTTATGCAGGATATGGTGGGGTAAATGATTATTCTGTAGGACTTGGAACAAGTATCAATACAACAACAAAAGTCTTTGAACAAGGTTCTTTACAAAACACAGACAGGAAAGCAGACTTAGCCTTAAGCGGAAATGGTCTATTTGTCGTTAGTAACAATGGTGGTTATACAAAAATGTATACCCGTGATGGCGCATTCTCTTTTGATGCAGTAGGAAATCTTGTAACTACAAGTGGATTTATCGTGCAAGGTTGGTTAAGAGACCTTTCTAAGCTAGATTGCGCGTGCGGAAGTGGCGAACTCAATAGAGTAGATTCCACAGGACCGATTAAAAACATCACGATTGACCCTCGTATGACCGTGCCTGCCAAAGCTACAAGTAATGTAACTGGTAATATCAACCTCACAAGTGGTAGAAAAACAGAAAATATCACTTGTCCAAGCCCATTAGATAGCTCTGCGGCAAACAACTATATTGCGGGTGGATTAGATAGAATCTATGATTCAAACGATAAACAACTTGAAGTAGAACAAGATATGGGGGTAATGTTTGACGCAAGTGGAGAAGCCTTAATGCTCCAAGAAGGACAAGGAATCTGGGTAAGCTACCAAACTGCGACTTCTAACCGCATAATGCTTGACCCCACTCCTGCTGCTGGTCCTGTTACAACCACTGTTACAATCAATGGACAAACCATTACTTGGACAAATGACGCAGCAGTCTCTGGCTCTTCTCACCTACTTGCCGCACAAGTTGCGATTAACAATTTAAAAGACAAAACAGGTGTAGAAGCACTCACACAAAATGGAATGTTAATTTTACAAAACCTTAACCAACTAGATGGTGATGGCTCTAACAAAAACATTCGCGCAAGCGGATTTAATAATGGAATCTTCAATAATGGAGGATTTACAAATAATCAAGGTAACTTATTAGCACAAGCAGATTCTCAAACTGTAACGACTGCATTTAAATATATCTACACAACACAAACCGATGCAGATTCTGCTTCTGGACAATTCCGAACCACAGAAGATTTGCGTGCTGTAATGCAACAAGATGCAAATAAAATCAAGGCTTTTGGTGGAGATTCTGCAGCCGCAGCAATAGGTATTCAAAATGGCTTTGGTCAAAGCAGTTATAGCGTCAGCGTGATTTTGAATAATTCAGGACAATTTGAAATCAACAATAAACAAGATGGAATCGCAAATGGTGGTGCTTGGGGTGCATATGATAATCTTAATATCTTTGTTTCAGGCTATAATGACACACTCAACACAACCAATGTGCTTTTCAAAAATCAAATGAAAGGAATGAACACGGGAGTGCTAGTAGAGGGCGGAAATGTAACTAGCACCGGTGGATTTAGAATGGCAAGTTTTGGGCAAACTGTGGAAATTTTTGATAGCCTTGGAAACAAACACGAGTTTCAGATTGAATATACTAAGGTGCAAGGAAACCAATGGAATTGGCGTGTTATCGTGCCAGAACCAGCGGAGTTACTTGGAGCAACTGCACAACGTCCAAATATCTTAGAAGGTGGAAATGTAACCTTTGGTGATCAAGGAGAATTGCTAGGATTCAACCCTTCTACAATTCAGTTTAAACCAAACAATGGTGCAAAATTCCCACAATCCATTAACCTAAACTTCGGAACAGGTGGTGGATATGATGGATTGACAAGCACTGCAAAAGAATCTGAAGCACAGAAAATGACAGGAGATGGTTATGCGTCAGGAACACTCAAAGATTTCTACTTTGACCAAACCGGAACAATGATAGGTGTTTTTGACAATGGACGAAACTTTGCTCTAGCACAAGTAGCCGTAGCAACTTTTGCTAACTATGAAGGCTTGCAAGGAACAGAAAACAATCTCTATGCGGAATCCCCAAACTCTGGTGACCCAACATTTGGTCCAGCAGGAACAGGCGGACGAGCCAATATTCAAGCCTCTAAGCTAGAGATGAGTAACACGGATTTAAGTAGGGGTTTAACACAACTTATTGTTGTGCAACGCGGATTCCAAGCAAGCTCTAAATCTGTAACGACTTCTGACCAAATCTTGAACACTTTGCTTCAATTAAAACAATAAGCCTAGCTCTTTTGAGCTTTTGGGCTTCCATTTTCTCTTTCCTTATAAATATAAAAGTATTAAGATTTTTAACTTTTTATAATCTATTTTGATATATAATTAAAGCTTTAGACAAAATTACCCCCCCCCCCCGCAGAAGTATTGAAATTTGGGGAAGTATAAAAGGAGGAAGTAATGTGGAATAAACTCTCTGTGGCAAAAAAATTCTCCTGCATTCAAATGATTATTGCTCTAATGATTGGAATACCTTTTATATTTTTTGTCCAATATAGTATGGATAATCTCACGAAAAATCAAATGAAATTCCAAATTAGCCAAATCACTTCTATTGTGGAAGGGAATTTTGAAGTGATTTCTAACCAAATTATCAAAGAAAGTGATAACTCTCTAAGTTTCTTTGAAAATGACTTTGTTACACGCTATGGCAAAGCAAGTGTGGATAGTTATAGGCTCGGGGATTCTGTAAAATTTGGCGCAATCAGTGTGCCAAGTCTCTATTACAATGGAATCAACCTAATAGAGAATATAGACTTGGTAGATAACTTCTCAAAACTAACAGGTGGGGTTGCTACAATATTCGTGCGAAATGGTAATGAGTTTGTGCGTATTTCTACTTCCCTTCAAGATGAATCGGGCAATAGAATGATTGGCACAACTTTAAATTCTTCACACCCAGCTTTTGCTGAAATGACAAAAACAAATCCAACGATTTTTCGCGGAAAAGTGCGTTTAGCAGGCAAAGATTATATGTCTGTGTATAAACCTATCGTGAATCAAAACAAACAAACGATTGGGATTTTATTTGTCGCTTATAATCTAAAAAGTTTTTATAATCTACTTTCATCGAAACTCAATAAGATTCAAATTGGTAAAAATGGAAAAATCGTGATTTTGGACAAAACCAATGACGAATTTATTTTAGGCAAAAGTGGAAAACCAAGCGATTATAGTTATTTACAGAATCTTAAACCTAGTAGTTTAATCCAATACACGATGAATGGCAACTCTTATGAGAGTTATGTAGATTATAATTCCTCATTGGATTTATATATCTTAGCAGAAATATTAGTATCTGATTTCACATCGGCAAATAATCAAGTGAAACTTATAATGGCTTTGGGTATTGCCATTATCCTTTTAGTAATCCTTATTGCTTCTTACATTATTATGAAACTCTCTTTACTAAATCGTTTGAATGGGATTTTAGATTTGCTTTTTGAATTTTTGAAGTATCTTAATTACGAAACATCAACTCCTCCAACTCTTACAAAGCCCAAAGCCGAAGATGAGCTTGGAATGATGAGAGCTGCCATCAATCAAAATATTCAAAATATTCAAAAAGGTGTAGAACAGGATGAAAGGGTCATTCAACATTCTATTGAAATTGTAAAACAGGTTGAAGAAGGAAACTTCACTGCTAGAATCACAGAAAACCCTCATAATCCAAAACTAATTCAACTTAAAGATGTGCTAAATCAAATGTTACATACTCTGCAAAATAAAGTGGGAAGCAATATGAACGAGATTTTACAAGTATTTCAAAACTATATTAATTTGAACTTTACTGCAAAAGTAACCAATGCACAGGGGAGTGTAGAGACAACTACAAATCTATTAGGAGAAAATATTCAAGAAATGTTGCTCACCTCTTCTAAATTCGCCCAAGAACTAGAAACTAATGCAAAAGATTTAAACCAAGCCATCATTAAACTAACTGAAAGTTCGCATAATCAAGCGACTGCTCTTAAAGAAACAACTTCTACATTAGAACAAATCAGTTCTTCTATGGAAAATGTCTCTAGTCGTTCCAATGATGTAAGCAATCAAGCAAACGATATTCGCAATATCGTAGGAGTGATTCGCGACATTGCAGACCAAACGAATCTTCTAGCCCTTAATGCTGCCATTGAAGCTGCAAGAGCTGGAGAACACGGAAGAGGCTTTGCAGTTGTAGCAGATGAGGTCCGAAAACTAGCAGAAAGAACAGGGAAATCTTTAAGTGAGATTGAAGCCAATGTGAATGTGCTAGTGCAAGGGATTAATGATATGAGTGAATCCATTAAAGAGCAAACATTAGGAATCGGACAAATCAATCAAGCGGTTGCACAACTAGAACACAACAATACGCAAAATGTAGAAGTTGCAAATTACTCCCAAAACATTAGTAACGCAGTAGATGAGATTGCAAATAAAATTTCTGATGATGTAAATAAGAAACAATTTTAACCTGTATTGATTCTGCAAAAAAGAGTTGAAAATATTTCAACTCTAATGAATCTAAAACTTCATTAAAGTTTGCCTAACTCTCCTTATATAGAATCTTAAATTAATAAACCACAAATGGTTAATTCTTTGAAAATCACCCAAGTCGTTTTTACTTTGATTTATTCAAATTTTCTTATAATTTGTAAATACATATTGTATTTTTTAAAATTTATGTTATAATTCTACAAATTTTTCAAAAAGGAAAACAAAATGGCAAATTTACCTCATCAAAATTACACGCAAGAAACTCTTGCGTTACACGCAGGTTATACTTACGATTCACAACGCACTCTTAATGTGCCAATCTATCAAAACACTGCTTATAGTTTTGAAACTTTAGAACAAGCAGCGGCAAGATTTGGCTTACAAGAGCTTGGCAATATCTACACAAGACTGACAAACCCAACTTATAAAATCTTAGGAGACCGCCTAGCAGCTGTAGAGGGAGGGGCATTTGGAGTAGCTACTGCAAGTGGAAGTTCTGCGATTTTTTACGCATTGGCTAATCTAGCACAAAATGGCGATAACATTGTGTATTCCAACAAAATTTATGGTGGCACACAAACACTTATCGTGCATACGCTCAAACGATTTGGGATTGATTCACAAGTCTTTGATATTGATGATATTGATGGCACTTTGGAATCTACTATTAATGAAAAAACAAAAGTTATTTTCTTTGAAAGTCTCTCCAACCCGCAAATTGCGATTGCCGATGTAGAAAAAATTGTTAAAATTGCTAAAAAATATGGAATCATAACTATTTGCGATAACACCGTTGCTACTGCATTTTTGCACAAACCCTTAGATTTTGGAGTAGATGTATCCGTGTATAGCCTAAGTAAATATGTCAATGGTCAAGGAAGCGCACTAGGTGGTGCTATCATTGAACGCAAAGGCTTAAATGATTTACTTGTTAATAATCCGCGTTATCCCGCATTTAATACACCAGATGCAAGCTATCACGGATTAGTCTATGCCTCACTAGCTGGAGCTTTACCAATCTTTGGAATCCGATTAATCACAGAATGGTTAAGAAATATTGGTGCAACTCTCTCTCCACAAAATGCTTGGATAATCATTCAAGGGCTAGAAACGCTGGAATTGCGCATTAAAAAACATAGCCAAAACGCATTAGAGATAGCGAAGTTTCTACAAACACATTCAAAGGTTAAAAATGTATTTTATCCTGCCTTAGAGGGCAATCCTTACCATAATCTATTGAAAAAATATTTCACAGATTCCAACTCTAGTGGGCTTTTGAGTTTTGAAGTTTCAAGTTTTGAAGAAGCGAAGAAGGTTTGCAACGCATTAGAGATTTTCGCTATTGTGGCAAACATCGGGGATTCCAAATCTCTTGTCATTCACCCCGCTTCTACAACTCATTCGCAGTTGAGTGAAGCAGAGTTAAAGTCCGCTGGTATCACTCCTTGCACGATTCGCTTAAGCATTGGTTTGGAATCCCCACAAGATTTGATTGCAGACTTAAAACAAGCATTAGAAAAATAAGGATTCTTATGCCATTAGTTATTCCAGAGGATATTCCAGCTTTTTCACTTTTAAAACAAAATGCGTTTATTATGGGTTACAATCGCGCGAAATCTCAAGATATTCGTCCTTTGGAAGTGCTGATTTTTAACCTTATGCCAACTAAAATTGAAACAGAGAATCAAATCCTCTCTTTGCTTGCAAATTCCCCTTTGCAAGTCAATATTACTTTGCTCTCTACGGCAAGTTATATAGGTAAAAATACACCAAAATCCCATTTGGAACGCTTTTATGTAAATTTTGAAAATATCAAGAATCGCAAGTTTGATGGTGCAATCGTTACAGGCGCACCCATTGAACATTTAGAATTTGAAGAAGTGAAATATTGGGGAGAGCTCACACGCATTATGGATTTCTTAAAAGCAAATTGCACAAGCACATTATACCTTTGTTGGGGTGCAATGGCAGGATTGCATTATTTTCACAAAATCCAAAAAATCCCACTAGGTTCCAAACTATTTGGTGTGTTTAATCATTTTTGGGTAGAAAAAGATTTACTACTTAATGGGTTAGATGAAATTGTTAAGATTCCACATTCTCGCCATTCTGATATTAATCAAGCACAAGCAAGAGAGAATAAAAACTTAAAAATTTTGTTAGAAGGTGAAATAAGTGGTATTTCTGTTTTAAAAGATGAAAAAGATTTCTTTATCTTAGGACACCCAGAATATGCAAAAGAAACATTAGATTTAGAGTATAAACGTGATTTAGATAAGGGCTTAAATATCACACAACCTTATGATTACTACGATGCAAACAACAACCCTCAATTTGTATGGCGCTCCTCTGCAAGTATGCTGTTTGCAAATTGGCTAAACTTTGCAGTTTATCAAGATACACCTTTTATATTAGGCTTTTCATAATACACAAGATTCCGTTTGCGTATCTCAAAATCCTCTGAATCTTCACTTAAATAGACAATATAACGCTCATCTTCATATAATCCACGAATCGTTCGCATTTCACCTTGAATCATTAAATTATAATCTTTGGCTAAAAAAATTTCCCCTGCTGTGCGTCCAAGATTAGGAATAAACAACAAAACAACACCGATTAAAGTTAAGACAAAAAGAAATTTAAAAACTTTATCTATCAAAGGAATCGCAAAACCAATTCCAAACACAGCGACAAAGATTCCAAAGGCATAGGGATTAAAAACATTGAAAAAAAATGGATTAAAAAATACATTGATACCATAATATTGAATGTATCCATTAAAAATAGTTGCCCAAAAAACGCAAAATAGGAGGAAAACCAACATAAAACTGACCGCCAAAGAAGAAAACAATCTCATAAATCACCTGATACATTTAAGATTAAAATTTGCAATTTTATAGATTTTAGAGGGCTTAGATTCCATTAAACCTCGCTTATCCAAAACTATAATATCCGCCTTTTTTAAAGCAAACCTCAAGCTAAAAGACTGATGATGCGCATTTGCAGAGCTAGAATATAAAAAGGGGAAGAATCGCAAAAAATCTGCGTGAGAAGCTTTCTCTAGTCTCTCTGGCTTCACTACACGAATCGCAAGTTTAGTATTTGGACTGCTTTTTTGCATTAATGCGTGTCTTCCTTGATAAATAAAAGTGCTTTTTGCACTTTTGCGGATTCTATTTTTATATCTACTTGGAATCCTTACAAGTTTTTTTAGCTTCACCAAAGAATCCAATGTCAAAAGCACATTTTGAGATTCACTGCGTCCCTTGATAGCATTTAACTTGGTAAAATCAGAGCATAAAAAACCCGCTGTTGTATCGCTTTGAGCTAGAAAAATGGGTGCGAATTCTTTCACTTGTATTTGTGATTCCATTATGTCAAATAATCCTGAATGGCTTTAGCCACATTTGGATTTTGAAATTTTAATTCGCTAATGGCACATACTGCAACGCGTGCCGCTTCAAGAGTTGTAAAATAAGGCACATTGTTACGCAAAACTTGTGTGCGAATCTTATCTGTATCATCTTTGCTTGAAGATTCATCGCTTGTATTAATCGCTAGTGCTATCTCTCCATTTGCCAATCTATCGCCAATGTTTGGACGCCCTTCACTAATCTTTAATGCCTCTTCACAAGGGATTCCAGACTTTTGTAGAATCTCTGCTGTGCCTTTGGTTGCACAGATTTGGAAATCAAAACTTTGTAAATCATGCGCAAGTGAAACAGCTTGAGGCTTATCCAAACTGCATAGAGAAATAAACACTTTACCGCAAGTTGGAAGCGAATTTTTACAAGCAAGCTGACTTTTTGCAAAACTTAATCCAAAACTTTCACTAATCCCCATAACTTCTCCTGTTGAGCGCATTTCTGGTCCTAGAACCATTACGGCACCATTTAATTTATTAAATGGAAAAACAGATTCTTTGACTGCAATATGCTTTAAAGTTTTTGGCTTATATAATCCGTCTTTAAATTCTGTTTTTTGAAACTTATCATAACGCTCTAATGCAGATTTCAAATCCCTATTTATCATTACATTAGTTGCAACTTTTGCGAGTGGAATCCCTGTAGCCTTACTGACAAATGGCACGGTGCGACTTGCGCGAGGATTGACTTCAATAAGATAAAGCGTGTTTTCAAAGATAGCATATTGCGTATTCATAAGTCCTACTACACCTAGATTCCTAGCAATTTTTGCAGTCGTTTGCTCAATTTCTTTTATCCTTTCCTCTGATAAACTAATTGAGGGTAACGAACAAGCAGAATCACCGCTATGGATTCCCGCCTCTTCAATATGTTGCATAATTCCAGCAATATAAACTTGCGTGCCATCACAAATAGTATCTACATCTAACTCAATCGCATTATTTAAGAATTTGTCAATCAGCACAGGACTCTCTTCGCTTACGCTAACTGCCTCACTCATATAATCTTGTAATTCATTCATATTATAAACAATCCGCATTGCGCGTCCGCCTAACACATAACTAGGACGCACTAATACAGGAAAACCGATGTCTTGGGCAATATTAATTGCATCTTCTTTGGTATAGGCTGTGCCATTTCTAGGCTGGATTAGTCCATTTTCTTCTACAAATTTTGCAAACTTTTCCCTATCTTCAGCAATGTCAATCGTCTTTGCACTCGTCCCAATAATCTTAGCACCAATGGTTGTAAGTTTTTTGGCAAGTTTTAAAGGAGTCTGCCCTCCAAAATGCACGATGATTCCATCAGGTTTTTCACGTTCAATTACGCTACGCACATTCTCAAAGGTAATGGGTTCAAAGTAAAGCACATCACTTGTATCATAATCTGTGCTAACGGTTTCAGGGTTACAATTATACATAATGCTAGTATAACCCATATCTCGCAAGGCAAAACTCGCATGCACACAAGCATAATCAAATTCAATTCCTTGTCCAATGCGATTAGGTCCTCCACCAATAATTAAGACTTTTTTCTTATCTTTTTGTGGAATCTCTTGATGTTGCATACACTTAAAAGGAGTTGTGGAATACAAATAAGCAGTTTGTGTGGTAAATTCTGCCGCACAAGTATCTACTTCATTGTATTGTAAAATTACCCCAAACTTTTGACGCAAAGCATAAATATCTTCTTCTCGTAATTCTAAAGATTCGTCTTTATTCACCAAAAAGGCAAGCATTTTATCGCTAAATCCGCATTGTTTAACCTGTCGCAAAAATCCTTCATCATTTAGTTTTTCAAAAGAAATTTGTTGCTCTAGTGCAATCATTTCTGCGATTTGATTTAAAAAATAAAAATCTATTTTACACCACTTTTGCACCTCTTCTATACTTACTCCACAACGAAACGCATCAGCAATATAAAGCAGACGCTCTGCATTAGGTCGGCGCACCTCACGTTGAATCTCACCTAAATCACTACTTCTTGGCACAAAGCCAAAGATTCCAGTTTCTAAACTATTCAATGCTTTTTGCAAAGATTCTTTAAAAGTTGCTCCAATCGCCATTACCTCGCCAATAGATTTCATAGAAGTTGTAAGCGTAGAATCGGCTTGGGGGAATTTTTCGAAAGTAAAACGTGGAATTTTAGTTACAATATAATCAATGCTTGGCTCAAAACTTGCGGGTGTGCCTGTAATGTCGTTTTGAATCTCATCTAAAGTATAGCCCACTGCAAGCAAAGTTGCAACTTTGGCTATTGGATACCCTGTTGCTTTAGAAGCAAGGGCAGAAGAGCGTGAAACGCGCGGATTCATTTCAATCACCGTCATTCTACCTGTGGTGGGATTGATAGCAAACTGCACATTGCTTCCGCCTGTATCTACACCAATTTCACGCAAAATTGCAAAAGAAGCATCACGCATTCGTTGATATTCTTTATCTGTTAATGTTAATGCAGGAGCAATCGTGATAGAATCCCCTGTATGCACTCCCATTGGGTCTAAGTTTTCAATACTGCATACAATGATACAATTATCCGCCCTATCACGAATCACTTCCATTTCATATTCTTTCCAACCTAGCAAAGATTCTTCAATCAAAATCTCACCAATAGGGCTAATCTCCAAACCATTTTGAGCCAAATTTTTAAACTCATCAATATTATAAGCTACCCCGCTTCCACCACCTGCTAAAGTATAACTTGCACGAATAATCAGAGGAAATCCTATCTCTCTTGCTGCATCTAGAGCTTCTTCAAGAGTATAAGCATAACGAGATTTTGGTAAATCCATACCAATTTTTAGCATTGCTTCCTTGAAAGCCTGCCTATCTTCGCCCTTTTTAATAGCCTCTGGCTTAGCCCCAAGGAATTGCACACCTTTTAGCAACCCTTTTTCAAACATACTCATCGCAATATTCAGCGCAGTTTGCCCCCCCATAGTGGGCAAAATGGCATCCACTTGTTCTTTCTGGATAATATCTGCAACAATTTCTTCTGTGATTGGCTCAATATAGGTGCGGTCAGCAAATTCTGGGTCTGTCATAATCGTAGCAGGGTTAGAGTTAATTAAGACAACTTTATAGCCTAACTCTTTGAGTGTTTTTGCAGCTTGTGTGCCAGAGTAGTCAAACTCACAGGCTTGCCCGATAATAATTGGTCCCGAACCAACTAATAAAATTGTCTTAATATCATTTCGTTTTGGCATAGAATCTCTCTTGAAGTTTTGGGTTAAAATTTCGTAATTCTAGCGTTTTATGACTTAAAAAGCTTTATTTTTCCCAATTTTGCAAAAAAGGTTGCATTTGATATAAACTTGCCTTACAAAATGCACTTCTTGCAATACAAATCAGTTGTTTAGCGGAATCTTCTAGGCTCTCATTAATGATTAAATAATCAAAACTAGGTAGATTCCTCACTTCCTCTAACGCATTATTTAAGCGCTCTTGGATTACTTCTTGGGTATCGCTCCCCCGCCCACTTAAACGCTCTTTTAAAATGCTTTTGTTGGGTGTTGTGATAAAAATACTTGTCGTGTGATAAGGAAAATTCCTTTTAAGATTCGCTTGTCCTTGCACATCAATATCAAAAATTACAAGCTTATCTTCTTCTAATGCCTGCAAAACTTGCTCTTTGGAAGTGCCATAATAATTTTGATGCACTTTTGCCCATTCCAAAAACTCTCCTTTTTGGATTCCACTTTCAAAAGCTTCTTTGCTAATAAAGTGATAATGCACCCCCTCTGTCTCCCCTTCGCGTTTCTTGCGTGTCGTGGAAGAAATAGAAAAATAATGATTAGGAAATTCTTGAGCTAAAATCTTATATAATGAGCTTTTCCCTGCTCCACTAGGACCAGAGAGGATTAGAATTGCTCCTTTATACTTCATCAATCCTCATCTCTTTTAGGGAATTGAATGTTAATACTAATCGTTGCGCCGCTAAGCAAGTCTTTGAGATTTTGCGTTTGCAAGGCTTGTAATGCAGCAATTAAGGATTCCAAAGAATTTGCTTGAATATTGGTTGGTAATTTAGAATCGGTTTCACTAGCACTTGGCACAATAGGAGACGGATTAGGGGCTTTAGCAATAGGCTCACCTAATGCTTCACTCATACTCTCTACACTTAAAGTGTCAAACTCATCTAAACCTGCTGTGTCAGATTGGGATTTTGTTACTTGGGATTCTATTTCCTCTGCCTTAATATCCTCTAGCAAAGAGGAATCCAACTCCTCTTCCATTTTTTTTGGAATCTCCAAATCCTCTTGCTCCTCTAATGGATTGGATTCTTCCCCCTGAAGTTCGTCTTCTAATCCAATATCAAAAGCGACTTGTTTTTCTTGGAATTCTGTGTTTGAATCATTCAAATCCTCCATTCCATTTAAACCCTCCAAGGAATCTAAATCATTTTTTGTTTCATCTCCTTGGGATTCTAAATTCTCTGATACATCTAATGTGTCAAAATTGGAGTCTTGCAATTCATCACTAGATAAACCTCCCAATTCCTCTCCTAAATCTTGCATCACTTCTAAGTTCAGCTCTTCATTAACAGAATCCTGCTTAGATTCTGTGTCTGCGATTGCTTGTTCCATAGGTTCGGATAAATCTTGAGGTTCTTCCTCTACTATTTCTCCTTCTCCTGCTTCCATAGTATCAAAGGAAAATTCAGAATCGCCCATTTCTTTAGAATCCTCATCACTTGTCTCTATATTTTCAACTTCTAAATTTGATAATGCATTGGAAGTTTCATCTTGGGAATCTAATGCTTCTTCTTTATCTTCCTCTGCTACTTCAATCTTATCAAGTTCAGCTTGCAAATCGCTAAAATCTAAATCTTCTTGTGCATTAGAATTTTCAACATTGAGTTCTTTATCTAAATCTAGGGGTATATCTTCTTGTTTTGGCACTTCATCACTTGAAAGCAAATCCTTAATCTCCTTTACATCGCCTTTGTCTAAGACATTTAAATCTTCCGATTCCTCATCGTCTGCGCCAAAATCTAGTTGTTCATCAAGATTTTCTGTCGCTTCTTCCTCCGCACCAAAGTCTAATGGTTCATCACCTGTGCTAGAAGCTTCTTCTGCTGCTTCCTCTATGCCCTCTTCTGCGCCAAAATCTAATGGTTTATCACCCGTATTAGAATCCATTGTAGGCTCATCATCTAATTGTAAATCATCAAAACCTGAAAGGTCTAATTCGTCTCCCAAATTATCCAAAGATTCCATACCTTCAATCTCTAACATTTCATTATCGTTATCTTTTTTGCTCGTATGATGGTCAATAGAGGTAATCCCAGAAATTTTACTTAATGTTTTCACAAGATCTGTTGGTAAAAATGGCTTTTGAATATACTCATTAAAACCCTCTAGACGTTCGGAAGATTTAGCGTAAAACAAACCAAATTTCGCTTCAGAATTTGCTGCTTTATAAGCATCAAATAATTCTTGTTCAAAGCTCTCATCATCTATTAATACAATTTCTGCACTTAAGCTTGAATCAATCTCTTGAGTTTCTTCCATTTCTATACCAAGCTTAGATACGCTTAGTGCTACAAGTTTGCTAATAATGGGATTTTTATTAACGAGATATAATTTCATAGATACTCCCTATTTGCTTTGTTTAGTCTTTTAAACAAAGAACTGCTAAAATTTTAACAATTTGTATCTTAATTTTACAAGGAACTTGTAATGTTTAAAAAGGTTTTCGTAATTCTAGGAATTTTTATTGGTTTTCTATGGGCAGATGCTCTGTATTTTATGCCTCAAGAACAAAATAAAGCATTCGATGCGCTTCTCTCTACGATTAAAAATACACAGCAAAGCTTAGATATTGCCATTTATAGTTTTACTAATCGTGAAATTAGCAAAGCAATCCGCGATATTGCCAAAAGAGGTGTTCAAGTCCGAATCATTTATGATAAAAAAAGCAATCAAAACACTAATCAATCCACCATTGGTTATTTGGCAAAGTTGAAAAATGTAGAAGTATGCTTACTAGAAGGCAAACTCTCTTCTAACAAAAAGTTTTATGGATTAATGCATACAAAAATGGCAATTAGTGATAAAAATTCCTTAGTTTTAGGTTCAGCAAATTGGTCTAAAAGCGCTTTTGAAACCAACTATGAAACTCTTTTAATCTCACAAAATAAAGAACATATTACAAAAGCAAAAAAAACTTTTGAAGCAATGTTTCAAGAATGTGAAAAATATTAATTAAGATTGTGCAAAAAATAGGTGTCTAATCTAAAAGAGAAGACCAATTCTCCCTCTTCTCTTTCAATATGGATAGGAAAATTAAAACGCACCACACCAGGCAAAGATTGCGTTAAACTCAAAGCTTCTTTGAGTTTATGAATATCGTGTAAGCGACCACTAACGATAAAGCGTTGTTTGAAATATTTGCCCTCTAAGATAGGTGTGCCATCTGCAACAACACCGACACTTTCAAAAATAATTTTCAATTTCTCTTCAATTTCTCTTTGTGTAATTTGGTGTTCAAAATTCCCAATTGTATGTGCATTTTGATTCTGATAATTAACAAGCTTTTGCATTTCTGCATCACGTTGAGCCTCTATTTTGCCTTGCACATAAAGTTCTTTGCGATATTGGGTGTTTGTTTTACGAAATACATCTAATTGTGGCTTTACTGCACCCATAAAAACTCCAATTACCATAAAAAAATAAAAGACAAAAAAGAAAGTATTACGAATCCAATCAATTTGTGCAAAAAATGCTCTCACGGCTGCACTTCCTCTTGATTTAATTTACTAATAGAAACAAAATTATACCAGCCATTAGGCAGCATATAAAAGTCTGCGCGACTTTGATGAAAAATAGAACGCAAAGGAACTTCAAGCAAGAAAGTATAAATTTGCTTAGAAGGAGTCGCTCCATAAAGTGTTAATTGGTATTGTTCCATTTGAATTTTATTGAGCGTAATTTGTTCTGGAATTAAATTAAAAAGATTTTCAACACTCTCTTGTAGCATTTTATTTTGACTTGCAATATAGGCTTCAAAATGCACTTTTTCTTCTTCTACAATCATCATTTCTTGATATTCTTTAATTTGCTTTAACATCTGTTGTTGCATTTCTATTGCGATTTTTTCGTTCTGTTGCATAAAATACCCTTGCACTTTAAGCATCACAATAAAACCAGCAAAGATAAAAAGTGTCAAGAAAATATAGCCCCACCAAATACGCGAAACTTTCTTTAAGATTGTTTTTTTACCCGGTTGCGTGAAACTATAATTCATACTTTCCCTTTTGATTCAAAAAACTTATAAGATTCATAACCTAAATTTGCCAATTCTTTTGCAATATCACAAGTTAGCACCTGGACCTCTAGCAAAGTAATCTGCTGAATCTGCTGGAGGGTCTCTTGTGCAATATCGTGTGCATTAAAAATCACTACTTCACTGATAAACTCGCCATTATAAAGACTATTGCTATAAAATTCATTCAAAGCAGATTGAATAAATTTTGCCGCAGTATCAATACGAGAAAAGTCGTCTAAATCATCTCCTTTAGAAGATTCATTGATCTCTTCGTGCAATTCATCCTCTCTATCATCATTTTTCAAAACCTTGATAAGACTTTCAGCATCATCACTCTCGCTATCCAAATCCAAAACATTTTCAATTCCACTCAACTCATTTTGTAAATCGGATTCAATATTGGTTTTTTGTATATCCTCTTCATCTTCACTTAAAGAATGCTTAATCACGGATAAGCCTAAGTTAATTTCACTCTCAAGCACATAATAACCGCCAAATAGCACACCTGCATCTTGTTTAGTAACAATTAAAGTCATATTGGAACGTTGAAACAATACATACAACTTACAAGAATCCTGAAAAGTATCTTTTGCTAAACGATATAACACCATAAAAGGGGAAATGACGAAATCTGCCCCCAACTTTAAAAAACATTTTTTTGTCTCTGCAATTCCTTGATTAAGGACATAGACAGACCAATTATTATCAAAACGTTTATAAACAATTTCATTGCAGTTAATGCCGTGTTTTTCAAAATCACTTTCTTTATCAGAATTAATCACACCTTGTGTAATAGAGCGAGAAAGTGTTGAGACATAAGTAAAAGGATTTTTAGCACGGATTTTTTTAATATAGCGGACTGCTTGAATAGGTAGTTCGCCAGGATTTGTTTTAAATTCTTTTGTTTGGGTTTGTAGGAGTTTGCCTCTACGATAAAAATTTACCACAATGCTACATAATTTATGATCTACTTCTACACCAGCAATCACTGTGGCAAAAAATGGGCGAATCGTTTTAATTAAATCCATAGAAACTCCAAACTTAAACTCGCATTGCTATATAGTATGCAATTTTGGCTTAAAAAATAGACTTTTAAAAGCCAAAATTATGATTTTTTCATAAAATAATTAGCAAAATTTACAAACTTTAATCTAGCGCATTTTCAATTATTTTTAGAATCTACATTATACGATTCTACTTGCATTAACTGGTTTGAAGATTCCATTTTACGTGCAGAATCTTTGTGCTTAGAGTGTTGTGCGTTAGAATCTTGTGTGATTGCTTGGTGCATTTTATGCGACATTTGCGGATTTTGCAAGAATTTTATCCCTTTTTCAATCATCAAAACACCAAAAATTACAATGGAAATAGCCGCAAGATTCATTGCGAATTTACGCACAAAAGGTTTATATAAAATCGTATTTGCCAAGATTCCAAAAAGCAATAAAGGCACAAGAGTGGCGACCCCAAAGATAAGCATAACAAATGCACCTTTAAAAACACTTGCAAAAGACGCTGCACTAAAGAGAAATGCATAAACAAAACCGCAGGGTAATAAACCATTTAGAATTCCTAATAAATAAAGGCTAAAGGGACTTCTAAGGCTTAAAGCATTCTGAAATTGCATTTGATACCATTTAGAATTTTGCACAGAATGTTCCAAAAGTGTTAGGAATTTTAATTTACCAAAAAGAGAGAAACCGGCAAGCACCATTAAAATACCTACAAAGACAAACAACGCACCACGCAAAGTACCATTGAGGCTAAACATACTCCCAAGCCCGCCAACTAATGCACCAAGCAACACATAAGTGCTAATGCGACCAAGATTATAAAGCAAATGGAATCCTACAATACGCCCTTTGCTTGTATCATTGTTCGCCATCTTACTACTGAAAGCCAACACGATTCCACCACACATTCCAATGCAATGCCCAAATCCCCCCACCAACGCAATACCAAAAAGGCTAATGAAATCTAAAATTTCCATTTTACTTCCTAAATTTATATAAAATCGTGAAATCTTGCAAACTTCTGCGATTCTATATTTTCTCCCATTCGCACCCGCTAGGTGTGTCCATTATCTCAATCCCCTCCAAACGCAAATCTTCACGAATTTTATCCGCATTTTGAAAATCCTTTACGCTTTTGTATTCTGCACGTTTTGCAAGGAGTGCTTCAATCTCTGCGCGTCTTTTTTCGCTTACTCCAAGCTTAAAGTATTCTAAAGAATCCTTAATGCCTACTCCCAATACTCTTGCAACAAGCGTAAGATTTGTCTGTATTTGTGGAATTTTATTTTTTTGTTTTTTATCCAACATTTCATTTGCATTTGCAATTAATTCATCAAGAACACTTAAGGCTTTAGAAATATTCAAATCATCACTTAAAGCCCCTAAAAACTCCTTTTTAAAAGAATCTTGCACTCCTTGAGATTCCGCATTATGCGAGGCTTGAACCTGTGCAAGTCGTTTTTTGAGTCGATAGATTCTATCTAGTCGTTTCTTACTTGCAAGCAAATCTTCTTCGGCAAAATTTAATCCCGCACGATAATGAGTACTTAAGAGATAGAATCGCAAAATCTCTCCATCATAATTTTTCAAAGCATCTTTGATAAAAAAGCTATTCCCCAAAGACTTTGCCATTTTTTCACCATTAATTGTTACAAACCCATTATGAATCCAATATTTTGCCAAAGCTTGCCCGTGTGCGCAACGCGTTTGGGCTACTTCATTTTCATGATGTGGAAAAATCAAATCTGCACCACCTCCGTGAATATCAATTGCATACTCACCTGATACCGCTAAATGCTCCTGAATCATTGCACTACATTCAATATGCCAGCCCGGACGCCCCTTGCCAAAGGGAGATTCATAACCCACATCACCCACACCTTTATAGCTTTTCCATAAAGTAAAATCTTTCACATCGTGTTTTTGCTCATTGTTTTGGATTCTACTTACGCTCTCTGCTTCTGCGATTCTACCACTTAAACTACCATAATGCGCATCTTTGCTAACAGATAAATACACATCACCATTTTGCGTTTTATAGGCAAAACCTTTATCTAGCAGTATCTGTATCATCGCACAAATGCTTGGAAGGCTTTGGGTAGCTTTTGGTTCAATATTTGCCCTTTCCACGCCTAAAGATTCCATTTCTTCAAGGTATTTTTGTGTATAGGTTTGCGTGATAACTTCCACACTCAAACCGGTTTGTAGGGATTTATTGATAATTTTATCATCAATATCGGTGAAGTTTTTAGCAAAAATCACTTTATAGCCATATTCACGCAAAAGCTTACGCCACAAATCAAATACAATTGCGCTTCTTGCGTGTCCTAAATGTGAATCATCATATACCGTTGGACCACACACATACATTCGCACTTCATTAGGATTAATCGGTTCAAAAACGACTTTTTCTTTCAACTTACTATCATAAATTTTTATCATCATTTCTCCATTAAATCAAAGATGAAGTATAGCAAAAAATGGTAAGAATTTTAAAATTTAAAATGAGGATTTTAAGTATCTCTGCAAGGCTGGATTTTGTATAATTTTGCAATTCTTTTAAAAATACAATTCCGCTTTGCTCTTTTATTGCACAAAATAAAACTCTCTAAGATTCTAGTGATTTGCTCCTCATTTTTTCTTTATCCCTAAAGGTTTTTAAATCAAAATCTAGCACTGCGATATTTTTACCATAACCCTCAAGATTAAATTTATCTAAATTAATTGGAAATTTTTATGAAAAACTCACTCTTAAATATTCTTTTATTTCCCTCTCTAGTATTTCCTCTAGCTTATTCTTTTCGTTCCACGATGGGCAGTGATTAACTTTCGCATCAAAAACCTTTTGTTCTAAATCCTTTTTTAGTTTATTTAAATGTTTTTTGCCATTAGAAATACCCTCAAATTCTTTAAGCATTTCATTCTTCCATTTTTGAGAATAGGTTAAAATAATATACTTATTTAAGCCTTTTGCGTAGCCATATTCTTTACACTATTTGTGCTTATATCCACTATCACAATATTTGATTCTATTATATCCTTATTAAAAATTTTATCAGGAATATTAACATCAGAATTTTGCTCCATAATTAGGTATAAGCTCAAATTTTAATAAATTATTTTCGCCCTGAATTCTATTGATGACATTATTAATGGCACTCTGATATATTTCTTTATAAGCCTTATTAAATTCCATCGCAACAAAATATATCTAACCTTCATTAATCCACATTTCCTTTTATATCCTTTTGATACACAATAGAATTAGATATGCAAAACTCCCTTGTTAATTATCTAGATTCTATCTAAATATGTTTGTATTATCATTTATGCTCCTCACTCCCATTTAACCTACTCCAATGTATTTTTCTTTAAGATATTTTTGCATTTCTTCATCATCAAAAACTTTATCAAATTTTGCTTTTATTTCTGTATCAAACCCTGCTTTGATTTGTTTGTTTATATCTTCAATAAAAGTTTTAAAATCACTATTTTTTTCTAAAAGCATATTTAGTGTTTGTATGTCAAGCTCTCTTTCTTTGGAACTAAGCAAAATTTTAGAGTCTAAAATGTCACACTCAAGTTTTATCACCCCTATACCAAAGTTTTGATTAAGTCGCCTCAATTCACTTAAAACTTCATCATCAATTTCTTTAAAAACTACCAAGTATCCTTCATTTGCCCAGCTACAATTACTCACGGCTTGAAAATAACTTTCTTTTAAATTTGAAAAATCAAGACTGATTTTAAGCTCAAATGAAAAAAATTTGTAACTATTTTGCCCTATATTATGCAAAAGTGTCAAAGTCTCTTTGTTGTAATCATCATAAGGAAAATACGCGCCTACAATATCAGGGTAATTCCATTTGTCTTTACCCATTGCTGCTTTTCTGCTTTTTTCGTGGTAAATAGTTTTGCATTGGAGATTAAAATTAGAATTTTCATAGAGAAATTTTACAAGTAAGGGGTGCAAATCCCTTTCGTGAAATGGATTCTTTTCTTGTTTGTCTTTTTCATCTGCCAATGCATCATTAATTTTTAAATGAGCTAATTCACCCTCTCTAGCCTTGAGCCAAAAAGTTGTAGGCTTTTTGTAAGCGAATATGAAGTGATTTTCTTTTCTTTTAATGCTTGTATAAATCCTAGCCTCAATAGTTTTAATAGGCGTTTTTCCAACGCTTGAAAGCTTTTTACCAAGCCCAATTTCACAAGCCTTTAACCAAATTTGCTCACTTGTCAAAGGCTCTTTTGTCTGTTTTAAAGCCTCTACAATCAATTCTTTATAAGTCATTTTACTCCTTTTTGAATTCTGTTAGTATTCACTCCCACTCAATCGTGCCCGGCGGTTTGCTTGTGATATCATACACCACGCGGTTAATGCCCTCTACTTCGTTGATGATTCTATTACTCACGCCCTCTAAAAAATCGTGGGGTAAATGCGCAAAAGTTGCAGTCATTCCATCAATCGCTTCCACCGCTCGCACACAAATCGTATTATCATAAGTGCGATTATCGCCCATTACACCCACACTCCGCACATTGAGCAGCACACAAAACGCCTGCCATACCTTATCATAATAGCTTTGTTTGTGTAGCTCGTCTATAAAGATAGAATCCGCCTCACGCAGCAAATCCAAATCTGCCTTATTCACCTCTCCCATAATGCGAATGGCTAGCCCGGGTCCGGGGAATGGGTGGCGCATTAGCATAGATTCAGGCATTCCAAGCTCTCGCCCTAATGCCCTTACTTCGTCCTTAAATAGCTCTCGTAATGGCTCAATCAGCTCAAACTTCATCCATTCAGGTAACCCACCGACATTATGATGAGACTTTATCGTCTTAGAGGGACCCTTCACACTCACAGATTCTATCACATCAGGGTAGAGTGTGCCTTGCGCGAGGAACTTTATCTCACCTTTTGTATTATGCTTTTTCGCCTCTTTTTCAAACACTTCAATGAAAGTCTCGCCGATAATTTTACGCTTAATCTCGGGGTCAAGCACACCCTTAAGGCGGCTTAAAAATAACTCACTTGCGTCCGCAGTAATCAGGGGCACTTTGAGATTTTCTTTAAACATTTTCTCCACTGCCTCTCTCTCGCCTTTGCGCAAAAGTCCGGTATCAACAAACACTGGAATAAGATTCTCCCCAATGGCGCGATATAAAAGTGCAGCGACAACGGAGCTATCTACCCCACCACTCACCGCACACAACACTTTACTCGTTGTCTCTTTGGTGATTTTAAGAGAGTTTGCTACTCCACTTCTGTCATCACCCTCAAGGTAACTCCCTCGTGTCGCACCTTCACAACTCTTAAAATCCCTCAAAGATACTGCCGAACCTGAATCTGCACTAGATTCTAAATGACTTTGCCCTTTAATGTCGCTAGATTCTGTATGTTGAGAATCCACAATTCTAGTATTTGCGGTGTGGCTGTGTAAGTTTTTTGGATTTTTTGTAAGGTTAGCGGACTTAGTGTTCGTGCCCTGCGAAAAATCCAAAATCTTATCGCATTGCATACCCAAAGATGAATTGCGCTTAAAGCACGAGGTAAGATGGTCATTCACCATTCCAATACTCTGCATCATCGCATACATAGTCGTAGTGCCGACAAACTTAAACCCGCGCTTTTTCAAATCCTTAGCGATTTTATCCGATAGCGGCGTGGAAGCGGGTAAATCCGCAATGCTTTCAAAGGCATTGATAATCGGCTTACCTCCCACAAAGCCCCAAATATATTTATCAAAGCTCCCAAACTCCCTTTGCACCGCCATAAATGCCTTAGCATTGATAATCGCTGCTTCTATTTTGGCACGATTCCTAATAATCCCCTCATTTCGCATTAGCTCTTTGATTTTGTCCTCATCATAGTTGGCTACAATGTGAGGGTCAAAGTCATCAAATGCCACCCTAAAAGCCTCGCGTTTTTTAAGAATCGTAATCCAAGAAAGTCCCGCTTGAAAGCCCTCTAGCACAAGATGTTCAAAGAGCTTTTTATCCTCGTGCAGTGGTTCGCCCCACTCTGTGTCGTGGTAGTCCTCATAGAGCTTACGCGCCGCCTCGTCCTTATCGGTAGCCCAAGCGCAACGCACCTTTTCACGCACACCCTCATTTGAATCTTGCGCCTCAAGCCCCAAAGACTTTTGCAAACTCTCACGCGCAATGCTTAGAGGGATAAGTTCGGGTGAAAATGCACCAGCACTCCCCGCAGGGATAGGCTTTTTTCCTGTTTTTGCAAACCCCAAAGCCTGATAGAATCCTAAAGCCCACTCAAGACTATTAACCTTTATCACTTCAAATGCACCTAAATACCGCATAAATGCCTCTTTGAGCAGTGCCTTGCCCACACCCTTTCTAAAGGCTTTTGGAGCGACAAAAAGCATTGCAATTTCATTTTTTTCTATCTCAATAAAACCTAACCATTCTTCATTTTTTTGCGCTATAAGTAAATTTTTAGATTTTAATATAGCCTCCCGTATTTCCTCTCTCATACCCGCAATTTCATTTTCGCTTAAATCTTTGTGTGTAGCCCTTGCACCTTCCTCCCAGATTTCAATAAGTCTTTGTATGGTTTGTGCTTTGCCAATGTGCTTAAAGGCTTCTTGAATCTGCATAAAACTCATAGGATTTTCACAATGCACAATCTCACTTCCACAGACGATACGGCGCAATTTTTCAATCTCATTTTGCGCGAAATGACGCATATTCCAAGATGTATCCGCGCCGCAAATCCCTACTGCAAAGTTTTGCAACATTTGCCCACCACATTCACTATGCACAACTTCAGGGTGAAACTGCAGGGCATAAATCTTGCGCTTAGAATCCGCAATCGCGCAATAATGCGTATTTCCAGACTTTGCAAGCTCTCTAAATCCTTGCGGGATAGATTCTACCTTGTCCGCGTGGCTCATCCACACGATAGAATCTTGCTTTATGCCTTTAAAAAGTGAGCAAGATTTAAAACCTTGCGTGGTGCTATTTTCTAATTCTTGCCATACTTTTTTTTCAAGCCTAAAGACAAGATGACTGATTTTTTTGCCCTTATAAGGTTTAGGATATTCCCCCACTTTTTGCATTTCAAGCCTTTTTGCTACCTTGATTGAAGCGGTATTATCCTCTTTGATGAGACAATACACTTCCTCCAATCCCAAAGTTTCAAAGCCATATTTTACGCACATTCTAGCCACTTCGCTTCCATAGCCTTTTCCCCAAAAATCGCGGTGCAAAAGATAGCCGATTTCTACAATTTTTTGAGTTTTGCCCTTTAGACTTATCTCCGTATGATTTAGCCCCGCATTGCCGATAATTGCGCCGCTTTGCTTCTCTATAATCGCGCAGATTCCAAAGCCATATTGTTGATAATGCGCTAATTGCTTATCCAGCCATTCTTGGCTCTGCTTTTTGCTAAAGCCCTGCCCCCACGCATACATTGTTTGCTTATCGCTCACAATTTTATGCAATGCCGCAAAATCTGCCTGCGTGTAAGGGCGCAAAAAGACGCGCTCACTCTCGCACACAAAAGCATTTGCCAGAGAATCGCTAGTTTCTCTTTCAAGTGCTTTTTTTAATATCGCTTTGCTCACCTTTAAATGCACGATGGGGAAGTCTCTCCCTGCGGAATCTTTTTCGCTCATTCCTACTTTTTCAAAGCCCAAAGACTTATAAAATGCCAAACCTTGCGTGTTTTGTTCATTGCAATCTACTAAAATGCAAGGATAGTCTTTCAAATATCGCTCTAATGCTTCTTTGAGTAGTGCTTTGCCTATACCTTTTCTAAAAGCACTTGATGCGACAAAAAGCATTTCAATCTTATTCTTTTCCACACCAACAAAGCCCAAAAAGTCCTTTTTATCTGTCGCAGTGATGATGTTTTGGGAGCTTTGCAATGCCGCTTTGACTTCTAGTCTAATCTCTGCAATGTGTTGCTTAGTTAAAAAAATATGGCTTGCTTGCACAGAATCTTCCCATAAATCAAGCAAGGCTGTGAGCATTTGAGGAAACTTGCGATGAGAAAAAATATCAAAAGAGAGCGTCATTGGTGCTTGTATGCCTTGAGAAGCACCTTGAAATGCAAAACAAGATGAATCTTTAGAATCTTGAGAAGATTCCATAATCTCTAGCACCGCCTTGCCAAATTCTTGCGCGTCCGCCTTGATGACGCGTCCGCCAAAATGTTGGGCGATGAGCTGCATACCATAGCAGATGCCAAGAATGGGAATCCCAAGCGTGAAAATCGCACTATCAGGCTTATAAGCGTCTTTTTCATACACGCTTGCAGGTCCTCCACTTAGGATAATGCCCTTAGGATTTTTGCTCTTAATAGAATCTAGTTTTTCAAAGTAAGGGACAATCTCGGTATAAACGCCATATTCACGCAGTCGCCTTGCGATGAGCTGTGTGTATTGAGAGCCAAAATCTAGCACTAAAATTTGGACATTATTTGCTTGCATAAAGAATCCTTGACAAAGTAGGTTTGCATTTGTTAAATTGTGGCGGAATCTTAGCTAAAAGTTGCTTATAAGTGCTTTTATTCAAGCTTTGTGATTGAGATTTGTGATTTTGTGATAGAGTATTTATTGACTCCCAATCTGAAATCTTCCTCCAAACCTTAAACGATGATATTATCTCTATCCTTTTTATGAAGATGTAAGAATGAGTGCAGGAAGCGGGGCATATAATGAAGCAAAAAGCCGAACAGCTAAACTTCCCCAAATCCTTTTTACGCCAATATTTTGGCATTATATCTTTCAATAATTTACTATTATTATAGGGAAAGGTAATTCTATGTCTCCAACTTTGCCTGAAAGTTGCTACCTTTTAGTGCAATTAGGCAGCGTCAATGATGGACAAATATGTATTACTCGTATTGAGGACGAGCTATATGTTAAATGCTTACAAAAGCAACCAAGATTGAAGCTTTTTACTGATAATAAAACTTATGAACCCATAGAATGAGAGGGCGTGTGATAGGGTATTTTAAAAAGACTTCACTTTAAATCAAAGTATTTTAAAGAGCAAACTACCATTTTACCGAAGATACAAGCCACTCAATCTATCAATTTTACACTTTGAAATAAAATACCCCCCCTTATACTATTCGCGATGCTTTTCACCCTCTCCCATCTTCTAGCACTTTTGCCTCTCCATTAGACTCAATTTCAAGCACCACATAAGGAAGCCCTTGCTTGTTTAGCTCACGCATAAAGGGGTCGGGGTCGTTTTGCTCCATATTCCACACACCCGCACCGCTTTTAGAATCCACACCTTGTGCTTCACCTCCTTTTGGCATATCCTTGTTTGCCTCCAAACGCTCGGCATTGTAAGATTCCTTTAAATCCGCAAATTCTAGGGTTGTAGATGAATTTTTGGGGTTGTGCGAGGTAAGCGAATGAGGTGTATTAGACATACTCCGCAATGAAGTGTCCGATGCACTCCTCAAAAAGTCGCTACAAACCGAATTTGCGCCTACGCCCCATTTGCCCTCACATATTAGCTTTGCCCCAATCATCGCAGGCACACCTGTGGTATAGCTCACACCTTGTGCATTGACTTCAGCGTAGCACTTCTCGTGTTCGCACACATTATAAATATAAATCGTGCGCTCCTTGCCCTCTTTCACACCCTTAATGTAACAACCAATATTTGTCTTGCCCTTTGTGCGCGAAGCTAGACTTGCAGGGTCGGGCAAAAGTGTCTTTAACACTTCTATTGGCACGATTTTTTGCCCCTTGTGTTCCACAGAATCCACGCGCAAAAGCCCAACATTCTCCAAGCACTTCATATGCGTGAGGTAACTCTCGCCAAAAGTCATAAAAAAGCGGATTCTTTTTAAGCCCCTAATATTACGCACAAGCGATTCTAGCTCCTCGTGATAAAGCAAATAGCTGTTTTTCACACCCACTTCGGGATAATCCCACTCTTTCATTAGCGCAAGGGGTGGAATATCGCGCCACTCACCATTAAAATATGGCTCATTTTTCAAATCCTGCGTGTTAGATTCCAATTTAAAATGCTTCTCTTTAGCCTCAAATTTGCGATAAATGCTATCACGCGAGAGGTCAAAGTTTTGTGCATATTGACTTTGAGAATCTTTCACCCAAAATCGAGCTTTAGAGCTGACTTCACGCAAGTTTATCTCGGGATTAAAGTTGGTCGCAAACGCGTATCCGTGGTCTCCTGCGTTGCAATCCAAAATATCAATGCTATGAATCTCATCAAAATAATGCTTCTGCGCATACGCACAAAAGACATTTGTAACGCCCGGGTCAAAGCCACTGCCAAGCAGTGCGTAAATCCCCGCTTCTTTGTAGCGCGTGTCATACGCCCACTGCTCTTTATACTCAAAATGCGCAGAATCGGGGTGTTCATAGTTTGCAGTGTCTAAATAATGCGTCTTTGTGCGCAAACACGCCTCCATAATGCTCAAGTCCTGATAGGGAAGCGCGACATTCACCACAAGCTTTGGGCGGTATTTATTAATCAAAGCCACAAGGGATTCCACATTATCCGCATCAACTTCATCAATCTCAATTTCGCCTAAACCCTTAGCGCGGATAGAATCTGCGATTGCCTTACACTTACTAAGTGTGCGCGAAGCTAAAATAATGCGTGAAAACACTTCGCGATTTTGCGCCATTTTGTGCGCGACAACGCCCCCTACACCGCCTGCTCCAATTTGTAAAACAATAGCCATTGCTAATCCTTATTATGAAACAAAATGAAGCAATTTTACAAAATTTTTCTTTAAGATTTCAAGGAAAGATTAGAGGATAATTTTATTTTAATTATGTTAGAATCTTATCTCAAAACTTTATGTTTTAATTTATTTTAAGGATTAATTATGTTTAAATTACGCACATTACCATTTACCGAGATTACAGGTTTTATTAGTAAAGAAACCTGCGAATATCATCACGGCAAACACCACCAAACCTACATCAACAATCTAAATAATTTGATTAAGGGAACGGAATTTGAAAGTAAAGGCTTATTTGAGATTCTCACAAAATCACAAGGAGGCGTGTTTAATAATGCTGCACAAGTGTATAACCATGACTTTTATTGGGATTGCGTTAGCCCAAATACAAGCAGTAAAAGCGCGGAACTAGAAGAAGCTATCCAAGCAAGTTTTGGTGGGCTAGAAAAGTTTAAAGAAACCTTTTTAAATGCCGCTACTACGCTCTTTGGCTCGGGTTGGTGCTGGGTAGTCTATAACCCAACTTCAAAAAAACTAGAAATCAAACAAGCAAGCAACGCGCAAACCCCTGTAACAGAGGGCTTAATTCCTGTGCTTGTCGTAGATGTGTGGGAACACGCTTATTACATTGACCATAGAAACGCGCGTCCTGCGTATTTGGAAAAGTTTTTCAGTCATATTAATTGGGAATTTGTCTCTAAAGTATTTGCAGGCGCAAAAGCAGAGGGCTTAAATTCTGTAAAATCTTACATCCAATCTCTCCACGCTTAAATGATTCCAAACTTCAAGATTCTTTATGGAATCTTGAATGCTTTTAAAACTCCAATAATATAAATCTTAAATTTTATCAGCAGTCATCATACCTTACACCTCTAGTGTAAAGCTTTGTGTTTTGTTTAAATGGTCTATCGTGTAAAGATTATAGAGATTCTCTGCTACCATTTCCTGCCTATCTCCTGATAGCTTAATGGCAAACCCCAAAAACCTCCCATTTTCATTAACCATCCTCCTAACCATTTCCGCACCTATATCCCTTAAGCTCACTATGTCATCTCCTTGCTGGATTCCATATTCGCTAAAGTCTATTTTGCTTAGTTCCTCATCACTTTTGCTTCTCGCCTCTAGGCTAAGTGCAGCTCTATCGCCCCTTTTGGTAATATACAGCTCACCAGTCTCATTATTCAAAGCAAAGTAGAATCCTGCCATCTTTCTCAAGTCGCATAGAAGTTACAGCTTCTGCATCTTGCATAGCTGCTGCAACTTCCTTGCTTAAAATTGGGTCATCAAGTGCATTTTTGATTCTCTCTAGCCGCTCCTCGTTAAACTCTATTCCAACAATACTATGAAACTTTTGCCTTATGGTACTCATTTGAGTAGATTCCTCTAGCGATTCTACTTTCTCCTTTATCTCGCTATCTACTAGCTCATTATTAAGCAGATTCTCTTTTGCGTCCATAAAGCTATTTTTCGCCTCATAATATTCATCATACAACTTCGCAAAAGCCTCTTTATACTGCTCCTCATAGCTTGGGCGATTCTTACCGTAAATGTGATTCCACTTCTCCTCAAACTCACGAATATTCCCACTATAAAAAGACGATGGTCTTGAGCCATTATCTAGCCTATCTACCACCTTAAATTCCTCTAGCACCTCCACTCCTGCTAGATTTGTCTTTTTATAAGCGGAATTTGTGATAAACTCCCCACTTGCAAAGAGGGCTTCATTAACTTCCTTATCCTTTAGATTTATCCAGCCCTCACTATCGGCGTAGGCTTCAAACATATCTCTAATGTCCTTTTTATATCTCTTTATAATGCTGCTCAGGCGGGAATAAGCTCATTTCTTGCCCTCTAAATGCACGTATATCTACATAAGGATTTAGCTTTTTATCCTCTGGAATCTTATTAAAGTGATAGTTTGCACGATATTTTTTGATTTGTGCTAGAGTTAGCCCATCATACATTATACTTTTGTCATAGCCTTTAATGGAATCATACAAATCTATTCTGCTAACCACATCACTTAATTTTGCGATTCTTACTTCGCCATTGCCATTATCCACGCGGATTTTTAGCTTAGAGAATAGCTCGTCCTCTTTATCCAAGAATCCATCATTATTGCTATCAAAGTTAAAGAGATTCCCAAGCTTCCCCACATCTCCTACGCCTAAGGAATCGTTATCGCCTAGCATATCTAAGAAAACTTCCGCCTCTCCTATTGCAGTTTTTAGCTTCGTAGATTCCGCAAGTGCATTCATTTGCACATAATCGCTGCCTGTATAGTAAGCACCATTGTTTCTTTCAAGCATAGAATTGTTCATTCTAAAGGCGTATTGACTGCCTTGAGAGATCCACACATTCTTACCTGCTAGATTTGTAAAATTAACAATATTACGATTATTAAAGCTCTGAAAACTAGCATTAGCCATTATAAAATTAGTTGCAGAATTGTTCGCGGAAGCTCTTAACTCCTTCGTATATTCCGCATTCCACTGAAATTTTCCATTGATAATTTTTGGCTTTCCATTTTCATCTAGCTCTACTTTACCCTCAAGGCTTAATTTATTTTTTATTGCTAGTGCCTCATTGGAGTTTGCATTTGCGAATAAATACTTTGAATCATTTACTTTCCCTAAATACATTTAAAGTCCTATTGTGCTTCTAATGTCTATTACAATATCATTACTACCCGCATACACAACGAAAGAATCCTCTGCCAAAAATGATGGTTGTTCCATTATAACGGCATTGATATTATTCACTAACTCTGTATCCAATCCAAAAACATTTTGTCGGTTTTGTCTTATGAGTTTAGATTTTGCATTATAGTTATTCATAAGCTCAAACATAAAATGCTGGGCTGCCAAAAAAATTCTTTCACAGGAAAGCAAGAATTTGGACTTATGTTATCATTCTTAAAGATATTATTAAAATTTACCCCCTCCAAATCTACATTTCTTGTAAAAGTCTTAGATTTTCTCTCCTCATCGACAACGGTTTTCCAGCCTATTGTATAGAGATTTGCTTGTTGAAATGCTTGGATATACACCCATTCATTGAGCGGATAAGGTTTTGTGGTATAAACTCTATCAACTGAATAGTCTGTTATTGCTGAAGTAATCTGCAATGTGCCATCTGCATTAATCACTGCGTGAAAGTAGTCTGTCCTAATCGGTCCATTCCCGCTATAATTACGTGAAAAAATGACACGATTTGCGAAATCTTTGTAAGAAGTCACATATATCCACATTCCCGCACTATTGGTTGCAGTTCTTGGTCCCCCTGTATTGTCTCCTTTAAAAATCCCATTGTAAGCATTTGCTATATCTTCCCATTCTCTACTACCTGCTAGAGGCAGAATCCAACCATTTCCTCTATTCTCTGCAACTTTTGGGAAACAAAAGGCTTGTGTATCCTTTTTTGCAGCCAAATAATACAAAATCTGCGAACCACTAGAATCTGTAACCTCTACCAAAATATCTGTATCTGGATTAAAAGTAAAAAGGTCTAGTGGCAAAGCGGTAATTGCTTTTGAAATATTTTTCTCTACCCCCCCCTTTTTTGCTATTTGCTACTTTTTGTAACACTTCTTGGAGTGCTTTGCCCTCCAAAGTTTTACCAATTTTAGCATTTTTGGGTAAATTTATCTCTCCTGCGCTTAAACCCAATGCCAATCCTATACACAAAATACAGCCAAACAAGCCTTTTTCATAGCCAATTCATCCTTGTTTTTACTTTATAAAGATTCTTTGATTATAGCATTAATATTCGGTAATTGTAGGATAAAACTTAAATGGGATTTGTTGCTTTGGTTTTTGTCCTTGCGAGGAATGAGTGAAACGAATGACGAAGCAATCTATAATTAGGCATAAATTAAATTTTGCAATGGAATTTTTTAAGAAAGTGCAAAATTATAGATTGCCACGATTCCTTGCGGAATCTCGCAAGGACACAGATTATTCTACAATCCGCAAACACTCCACGAGGGATTCCAAACTCAAATGATTTTTTTGCTCCCCGCTTTCCATATTTTTGAGCGTATAAGTCTTTTGCGCTTCCTCCTCCTCTCCTAGCACAATCACATATTTGTAGCCTTTAGCATTCGCATACGCAAAGGATTTCTTAGGTTTCACGATTTCCGGATACACTTCAATTTTTAAGCCAAGATTCCGCAAATTTTGTGCGGCAAGATAGCCATATTCTAAACTTTGGAGCGGAATCATTAAGACGTCTGCCACATTTGCACGCGTTTGTATAAGCCCAAGCTCCTCTAGCCCAGCAAGCATTCTATCTAGCCCGATACTTGCACCTACACCGCTTAAAGAATCTTTAGAAAAGTTTTGCGTCAAATCATCATAACGACCGCCCGAACAAACTGAACCCAATGTGGGCAGATCATCCAATGTCGTTTCATAAATGATTCCGGTATAATACCCAAGCCCACGCGCAATAGAAAGATTAATTTGATAAAATTCTTGTGGAAGCAGCAAGCTAAGTAATCTGCAAAGTCTTTCGAGCTCACTAATACCTTGCTTTAAAGTTGCATTCATCGCCTTATAAGATTCTAATTGAGCCAAAAATTCTAAGGTATTTCCTGTTTGCTTTTGTGCGATAAAATCTAAAAGCATTGTAATATTCTCAGTTTTTAAGGTAGTTTTGGTTTGTAACTCCTCACATACGTTTTCTCGTCCAATTTTATCAATCTTATCAAGGATTCTTAAGGTCTCAATTGTTTGTGATTGCGCCCCTAAAGATTCCATTAAACCATTAAAGATTTTACGATGATTTAGATGAATTGTGAAATGTTCTACACCTAAAGAAAGCAAAGTCCGATAAATCACTTGCACAATTTCTGCATCTGCTCCTATGCTCTGTGTGCCAATAAAATCAAAATCACATTGTGTAAATTCCCTATAACGACCCTTTTGCGCTCTCTCTCCACGAAACACATTGCCAATACAATACCGCTTAAAAGGTAAACCCAGTTCATTTTTATATTGCGAAATAAAACGCGCCAAAGGCACGGTTAAATCAAACCTTAAAGCTACCTCGCGTCCTCCGTGGTCAAGGAAATGATACATTTCTTTTTGGATTTCTTCGCTCCCTTGCTTTTTGAGAATCTCTGCATATTCCAAATGCGGGGTTTCAATGGGAGAAAAACCAAATTTTTCAAAAGATTCCACAATACTTTTTAACATCTTTGATTTCGCATAGGCTTCTTTAGGTAAGCGGTCTTTAAACCCACTTAAAGTGCGTGGTGTAATCATTTTTGCTCCAATTTTTAATTTCACTAAAATTTTTATGGATATTAACAAAAATATGCTAAATATTTTTACAATTTATGTTTAATATTAGTATTTTTTAGGTATAATTCGCGTTCTATTTTATTTAAAAGGCTATTATGATTATGAAAAAAGGAATTCACCCAGAATATGTCCCTTGCAAAGTAACTTGCGTTACAAGTGGTAAAGAAATAGAAGTCTTAAGCACAAAACCCACACTAAGAATTGATATTTCATCGTTTTGCCACCCTTTTTATACAGGCTCTGACAAAGTTGTAGATACTGCAGGGAGAGTTGAGAAGTTCAAGCAAAGATACAATCTAAAATAAACTTTGATTAGGATATGGTTACTTTTCTACCCACCCCTATTGGTAACCTACAAGACATTACACTCCGCACATTAGAGACCTTAAAGCAATGCGAAGTCCTTTTATGCGAAGATACAAGAGTGAGTAAAAAGCTAATCACGCTTCTTTTTGAACGCAATCTCTTGAATCCTAAAAATTATCAATATCTCGCGTTTCACACGCACAATCAATCACAATTTTTAAACCAAATTACACCAGAGTTTTTTGACCAAAATATTGGCTTTTTAAGTGATGCGGGAATGCCTTGCATTAGCGACCCGGGCGTAGAACTTGTCCGATATTTACAATCCCATAATTTGCCCTATGAAGTTTTAGGAGGAGTGAGCGCAGTAACTCTAGCTGTCGCATTTAGTGGAATCGTAGAAAAAGAATTTAGCTTTTTAGGATTCCCACCACATAAAATTAAAGAACGTTTAGCTTATTTACATCAAGCCTTTAAAAGTCCTTATCCTGTTATCTTGTATGAATCTACACATAGATTATTAAAAACTTTAGAATTAATGATACAAACTGATTCAACTCGAATGGCATTTATCGCAAAAGAACTTACCAAAAAGCATCAACGAACTTTCAAAGGCACTCTTTTACAAATTCAAGAATCCTTGACACAATGTTATTCTAAAGATTCCGCATTGCTCAAAGGCGAATGGGTTATTGTTGTATCTCCAATACCTGCTAAGCTAGAAGAAAAAGTGCTAACACAAGAAATGTTATTAAGCTTAGAGATTCCCCCCAAAATCAAAGCCAAGATTTTAGCAAAATTAAAAGGTGGAAGTGCAAGCGAATATTATGAACTATTGACAAAATAAACGAAAATTTTAAGAAAAAATAGGATAAAATCAATGATTGTTTATGGGAAGCAGATTGCTAAACTTGTTCTTTTAAAACATAGTGAAAAAATACAAACCATTTACCTTGCAAAAGAGATTGATAAAAGGGAATTTAATGCTTTTGCAAAACTCGGTGTTCCCTTACTTCGTGTAGATTCCAAAAAAGCACAAGCAATGGCAAAAGGCGGGAATCATCAAGGTTATTTGCTAGAGATTTCTCCACTTGTGCCATTAGAGATTCATCATATCAAAACAATGCAATTTGTGTTGGTGCTTTGTGGCATTAATGATATAGGGAATCTTGGAGCACTCTTTCGTAGTAGCTATGTGCTAGGGGTAGATGGAATCGTAATTTGTGGTTTAAAGGAATTCAAACAAGAAGGGGCTTTACGTGCAAGTGCAGGAGCAATGCTAGATATGCCCTTTGCTATCGTGCATAATGCACTAGATGTTGCCAATGAGCTAAAGTTAGCTCAATTTACTCTTTATGGAACAAGCCAAAAAGGTATTCATCTAACGCAAGCACACAGTGGCAAAAAAGCATTATTTTTGGGCAATGAGGGAGAGGGTTTAAGCAACAAAATTTTAAAGAAAATGGATAAAAATTTAACAATTTCACAAAAAAGAGAATTTGATTCTCTTAATGTTAGTGTAGCAGGTGCAATTTTAATAGATAGGATCATCAATGGAAGCAATTGAAAAATTAAAAAATATCGGCGCAAGAGAAATTTCAAAACATACTCATATGGCATTAAATAAAGTTCAATGTATATTAGATTTTAATTTTGCAGAACTTAAAGACCATACGACTACAATTGGGTTGATAAAAATCTTAGAACGAGAATATAATGTAGATTTACAAAAGTGGCAAGAAGAATACAATGAGTTTTACAGCAACCATCAAGAGCTAGACACAGAAAATCTAGAAACAGTCATTAATTTTAAAATTACACACGAAATGACAAAACAAGATGCATCTAAACAATATATTTTTGTTGGAGCAATTATCATTATATTTTTAGGTGTTGGATTCTATGCTTATACCAATTTCTTAAACTCCACTAAAACGGAGGATACCGCAACGACACAAGAATCTGTGCAGATAGAATCCCTAACCACTCCTTCTACTGCAAAAAGTAATGTTGAAAATAATTCTACGACTAATACAACAAATACACTTATCAGCACTGAATCACTACCAACAAACAACTCTTTAGATGCGTCTGCGTCTGCTCCTATAAATTCTCAAGTAAAAAGTGAAGAGCAAAATTCTACACAAATCACACAAACAGAACAACTTGAAAATACTACTCCAACTATAGCAAAACAAAAATTAGAAATTATCCCACACTCAAATGTATGGATTGGAATCGTTTATTTAGATACACGCAAAAAAACCTCACTTTTAACAAACACTCCTTTAGAAATAGACTTAACGCGTCCGCAAACTATTATTACAGGACACGGAATGCTTGATTTAAATAGTGATGAGAAACTGACCAATTATAACCAAGCAGAAAAAATGCTTTTTATGGTAGATGAGGCAGGAAACTTTAGTGAAATTACATTGGCACAATACAATCAATACACCAAAGGATTAGGGTGGTAAGAATCGTTTATAAATGGTTAGTCATTAGTTTATTTGCTAGTAGTGTTTATGCACAAACTCCTGAATTACAAAATCCTATTGATTATAAAGTCGTGCAACTTTTAGGTGTGCAAGAATATCAAATGAATCAGAAATTTATCCAACGGCTTTTTAGCAATCAAGGATACTTTTTAGATAGCAAAGGACAGCCAGATCTATATAAAATTTCTAAAACACTTAAACAAAACGGATTATTAAAACTAACTTTCAAACAACCAAGAGAACTTGAAGTGGCTTTCAATATTCAAGAAAATCCGACGACTTTTACGAGTGTATTATATAATATACTCAATGAAATGGGATATTATTATTTTCTGCTTAAAGAAAGTGTGCTAGAGGAAAAACAATTCAAATTTATCCTCTCTATGAATACAGAATACGCGATTGACCCTACACTATTACAAGAAAAATTATATGACTATGGTTACAAAGTCCAAAACATTGAACGCAGTAGCATTTATCAGTGGAATTACACGATTACAAATACTTCTTTTCAATACCCAAAAGCTACACAATTAATACCTAATCAAACCAATCACAAAGCAAATTTAAAGGGTGAATATTGGTATCAAATCAACAAAGGAAATCGCTTAGAAGTCAAATCTAGTAATGGAATCCTATGGTATCCTAAACTCATCTTTTTTGATAAAAATTTAAACATCTTAGAAATTACAAGCAGTCAAAAAACCTTACAAATAATTCAAAAAGAGATTCCAAAGGGTGCAATGTTTGTAAAAATCACGGATACTTTCCTATCTATTACAACGAAAAATGGTTTAGATGTAACCTTAAAATAAAAGGAGAGAGAATGTTTGAAGAAATTGAATTTGAAAAAATTAAAAGATTACCAAAATATGTTTTTGCTGCAATCAATGAAATCAAGTTAAAAATGCGCCAAGAGGGCGAAGATGTGATTGATTTTAGTATGGGAAATCCCGATGGAGCAACTCCAGAGCATATCATTGATAAACTATGCGAAGCGGCACATAAACCAAAAAATCACGGCTACTCTGCAAGTAAGGGGATTTATAAACTTCGTCTTGCGATTGCAGAGACTTATAAACGTAAATATGGAATCTCTCTTAATCCTGATACGCAAGTCTGTGTCGCTATGGGTTCTAAAGAAGGCTATGTACATTTAGTCCAAGCTATCACAAATCCGGGCGATACTGCTATCGTTGCAGAACCCGCTTATCCCATTCACTATTATGCCTTTATCTTGGCAGGCGCAAATGTAGCAACTTTTGGATTAAAGTGGAACGAAAATTATGAATTAAATGAAGATGCTTATTTTGAATCTTTGCAAAAATCTCTTAAAAATACTATGCCTAAACCAAAATTTGTTGTAACCAATTTTCCACATAATCCGACTACGGTAGTTGTTTATAAAAGATTCTATGAAAGATTTATCCAACTTGCTAAGCAAGAACGATTTTATATTATTAACGACATTGCCTATGCAGATTTGAGCTTTGGTGGATATGTTGCACCCTCTATCTTTGAAGTAGAAGGTGCGTTAGATGTTGCCGTAGAGGGTTACACGCTCTCTAAAAGCTACAATATGGCAGGTTGGAGGGTTGGCTGTGTTGTAGGCAATGAAAAGCTTGTTGGCGCACTACAAAAGATTAAAAGTTGGTTAGATTATGGACTCTATACTCCGATTCAAATCGCCTCCACAATTGCTTTAAATGGCGACCAAACTTGTGTGAAAGAAATCGCAAACAAATACGAACATCGTATGGAAGTGCTAATTGATAGCTTTGGTGCAGCAGGATGGGAGATGAAAAAACCAAAAGCAAGTATGTTTATTTGGGCAGAGATTCCAAAATGTGCCAAACATTTAGGGAGTATGGAATTTTCTAAATGTCTCTTACAAGAAGCAAAAATAGCTGTTAGTCCTGGCATTGGCTTTGGCAATCACGGGGATAATTACGTCCGCATTGCTTTAATAGAAAATGAAAATAGGATTCGTCAAGCAGCAAGAAATCTTAAGAAATTCCTAAAACAATTCGAAGCATAAATCCCTATTCAAGCAATGGCACAAAAAGAATTTCAAACAAGGAAACAAGGGGCTTCCCAACAAACTAATGTTTCAAATTGGATTGAAAGATTCTTTCAACTCCAAACCAAACAGACCAACATAAAAACAGAATTTATAGCTGGTTGGACGATTTTTTTATCAATGCTCTATGTGATTCCTGTTTCTGCTGAAATTCTCTCTCACGCGGGAATGCCAAAAGATGCGCTTATTACAGCTATCACATTGGTTACGATTCTATCCACTTTAGCGTGTGGATTGTATGCTAATATGCCCATTGCAATGAGTGTGGGTATGGGATTAAATGCTTATTTTTCCTATGACATTGTGCAAGGTGCTGGAATTGCTTGGCAACAAGCATTGGGAATTGTATTTCTTTCAGGCATTCTTTTTACCATTATCTCTTTTAGCAATTTTAGAATATGGATTTTAAAATCTATCCCTAAGAATTTGCGTTTTGCACTCTGTGTAGGGCTTGGAGCATTTCTTGCAAGCATTGGACTAAAGGGTCTAGGATTCTTTGTTTTACAAAATGACAATTTACTCTTAGGAGATTTAAGCAATATTTCTACGCTATTAGGCACACTTGGCATTTTGTTTATCCTTGTTTTATATCTTTTAAAAATTAAAGGTGCATTTATTTTAGGAATCTTAAGTCTTAGTATAATAGGATTCCTATTTGGGTTAATCCAATCTCCTACACAATTCCTCTCCTCCCCTGCTTCAATCGCACCTGTTGCTTTGAGGCTAGAACTTGTGAGCATTTTAAAATCTGCTTTTATTCCTATCATTTTGACCTTGATGATTACAGATTTATTTGACTCTCTAGGCACCCTCTCTGGTGTTGGAATTAAAGCTAACTTATTTCAAGAATTAAACGACAAAAATATTCCTCACAACACTTCATTAGAAAAAACGCTTCAAGTAGATGCACTAGCTACTACTATAGGAAGCTTATTTGGCACTTCCACTACTACAAGCTTTTTAGAATCTGCAAGTGGTGTAGAAGCTGGAGGTAGAAGTGGGCTAACTGCAGTATTTGTTGCCTTATTTTTCTGTCTTACGCTCTTTATGCTACCACTTTTTTTAAGCATTCCCTCCTTTGCAATTTATCCGATTTTGGTTGTTGTTGGTGTAGCAATGTTTTTAGAGATTGCACACATTGATTTTAGTGATACCGCTTCAGCCATTGCGAGTTTTTTTGTTATTTTGCTTATGCCTTTAACAACTTCTATCACGATTGGATTAAGTGCAGGATTTTTAATCTATTTATTACTTTTAATTGCACAAAGAAATTGGAAACAAATCAATCTAGGCTTACTTTTTATCTCTTCGTTAAGCCTATTGCCTTTTATATTTTAGAGATTCTATGAAACACATCTGCAACCACTGCCATTTAGAGTTTGACGAAAAGGTACTCATCAAAACCAAAATTGGCAAAGAGGAAAAATACTTTTGCTGCAAAGGTTGCGAGGGAGTTTATAAACTCTTAAATAGCAAGGGTTTAGAAGATTTTTATAACAAATTAGGCAACAATACCTTAGAACCCACAACACAAATTTTAGAAAACGAAAGCTTGGATTCCTTTGATTCCACTCCCTTTTTTGAACGTTATGTGAGCATCAAAGAGGATTTGTGTGAAATCTCCCTTATTTTAGAAAAAATCCATTGCATTGCCTGTGTTTGGCTGAATGAAAAAATCCTCACCCAAACAAGTGGAATCGTGGAAGTCAATATCAACTATACAAACAATAAAGCCACAATTCTTTATAACCCTAAGCGGATTAAAATCTCCGAGATTATTCAAAAGATTCGGCAAATCGGTTACAATGCACACGCTTATGACCCACGTTTGCAGGAGGCTTATGCAAACAAAGAAAAACGTGATTATTACATTAAAATGGTGGTTGGAATCTTTTGTGTGATGAATATTATGTGGATTGCCGTAGCGCAATACGCAGGATATTTTAGCGGAATCTCTGATGAAATGCGCAACATTTTAAACTTTGCAGGATTCGCACTCTCTACTCCCGTGCTGTTTTTTAGCGGAATCATTTTTTGGCGTGGTGCTTGGGCTGCACTAAAGTTTAGAACGCCTAATATGGATTTGCTAGTTATTAGCGGGGCAAGTTTAGCTTATCTTTATTCTATTTATGCGAGTTTCAAAGGTGGTGAAACCTATTTTGAATCTGTTGCGATGATTATTACTTTTGTGCTAATTGGCAAATTCCTAGAGGTGCGGGGCAAAAAAAGTGCGGTGGATAGCCTAGACAAACTCAATGCACAAATGCCCCTAAGTGTGCGGGTGCTACAAACTTCACAAAACGCGGAATCCAAAGGAGCTAAGGATTCTAGCCTAGCACAAGACTTCCAAGAAACCGCCATAGAATCTGTGTGCATAGGGGATATTGTGCAAGTGCGACCAGGGGAACGCGTTGCGCTAGATGGGATTTTGCTAAGTGCAGAAGCCCTTTGCGATGAAAGCGCGATGAGCGGGGAATCCTTGCCGCAAATCAAAAATGCGGGAGATTCCATTTATTCTGGCTCTTTGGCTCTAAATTGCCCCTTTAATTATCAAATCAGCAAGGTTTTCAAAGATTCTTTGATGATGAAGATTGTAGGTTTGGTGGAAAACTCCCTCAATGCGCGTCCCAAGATTCAAGAAGCGGCGAATCGTATCTCGCGCTACTTCTCGCTTGTGATTCTCTCCCTTGCTTTTGGGACTTTTTTGGCTTGGGAATATCTGCTAAACGCCTCTTTTGAACGCTCTTTAATGGTGATGATTTCTGTGATAATCATTGCTTGTCCTTGCGCACTCGCTCTTGCAACACCCATTGCCTCTTTAATAGGGCTTGGCGAAGCCTTGAAATATAGAATCCTCTTTAAAGAGGCGCGTTTTTTAGAAACCATTGCAAAAGCGGACACTCTCGTTTTAGATAAAACAGGGACATTAACAAAGGGTGAGCTTAAAGTTTTAAATGTGCGCTACTTTAACCCAAACAACACACTAGATTCTAAAGAGGGTGGAATCCTATATTCTATGCTCACGCAAAACGCCCACCCCATTAGCAAAGCAGTGCTAGAGTTTATTGGGCAAACGGGGCAAATTAGCACACAAACTACAATTTCTTTGGATTCTATGCTACAAATCAATGCGCGCGGAATCAAGGCAGAGATGCAAGGAGATATTTATTTTGGCGGAAATTTGGCACTTTTGCAAGAACACGATGTGGAGATTCCAAGCCCTTTGAAAAATACGCAGAGTGTCTTTTATTTTGCAAAAAATACTAAGATTCTAGCAGAATTCACCCTGCAAGACACACTGAAAGAGGATGCAAAAGGGACGATTGCAACATTACAGCAAGAAGGAATTACCTGCATACTTTTAAGCGGTGATAATGCGGGAGTCTGTCAAAGTATCGCGCTGGAAGTTGGAATCACAGAATATTATGCCTCACAAAGTCCCCTAGATAAAGCAAATTTCATAGACAAGCTGCACAAACAGGGTAAAATCGTTGTGATGGCGGGGGACGGCATTAACGATTCCATTGCACTTGGCAAAAGCGATATTGCAATCGCAATGGGTGGGGGCATAGATTTAGCCATTAGCGTGAGTGATGTGGTTGTGCTAGATGATAGTATGCAAGGCGTATTAGAATCTTTTAGGCTTGGGAAGCGCACTTATCACTTTATTTTGCAAAATCTGTGGCTCTCTCTCTTGTATAATGCGCTCACCATTCCACTTGCAATGGCGGGTTTTGTGATTCCATTGATTGCAGCACTCTCTATGTCGCTTAGTTCCTTGCTTGTCGTGGGTAATAGTTTAAGAATCAAGGATTCAAGGAGTTAAAATGACAGAATTTTATGAAAAACTCAATGCGCTCTGCATAGAGATTCTATCAAAATCCCCTGAGGGCAAAATCAAAATTGCAATTTGTGGGGCTTGCGGCAGTGGCAAAAGCACACTTGGTGGTAAAATAAGAAAGAAAGGCTTTGGCAATTTTAAGCCTTATCAAATCGCAGTGATTGATGACAATGTAATGAGCCTTAATCTCTTTATTGCTCGTCCAAAGCTAAAATCCCCCCCCCCCGCAAATAATTGATAATTGCGAGCTTTTTTTAAATTCCTCCCTTTTTATGTGAAACTTGTTTTTTGTATTGGCGCAAGTGTAAACCGCTTAGATTTTGCTGATATTTTAATCCTTGCTCAAGTAAGCCAAGAGGCGAGATTGAAGCGGCTAACACAAAGGGAGAAAGACCCGCAGAGAATCCAAAGCCTCTTGAATGCTTCCATTACAATAAATATCCGATACAATCACAAAATGCTTATCAGCCTTGAAGAATCCGAATCAAAGCTACTTAATGATGTAGCAGATTCTATTTCTTAAAAGGATTACTAAATGAAATCTTGTTAAAATACACTTTTTAAAGGAGATTTATGCGAAGTGATATTGTGAAAAAGGGCTATCAAAAAGCCCCTTATAGAAGTTTATTGCGTGCCACAGGGCTAAAAGATGAAGATTTCAATAAACCCTTTATCGGCATTGCAAATAGTTATA
>NZ_CANBCA010000008.1 GCF_947367035.1 uncultured Helicobacter sp.
AATCAAAGAATCAAAGAATCAAAGAATCAAAGAATCAAAGAATCAAAGAATCAAAGAATCAAACTAAAATCATAGCATAAACTTGTTAAGTTTAATGCTGTAATCGTTAAAAACTTTACAATGGAATCTAAAAGGCAATTTATGAGTCTTGCAAGCTATAATCTTGCGTTTTAAAAAATAAAACATATAAAATTGTGGAATCTTATTTTGTGTAGAATTTTGCTACAATAAAGCCAAATCTTTAAAAGGAGAGACTATGCAGTATATTGATGATTCTTTGAAAGGAAAACGCATTTTAATCACTGGTGGCGCGGGATTTATCGGCTCAAACCTTGCACTTTATTTTCAAAAGCACCATAAAGACGCAGAAGTTGTTGTGTTTGATAGCTTTAGGAGTGAGACAAAGTTTAGTAATGGCAACTTCAAATCTCTAGGACATTTTAAGAATCTGCTAGATTTCAAAGGCGAAGTGATAGTAGGAGATATTACAAGTAAAGAGGACTTGGCAAGATTGGAGGAACGCAAGTTTGACTATATCTTTCATCAAGCCGCAATTTCTGATACCACAGCAAGAAATCAAGAGGCGGTTTTGCGTGCAAATGTGAATGCCTATAAGGATTTGCTGGATTTGTGTGTGCGTAGTAACGCAAGTATGATTTATGCTTCAAGTGCGGGTGTCTATGGCAATAGCGCAGCACCCAATAGTATTGGTAGCGGAGAGATTCCAGAGAATGTTTATGGGTTTTCTAAATTGATGATGGATAATCTTACCTTGAAATATTTAAAGAACTTCCCACTTTTAAATATTGTAGGCTTGAGGTATTTTAATGTCTATGGTGAAAATGAGGCTTATAAGGGCAAAACTGCTTCAATGATTTTGCAATTAGGCTTGCAGGCTTTGAAGTTTAAAAAAGTGCGTTTGTTTAAAATGGGAGAACAAAAACGCGATTTTGTGTATATTCAAGATGTGATTGCTGCAAACGTTAAAGCAATTAATGCCAAAAAAAGTGGAATCTATAATGTTGGAAGTGGTAAGGCTAGGAGCTATAATGAGATTGTAGATTGTCTTAAAATGAATCTCGGGGAATTTGAAGTAGAGTATATAGACAATCCTTATGAGTTTTTTCAAACACACACAGAGGCTAATATCGTTTTAACTAAAAAATTTTTAGATTATGAGCCGAGATTCTCGCTAGAAGTGGGAATAAAAAACTATCTAAACCAGATTAAAAAGATTCATAGCAAAAACTTATGGGACGAAATTTTAGGAAATAATGCGTGAAACCAAATATTCTAGTCGTGGGTGATTTGATTTTAGACCATTATATTTGGGGAAATTGTGAACGTATTTCTCCTGAAGCACCCGTGCAAGTGATTGAGGTAAAAAAGGAATCCTTAAATCTAGGGGGTGCTTGTAATGTTGCTAATAATCTTATAAGCTTAGAATCTAATGTATGGGTTTGTGGAATGGTAGGCTGTGATGAAGCAGGAAAGACTTTGCGTAAGGAATTAGAAAGCAGAGGCATTCAAACAGAGGGGATTTTTACAAATCTTTCGCGCCCTACGACACAAAAATCGCGTCTCATTGCAGCACACCAACAAGTCGTGCGGATTGATAGAGAGGATAAAAGCCCTATTTCTCGAGAGGGTGAGGAGTTTATTTTAAATTTCGCTCAACATTTGATTGTAGAATCCAAGCTTCAATGTCTTGTGCTAAGTGATTATCAAAAGGGCGTATTAAGTGAGAGTTTAACACAAAGCTTGATTGCATTAGCGAAGTCGCACTATTTGAAGATTCTAATAGACCCAAAGGGAAAAAATTACTCCAAATACAAAGGTGCAACTTTGCTTACACCTAATAAAAAAGAAGCAATGCAAGCCACAGGGATTTACATTAATAATGAGGATTCTTTGCGGGATTGTATCGTGGCTTTGCAAAAGATGTGTGAGTTAGAAATTTCGCTGATAACTTTAAGTGAAGATGGAATCGCATTTATTAAAAAAGATTCTATACGAGAGAGAAACACACAAATAGAGCAAGTGCCAACGATTGCGCGAGAAGTCTTTGATGTAACAGGGGCTGGGGACACGGTGATTGCCTCTTTAGCCTATATGTTAGCCTTAGGTAGGTCAATCTCGCAAAGTGTGTATTTCGCTAATGCAGCGGCTGCTGTGGTTGTGAGTAAAGTGGGTTCTGCAACGGCAAGTAAGCAAGAGATTCTTACCTATCTTAAACGTAACAATCTTTTGGATTCTGCTTTAGCAAATACAGAGTTTTTGAAAATTTTTGATGAGACAATACCTCACTTAAATCATTTAAACAAACAAATCAATAAGATTCTTAAGCAACAAAAACCCAATTCATATTGGGATAAATGGATAAAGGGAGAGGATTTTAACGTATTTTTGGATTCTATTTATCAATTAAAAAGGGAAAATTTTAAAGTCGTTTTTACTAATGGTTGTTTTGATATTTTGCATTTAGGGCATATTGATTATTTGCACAAGGCACGGAATCTCGGGGATTTATTAATTGTTGGTTTAAATAGTGATGATTCTATTAGGAGATTGAAAGGCGCTTCACGCCCGATTAATAACCAAAAAGATAGAATTGCAATGCTTTGTGCTTTGGAATGTGTAGATTTTGTTGTAATTTTTAACGAGGATACACCACGCGAATTGATTGCCAAGATTCGTCCAAATCTATTAGTCAAAGGTGCAGATTATAAAGATAAGGAAGTGGTAGGACGAGAGTTTAGCGAAGAAGTGCAGTTAATAGAGTTTCTAGAGGGCAAAAGCACAAGCCAATTAATCCAAAGAATAAAGGAATCTTAAATGAAACAAATAATTTTAAACGAAATTGCTGCGCATTTAGAAAGTGCGCAAAAAATGGAATCCCTAGCGCAAGTGTTACAAGAAGCGGCACAAATGGCAATAGAAACATTAAAAAGCGGTGGAAAGATTCTGCTATGTGGTAATGGTGGAAGCGCCGCAGATAGCCAACATATTGCCGCAGAATTAACCGGGAGATACAAAAAGGAGCGTAGAGGATTCTCTGCAATCGCACTGACAACCGATACAAGTGCTTTAAGTGCAATTGGCAATGATTATGGCTATGATTTTGTATTTTCTAGGCAAGTAGAGGCTTTAGCGAGAAAGGGTGATTTACTACTTGGAATCTCTACAAGTGGAAATAGCAAAAATGTCTTAAATGCGTTGAAAGTTGCGCATCAGTTAGGCTGCAAGACATTAGGGTTTAGTGGAGGGAGTGGAGGAGAAATGCGCACACTCTGTGATGTGTTGCTTCTCTCTCCAAGCGAGGATACTCCACGCATTCAAGAAATGCACATTTTAATGGGACATATTCTTTGTGATTTGATTGAAAGAGGAGTGGAGTAATTGCAAGAGTTTTTTGAAAAAACAATTGTTGCTTGTGCAGGTGGGGATTCTAGTTTAGATTCTGAGCTTTTTGAGCAGCTTCAAAACGAGGGGATTCTAGCAAATTTTGCAGATTTAACTGCTAATGAGCGAGGGATTTATTTCCGTTTTTCTAACAATAAAATTTGCAAAATAATGCTCTATCAAGCCAAGATTCAAGAGACAACTTTCAGAAGTAAAGGCGACCCTTCTGTGCATTTATGTGGGTGTGAGGAGGCTTTAAAGAATCTAAAGAATCCCGATTTCATCGCTACGATTTCACTTGATTTACGCTTTTTTCTAGGGATTTATTCGCACAAGGTGCAGACAAAATTTTTTAATGATAAGCCTTTAAGGCTTTGCCCCTATTGCGCAAAAGTTTTGGCAAAAAGTTTTAAAAATGATTTACGTACATTTCTTTTATCAGGATAAAAGAGTTCAATCAAAGCCAACACTTTAGATTTCAAGATTTACTTTATTCCCTCCTCATCAATTAGATGATAACCGAGTGATTCTAGGCTTAATACATTATCCTCTATGATTTTTGGTTCAATGATGAATAAAATCTCTTCGGTATTTTGCACTTCTTGCGAGTAAGAAAAAAGCAGGTTTAACAAAGGTATATCCCCAAGTAATGGCACTTTGTTTTGTTGGTTAATTGTGTTTTGGGATATTAATCCTCCTAAAATGATTTTTTGATTATTTTTGACTTTGACAATAGAGCTTAATTGATTGGTTGTAAGGTTGGGCGGAGTGTCAAAGGCATTGCTTGGAATCTCGCTTTTATTGTCTTTTGTTTTGGTGATGGAGGGGTTGATTTTCAGCATAATCTCTTCACCAAATACAAGCGGGGTAATATCTAAAAGCACCCCAGCAAAAATACTAGGATATTCATTATCTGTATTGGTTAGGGTTGTTTGAGCATTGGTATTTTGATAAATATTGCTCTTTTTGTAACGCAAAATATCTCCTACGCTAATCATTGCAGGTTGATTGTTAAGCGTCAAAACTTTGGGATTAGAGATAGATTGCACTTCTCCATAAGTTTTTAAAAACTCTACAATGCGTGTAAGGCTTACGCCTTGTGAGAAAATGTTCAAGCCATATTGTAGCTTCCGCCCACCTTCCCCACCAATGAGGTTGATTCCACTTGTATTTCCAATTTCGCCATTGCCACCCAAACTCGCATTTTCTCCAAAAGATGGAATCACAAGATTTTGCAAATCATAAAGGCTTTCCCAATTAATTCCCAAAGTTTCTGTGTTTTTGTGCGTAACGCTTAGAATATGCACATCAATTAAGACTTGTTGTTGCAACCGCTCGTGTAAATTTTGGATATAAGATTCTACCTTTTGAAGTGATTTTCTATCGCCTTGCACACTGATTAATCCTGCGCCACGATTGATAATGACTCTCCCCTCTTCCGCTTTGGCATTAATGATGGTCAAAATTTCCGTTTCAATGGTTTCCCAGAAGTTGAATCCATCTTCGCTTTTAATATTAATGCCAGACTTGCTTAAATTTTCTTCTTGATTTTGCGTGTTGTAGTTGTTTTGTCGCTCTTCGTTGTTGATAGAAACAGAAGTATTGCTGATGCCTTGCCGATTTGTGCTTAAGTAGTTGATTTTAAAAGTTTTGGTTTCATTGATTTTCAGCCTTAGAATATCTTTTTCAAAAGAGTAATGAAGATTTGCTGCGTTAAAAAGGAGTTCAAAAATAAAGTCTAAATCCTTATTTTTAAAATTAATCATAGAGAGGCTTTGGTTGAGTCGGGATTCTATTTCAGCTTCATTCCAAACCACACTAAAATGACATTCACTAGAAAATTCGTTTAAAACCTCACTGATTTTGATAGGGTAGTTTTGCAAAGAGAGATTAAAAAGGCGATTTTGACACGCAAAAATCGGGAGAGAAAAGAGCAGAAGAATCAGATGGAATTGACAAAAAATTCGCATTTAGTTCCTTAATAAGTTGGATTTTAATAGGCAAATTTTATGGGGTGTTTGTGTAGAATCTTGTAAAAACACGCAATGATTTTGGATTTTAAGAATCGTCCAACTTGTGTTTTGCGCTTCAAAAATTGTCTGAACTTTATACCACTTGCCATTAAAATTTGCGCGGTCTTGCATTAAACCATAGAGATTCAGGCTTTCATTTGGCATAGAGTTTTCGCCATAATAAAATGGGTCCGCATAAGCCACAAGCCAAAAGAAGTTAAAAAGCAAATATTTCATTCAAATTCCTTCGTCTTTTGATGTAGTAAAACTTCTAAATAAAATTCTAAATTCTGCTTAGTAGGATTGGGATAGAGAGAAAGAGAATGGATTTGTAAATGCGCTTGCGATTCCAAGTTTTCTAAAAAGCCAAAGAAATTTTCATATCGTCCTTTTGCACTTAAGTTGATTTGCTTGTTTTCTTGCGAGATAGTCAAGTCTTGTAGGCTTTTAGAATCAGCGATTTGTGTTAGCATATAAATGCTAGATTGCTTTTGTAAAAGATTTTTTTGTTTCTCTTGTAATGCGATTTTTTGCTTTAAGTCTTGAATGGAATCTTGTAGAGATTCCATATCATTAAGATTTTTAACGACTTTGGAGGTGCTTTGCAAGTCTAAAAGCTCTTGTCTTAAACGAATTTTTCTTTGGTTTTTTTCTTCTAAAGATAGCTTTGTGTGCTCAAAACTTAGGCTAAAAATAGATATAAATCCTAACAAAAAGCAAAAAATAAACAGCAAAATTAATTCACGATTAGAACGCGCGTTCAAATAAGATTCTATTCTTTTTAGCACTTGGTTAAGGGAATCTTTCATCGTGGAATCCTCATTGCTATTTGTATCCAATAAAAATCTTGATATTTTTCTAAACTCTGCACATTTCCCCAATGTGATTTTTCTAATTCCTCTAAAACTTGTAAAGTATTTTTGCCTCTAAAGAGCAAGGAGAGCAAGTTGTTTTCCATTCCAAAATAAGCAATTTTGACATTTTGTTCTTGTAAAATCGGGTCAATCGCGTTAAAAAATGGCACAAGATAAGTTGCATTTGGCATCGCATTTTTAAGAAATTGAGAATTTTTTTCATATAACATTTGGAGGGAATCTCGCTGCTCTTGCAAAAGTAATGCTTGCTTTTGGGATTCTGTGAAACTTTGGTTTTGGTCATTGATTTTAATGTGTTGCTCGTGGATTTGAGATTGCAAGTTTGCAATTTCTCGGCTAGATAGTAGGTTTAAAATCAAAAATACAAGCCAAATCCCAATGCCCATTAAAACACCCAGCACACTAAACTTTAAAGCTTTGCCAATCTTTTGCTGCATTAGGGGAAGTGTTTTTTCTAAGGGGTTAAAATTTAAAGAATCCAAAAGTTCTATTTCGTTGATTTTATAAGAAAGTCTTTGTGCGTTAAATTGAGACTGCAAGTGTTGGATTTCTTGAGTTGCACTGCTTTCATCTAATACCCAAAAAGTCAATAGAAAGTTTTTGTCTTTTTGTCTGAAGTCTTTAATTTTTTCTTGTGCTACTTGGAAGTCTTTTATGGGTTGTAAGAAAGCTATTTCTCCTCTCTCATAATAAATAAGTGTCCATTGCGCGTAGGAATCTAGCACCAAAAATGCTTGCGATTCCCTGTCATCTCGTAAAAATTGCGCACACAAAAAGCAAGGGTGGCTAAGGTAAAGATTCGCATCGCTCACATACTTTTTCAGCGAATCTTTATTGAGTAGCAAGCAATGATAAGTGGTAGAATCTTGAGTATGAGAAAAGCGTAAAAAATATTCACAAGTATGCGGAAGATTTAGCAAAGAGCAAATTTTGTCTTCTAAAAAATCTTCCAAAATCTCTGGGGATTCTTGAAGTTTTTGGTTTTCTTTTTCATTCAAAATCAATGTATAAAATATAATTTCTTTGTTTTTAAAGCTCTCCAAACCCCAAACCTTTAAAATTATGTGTCAAACTTCGGATAATAGCTTAAAAAAGTTTAAAGTATTCGGTTTTTAAAGTAGAAGTTTCTACAAAATAGAGTAGAAAGATTAAATGTTACAATTTGTATCTGTTTGAGAGGGAATCTCTTGTTTGGCTTACATTAGAGTTTTGTTTGCTTAACCCTTATTTAACTCTAATTTGCTTTTGATTATAATGTAGCATTTACAACAGGAGCTATAATGGCAATTTCATTTAATTTTTATGCAACTTTGCTTAGTATGATTTTTGTCTTACTATTGGGTCGCTTTGTTATCAGTAAGATTAAGTTTTTACAAGATTATAATATCCCTGAACCTGTGGTAGGTGGAATCATTGCTGCCCTATTGATTTTTTGTTTTTATCGTTATGGAGGGGTAGAATTAAAGTTTGATAGTTCTCTAAAAGACCCTTTGATGTTGGCATTTTATGCAAGTATTGGATTGAGTGCGGATTTTGCCTCTTTTAAGAAGGGAGGAAAGATTCTTTTTATTTTTTTAATCTTTGTTTCTGCCTTGCTGTTTTTGCAAAATATCGCAGGATTAATTGCAGCACAAACAATGGGCGTAAATCCTGTGATTGGTTTGCTAGGCGGTTCTATCACAATGAGCGGAGGACACGGCACAGGTGCGGCGTGGGCAGATATTTTTAAGGCGTCTCCTTATAACTTTGAAGCTGCTTTAGAGGTTGCAATGGCTTGTGCGACTTTTGGATTAATTGCGGGGGGGGTTATCGGAGGTCCTGTTGCGCACTATCTCGTGAAAAGATACAATTTACAGCTTCCAAGCAAAAACCACGAAGAGGTTTTACCCAAAGGATTTGAAAAGCCGGAAAAAGAACGTTTGATTACCGCGGGTTCTTTTGTAGAGTCCTTAGCATTGATTGCAGTTTCTTTACTTGTTGGAACGCTTGTTTCAACTTATTTTAAAGGTTCATCTTTCACGCTTCCTACTTTTGTATGGTGTCTGTTTGTAGGAGCAGTTTTGCGCAATGTCCTCTCATTGACAAAGGTGCATCAAGTATTTGATAGGGAAGTTTCTGTGTTAGGAAATGTTAGTCTCTCACTTTTCTTGGCTTACGCGTTAATGACAATTAACCTTTATCAGTTGGTTTCTTTGGCGCTTCCTATGTTGGTAATTCTTACAATTCAAGTTGTATTAATGGTATTTTTTGCTGTTTTTGTGACCTTTAGATTCTGCGGACGTGATTATGATGCAGCAGTTTTAGCTGCAGGGCATTGCGGATTTGGACTTGGTGCTACTCCTACGGCTATGGCAAATATGCAAACGGTTACTCAACATTATGGACCAAGTCATATGGCGTTTATTGTCGTGCCTTTAGTGGGAGCATTTTTCATTGACCTTGTGAATGCGTTTGTGATTAGCGGAGTGTTAAAGCTACCATTTTTCTAATGAAGTGTGAGTAGAGGCATTGCTTGGCACTTCTGAAAGATTATCATAGTTATGAAGATTTGCGCCTTTTTGCAAAGTTAAAAACAATCAAGAGAAAAATATTAACATTCTCGTTTTCTTTTGGTTGAGGAGTTGCAAGGTGCTTTTGGAGAAAAGGTTGATTCTACAATGCTAGACGAAGAGAGTATTTTGAATCTTTTTCACGATTTGATTTAACAAGATGAAAACCTATGGAATTCCTATCGTATTCACAATGACAGGGCGGTTGTGCAAAGATTCTAAAGTTTTGTATAATTGTGTGAAAATTTATTAAAGGATAGCGAATGTCCAAGAAGCAAATAATGCAAAAATCCTTAACACATTTAGGCAATGCAACAAAATATGTTTTTATCTACGATAAGAATCTTTTGGAGACTTTTTTAAACCAACACCAAGAGAATGATTATTTTGTCAAGTTGAATTGCCCAGAATTTACAAGTCTTTGTCCTATTACAGGACAGCCAGATTTTGCGACCATTTATATTTCTTATATACCGGATAAAAAAATGGTAGAATCTAAATCACTCAAGCTTTATCTTTTTAGCTTTCGCAATCACGGCGGATTCCACGAGGATTGCGTTAATATCATTTTAAAGGATTTGGTGCAGTTAATGCAGCCACGTTACCTTGAAGTATGGGGTAAATTTCTACCTCGTGGCGGGATTAGCATTGATCCTTATGCAAACTATGGAATCCCAAATACAAAATATCAAGAAATGGCGGAATATCGCCTCAAAAACCACGATTTGATTGTAGAAAAGATAGATAATCGTTAAAGACAAGGATAAAAGTGTAATTAAGATTCCATTTTCTTTACAAGATTATTATATAATACTGCTTATTTTAAAACAAGGAGTATTAATGCAAAAATTAATTTTCAGTATTACTATTATCGCTAGTTGTGCGAGTTTCTCCCTAGCGGGATTTGATGAAAATTTCAAAAAGAGTGTGAGAGAATTTGCAGAGGTTGAGGTAGAGATTCAGTTTAAAAAACCGCTAAAAAGTTTCACAAATCAATATTTTGTGATTGGACGCACGCAAGGGGGAGATATTTTTCCTGCGATGGTTAGCCAAGATGGAAATTACTTTGTTGCATTAAGCAAAATGATGAATTTAAATAAAGAAGACTCTAGTATGATTATGGAGGAACTTTATAAGGCAGGAGAGGAGAAAGAAAAAAAAGATTCAAAAGCCCTTAATGCGCTTTTTGCAAGCTTTTCTCCTAACGATTTTATTTATCTCAAAGGAGAGGGTGAGGGTTTGCCAACAAAAATCGTTGTAACAGACCCAGATTGTCCTTATTGCCGCAAGCAATTAGAGACCATAGAGGAGGAATTAAAACAAGCGAATTTGAAGTTGATTTTTGCCCCTGTGCATCAAAAAGAAGCTTTTATTAAAGCACAATTAGCGATGAATCAAACGGCAAAGTTAAAGGTAGAGGATACGAAAGGTAAAATTAAAATTTTACGTTCTTTTTACCAAGAGGTAAAGTTAAGCAAGAATGAAATGGCAACGAATATTACCCAAGTGCGCAAAAATACGGATAAGATTTTTAGCAGTAATCTTATAAAAGGCGTTCCCTTTATCTTTGAACAAAAATAATCTTATTCAAATGGTAATTGATGCAAGCAAGCTTAGAAATTAGTTACGATTCTACAAGTGCGGTTGTTTTGCTCGGTGGGGTTTGGGATAAAGACCTCTCTAGGCACATACTTAGGCGCTTAGAGAGCGTTTGGGATTCCATTGCTAAAGCAAGGAGAGAATCACAAAGTGTCGCTGTTTGCATTCGGCTAAAGGATTCTTTTGATTTGGACTTTTGTGGCGGAGAGATTTTGCTTAGGTGGCTAGAGGATTTGAAACATCAAACAAAAATCAAGCTTGAGGATTCGCAAAATGCACTATTGATTTCACAGAAATCTAAACGAATTTTGACGATTCTGCAAGACAAAAAAGCACCCGATAAAACAGCTATTACACGAGAGTTCATTCAATGGCATTTGGATACTTTTAAGATTTTAAAAAATTGGAGCAATAATGCACTAATGACTTTTGGATTCTTGGGTGAGATGATTTATAATTTCTTAATTGGGCTAATCAACCCCACAAATATCCGCCTAAAGGCTTTGTTGTTTCAAGTGCAAGAAGCTTTAATTAAAGCGATTCCAATTGTTTCTTTAGCCTGTTTTCTCATTGGAATCGTGGTTGCTTATCAAGGAAGTCTCCAGCTAGAACAATTTGGGGCAAGCATATTAATCGTTGAAATGAGTTCCATGCTAACTTTGCGCGAAATGGCACCGATTATTACGGCAATCATTATCGCAGGACGAAGCGCGTCCGCATTTAGTGCAGAGATTGGAATGATGCGCGCAACTCAAGAAATTGACGCAATGAATGTAATGGGATTTAATCCTATTAATTTTCTAGTTCTACCGCGAGTAATTGCACTTTGTGCCGTGCTACCTCTTGTAGTTTTCATCGCTGATATTTTTGGACTTATTGGCGCAATGTTTGTTTCGCAAATGCAATTAGGAATCAGTAGTGAGCAGTTTATTGAAAGATTTTTACAAATGGTAGAAATGCGACATTTTTGGATAGGTTTTCTTAAAGCACCCTTTTTTGGATTAATTATCGCATTAATTGGTTGCTATCACGGGTTTATTGTCGCAAAAGATACGCGAAGCATTGGAATCCATACGACAAAAAGTGTGGTGGAATCTATCTTTTGCGTGATTGCATTTGACGCATTGTGCTCTGTCCTCTTTACGCAAATAGGTTGGTAAATGGAATCCCAAAACATTATAGAAGTGCGCAATTTGACAACAACTTATGGCAAACGAATCATTCACGATAAAATCTCTTTTAATATAGGTAAAAAAGAAATTTTTGCTTTGCTTGGCGGGAGTGGAAGTGGGAAAAGCACTTTGCTAAACACGATGATTTTTTTAAAGCAACCTACTAGTGGAGAAGTGCGAATACTAGGGCAAGACATTTGGAAATTAAACACAAAAGATGCCTTGAAAATGAAGTTAAATATGGGAGTGTTGTTTCAGTTTGGCGCACTCTTTAGTTCGTTAAGTGTGCTAGAAAATCTCACGATTCCTTTGAGAGAATGGACAAATTTTAGCTCTTATGATATAGAATCCCTTGCATATATTTGGCTTACGCGTGTGGGGCTAAAGGCAGAGGTGGCGAAGCTTTATCCCAATGAGCTAAGTGGTGGAATGGTTAAGCGCGTAGGTTTAGCGCGTGCTTTAGCCCTTAGCCCAAAAATCTTGTTTTTAGACGAACCTACAAGTGGTTTAGATCCTAAAAGCGCAAGGCATTTTGATGCTTTGATTGTGGAATTAAGAGATTTGCTAGAAATTAGTGTTGTAATGGTAACGCACGATATGGAGTCTGTTAAGGGTGCAGTAGATAGAATGGTAATTTTAAAAAATCAAGAGATATTATTTGAGGGTAGTGTGCAGACTTTAGCACAACAGACGGAATCGCTAGATTTGTTTTTGTATCAGATTTAAGGAGTTATATGGAAGCGCGATTAAATTATGTCTTGCTTGGCTTATTTTTTGTTGTTTCGTTGATAAGTCTAGCAGGATTTGTCTTTTGGCTAGGTAAATACGATAGAAATTTAGAGGATTATCGGGAATATTATCTTTATAATAAGAATTTACCCAAAGGAGTGCGGATTGAAACTCCCGTCAGATATTTGGGACTTCCTGTGGGTTTTGTAAAGGGCTATAAGCTAAATATGGGTGCAGAAGATGTAGAAATTACTCTTTGGATTAAAAAAGATATTATTTTAAGAGAGGGCGCAAAGATTTTCGTAGATTCGCAAGGGCTAACAGGAGGCGTTTTTCTCTCTCTTGTGCAAGGCAAGGGCGAATTTTATACTAAAGGAGTCAGAGCGACTTTAAGCTTGGAGGAGAATTGGTTAGAGAAAGTTGGAAATAAAGCAGAAAATGTTTTTGACCGCTTGGAGATGAGTTTAAATCGTTTAAATCATCTTTTAAGCGATAAAAATTTAGATAATATGGAGCGGACTTTAGAGGGTTTAGCAAATCTACCTCCTAGAATAGAGAGTGTGCTAACCTCTGCTCAAAAAGAGATTGAGGGAATTGGAGAAAGTAGAGAGGCGATTCATCGTGATATTCTGAAAGGAGATTATAACTTACGCACCCTTTTAACGCCACTTTTGTTTGATTTAGAACGAAATTCTAAAACATTGGAACAGATTTTACAAAAAACAGGAGATTCTGTGGAGGATTTTTCTAATGCGCCAAGCGAGTTTTTGTTTGGTAAAAGACAGCGGACTTTAGGACCGCGTGAATGAGATAAAAGGAAAGAAATGCAAATAAGAATTTTTAAAGTTTTTTTTATTTCTATATTGTTATTGGTGTTTAGCGGTTGTTTGAGTAAAGAGTTACCAAGGATTCAACATTATGAGTTGAGTTTGGATATAGAAGTTTGGAAACAAGAGAATAAGAGGATTCCCAAATCACCTCTCATTTATCAAGGCACAGAAGCGAGCCTCAAAATTGCTAATAGAAAAATCGCCTACAAAACGAATGCAAACACATTTGACTATTTTGTCAAAAATGAGTGGATAGAACCTCTGCCTCTAATGATAGATTCTTTAGTCTTAAAAGTAGCAGAATATGCGGATATTTCATTACTAAAATCTGCGAATGCAAGAACTTCAAACTTCAAACTTCAAATCCTAGATTTTTATTATGATACAAAGCGTGAAGTCGTGGTGCTAAACCTCCTCCTTGCGCAACAAGATTCTAATCATTTGCTTACAAAGGAAACAAAAGTGCAAAAAGGAGGCTTTGATGAAATTATAAAAGCGATGAATCAGACAATAAATTCTGCACTTTTAGATTCGTTTGCATTGTTAAATTAGGGATATGAATGTTAAGTTTAGAAAAGCGAGATTCTACTTTAAAGTCCAAGATACCTTATATTCTTTGCTTAGAAGATTTTGCTTTGGAAGTCATTATAGGGATTTTGCCAAATGAGCGTAAAGATAAGCAAAAAATCCTAGTGAATGCAGAGTTTCTTTGTATGGGGAATCTCAAATTTGCCTTAACACAAACTAACGCATTAAAAAATATAGAATCGCAAGATTTTTTGGATTATCGGATTTTAAAAGAATTTATCAAAGATGCTTTTGAATGCGAGTTTGGATTATTAGAAGAGGCGCAAAGTTATTTTTATCAGCAGATTCCTTTGCGCTTTCCGCAAATCAAGGAATTTTGGATTAAAATTACGAAATTAGAAATCTTTAATGATTGTAAAGTTTCAATAAAAATTAATTATCAAAATTAAATAAAGGATTATGAAATGGAATTAAAAATTAACGATAATGCCCCGCTTTTTAGTCTGCCTAATCAAGACAATGCAGAGATTGCTTTACAGGATTTTCAAGGGAGTTGGGTTGTGGTATATTTCTATCCCAAAGATAAAACACCCGGCTGCACAATGGAGGCGTGTGATTTTCGCGACAGGTTAGAATCTTTTAATGCTTCCAATGCTATCGTGCTTGGAATCAGCCCAGATAGTGTAAAAACACATCAAAGTTTTATTGCAAAAGAATCTTTAAATTTTACCTTGCTTAGTGATGTTCAAAAATCTGTGCTTAAGAGTTATGGAGCTTGGGGGTTAAAAAAACTCTATGGTAAAGAATATGAGGGAGTGATTCGCTCCACTTTTTTGATTGATCCGTGGGGCAAAATCGCTTATATATGGAAAAATGTCAAAGTTAAAGGGCATATTGCCGAAGTTTTGGCTAAACTAGAAGAGTTGCAAGATTGAAAGAGATTAAAAATATTTTCACTATATCTTAATTGATTTTTTGTTGCAATAACTTTTAGAATCTTTAAACTGCAAAAGCTGCAAAAGATTCGTGATTGGAGGCAAGGATAGCACACAAGCCACTATTATGGCAATTTAATATGTAAAAAAGTCAATTAGCACTCGTGAGACATAATAGTGATATGGGTAAGCACGGCGATACTGGCAGGAGTGAGTTTGATGTGCTAGATTCTATTAAGTGTAGAGATTTAGACGCGGAAGTATTGGGTCTAGCACTTGGATTCGTATTTTGCGTGAGGGAAGTTATCTAGAGTTAGAGAATTTTTACACCACTGCGGACTATTGTCATTGTAATTTTAGTGTGCTTCCAAGTTTAGATTCTAACACTTATGAGGTATTTTCTCAAATGTTGTTATCCCAAAATAATAAGCTAGACAATCCTATTATTGCTAAAATGATGCAGATGGAGGGACTTAATCGTTGGATTAGAGTAGGAGAAAGAATTAAGTGGTTGAAGTGCTTTATGCTACATAAAAGAGCAAAATTTGTTAGCAATCTATATCTTAGATTCTAATGCAACATTATGGATTGCTTCGGTTTTAAAGAATCTTTTAGGCAAAAATTTAAGACATTGTTTCTCTTATGGAATCTTAAAGCCCAAAATCATAAAATACGCTTTTAATTTTTAAGGATAAACCAATGTCTAAAGCTGTGATGATTGTATCTGCAGTTATTTTTACTGCGCTTATTGTCGCTTCAAACTATCTTGTGCAATTTCCACTTAATGACTTTTTTACCTTTGGCGCATTGACTTATCCTTTTACTTTCTTGCTTGCAGATATTTTAGCTGAAAAATATAGCAAGAAAGAAGTGTTAAAAGTCGTTCGTATTGGCATTATTTGTGCCTTTATTCCTTCTTTGTTTCTAAGTGAATTTAGAATCGCACTTGCAAGCATTAGCGCGTTTTTTGTTTCTCAACAACTAGATGTTTATGCGTTTTATTGGATTAAATCCAAGTTTCCTAAAGTTTGGTGGCTTAGAAGTGCAGGTAGCACAGCATTTTCTCAAGCCTTAGATACGATGATATTTTTTCACATTGCGTTTTTATTTATCCTGCCTTGGAATGCGATTTTAATGTTGATATTAGGGGATTATTTGATGAAATTTATTTTTGCTTTTGCCAATACACCTTTATTTTATCTTTTTGGGATTAAAATGCAGAGATTTTTAGGAGTTTTCGCGCGATGAAAAAGCAGAAAGTCGTGTTTTTTGATAGGGACGGCGTAGTCAATCTTGAGGATTCGCCTTATGGTTACAAAATAGAGGAATTTTATTTTGCCCCGCATTTTATGGAGCTATTTTTAGGGCTTAAAAGACAAGATGCACTTTGTTTTGTGGTTACAAATCAATCGGGGATTGGTCGTGGAATCTTCACGCAAAAAGACTTTGAAAATTTAAGTGCATTTATGCAAAACTGCATTCACTCCTGCCTTACGATTCCTTTGCGAGTAGATGGTTTTATGCCCAAAAACATTGGTTTTGATGGCGTTTATTTTTGTCCGCATACTAAAGAGGAGCAATGTGATTGTCGCAAACCGAAATCTACTATGTTAGAATCTGCTATTAAAGAATTTGGTTTGAATTTGCAAGAATGCGATTCTTATATTTTGGGAGATAAGGAAACTGATATGCAAGCGGGGTTGAAAGTGGGCGTGCAAACACGTATTTTAATAGGTGTAGAGGACGCTCCAAGCGCGACGCATAGGGTTGAAAATTTAAAAGAAGCAGGGAAAATTTTGCTCTAATATATTTTGCTTAGCGTTCTTGTAGGATTTTACTTGTGGAATCGTGGCAATCTCCAATTCCTTTTTTGGCAAGTTGAAATCTTTTTTGCAAGTTTAGGATTCTAAGAGGCAGGGTAAGCAATCTCCCTTTGCCCTTGTTGTAGGCTTTGATTGCCTCTTTGCCTATTTCTATGGCAAGGTTGTAGTCGCCTTGCGGAATCTCTCGTGAAGATTGATTGCTATCCAATCTTTTTATCGTCCAATAGCTTAAAATAGGAATTAAGAAATAAAGCCCAAGACGCGCAAATTTTAATAAAAGGAATCCCAAAGCTGCTTGAAAAGTCTTTGCTTGACTGGCGGATTTCTTAAGTTGCATAAGTTCGTCTGTGAAAATAAGGTGTCTTTTGCGCAATATCCCACCAAGTTTTGCCTAGAAATTTACCCTTAGTATCCACATAGATTTTATCGTCTTTCCAAGGTTTGTGGTCTAAGTAGTAATGCACGATTTTGGGATTCTTTAAGGCATTGTTTAGTTGGTTGCGTGTGTAGGAGATATTGAATCTCCCTCCCTCCTCTTTGGTTTTTGCATTGACAAAATAATAGACTAAAACATTCCAACATAAAGGCAGAATCTTGACTTTGTCCTTTAAAATATAATTTAAAATGCTTTGGTCGTGTTCCTTGAAATGATAGGAATCCATAGAGTGCAAGATTTGCGATTCTATCTCTTGCGCGCGCCATTTTTGCACATCTATGAGGAGCAAGCCAGAGTTAAAGTATCCTCGGGAGAGATTCAAAGGTGGGTGGGGATTCGCCTTTGGCATTAAAAGACGATTTGCTTTGTAATCTAGCACTACACCACAGACTTTATCCTCTAAATCAATAGCAAAAATCTCGCGCAAATCCCCTAGAACAATTATATCCACATCTAAATAAAGCACTTTTTGCGCGCTAAAATCTAAAAACCTTGCAAAGAGAAGCCGATAAAAGCAAAGATAATTTTCATTGAGTTTTGGGAGATTGTTTTCTCTGAACTCCGCGTCATCACACAAATGAATCGTGATTTCTAAAGGGTAGATTATAGAGAGTTTGGATTGAAGTTTGAGGAGTTTTTCTTGTGTGGATTTTGAGAAAAAATCACTTAAAATATGGAAGTGGTAAGGCTTGTTTTGCCCCCCCCCCCATTAATTGATTCGTATTTTGGATAATGCTTGTAATAAGAACAGCGGTAAAAGGCACATAGTCTTCTGTGGCGGTTAAAAGGATTGGATAATTTTGCATTATTTAAACTCCCAATTTTGCGCTTTTTGCAAAATTTTTTCTGCCCCTTGTCGTAAGAACTCTTGCGCCATTTGCATACCTACACGCTCACAATCTCCAAGAGTTTTTACCTGCACTTTTAGGCATTCACGCAAAATCTTTGTGCCATCAGGCAAGCCCAAAATGGAGCGCACTTTTAAGATTCCATTTTCTAAGGCTGCATTCACTCCAATAGGCACTTGACAGCCCCCATTCAATGTGCGCACAAATGCGCGCTCGCAGGTTGTTTCAAAGGCGGCTTTGGAATCGTTTAAAAATTGCAAGAGCGATTCTGCTTCGCTTCCCTTTTTACATTCTACACCCAATGCGGCTTGTCCCATAGCCGGAATCATAAAATCTAGCGGGAGAATGTATGGCACTTCTTTGTGGATTCCAAGCCGATTTACTCCCGCTTGCGCAAGGATAATTGCGTCAAAATCTCCCTCTTGAAGCTTTTTCAGTCTTGTTTGCACATTTCCGCGCAAACTTTGAGTTTCTAAATCCGCCCTTAAGGCACTAAGTTGCATTACACGCCGAAGCGAAGTTGTCCCTACACGCGCGCCAAATGGGAGTGCATCAATGCTAGGATATTTGAAGCTTAGAAAGCTATCCCGCACATCTTCTCGCTTCGTGATTGCTGCTAGACCCAAGCCTTCTACAAAATCTACCGGCACATCTTTTAAGCTATGCACCGCCAAATCAATTTCGCCTTTTAGGAGAAATTCTTCTAATTCTTTGGTAAAAAGCCCTTTGCCACCGATTTTAGCTAAAGGTACATCTAGGATTTTATCTCCTTTGGTTTTGACGATTTTTATTTCTACTTTTATCTCTTTGTATTGTGCTTCTAGGCGGTCTTTGATATGATTTGCTTGCCAAAGTGCTAACACACTTCCACGTGTCCCAATAATGAGTTGTCGCATTATTTCTCCTTACTTTTCTATGACTTCTACATCAATGATTTCACTATTTTGAGGCTTGTTGCTTGTATCAAAGGGTGTAGGATTAGAAGAGGATTTTTTTATAAAGGGTTTGATGGCTAGGAATCCAAGCGCACTAAACTGCATTAAGATTCCTAAAATATCGGTGAATCCAAAGGGCAAAATTAATAGAATTGCTCCAAGGATTCTAAAGATATTAGAACCTACAAAGGCTTCATAGCTAATCTCTCGCTCTCTAAGACGCTCAAGCGCATCGCCTAGAAAAAAGCGGTAATTTACTAGAATAAAAAATCCTAAAAGTGCGCTTATAATAATCTCTAGCACAAAACCTAAAACACCAATGAAATCAATTATTTTATAAGTAATAAAAACTTCCAAAAACAAATAAATCAAGCCTAAAATTAATCGCATTGGAAAGCCTCAAGAAGTTTGGAAATGAGTGCGTCAAAGTCTTGAATATTTAAGCAAACTTTTTCTAAATTCTCGCGTTTTATGAGTTCTATCTCACCTTTTTCTAATCCTTTGCCTACTACGATTCCAAAGGGCAATCCTATCAATTCAAAATCGGCTATTTTTGCTCCATATCGCTCGGCTCTGTCATCTAATAGGCATTCAATGCCTACATTTTGCAAGGTTTCATAGAGTTTGAAACTCATTTGCATTTGGGATTCCTCTTTGATATTAGAAACGATGATATGAACGCAAAAAGGCGCACTAGCTCGTGTCCAAATCATTCCACGCTCATCGTGATGTTGCTCTATGATTGCACTTAAAAGCCGTGAGATTCCGATTCCATAACAACCCATAATAAAGGGCTTTGCCTTGCCCTCCTCATCTAAAAATGTCGCTTCCATTGCACTGGAATATTTCGTGCCAAGTTGGAAAATATGTCCCGCTTCAATCCCTTTTGTAAAGTAGAGTTTGCCTTTTCTGCAAACAGGGCAGAAATCCCCCTCTTTGACTTCTACCAAATCCTTAAACTCCAATCCCTCAAAAGTGCTTAAATCTACGCCGACAAAGTGATAATTCGTTTCATTTGCTCCACAGATGAGATTGTTGGCGTTTTCTAGTTCTTTATCAAAATAGATATAAGGGCTAGAAGTGAGATTACGTAAGGCAAAAGGTCCGATGAATCCTTGCGCAAGCCCTGCGCTTTTTAAGTCTTTTTCGCTTGCTTCTACAAGTTCGTTTGCACCTGCAATGGCGTTTAGGGCTTTGGTTTCGTTTAAATTATCACTTCCACGCAAGAAAAAATACACCAATGCACTTTTTCCGCCATCAAAGAGTGCTTTTTTTACCACTGTCTTGAGCATCCAAAAAGGTTCTACCTTGAAAAACTTGCTTAAAGATTCTATGGTTTGCACCTTTGGAGTGTGGAATTTGGCAAACGAAGCGACAGGAGCTTCTGTGTTTGGAAGTTTTTTAACGCGCGTGGCTGCTTCTATGTTTGCCCCATATTGACAACTATCACACACACAAATCGTGTCCTCTCCGCTCTTTGCAAGCACCATAAATTCTTTACTTCCACTCCCACCAATCGCTCCGCTGTCCGCAAGGACGGCGCGGAAGTCCAAGCCTAAACGCGTAAAGATTCTACTATAAGTGGTTTCCATAAGGTCAAATTCGTGTTTTAAATCCTCATAGCTTGAATGGAAGCTATAACCATCTTTCATAATAAATTCTCGTGCGCGCATAAGCCCAAAGCGCGGACGAATCTCATCGCGGAATTTGAGGTTGATTTGGTAGAGGTGAATTGGAAGTTGTTTGTAGCTTTTAATATTTGCCTTGACTAGCTCTGTAACCACCTCTTCGTGTGTTGGTCCTAACACAAAGTCATTGTCTTTTCTATCTTTGAAGCGCAACAGCTCTTTCCCATATCTTTCCAATCGTCCGCTTTTTTGCCATAGAGTTGAAGGAGTAACAAAGCCAAGTGAGACTTCATTTGCTCCTGCATTGTCCATTTCTTCTTTGACAATTTGGCGCACTTTGTCCAAAACGCGTTTGCCAAGTGGTAAAAAGTTATAGATTCCACTACCAATTTGTTGGATAAATCCACCACGCATCAAATATTCGTGGCTTTTTAAAACAATATCTTTAGGAGTTTCTTTAAAAGTAGGGAGAAATAATTTTGAAAATTGCATAATTTTCCTTTGATTAAGGTAGAGTTTTATCTTGTGCGTATTCGCATTTGTAGGATTCTAGCATTTTATCTTGTGTTTCTTGTTCAAATAAGAATCGCAGGGATTCCACTACGCTATCGCCCTTGGGTGTGTTAGCAATGGTTTTTAGATTAATCGTTAAATCGTGTAAAAAGGCATTAAAGGCGTTGTGTAAAGTCTTTTCAATGTTTTTTTCATAATCCTTTGGTAAATAACCTTTTGTGATTCCTTTGCTTAATTCTTTTAGTGCAACGTCTTTAGCAAGGGCGCGGATTGTTTTGATAAGTGGTTCTACATTCAGGCTTTGTTGCCAGCTAAAAAACTCTTGTGTAGAGCGTCCCACGATTCCATAGGCTATTTTTGCTTGTTCTTCACGCAAGGCTAAATTTTTGCGCACAATATCTTCTAAGTCATCTACGGCGTAAATTTGGATTTCATTAAATTTTTCCATAATTTCACATTCAATATCTCTTGGCACAGCCAAATCAAACCAATAGCGATTCCAATCTCTCGCTTCTATCATATCGCAAGTGATAATCGTATGGGGTGCGCCTGTGGCACTAAAGATGAGGGGAATTCCATTGATATGGAGGCTAAGGTCTTTGAAGCTCTCTGCACGAATCTTAGCGCTTGGGTGCGAAGAGAGAATCTCATCACAAATTTTTTGGGCATTTTGGATTTCACGATTAATGATTAAAACTTCGCAATTTGCATTAATTAAATGCTTTGCACAAAGGCTACTCATCTCTCCTGCTCCGATGACAAGTGCAAAGCAGTCTTTTAAATCCCCTAGAATTTCTTTTGCTTTAGCCACAGCAGTGCTTGCTACGGAAACAGAATTTTGTGAAATACTTGTAGAGTTACGCACACTTGCTGCACAACGAAAGGCAAAATGAATTGCACGGGAAAGATATAAGCCGCAACAGCCTAATTCATAAGAAAACTTAAAGGCACTCTTTAATTGACCTGAAATCTGTGTTTCTCCTACGACTAAACTATCTAGTGAGCTTGCCACACTAAAGAGATGATGAATCGCACTTAAGTTTTCATAGCTATCCGCACGAGTTTGTAGCTCATTGATTGGGACTTTGGAGTAGTTGCTTAGTTTATCTAGTAAAAATTCTTCCGCCTTTTCTGAATTTTGGACATTTAGTATAAATTCAATGCGGTTACAAGTAGAAAGAATGACCGCTTCGTCTATGAATTTGTTGCCAACTAAATCTTGCAAAAACTCTTTGGTTGCAGGATTCTTTATATCCAAGCTTAAGGATTCGCGCATAGTAATATCAGTATTTTTATGCGAATAGCTTAAAATGTAGTAATCCATTGGTTTCCTTAAAAGTCGCGTTCAATCATTTCGCGCATAATTTGTATAAGTTTATCACAAGATTGATTAGCAATCGCTTCAATACCTTTGTTGCCCAAGTGTTTTGCCAAAGTAATGCTTTTAGTAATTGCGCCTTTTGCTTGCAATTTTTCTAAAATCCAATCTTGTTCTTGTGTTTGCAAGTCTTGCTTAAACGCATTTTTTAAACGCATTTTGTCGCTATCGTTTAATTCATTATATAAATAAATATAGGGTAGGGTAGTTTTGCCCTCTTCAAAGTCGCTTAAAGTAGGCTTTCCCAAAGTTTTGGAATCAGAAATAATGTCTAGCACATCATCAATGATTTGAAATGCCATTCCAAGATTGCGACCATAGAGTCGGAATCCTTGCGCTTCCTCTATGCTTTTTCCTGCCAGAAATGCCGCAGAGTATGCTGTGGCTTCAATTAAAATAGCTGTTTTGTGTTCTATCATTTTGAGATATTTAGTCTCATCAGGATTAAAGCTTTTTGCTAATTCTACATCTTCTATTTCACCGATTGCAAGGGTTGTTACTGCATTGGCTACAATGCGTGGAATCATCGGATATTTTTCTTGCAAAGTGGTAAGCTCACAAAAGGCTTTGGAATAAAAAATGTCGCCTAGCATAATAGAGTTTTTATCACCAAAAAGCGCATTAATAGAGGGTTTAGAGCGCCTTGTAAGTGCATTGTCAATTACATCATCGTGTAAGAGCGAAGCCGTTTGAATCATCTCAATAATGGCACAAAGCAAAATACACTCTTCGCTTTCACCTGCAATGTGAAGTGCAAGTTTAGAGCGGAGCATTTTACCTTGTTGCAAATGCGCACTCAAGCTTAACACAAGCGGGGATTCTAACTCTTTTAAAAAATCTTGGATTCTTGTTTCAATGTGCGCTAAAGCCTCCATTTGGCACTTTCCTTTCATTAATGATATTAAAATCTCTATTTCCTTGAAACAGATAATATTTCAAAGTTGCAATTTTTTTGGTGCGGTGATAATCCTTGAAGCATAACATAAAAAAGGGTTCTTCGCTATAGTATTTTTGCTCTGGTTTGAGCAGAGGGATTTTATAGCATCTGCGTTGATAGTCTTGGTAAAGAATAAATTGATGAGGGAACGAATCGTAATTTAGATGCATTACCAAGCCCTCATTCTTTAACAATGTCCAACGAAAAAACAATGTTTTAACCGATTCTCTTGCTTGTAGGGTTAAAAGATAAAATTCATCTTTGTTTAGTTCAAGGAACTTTTCTGCTTTCCATACTGGTGGGGCAAATAAGTTTGAGATACCTAGAATTGCGCTTAAGAATGCAGATAAACTAAAGCATAAAAACATTTTCATTTAAGATTCCATTTGGGCATTTAGTGTAATACCGCATTATGTCTATTCATTTTGCGTTAAGATATTTCCCATAGATTCAATAGCAATGTTTTGTGTCCGATGATGAATCTCTTCTGTTGATTCCTCGCTACGGGTTAAATAAGCCAATTCTTCTTCCCACATTTCGCCCAAACGCTTTTCAAGTAGAATCTCCATTGCTGCTTGTCGTTCTAGTAAGCGCGTAAGCTCTTGTGCGCTTAAACCTTGTGAGGCATTAAAGATAATTTCAATCCATTTTTCTTGTGGCAAACCTTCTAAAATATGTTCCATAGGTATTCCTTTATGATTTTAGTCTTGCAAGCACAGCATTTTGATGTGCATCTAGTCCCTCTATATGTGCTATGATTCCACACTCTTGTCCCATTTGCATAATTCCTTTTTTGGAAAAAGCAATAATGGAGCTTTTTTTCATAAAATGCTCTGTGGAGAGGGGTGAGAAAAACTTTGCACTTCCACCTGTTGGCAGGGTGTGATTAGGTCCTGCGATATAATCTCCAATGGGTTCAGGAGTGTTTTCACCAATAAAAATTGCTCCAGCGTGTTTAATTTCTGATAGAATCTCTAAAGGATTTTGAACGAGCAATTCTAAATGTTCGGGTGCAATTTGATTCATCAAGGCAATGCCTTCTTGAATGTTTTGCACCACGATGATTGCTCCGCGCTTATTGATAGATTTTGTCGTGATTTCTTTGCGTGGCAAAGTAGCTAAAAATTCTTCAATCTTTTGTGCGACTCGCTTTGCTAAACTTTCACTTGTGGTAATAAGAATGGAACTTGCCATTTCATCGTGTTCTGCTTGAGAGAGCAAATCCCAAGCAAGATAATCCGCCCTTGTTGCTTCGCCATCATTTAAGATTCCAATCTCACTAGGTCCTGCAATCATATCAATATTTACTTCTCCAAACACAAGTTTTTTAGCGGTGGCGACATAAATATTTCCCGGTCCTGTAATCACATCTACCTTTTTAATATGATTTTCCACACCAAAGGCAAGTGCGCCAATGGCACTTGCACCACCGATTTTATAGGCTTCTTTAATGCCACAAAGGTGCATAGCTGCAAGTAATAAAGGATTGGGTTCATTGTGTGGAGTGGGTGTGCAAACCACGATTTCTTGCACTCCTGCAACAAGTGCCGGAATCGCATTCATTAAAAGTGAGCTAGGATAAGCTGCTTTGCCACCGGGAATATACAATCCCGCCCTATCCATAGGCGTAACTTTTTGTCCTAAAATATTGCCATTTTCTTCAAAGTCTAACCAAGTTTTGGGCTTTTGTTTGGAATGAAACGCATAAATGCGTTCAAAAGCTAGTTGTAAGGAATCTTTTAAAGAAGTTTCTAGGGTTTCATAGGCATTTTGCATTTGTTCTTGTGTGATTTGTAAATCCGAAAAGCGAGTCGGATTCCAACTATCAAATTGTGCCACTTGCGCTATAATCGCATTTTGTCCTTGATTTTTAATTGCGTTTAATAGTTCTTTAACGCATTCTACAACGCTTTGTATATCCATAGCACCGCGTTTTAGTATTTTTTCAAATTGAATATTAAAATCCAAATCCTTGCTGTTAAACAAAGCAATCATTTTTGAAAACTCCTTGCAATTTTTAAGAGTTTGGCATTTTAGCTTTTATATATTTAATTTTATTTTAATTGCGTCTTATGCTTGCTTAAAGGTTCTTTTTTGCTTGTTTTTTCTTTAGATTGATGTAAAGAAGTCGCTTTAGGCTAAATTTGTATAAAAGTTTGTTAAAATTAGTAATCAATTTTTAAAGGCATAGAATGCAAGATTCCAAATTGCGAACGATTTTAAAAGAATCCAAAGTTATTGCAGTGCTTGGGCTTTCTCCAGAGCAAACTAAACCAAGTCATAAAGTCGCACGATTTCTACAAGAAAAAGGCTATAAGATTCTACCTATTTATCCTAAAGGAGGTGAGATTTTAGGTGAGTGTGCTTATACTAGCATTAAAGAAGTCTTTGAAGCACAAAATAAAGTAGGGTTGCAAATAGATATTTTGAATGTTTTTCGCAAAAGTGAAGCTTTGCTAGAGGTTGCGCGTGAAGTGTTGGAGTTGGCAAATCCTCCTAAGTGTGTTTGGGTACAATTAGGATTGCAAAATGCGCAGGCGCGTAAAATGCTAGAGAATACAAAGATAATGTATGTTGAAAATTTATGTATCAAACTTGAATATGAAAGGTTATTTGTATGATTCCACTTGCTAAAATTATGGACGCTAAGGCACGATTAGAGGGAATTGTGCAACATACGAAGTTAGCCTTTGCTCCTAAGCTTAGCCAAATTTGTGGAGCAAAAGTGTATGTCAAGCAAGAAAACTTACAAAATACAGGCTCTTTTAAGTTGCGCGGTGCTTTTAATAAAATTTCTTCGTTAAGCAAGGAAGAGCGTGCCTGTGGTGTGATTGCTTCAAGTGCAGGGAATCACGCACAAGGGGTTGCGTATAGCGCAAAACATTATGGAATCAAGGGCGTGATTGTAATGCCAGAGGCGACGCCTTTGCTCAAAGTAATGGGAGTAAAAGAGCTTGGCGCAGAGGCGATTTTAAAAGGTAACAATTATGATGAGGCTTATGCTTATGCGTTGGAATACGCAAAAAAACATCATTTGCAATTTATTCACCCTTTTGCTGACGAAGAAGTGATTGCAGGACAAGGCACGGTGGCATTAGAAATGATTGAGGCACAAAGTCATCTCACAAGTATTGTCGTGCCCATTGGAGGTGGAGGGTTAATTGCTGGAATTGCAGCGGCTTATAAGCAAATGTTACCAAGTGTGCGCATTGTTGGAGTTGTCGCAGAGGGTGCGCCCGGAATGTATTATTCTTATCACAAAAAAGAAATCCAAAGCACGGATTCTGTGCGCACAATTGCTGATGGAATCGCCGTGCGTGATGTGAATACTAAGAATTTTGAATATATTTTGGAATCCGTAGATGAAGTTGTAATGGTAGATGATGAAGAAATTGCAAATGCGGTGCTTTATTTACTAGAAAACCAAAAGTTGGTTGTAGAAGGCGCAGGGGCTAGTGTAGTTGCAGCCGTATTACATCATAAGTTTGCTCTGCAAAAGGACGAATCTCTGGGGCTTGTGTTAAGCGGAGGGAATATTGATGTAACAATGCTTGGAAACATCATTGAGCGTGGGCTTGTGCGCTCACATCGCAAAATGCAAATTTCTGTAACCTTGATAGACAAGCCCGGAAGTTTGCAAAAATTAAGTGATTTACTTTCAACTCTTGGTGCAAACATTGTCAAGATTGACTTTGATAGGACTTCTACTTCTCTTGCTTTTGGTGATGCAAACATTGTCATTATGCTTGAAACAAAAGGCAAAGAACACCAAGAATCCATAAGGGCGCAATTAAAAAGTCAAGACTATGTTTTTGTAGAAATTTAAGGAATCTTGCAATCAAAATGGAACAAACGCGCAACTATTTTTGGCTTTTTGCTTTGTTTTGCTTAAGCTGTTGCGCACTTTTGTGGCTATCTAGCACGCTTAGTATCAGCTATGATGAGGCACAGGATTTTTTTAATCCACACGATTTTGGGGGATTTGTTAGCTACTTTAGTGTGCGTCTTTTTGGGCAGAATGATTGGGGTTTGCGCCTACCTTTTTTGTTATTGCATCTTTGGAATGCTTTATTAATGTTTTATTTTGCAAAAGGTTTTTTAAAGCGTCCTAGTGATGCGTTATTTTGTGCATTATTATTTCTCTTGCTTCCGGGGACAAACGCAGCTGCACTTTTGGTTTCTAATAGCGGAATCATTATTTTTTTGACGCTTGTTTTGTGTGTTTGGGTGCAAAAGAACGGAACGATTCCTTATGTGCTACTTTTTGTAATGGCATTTGTGGATAAAAGTTTTGCGTTGGTATTTGTTGCATTAATTTTTTATGGAATTGAACGTAAAGAAACTCCTTTGATTTTCTCTTCTCTTGGTTTATTTGCATTAAATATGTATTTTTTTGGATTAGGGATTGGCGGACACCCAAGCGGATATTTTTTGGATAGTAACGGGCATTTGCTCCTTATTTTTTCTCCTCTTTTGTTTTTGTATTTTTTATATACAATTTATCGTTACTTTAATCAAAATAAAAGACCCTTAGTTTGGTATATTGCTAGCACTGCTTTGGGGTTTATTTGGCTACTTTCTTTACGCCAACGCGTGCAGACAGAATCTTTTGCCCCCTTGCTCATTGTCGCAATCCCTTTAATGGCAAACCTTTATTTTTCTGGATTGCGTGTGCGTTTGCCACAATTTCGTGTGCGCTATACGATTCCATTTTTAGTAGCTTTTTTGGTTTTGCTTGTTTTGAATGGAATGTTATTTTTATCTAAACCGCTTTTTGTGTTTTTTCCTAATGCAAAGGAACATTTCGCTTCTCGGCATTTTGTCGCAAAAGAACTTGCACAAGAGCTGAAATCTCAAGGAATCAAAAGTGTGAAAACAGAAAATAAAATGCAGAAACGTTTGGAGTTTTATGGAATTGCCAAAGGTGGATTAATGCTTTCAGAAAATCCTAAGCAAAATGCTTTAAGAATCCCTATTCGTTACTATGATAAAGTCATCACAACTTTTTATGTCTATTAAATGCCTTAAAAAAGCCTTTAGCATATTAGAGGTTTTGCTTGTGATTGGAATATTGGGTGCATTGTTGGCGTTGGGTTATGCTTGGTTTCCAGATTCTAAATTATCTCTAGCACAAAATCAAATTATTGCACATCTCAATTACACGCGATTTTTAAGTTTAAGTAGTGTGAAACAAATCACACAAAGTGCATTTTGTCAAAGCGATAATTGTGTAGCAGAAAGGGAGCGATGGACAGAATCTTTTTGGAGATTGCAATTCTCTAAACTTCAAGATATTGGTTATGCGTATTATATTTATAGTGATTCTGCACGTTCTGCTAGCACAAAGCATTTTGATGACCGCCCTAGAGATGCGCAAGAAATTGCACGCGACCCTTTAGATGGTAAATATCTAAATAGCTATAATTATGATAATTCTAAGTTTGCTAACGCTTTAAGAGCAGGGGATTTGGCAATTACTAAACGTTATGGAATCGTATCTGTTTCTATGAGTGGGGGTTGTGGAGAGAGTGAGGGCGGAAGAATCTTATTTAATGAGTTAGGATTCTTACGTTGCAAAAGACCTTATGAGCAAGTGATTGTTCCTAATGGAATGGTGCGTTTAGAACTGCAAGGTAGCAGTGGGAAAAGTGTTGGAATTTGTGTTTTAGAAAGTGGAATCGTTAAAAAATGCTGAAAATTTTTTCAAATTGTGTTACAATTTAAATTATTTTTTAAGGCACATAGCTTGAAAGCCATTGATAAGCAAAATCTAGCAAAAAAGCATTTTGGACAAAACTTTTTACAAGACGAGAGTGTGCTAGAGGCGATTATCCAATCCATTCCCAAGATGAACCAAGAAATAGAACGAATAGAAATTGGGGCTGGCTTAGGTGATCTAACAAATAAGCTATTAAGCTTAGGTCATATCACTGCTTATGAGGTTGATGAGGATTTGATTCCTCATTTAAAAAAACGTTTTCAAGTGGCACTAGATTGTGGGCAATTGTGCCTTGAGGCAAGCGATGTGCTAGAAAGTTGGAGGGGAATTAGTTTGCGAGAAAAATCTTATTTTCTCATTTCTAATTTGCCTTACTATATCGCGACTTTACTAGTGCTAAAAGCTATCAAGGACCCGCTATCTAAAGGTTGTGTCGTGATGACACAAAAAGAAGTTGCGCAGAAATTTTGCGCACAATGTGGAGAAAGTGATTTTAGCGCATTAAGCATACTAACACAAAGTGTGGGAGAGGCAACGTTGCTTTTTGATGTGCCACCTAGCGCCTTTGTGCCACCACCTAAAGTTACTTCTTCGGTGTTTTTGCTTCAAAAGGTAGCAAATCCGCCAAGTTTTAAGGATTTAGAACATTTAGAATCTCTCTTAAAAGTCGCCTTTAGTGCGCCTAGAAAAACGATTCTAAATAATCTAAGCAAAAACTATCCAAAACAAGTGATTATAGATGCTTTAGAATCCTTAGCAATCGCCCCTAGTAAACGACCTCACGAGATTGATACGCCAAATTATCACCGACTTTTGAAAATTTTATAAAAGGCGGAAGTTATGGAAGACAATAAAACAAATGAAAATCCAAATCGGATAGAAAATACAAAAAGAAATCAAGAAAATCATCAAACAAACAGGAGAGAAAAAGGAGAAGCTAGAGAGAATCGTGAGCCAAATAAACACCGATTTAGAGCTAGAAAAACAGAGGAGACAGGTGAGATAGAAAAGCCAAGAAACTCAAGAGTGCAGAATCGCAATCGCTATAATCCACGTTTTAAGAAGCAAGAGAATGGACAAAATAATTCAAATGGTGAAGCAAGAGAAAATCACACAAGACATAATAAAAACTATGGTAACAAAGAAATCAATGAGTCTAATTTGGAGTTACGCAAAGCAGTAGAACTCAATGCAAAAATCCACGAAAGCGCCCTTACATTACACTCTCAAGTTGAGGTGAATCCAAATGGCAAAGTGCGTATTACTCCTTTGGGTGGTTTAGGAGAGATTGGTGGCAATATGACTGTGATTGAAACGCAAAATTCTGCAATCCTCATTGATGCAGGAATGAGCTTTCCAGACGATAGTCTGCACGGAGTGGATATTTTAGTGCCGGATTTTAGCTATCTTGAGGTGATTAAAGACAAGATTGTAGGGATTATCATTACCCACGCGCACGAAGACCATATCGGCGCAATGCCCTATCTTTTTAAAAAATACCAATTCCCAATTTATGGCACATCTTTGCCTTTAGGGTTAATTGGCTCTAAGTTTGATGAACACGGATTAAAAAGATTTCGCTCTTTATTTCGCGCAGTAGAGAAACGCAAGCCCATTCAAATAGGGGAATTTGAGATTGAATGGATACATATCACACATTCTATCGTAGATTCTAGCGCATTGGCAATTAAAACAGAAGCGGGATTGATTTTTCACACAGGGGATTTTAAGATTGATCATACGCCTATTGATGGTTTTCCAACAGACTTAAACAGAATCGCATATTATGGTGAGCAAGGAGTGCTGCTACTGCTTAGTGATTCTACTAATTCACATAAAAATGGTTATACTCCAAGTGAGGCGAGTGTGGGACCTGCGTTTGATTTGCTTTTCTCTCGCGCAAAAGGACGCGTGATTATGAGTACCTTTAGCTCTAATATCCATCGTGTTTATCAAGCAATTAATCACGGGCTTAAATATGGCAGAAAAGTTGCTGTTATTGGGCGTTCAATGGAAAAAAATTTGGAGATTGCAAGGACTTTGGGTTATATTGATTTACCACAGAATATTTTCATAGAAGCACACGAAGTAGCAAAGTATGCCGATGAAGAAGTGTTGATTGTAACCACAGGTTCGCAAGGTGAGACAATGAGTGCTTTGTATAGAATGGCAACTGATGAACATCGCCACGTTAAAATCAAACCAAGTGATACAATTATCTTGTCTGCTAAAGCAATTCCGGGCAATGAAGGTTCAGTGTCTAATATCTTAAATTTCTTAAATAAAGCAGGCGCTAAAGTCTATTATCAAGACTTTAGTGAGATTCACACAAGCGGACACGCAGCACAAGAGGAGCAAAAGCTTATGTTGCGTCTTGTGAAGCCGAAATTCTTTTTGCCTGTGCATGGGGAATATAATCACATCTTAAAGCACAAAGAAACGGCTATTAGTTGCGGGGTAGATGAACGCAACATTTACTTAATGGAAGATGGAGACCAAATAGAGGTTGCACATAATTATTTGCGTAAAGTGCGAAGTGTTAAAACAGGAAAAACTTATATTGACAATCAAATCAATTCTACGATTGCCAATGATGTGATTTTGGATAGGCAAAATTTAGCAGAAAATGGAATTCTTATCGTGTATTTAGAGCTAAATAAAGCCAAAAATTCACTTATTTCCAAACCGCGCATTCAAAGTATGGGGATTATTGCAAATAAGGATACAATGGCATTCAATAAAGAGATTGAAGAGTTTTGCAATCTTTTTGTAAAAAATTGTAAAAAAGAATTATATAATAGTCAAAAGGGTATGGAGAATGAAATCAGGAATGCGTTGAGAAAAATAATGTTTAAAAAACTTAAAAAGTATCCAACGATTTTACCTATCGTGAATTTAAGATAGTGAATTATAAAAAGGTTTAGAATTTAGGAAAATAAATCTAAGCCTTTTTAGAAATAAATTTATTATTCTTCTAAAACACAAATTTGCCTTTGTTTAATTGCAAGTAAAGTGCGAAGAGCTACTATGCAGACCAATATGCTACTTAATACAATGCCTAAGATTCCAAAAAATGCGTAAAATAAAGAGCCTCCCAAAGCATAAAGTTCCAATGCACAAAGTGTAAAAGCTGTGGTTGGAAAGGTAAAAGCCCACCAAGAAAGTGCAAATTTTAGTTGTCTAAAGACTTTTAAAAGACTTATCATTAAAAACATAAAGAATAAGGCAACACTAAAACTTGCACTTGCGATTCCATATAAAGTAGAAATATCCGTGAATTTTTCAAACAGAACCAATATATCTAATGCAAAAATGCTAGGAGGGGCAATAAAAATGAACAAAGTGGGTAAGAATTTTTGTGGTAAGTTTTCTCCAAAAACTAAGCGGATAAGAAGTGTTGCATTAAGTAGAATCCAAAAAAAGCTTCCCATTCCAAAATAAAAGATCAAAATCTCAAAGGGAATCCACCCGCTTTCGTTTTGTAAATTAAGATTTGCTCCTGCAAGTGGCACGATGAGGTTGCCAACAATAGGGATAAACCAAGCAGGATTCGCCATTTTTTGTTGCATTTCATTAATAAACCAAAATCGCACGACATAAAGGCTAAAGATTAGTTGTAAAAATGCCCCGATATAAAATAGAGCAAATGCAAACCATAGAGGAATCCAAGTTAGGCGTAAAAGTAACATCAAGATAATTAAAAGAGACACGGAAATAGCAGCAAAGAAATTAATGCGCACAGGGTGTTTTAGTTCTTTTAAAAATGCAGGATAATATAAAAGTATCTTTGCTAAATAAAGTAGAGTAATTCCACAAAAAAGTATAACGCTAAGAATGCTCAACACATTAGAAAACCATAGTAGGTTTGTTTCTAGTTCAAAAGTTTTTAGTGTTTTGCTTACTACAAGTGCAAGTCCTCCCAAACCCATAATGGCTGCAAAAAACATAATAGGAAAATGTAAAAGCCAATTTTCCTTATCTGTCGTTATGTCGGGTTTTTGCGATGTTTCTTGATTTGGAGTTGTCATTTTGAGCCTTATTAAATGAATGAGAAAGTATATTCTAAAAGCAACAAGGAATAATGTGATAAAGTTACAGAATCTTTGAAGAATTTTGCTCTAATGAATGTAAATAGAGGGTTGCATAAAAAGTTTTGCATTAACCATTTGAAAGTTAATGCAAACTAATTTTTAGTAGAGGTCAAAATATTTTTGAATTTCTTTTGGATTGTTTGTTTTTGTCAAAGCTAACATCAAAAGAACTCTGGCTTTTTGTGGATTAAGATTGTTTGCACTAATGAATCCTTGTTGAACTTCTTCCTCACTAAGTGGCACTAATCCAGAACCCACGCGTGAGCTTTTTGCTACTACAAGCTTTTTTTGTGCTAAAAGTTCAATGAGATAGCTTTTTTGATTTTGATGAATGCTTCCTGCGCCACTTCCTGCAACAACTAATCCTTTTGTTCCAGCATTTAAAAATGCTTCTACCGCTACTTTTGAGCCATCATTAGAATAAGTATAAATAATATCTACTCTAGGCAATTCTTTCAAACCTTTAACATTAAAAGGGGAATCTTTTGTGTGAGGTTTGATGCTAAGAGAATTAAAAAATACCTTTCCATCTACAATATAACCGATTTCTCCACTATTTAGCGCTTTAAAGGTTTCTACATTTAAAGTATGAGTTTTGCTCACTTCGCGCGCACTATAAATTTTATCATTAATAGCTACCATTACGCCTTTGTTTCTAGCATTTTTGTCTCCAGCAAGACTCACAGCATTATAGAGATTTTTGGGTCCATCTGCACTAATAGCAGTTGCAGGTCTCATTGCTCCTGTTAAAACAACGGGTTTATTGCTTTTAACCACAAGATTCAAAAAGTAGGCGGTCTCTTCCATCGTGTCTGTCCCGTGCGTAATAACGATTCCATCTACATTTGAATTTGATAAAAGAGAATTAACTTTGTTTGCAAGTGTTAGCCAAACTTGGTCGGTCATATTAGAACTATCAATGTTTGCAACTTGTTCGCCACTGATATTTGCAATATTTTTTAATTCTGGCACGGCATTAATTAACACTTCAATTCCTAAGCTCCCAGCTTTATAGCCTGTGGTTGCAAGGTCGCTTTTTGCTTCTCCAGCAATCGTGCCACCTGTTGCTAAAATGACAATATTTGGTTTGGCGAATGCCATCATACTTGCTCCTAGCATAAGCAAAACTCCAAAAAACAACTTTCTCATTTTTACTCCTTTTTAGAATTAAAAATTCTTGAGAATTATATCAAAATTATTTTATTATTTGGTTCTAATCTTAAAAGTATTGCAAAAGTGCATCAGTTGGTTTTCATTGGATTTTCAAAATCTTTAGAGAATCCAAAAGGCGAAGTAGAAGTCATTACAAATAAACTGGGAAAGGAAATTGCTAAAGTGCTTCGCTTTGGTGCGGAATGTTCCAATACTTTGCACGAAAAATATTAATATTTACGATTTAAGAGCAATTTTACATTACTCTTAATTTGGCGATTTCATCTCGTAATCGCGCCGCTTCTTCAAATTCTAGTTTTTTGGCTGCTTCGTGCATTTGATGGCTTAGTTCTTTGACAAGTTTTTCACGCTCTGTTTTGGGCATTTTCTCTTTTTTAGCTTTTTCATAAAGGATTCCTAAATCTTGGTTTTTTAAATCTTCATCAAGTTTTCTTGAAACACTATGTGGCGTGATGTTATGCGCTTTGTTATAGGATTCTTGCTTGTTTCTGCGATAATCTGTAATCTCCATAGCTTTTTGCATTGAGGGGGTAATTTTGTTGGCAAAAAGCAACACACGTCCATTAACATTTCTAGCCGCACGTCCCATTGTCTGAATCAAACTTGTCTCACTTCGTAAAAATCCCTCTTTATCTGCGTCTAAAATTGCTACTAAAGAAACTTCTGGCAAATCTAATCCTTCGCGAAGTAAATTGATTCCGACTAAAATATCAAACTCTCCTGCCCTTAAAGCACGGATAATTTGGTTGCGTTCAATTGCATCAATATCGCTGTGCATATAGCGCACCTTTAATCCTAAATCATTGTAATATTTTGTTAGCTCTTCCGCCATTTTTTTGGTAAGTGCAGTTACAAGCACACGCTCGCCTTTGGCAATCACTTCTCTTGCTCTATCATAGAGAATTTCTACTTGTCTATCTACCTCTAGCACTTCATAAATAGGGTCTAATAATCCCGTGGGTCTAATCAGTTGTTCTGCTATGTGTGCGCCACTTAAATTGAGCTCTTTTTGTGCAGGGGTTGCAGAAACAAACAAAAAATGTGGGGCTTTATGGATAAATTCCTCGTATTTTAAAGGACGATTGTCTAGTGCGCTAGGTAAGCGGAATCCATATTCTACTAGCACTTCTTTGCGGCTTCTATCTCCCGCATACATTCCGCCAAATTGAGGCAAACTCACGTGGCTTTCATCTACAATGAGCAAATAAGGTTTGTTTTTTTGCTCAAAATAATCTAATAGAGAATAAGGTGTTTCTCCGGGCTGTTTGCCTGTTAAGTGTCTCGCATAGTTTTCAATGCCTTTGCAAATTCCAGTAGCACTCATCATCTCTAAATCAAACTCTGTCCGAGATTTTAAACGTTCATATTCTACCATTTTACCGAGTGATTTGAATAAGGTTAGTCGGCTTGCAAGCTCTTCTTCAATGCTTTTAATAGCATTCTTAAGCCTTTCTTCTCCTACGATAAACGGATTGGCTGCGTAAAGGACGAAAGAATTTAGTTTTTTTAGTAATTTTTTATCCACAGAATCCAAAAGGCTAATAGATTCTAACTCATCACCAAAAAACTCTAAACGCAAAATTTCTTCCTCACTATAAGCGGGATATATGTCTATCACTTCGCCATTGACGCGAAAATCTCCCCTATCAAAGAAATTGTCATTTCGCTTATATCCCATTTCAACGAGACGCAGTAAAAGGGATTTTTGATGATATTGTTTGTCTTGTTCAAACTTTTCAATCATTTCTAAATATTCTCGTGGATTTCCTAAGCCATAGTTTGCAGAAACAGAAGCGACTACAATGCTATCATCATAGGCTAAAAGGGAAGTCGTAGCAGAAAGACGCAGACGCTCTAATTCTTCATTAATGCTAGAATCTTTTTCAATGAACAAATCTTGACGTGGAATATAAGCTTCTGGTTGATAATAATCAAAATGAGAGATAAAATATTCTACGTGATTTTTAGGAAAGAAACCTTTAAATTCGCTATAAAGTTGCGCTGCTAGAGTTTTATTGTGCGTCATAATCAAGGCAGGAATTTGTAGGGATTCTATAATGTGAGCCATAGAAAAGGTTTTGCCACTACCTGTTACACCAATGAGTGTTTGATATTGACTGCCTTTGCGTATCAATTCGCTTAGAATTTTAATTGCTTCTGGTTGGTCGCCAGAGGGTTTAAAAGGAGAGTGTAGTTTGAACATATTTAAGCCTAAAGCAAAATTAAAAGTGGAATTTTCGCATAAGATTCCTTAGAAATCTTGCGTTTTTGAATGAATTTGCTTAAAATAATGCTAAAATTAAAAGCTTAATATTTTTAATTTGATAGAGGAAATGATTGATGGAAGAAGCAAAAAATCTCTCAAGCAAACTCTTAGAAAGCATTGATATGCTAATAGATGAATTGCAAAAACAACGCGATGAAAATCAATCTTTGCGTCAGCAAATCGTGCTATTAAAAGCCGAGAATGAAGCCAAAAATAGTGAAATTAGTTCGCTTTATGATGAAATTGGCACAAAAGAACGTGAATTAGAAAACGTGCTTAGTAAAATTCAAAATGTTCTTGGTCGCTAATGAGTGATATTTTTCGCGTCTGCATTATGGGACGCTACTATGATATTCCAACAAGTGAGATTTCGACGGCGACATTAGAAAGTTTAAAGTCTTTAGCAGATGAGTCTAACAATATCAATCCTCGCGACCTCTTGCGCACATTTTTAGAATATTCTGAAATTAACAATGTGCTAAAAACTACAATTTTAGAAGCTAATTTAAAAATGAACTCCAATCCCATAGAGTTTAACAATCCCCAAGAAATAAAAGAGGCGAAAGAAAATATAGAATCTCCAAGCAATAATGGAGAATACACGCAACTATCGCGATGCAATGATGTTTCAACTCAAGTGAAATCCAATTAATTTTGTATCATTCTCCCCCATTTTATTATCAAATTGCTGTTTTAAAACACAAAGCGCCATTATTGACTTATCAGAGTGAGCAAGTCTTAAATATTGGTGAATTAGTAGAGATTCCACTCAAGGCAAAGTGTGTGCAAGGTGTGGTGTTAAAAGAGTGTGAAGCGCCGAAGTTTGTTTGTGAAAAATCTGTGCTTTTAGGATTTCAATTTTCTTCCTTACAATCTCAAATTGCAAAATTTATTGCAAGTTATTATTGCACTTCTTATTCGCTTAGTTTTGGTCTTTTTACCCCTTTTGCCAAAGGATTTGTAAAAGAATTTCAAAAACTACATTTTACACTCAATCCTTTGAATATCCAACAACAACAAGCCTTAGATTTTATCAACGCAAGGCAAGATTCTTTACTCTTTGGTGATACAGGAAGTGGGAAAACGGAAATTTATATTCATTTACTAAGCCAAACTTTAAACAAGGGCAAAAACGCGCTTTTTTTGATGCCAGAAATTTCCTTAACTCCACAAATGGAAAAACGTTTAAAAGCAGTCTTTGGTGAATGTCTTGCGTTTTGGCATTCTAAGGTTACAAGTAAAGCTAAACAACAAATTTTACAAGATTTAAAAGAAGGAAAAGTGAGAATCCTAGCAGGAGCGCGCTCCGCTTTCTTTTTGCCTCTTGCGAGTTTAGATTTAATCATTATTGATGAAGAACACGATGACGCATATAAATCAAATTCTGCTCCCCGCTATCACACGCGTGATGTTGCTTTGTATCTTGCAAAAAAGGCAAAAATAAAAATCGTGCTAGGTAGCGCAACTCCTCTAGCAACGACTTATTTGCGTGCTAAAAAGCAAAATGCAATTTTTCGCTTAAAAGGCACATACTTTCAGACACAAAAAAGCTATCTTTTTTGCTCCAGTAATGATATATTGGATTCTAGTGCGTTGAATGAATTGAGGCAAAACTATAATGAGCGCAAACAAGCCATTGTCTTTTTGCCTACACGCGCAAACTTTAAACATTTACTTTGTTCTCAATGTGGTTCTAGTATAGAATGCCCAAATTGCAGTGTATCCTTAAGTCTGCATAAAAAAGATTCAAGTTTAAAGTGCCATTATTGCCATTTTGCCCAAGCAATTCCAAATTATTGCCCTCAATGTGGGGGTGTGTTGCAAAGTTTGCGTATGGGGACACAAGAGTTTGCAGGATATTTGAAAGAATCTTTGCCCACAAGTCATATTGTTTGTTTTGACCGTGATTCCATTACCACACAACGCAAACTTAAAAGCATATTAGAAGAATTTAATCGGCAAAAAATTGATATTTTGGTCGGCACACAAATGCTCTCCAAAGGACACGATTATCATAATGTGAATTTAAGCGTAATTTTAGGTTTGGATTATCTTTTAAAAGGGAGTGATTATAAAGCAAGAGAAAAGACATTATCCTTGATGTTTCAACTCTCTGGCAGAAGTGGGCGCAAAGAAAATGGTAGAGTGTTTGTGCAAACTCTACACCAAGAATTTTTTACGAAGTTTTTAGGAGATTATGGGGAGTTTTTGGAAGAAGAATTAGCAATGCGGAAGCATTTGTATCCCCCATTTGTGCGCTTAGCTTTAGTGCATTTTGCGCATAAAAATGAGGAGAAAGCACAAGAGTTATTACAAGAGGCTTTAAAGATTGTAAAGATACAAATCAATACGGAATCTCTAGTCGTAGAAATTGTTGGGAGTGGAATCGCTCCGATTCCACGAATCGCAAACAAATGGCGTTATATGATAATGTTGCGTTCTAAAAGCTCAAAAAGCCTGCATTTGGCATTGCTTCCCTTACGTTCTTTTGCGTGTGAAATAGATATAGACCCAATAGAGTTTCTATGAATCTCTCCTTGGTTTTGGTAATAACAGCATAGGGATTTATCCTTACAAGCAGTCATCTGACTTCGTATTAATCCATAACTTTAACTTTCTTAGTGAATGAAATGATAAAATCTTTGTTGTCAATCATTTTCTTTTCTCTCTAAACTCTCTCTTTAATCTAGGTATCTCTTGAAAAAGGAATCTTAAAAATCCTCCTTTAACCCAATTCTTATTTGCTTGTATCAAAGCAACTCCAAGTTTATAAGTAAAACATTCTTTTTGTAGCTAAAATAAGTGAATACCCTTGTGTGCAGGAATTTGCACGGGATTGGAAAGTTATTTTGTGGAATAATTTAGGAGAAAGAGGAATTTTTCTCTTTGGTAAATGTATTGAAAGTCATTTGTTTCTCTTTGACTATGGAGTGTGGTTTGTTCTTTTGTCCAGTTTCCAGTTGGGTCATCACGCAACCAAAATTTATGCTTTTTGATGCATTGTGCAGGATTCCCTACGTAAATAGTGTTGGATTCTTTGATTCCACTTATAATGCTTTTAGCACCAATAATGCTTCCGCTTGGGATAAATATGCCTTTTAGTATCGCACTTTCTTGTCCGCACCAAATGTGGTCCCGATGTAAATGCTTTTACTAAAATTTACGCCATTGAAAGTAGAATTATCGCCAATATAGCACACTCCATTGGTGGCAACTTCTATTTTTCCATTTACGCGAGCGTTTTTTCCTATGAAGACTAAGCCATTATCTCTATGAAATATAATTTGAGTATTTTCCCCGCGAAATAAAGAATATTGTTAGAACCTAAAAATTATATTTTGTGATTCCTTTGTTGGTTTAAGTTTCCATAAATTATATTTCGTTTTTCTTGAATAGTTTTTTGTATTTTTTAACCTGAAAATAAAATCCTATTTTTACTCTTTTTATAATTAAGAAGTCCCAAACTTACCTTGTTGTGTTTTAAAGCGAGAAAAGATAGATTTTTGTAAAATTTAAGAGGTTTCAGATGACGCAACGCAATCTTGCAGGTAAGCTAGATATTAATGTGAAGACTTTAAGAAAATGGAAAAAAGATCGCCCAAAGGTTTATAGGCTTTTGATGATTGGATTAAAAGCTGAAAGTATGATTGCAAATTGCAAAGAAAATGCCCGTGCATTAGAGCAGTTAATCCAGTATGAAGAGAGGATAGAATCAGAGATAGAGTATCCTAGAGATTCCAAAGGAATAAATACTCCAACTTGACAAAAAATTGACAAATTATTAAAAAAACTTCATAAACCCCTTTTATAATTTAACTTACAATTTTATTTTAAAGGAGTTATTTATGAAAAAGTTAGGTTTAGCGTGTGCTTTTAGTGTATTGGTTGGAGCAAATGCTCTTTTGGCTGCTGATGTAGTGATTCAACAAAATGAGTTGCCACAAAATTCACAAAAATTCATTCAAACTTATTTTGCGAATGAGAAAGTGGGCTTAGTAGAAAAAAGCTTTAATGATTATGAAGTGAAATTCCTCAATGATTCTAAAGTAGAATTTGCAAAAGACGGAGATTGGAGAGAAGTTAAATCTTATGCGCCAATTAGCAATACAGGCTTTATTCCTCAAGGTGTGCTTAATGGTATTAAAGCAAAATATGCGACTGCAAAAGTTATGGAAATTTCTAAAAGCTACAATGGCTATGAAGTCAAATTAGATAACCATAAAGAATTAATTATGGATAAAGAAGGGAAAGTGCTAAGCGAAAAATATTAAGATTCTATTATCAATAGAATGTGCAATTGCGCACCACGAAACTTGCAGTTTTGCAAGTATGTGGGCTTATACTTCACAATATCCTAGAAGCTTGGCAGAATCGCACCTTGATAATGGTCTAGGATAAATTGCCTCACTGCCTCACTCTGAAGAGATTGGATAAGTTTTGTAATTCTTTCATCATTTTCTTTACCACTTTTAACTACCACGATATTAACATAAGGAGAATCTTTGCTCTCAAGTGCAATCGCATCATTAAGCGGGTTTAATCCAGCAAGTAAAGCGAAGTTAGTATTAATGACTGATGCGCTGACATCTCCAAGTGCGCGCGCAAGTTGTGGTGCGTCCATTTCTTTAAATTTCAAGTTTTTAGGATTTTCTATTATGTCTTGGACGCTTGGGAGTTCTGCACCTTCTTTAATTTTGATGAGTTGATTAGCTTCCAGGATTCTAAGTGCGCGTGCGCCATTGCTAGGATCATTAGGCAAAGAAATCATATCACCCTCTTTTAATTCCTCTAAACTTTTAATGCTTTTAGAATATACGCCCATTGGCTCTAAGTGGATTCCAGCAACACTGATAAGTTTTGTGTTATGCTCTTTATTAAAAGAATCCAAATAGGGCTTGTGTTGGAAAAAGTTTGCGTCTAATGAGCCATCGTCTAAAGATTTGTTTGGAGTAACATAATCGGTAAATTCTTTTATCTCCAATTCAATTCCCTCTTTCGCTAAAGTCTCTTTCACCTGCTCTAGCATTACCGCGTGAGGTTCTGGAGTTGCACCGACAATTAACTTTTGTGTTGTTTTGTTTTCTGTATTTTGTGCATTACTTTGGGATTCTACTTTGGAATCACAACCACTAAAAACTACGGCAAGAGCTATTGCACCAAGTGCAAGTTTGTTAAAAATCATTTTTTTAAGCATTGTTGTCCTTTTAAAATTAATGTTTTAATTTTTTATACAGAAAATCCCCAAAACTTTGAATTATCTGCACTAGAAAAATTAAAATCAAAACAGTGTATAACATAATATCGCTTTGGAATCTATAATATCCATATTTAATTGCAATATCGCCTAATCCACCTCCACCCACAGCTCCAGCCATCGCGCTAAATCCAACAACTAGGATAAGAGCAAGTGTGATTCCAGAGACAATGCTTGGCAGGGCCTCTACAAACATAATCCGAAAGATAATTTGTAAATTACTTGCACCAAAGCTAAGAGCAGCTTCAATCACTCCTTTATCCACTTCTTTAAGCGCATTTTCTATGATACGCACGATAAAGGGTGCTGCGCCAATGCTAAGTGGCACGATTGCTGCACTCGCACCGATACTTTTACCTACAATAAATTGTGTCAAGGGAAACAGAACCACCATTAAAATTAAAAAAGGAAAAGAACGCAAAGTATTTGTAATGCTATCAAGCGTGCGGAAGATAATTGCATTGGGGCTTAAGCCATTTGGCGCACAAAGGGTAAGCAAAATGCTTGGCACAATCGCCAAAAGTGTCGCAATCGTTGTTGCAGTTACACTCATATAAAGCGTATCTAAGGTCGCCTCTAAAAGCAGAGAAATGATTTTGCTATTCATTTTGCCCCCCTTGAATAATCTCCCATTGTGCGCCTCGTGCATTCAAGTAATTGCAGACTTTTTCTTTAGCGCTTTTATCAATATTAATCACCAAAATGCCTAGCGCGATTCCATTAAAAGACTCCAAATTTCCCCATACGATATTAAAATCCATTTGTAATTCTCGCGCCATTTGCGTAATAATAGGATTTTGTGCTAGATTTTTAGGAAAATAAATGCGGATATTCAGCCCTTTATTTGGTAAAATCTCATTTTCTCCTAAAAATTCGCGCATTTTTGGGTCAGGCGAGAGGAATAAATCTTCAATTTTTCCACTTTTTAACACCGCTCCACTTTCCATAAACGCAGCTTCTGCACAAAGCCGCTTGACTACTTCCATTTCGTGTGTTACAAGCACAATCGTTACGCCTAGTTCTTGATTGATTTGCGCAAGCAAGTCTAAAATAGCACCCGTGATACTCGGGTCTAGTGCGCTTGTGGCTTCATCACTTAGGAGTAACATAGGATTCATCACTAATGCCCTTGCAATCGCAACGCGTTGCTTTTGCCCTCCGCTAAGTTCGTTTGGATATGCCTTTGCTTTGTCTTGCAAACCAACTAATTCTAAAAGATTCTTAATTTTTGCTGGTTGGATTGTCGCTTTGGCACATTGGAGGGGTAAGATAATGTTTTCATAAACATTTTTGCGCTGAAGGAGTGAGAAATGTTGAAAAATCATTCCAACTTTTTGTCTGAAGGTGCGCAATTCTTTGCCCTTTAGTTTAGAAATTTCTAATCCATCAATTTGCACACTGCCTTTATTAATCGGTTCTAGTCCATTAAAGGTGCGAAGCAAAGTGCTTTTGCCCGCTCCACTATGCCCTACAAGTCCGAAGATTGAGCCTCTTTTAATCTTGAGATTAATGTTTTGAAGCACCTTTAAATCGCCATAACTTTTGCAGAGGTTTTGCACTTGAATTAAATCCATTTTGCCCCTTAATGTTTAACCACTTCATCTTTTTGTATTCAAAATCTGATAAAATTGCGAAATTATAGTAAAAAAAGCTAAAAGGGTTTTTATGCTGCGAAGTTTTGTAAGATTATGGTTGTTAATGTTAGTGTTTTGTGGAATTTTAAGCGCACAACCTTGGGTAATGTTTAGCGATATGGACGACACTTATCTATACGACCAAGCAAGCGGGCAGGTGTATATTCGGATAAAAAAGGGTGGCAAAAATTATGAGGATACTTTTGTCAAAATGGGTGTGCAGGATTCTATCCATTCCAAACCCACTTCAAAAGCCCAAAAGACTGCACAAAAAGATTCCAAATCCACAGAATCCAAACAAGAAAATGACGCACAAAAAGAACAGCAAGAGTTGATCAAAAAAGCCCAAGAGTTACAAAGAAGCATACAAGGAAGCATTTTAGGCGGGGAATAGAGTTAAGCCAAAAAGTATTCGTAATCTTTTGCGAAAACTTCCAAAATAGCTTTTGCGACTTTTTGGGATTCCATTATGCCAATCTCGCCTCCGCCAAACTTTAAAACCCTTAAAATCCCTAAATCTAGGAAAAAATGCGCAACTTTCTTGTAATTTAGCTCACTTTTGCTATCCAAATGTCGGACTTTGTAAATAACACTTTTGTGCGTTATTTTGCCCTTTTCATCAATGAGGATTCCGCTAAAGGTTTTGTCAAAGCGGTAAGGGACATTGGCTAGGGATTCCAAATAATGTATAAATGTATAGCCGACATATTTATTACCAAAGGTTAAAATTTTGCCCTTATGTGCTAATAATCTATCAAAAATGCTATTTTTGCCTAAAACTTCCTTACAATCGTGCATTTCTTCGCTTAAATCTCCAATGATTACGCAAGAAAAAATCGGACAAGAGGTGCGCTTGCCACCAAGCTGCAATAAAGAATTCCCAAGATTGCCTACTTTTGACTTGGAATGCACGATATCAAAAGGCTCATTTTGACAAAAACTATAAGTAAAAGACGGAATGATGATATTACCGCTTTTGCCGCAGGATTCTATAAAAGCTTGGCAAATAGCTTGATTAAAAGCTTCTCTTGGAAGCAAAGGAATCCCAAACCTAAAAAATTCTGTATGCACCAAAAGAGTGTCTCCCTCCTTAATGCCAAGATCCCTAAGCATTTCTTGTAAATCCTGCGTGGTGTAAATCTTTTCTTTAAATCTTAGCCAATCCATTAGATTTTTACTCCCTTTTTGCGCAAAAGATTCTTGATAGATTCCAAATTGACATAATCTTGTATCTCAATTTCCTCATCAAAAATTGAGATATGATAAGATTGTTCCAAAGCCCCAATCAATGATATTAATGCAAAAGAATCCAAAAAACCTTCTCCAATGAAATCTTGACTTCTCAAGTCTATGTCCGCAACAATTTCTTGTAAAATCGTCTCTAAATTATTCATTACATTCTCCTAAAGTAAAGTCAAATCCAAGCGCATTTTTTGGATTTGGGGTGTAGTCTAAAATCGCATATTTCTCGCCCTCTAAAAGAATCTTTGGCTTGGGTAAAGATTGGCTTTTGCCACAATCCATACTGCGCAAAAATGCGCTTTTTTTCTCAAAATTCCAATGCAAATCTAAGATTCCATTGTTTGGCAAATCCCTTGCGCTGTGCAATGTAGAATTGTTGCTGCCTTCTTGTGCTTTTAAGGATAGATTCCACTGCATTAGAGAATCGCAAATCTCCACAAGGGCATTAAAGCCTAACTGGATCTGTTCTTGCGTGAGTTTCAAGTAAGTGTAGGTAGAATCTAGCGGAATGGATTTTTGAATGATAATGTCTCCACAATCAATTCCACTAGACACACAATGCCAAGTGATTCCACTTGCAGAATCCTGCTCAAAAATACTCCACATTTGTGCATTTAAGCCACGATGTAGAGGTAAAAGAGAGTTGTGATAATTGATGATTTTTAAGGCTTTATTTCGCAAAAGTTTTGGTGGAAAAAGATAATAATTGTGCGCACTAATGATAAGGGTAGGGGTTTGAAATGTTTTAAGATAATCCTCTAAGGTGGTTTTGTCGCAGAAGTTTGTATAGGGGATTTTTGAAGTTTTGCACCAAGCGCTAAAGAGTGAAAAATGCGATTCCAAATAAGAGGCGCAAAGGAGTTTGGGATAAGAATCTGCACACATCTCCTTTAGTTTCTTTGCGATATTGAGTGCTAGAGTGCCTGTGCCTAGAATTAAGATTTGTTCAAATACAACCCCTCTCACGCTGCAACCCTTTCAATATAGGGGGTTGCAAAGAATCTTATGGCTTTTTGCCCCCCCCCCAATTATTTGCTCTGCATTATTAATCCAGTGATAATGTGTCTTAGGGGGCGTTTCTAGCAAGAGAAAAGGCTCTTGTCTCAAGCGGTTTTGGACGAAGTAAAAAAACTCCTTTGCTCTAAAGGTGTAGATTCCGCTTCCCCCAAGTGGAAAGAATCGCAAAATATTTGCGCACAAAAGATCTTGTTGGATTCTATGGTAGCTTACCTTTAGCTTCTCACTTTGGGGCAAACAAAAGTGATAAAATTCCCCTTGCAATCTCTGCCCATTATGTGTAATGACTTCTCCTAAAAAGGGCTTAAAAAATCTGTATTTCACCCCAAACATTGCCTCTACATATACCATAAAAGTGCAAACGCGCAAATCAATGCCAAGAAAAAGCATTAAAGCATTTTCTAAAAATAGGCGATGAAAGACGCTTGTTTGCAAAAAAGGATTTGTTTCCAATGCCGTAGGTTGCAAGATTTTTTCTGCATTTCTGCCAAATCCACAGAAATTAAACATCGGGTGTGTGCTTCTAAGCGGAGCGATTTTTCTAAACTCCTCGTTTAGGATTCCGATTTTACTTTGTTGGAACCGCAAATCCTCTAAATGGCTTTCGGGGAAGTCGTAGTTAAAAGTGGGAACGATGAGGTTGTGCGTGGAAGTGAGTTCTAAGAGAGAGTGAAGCCAAACTTGCGGAATCCTCGCAATCTCATATCCTTGCAAGATTCCAAAGTTTTGCAACGCACTATGGATTAAAAGCGTTTGGTTGTCTTTGAGATTCAAGCCTTGTAAAATTGCTTGGATTTGCGCTAAGGTGTAGGCTTTCATAAAAAATCCCCATAGCGTTTTGAGATTGCCTTGTATTCTTGGGTAATGGCGTCTTTAAACTCCGCATTATCCCACGCCTTGTTGCTTAGTAAGCTCCATTCTAGCCGTTTTAGGAATCCCGCCTTTTCTTGTGGATTTAATGTATCTATACAGGCGTAATTTAGGTGCTTTTGCAGGGTTTTTGTCAAGATTTCTAATGCCCTAAAAGTAAAAATATAAAGTGGGGATTCTAAAAGCGTTTTTAGGCTTTGGGTTAATTGCGCTTTTATCTCCGCGTTCTTTTCACGCACGAGGGTGCAACAATGCGATTCCTTTTTGCTAAAGAACAAATCCATTAAGGAAGCAGGGTAGAATCCTAAAATTTCACCCTCTAGGCTTACAAGAGGAAAATAAGGATAAATCCTGCAAATAAGCGGACGCATCGCGTGGGGCTGACACAAGCCACCACATTCACAATACAAAAAGTAAAGGACAAGTTGTTTGCCATTTTTGAGCGTATAAACCTCCCTTTTTTCTTGCGTAATGTTTTGGATTCCGCCCTTACTTTTGTAGTGCAGATATTCCTCCTCTAAAAGTGGCAAGACAACGTGGTTTTTACTTAGAATCTTAAAAGACTTGCCTAAAAAATTACTACAACAATACGAATCGCAAGTCTTATAGCAGTCTTTAAAAACGATAAATTCGGAATTATAGAGTTTGTCATAATCTAGCATTTTATGTCTCCAAAATCTTTTCTATACTTTCTACAAGTCCACCCAAAGTTACAAAGTCCTCTAAGTCCAATGCGCTTAAATCTAGCTCCGCTCCTGTGCGATGCTCTAGGAAGTTTAACAACTCCAAAAACCCCATAGAATCTATCACTTCAAAGGTATTTTTACTTTGCAAATCCCCCTCAAACGTGATTCCTTTCTCTTGCAAAAACTCTAAAATCTCTTGTTCTATCATTGTCCTACCTTTGTAATCAATTTTGCGCTTAAGAATTTTTCTATCCATTCTTGCATTATGAGTAAGTCAATATTGCAAATTTCAGCGATTTCTAGCAAGTCCTTTTTACCATCACAATACATTAAAAGATTGCGCATATCCTTGATTTGATTAATGGAATCTTTAGTGCTAAGTGTGGGATAAAGCCCCCTTTTACCAAGTTGAGGTTCGCAAAGAATCGTGTTTTGGTAGATTCCATTGAGTTCCAAAGCACGCAAGATTCTCCAAACATACTGCAAACTATCTGCAAAACTCTGCGCACTGACTAGGCTTAAATCATCCAAAGAGGTGTGGTATTCCGGATATGCGCCAAACTTCGTGCGCATTAGGGTTGCAAAGGGTAAATCCACATTGGGCGCACAATATTGTCTCTCATCACTTCCTCTATCTAGGTAGCTGTATTCCTTAAAGCCCTTATAATAATGCGTTAAAACGTGCTTTGCCGCTCTATCGGCTAGATTGTTGCCCTCCCTAGAGTGCAGCACGGAATAGCTCCTAGAATCTCCTATGCAAGTCAGCACGAATCCCGCGATACAAGAGGCTTGTAAATGCTCTAAATGGCGACTTAGATAATAAATACTTCCAATCGTTTCGGGTAGAAATAAAATGCGAATGGAGTAGGGATTCTCCCTTTGGCTTAAAATTTTACCTAGTGCGCAAGCAAGCGCGATTCCGCTTAGTTCGTTATTTACCATTTGCGGGTGGCAAATATAGGTGCTAAAGACAATCTCTTGTTTGCTTTTGCCTTGAATGTAAAGTTCAGCATAGCTTAAGTTTCCGCTCTCTAAGTGACTATCAATGTGGATTTGAAACTTTTTTTGCGAATCTTTGTATTTTTCTTTCAAGGCGCAAAACTCCTCAAAAGAGAGGCAAAATCCCCACCGCTCTTTATAATAACTTGTGATATAAGGAATTGCACTGGGTTGATTCTCCAAAGAATACAAATGGGATTCTAGCTCCTTAAATGTAAGCGCACATTGGCAGGGAATGGAATATCCCATTAGGTGTAAATTGTTTTCCTTGAAGTCGCAGATTTTCTCTCCACTTGGTGTGAGAATGTAGGCATCTTTGACATTCCATTCCTTTGGAATCTCCCAATCAAATGCCTTTGTCCTGCTTGGCACTTCATAAATTTTAAGATTTGGGAGCAATTCTTGCAAGATTTTTAAAGTTTCTCGGTTTCCATTTCCGCTAAGAGAGCGCGGAATCTTAAATAATTTTTTGGTTAAAGCTAGCATTTCCTCACCATAGCTTAGAAAATCCATCGCGTCTTTGTTATGGGGTTTGGTTTGGGGAGGCTCGTTTGATTTTACGGGATTTTGCGATTCTAGGTTTTGGATTGCCCATTGCTTAATAGCCTTTCTATCCACTTTACCATTAGAGTTTAATGGGAATTTTTCTAATGCAAGAATCTTGCTTGGTAGCATATAAAAGGGAAGTTTGGTGCGCAAGGCTTCTAAAATTTGTTTAGAATCTATTGCGGAAGTTTCACATATGCCATAAAGCGAGCTTAAGCCGTCCTTTTCTAATAGAATTGCGCGAGATTGTGTGCCACTTGCTTGATAGAGTGCATTATCAATTTCTAAAAGTTCTACACGGAATCCCTGCACCTTGACTTGCTCGTCTATGCGTCCGCAAAAGCAATAGGCGTTTAAAGTATCATCAAACTTGCCTAAATCTCCTGTTTTATACCAGCACACCTCATTTTCAACGATGAATTTTTCTCGTGTTTTGTCTGCGTCCTTGTAGTATCCTAGTGAAACTTGGTCACCTCCGAGCCAAATTTCCCCAACTTCTCCTTGCGGAATCTCTAGCCCTTTTTCGTCTCTTAGGCTTATGTGTAAGCCTTTATAGGGTAAGCCAAGCGGTAGAATCTCGCAAAAGTGCGTAGGGATTCCGCATTTACCGATTCCACCCTCTGCAATCAAGCGATATTGTGTGAAGCTAATCGTCGCCTCTGTGGGACCATAGAGATTATCTAAAAGTGCATTGGGCGCAACCTTAGCAAACTCCAAAGCAGCGGCAAGAGGTAGTGCCTCTCCGCAAAAGAGAGCGGCTCTTAGCATTGGAAGCGCATTGGGTTTAAGCGCTTTAAACTTTTGCAAATAGGCTAGGAGTGAGGGCACGACAAAGAGAATATGAATCTTTTTAGAAGCAATGAAAGGAATAGGATTGAAAAGGACTTTGTGCGGAATCACAACCAAAGTCGCTCCACAAAGCAAAGTGCAAAAAATATCGTGCATACTCAAATCAAAGGTTATATCAAAAAATTGCGAGATTCTATCCTGCGGCGCGAAATGGTAGAGGGATTGGATTCTTTGGCAATAGTTTGTGAGGTTTGCGCGTGAGACTAAAACACCCTTTGGAATCCCGGTGCTACCGCTTGTAAAGAGCAAATAAGCAGGGGCTAAATCCTGCACTAAATCTTGTTGCTTACTTTGTGTTTCTTGTTGTAGGTTCGGAATCGTAATCCATTCGTGGTTAGGAAACTCGTCTTGCAAGGATTCTTCAAAACTAAAGATGAGGAGGCTTGGCAGAGAATCGGCGATTTTTCTAAAGGATTCTATGCAACTTGGGGCTAATATCATTGGCGCACCACTTGCGCGTTCTATGATATTTTTAAGTCTTTCTTTGGGAAATTTTGGATTTAAGGGAATAAAGGTGATATTGCCAAGAGTGCAGGCAATAATGCTGATATAAACTTCTAGCTCACGATACCCAAAGATAAAGAGGCTATTTCGCCCCCCCCCCCCCATTTTTAGCCTTTAAAAACGCAATGAGATTGAAGCTTTGGCTTTGGAGGTTTGCATAGGTAAGTGAGCGGTTCTCCACTTCTATGGCGATATTGTCCGCATAGGTTTCAAAGGCATTTAAAAGATTATTTCTTAACTCCATTGGGATTCCTTAGCATTCTTGTGAGGCAAGATATTCCTCATAGCTTCCGCGAAAATCTACCACTTCGTTGTTTTCTTTAAATTCTATAATTCGATTCGCATACGCGTCAATCAATTCTCTATCGTGACTTATGCAAATCACATTTCCGCTGTATTTATATAATGCCTCGCCTAGCGCAATAATCGCCTCCAAATCCAAATGGTTGGTGGGTTCGTCCAATACGAGGAAGTTCCCGCCCTCTAGCATTAACTTGCTAAGCATTATGCGGTGTTTCTCACCTCCGCTAAGTGCGCCGACATTTTTTTCTTGTTCCCCTCCATTAAAGAGCATTCGCCCAAGTGCATTGCGAATCTCTCCCGCTTCTTTTTTCTTATCAAAGTTTCTTAGCCATTCATAGAGTGTTTCCTCTCCTTGAATTACCTCTGTCGTGTTTTGTGGAAAATAACCTCGTTCAATCGTAGCACCCCATTGAATCGTGCCATTTTGTGGTTTAAGGTGTTCGTAAATTAGCTCACAAAAAGTCGTTTTTCCAATTCCATTGCGTCCAATGAGTGCGATTTTGTCTCCGGGTAGAATCGTAAGGTTAAGATTTTTTAAAATACACAAATCCCCATAACTAAAGGAGAGATTTTCAATGTTTAAGGCTTCATTTCCAATTGTGCGATTAGGCTTAAAAACAATACTAGGGTCTCTGCGGCTAGAGACTTCCAAGCCTTTTATGTCCAACTTTTCTAGTTGCTTTTGTCTGCTTGTTGCTTGTTTTGCCTTAGAAGCATTCGCAGAGAATCGCACGATGAAAGATTCTAATTCCTCTTTTTCTTTTAGTTTTTTGGTGCGCTCCATCTCTTGCTGTTTGGCAATCAGTGTAGAGGCAATATACCAATCATCATAGTTGCCGCTAAACTCACGCACACTTTTGAAGTCCAAATCCAAAATATGCGTGCAAACGCTGTTTAAAAAATGTCTATCGTGTGAGATAACGACAAGCGTTCCCTCGTGTCGTTTTAGTTGCTCCTCTAAGTAAGCAATCGCCTTTAAGTCAAGATTGTTTGTCGGCTCATCTAAAAATAAAATGTCCGGTTTGGGAAACAAAACTTGTGCCAAAAGCACTTTAAACTTATCCCCGCCTGTGAGCGTTTTCATTAGCTCCTCGTGTTGTTTTGCTGGGAATCCCAAATCCTCCAAAATCTTTTCTATTTGCACATCGTATTCATAAGTTGGGTCTTCCTCTGCGCAAATCATCTCTAACTCACCTAAACGCTCATTGACTGCATCGCTAAAATCCCCTGCATTGTAGAGCGATTCCTTTTCTTTTATTGCGTCATAAAGTCGCTTGTTGCCAAAAAGCACACAATCTTTAATGCTAAATTCTTCAAACGCAAATTGATTTTGTCCCAAAACCCCAAGTCTTGTATTGGGGTTAAAAGCAATGTCGCCGCTTGTGCGTTCAATCTCGCCACTAAGGATTTTTAAAAAGGTAGATTTTCCCGCACCATTTGCGCCGATTAGTCCATATCGCTTGCCTTTATCCAGCTTCAGATTGACATTTTCAAAAAGTTTTTTCGTAGCATATTGCATACTAAGTCCGGTAATTTGAACCATACACCTATTTCCTAAAATAAAATTTTGAAATTTTAATTGAATCTTGCTTAAGGAATAGAATCTTAATATTGGCATACTTTTTGCTTAAGATTCTACATATCTTATTTTAAGGAGTTAAAATAACAAGAAAATTTTTAAGTTTTGCATTGGCAAGTGTTTTAGGTTGTGGAATCGCATTTGGTGCAGATAGCAACTATACCACAGAGGGCAAAGAGAAAGTTACACGCAATGGACTAACGCTTTATGTAGAGGCAAACTCTCCACTAAAGGAAAGAATCCTTAGTGGGAAATTTGATAAATCACTAGAGCGAATGAAAAAAGCGTATGAAGCAAATAAAAACAATGAAGCCACAAAGGCAGCAGCCCCACCTGTAAGTGCCGTGTATATCATAGGAGTGTGTTCATCTCAAATGAAAGAGCAAACAGGCTATGATTGTGAAGAGATTTCTAGTGATACTCAAACAGAAACTATTATCAATCACGGGGGCAATCCATTTGAAGTTATTACGGGCGTAGTAGGCTATGGAGGCAGAAGCACAGATAGCGCAACTTTCGCAGGAAATCAAGCGACAATGATAGATTGTCAAGGTGCAGTAAATAATAGCAATGTCGTTTATGGTTGGTTAGAAATTTGGGATATTTCAAAGCCTAGCAATTCTAGTGGTGAATTTGTTTATACTGCTCGTTCCATTAATGTTGGTCCCACAATGAGTGCAAGTATTTATATCAAATAAGGAGATTTTATGCAAATCACGCAAAATTATCAGGATTTATCCCTATATAGGAATCCCTCTAATCAAGCCCCGCAATCCAAAGAGCAGACGAAAACCTTTGGTGAATATCTCGGTATGGTAGTGCCAACAGAGGAAAAGTTAGAGCAACTAAAACAAGGAAATCAAATCAAGCAAGAGGATTCCACGCCCACGCTTGATAGAGGGACTCGCGCCCTTGCCCTTGCGGCAAAATTTGCCAACGACATAGAAAAGGCGATGAAAGCACAAGGAATCAGTGATGTTTCTAAGCTAGATAAGGCGATTTTAAACCAAGTGCGAAGGGAGAGTAGCCTAGAATCTAACCCCGAAAAAATCCAAGATTTGCTTGATGAGACAATCTTTGCGTTGCAAAGCAATAGAGTGCAAAGCGGGAATTTGAGCAATGGAGCATTTGAAAGTCAAGCGCAATTTGAAGCGCGAAAGGCAAAGACGATAGATATTTTAAGCGAGATTCTGCAAGGAATTAAGGCTTAAGATTCTCTCTCCTAATGGGGCAGGGTTCTACTTGCGAAGCGTCCCCCTTCCCCCTTAAACCCCCAACCCCTAGCACGCTTCCTCCTCTTCATTGCGAGGAGTGTAACGACGAAGCAATCCATAATCTTAGTAATCAAAAATATTCAATGGCGAGATAAAAAATATGGATTGCCACGAAAATTTTTCAAATTTTCTCGCAATGACGAGGTGGGTGGGGGCAAATGGAATCCCGCAAGAATAAATCTCACGCAATGACACAATGTCAAGTCTTGCAAGGACACGCAAAGGCGCGTTAAACCCTCACTGCGATTCCTTGTGCCTTTAGATACTGCTTCAAATCCATAATGTGGATTTCTTGATAATGAAAAATAGACGCGGCAAGCGCGGCGTCTGCGCCATTTAAAAAGGCTTGCAAAATGTGCTCTTTGCTTCCTGCTCCACCACTTGCAATAAGCGGAATCCCAACACTTTGCGAAATCAAACGTAACTGCTCCAAATCATAACCTGCCTTTGTGCCATCGTAATCCATACTTGTAAGCAGAATCTCACCTGCTCCGCGCTCATAGGATTGCTTTGCCCATTGTTCCAAATCCACTCCTGTGTTGTTGCGTCCTCCGTGCGTATAAACTTCCCAACCAATCCCATTTACGCGCCTTTTGGCGTCAATGGCTATAACAATACATTGAGAACCAAATCGCTTCGCACCTTGCGTAATTAAATCGGGATTCTTAAGTGCCGAGGAGTTAAGGCTGACCTTATCGCAGCCCGCATTCAGCAAATCATAAATATGTTCCAAACTTGAAATCCCGCCCCCAACCGTTAGCGGGATAAAGACTTCTTTGGCGACATTGCGCACCATTTCAAGGGTTGTATTCCTTGCTTCAAGGGTAGCCGTAATATCCAAAAAGGTAATCTCGTCTGCACCCTCGTCGTTGTAGCGTCTGGCAACCTCCACAGGATTCCCCGCATCTTGAAGCCCTACGAAATTTACGCCCTTAACCACGCGTCCGTTTTTAATATCTAAACACGGAATGATTCTCTTTGCCAATGTGTCTTTGCTCATTTTATTTCCTTTTGTTTGCAAAATCTTAGCAAATTTTCTTTTAAGTCTAAGTTTTGGCTATAATTGCGGCTTGATTTAAACTTATTAAGGATTATTATGCAAAAGTCGCGCGTGTTTTCTGGGATTCAACCCACAGGCAATATTCATCTAGGAAACTATTTGGGTGCGGTGAAAAATTGGGTAGAGCGTCAGGATTTGTATGAAAATATTTTTTGCGTGGTCAATTCTCATGCAATTACAATTCCGCAAACCCCAAGTATTTTGCGCGAGAAAACTTATGATTTATGCGCTATGCTCCTTGCTTGTGGGATTAACCCGCAAAAATCCACACTTTTTATTCAATCGCGAATCCAAGAACACACTTCTTTGGCGTGGTTATTAACTTGCATAACTCCAATGGGGGATTTAAGTCGTATGACACAATTTAAAGATAAAAGTGCGAAAAATCCTAAAAATATTTTTGCCGGACTTTTGAATTATCCCAATTTGATGAGCGCGGATATTTTGCTCTATCAAAGTAATCTTGTCCCTGTGGGAGAAGACCAAAAGCAACATATTGAGTTAGCCCGCGATACGGCAATGCGGTTTAATCGTGATTTTGGAGAAACTTTTGTTGTGCCAGAGCCGATGATTTTAAAAGAGGGCGCACGCATTATGGGCTTAGATGACCCGACTAAAAAGATGAGCAAAAGCTCAAGTGATAAGCCCAATCACTCCATTGCTCTTATAGATACACCAGAAGTAATAGTAAAGAAGTTTAAAAAGGCAACCACTGATAGTGAGGGAATCATCGCATTTGATAAGAATCGTGCAGGGGTTTATAATCTGCTAAATATTTATCAGTGTTTTACCAAACAAAAAGCAGAGGAGATTGAAGCAGAGTTTGCAGGGCAAGGTTATGGCAAACTGAAAGAAAAGGTAGCAGAAGTCGTGATTGAGGGATTGCGCCCGATTCGTCAAGCCTACGAAAAGCTAAGCAGCGAAAAGGATTATTTACACAAAATCTTGCAAGAAGGAGAAGCACGCGCACGCGAGATTGCTGCTACAACCTACAAGGAAGCGAAAGAAAAAATGGGTTTGATTTAAGAGTTACGAAACTCTTTGTAGTCTATTGGAATCAAACAATCTTTTACTTCTAAAATTTGTGAGTAAATTTTGTGGTCATAGCCGATTTTAAAAAGAGCGTTGATTGCTTCTAGCTGCTTTTCGCTTAGGCTTATAGAATCCCCATTAGCGTAGAGGTTGAGGTAAGTTTCTAGTTGTTTGGAATCTACACGAATCAGATTCCGCTCTTGGAGCATTGAAGAGAGGAGAGGTTTATTTTCTAGAGCAACTTTCACGGCTTTGGTTAGTAATTCCTCACACATAATTGCAACATTAAGTGGAATGGAACGGCGTAAGCACATTCCTCCTAGTGGCAAAGGTAAGTTGGCATTGCCATTTAATGTATGCCAAATCTCCCAAATCTCTCGTTCAACTTCTAGTCTTTCATTAAAAGTTAAAATAGATTCGTGAATTAGCACGCCTGCATCTACTTCGCCTTGAAGCACAGCATTTTCAATTTCAAGAAAGTTTTTATAAACAATTCTTGCTTCAGGATAGGCGATTTTAAAGAGCATTGCATTGGTTGTATGTGTGCCACTTAAAGCAACTCTGAAGTTTTTTCTAAGTCTTTTGCCTTTCAGTTTAATTAATTTGGGTCCATATCCTACACCAAAACTCACTCCTGTTCTTAACAAACATTGTTCTTGTGCCAAGAGTGGATAAACACCAAACGAAATAGCAGAAATATCTAGCTCACCTCCTAAAGCTTTGATATTAAGCGTTTCAATGTCTAGCGCACTAGATTGAAAATGAATTTCAGGATTGCTAACCCAACCGAACTTAATGGCATAATACATAAAAAGGTCGTCTGCATCAGGTGAATGCCCTAAGCTTAAAGTTCTCATTATGACTCACTTGTAATTTTGGAGTGGATTTTATTTAAACTTCACTTAAGATTGATTGAAGTTTTGTGATAACAAGGTTTGGCGTAAGGTTGCGCATACAGGCGTGAAAGGTTGTAGAGTCTTTAGGAAGTGGGCAGGTGCGTTGCATACAAGGCATACAAGGAAGTTTTTGGTGGAATGTTTCAAGGGAGAGAATATGCGAATTTTTGGCATTAAAGGGGCAAGTTTCCTTGGTGTTTGTAGGTCCAAAAAGGGCGAGAGTTGGAATCTCCAATGCGCTTGCAATGTGCATTGGACCGCTGTCATTGGTAAGTAAAAAATGAAGCTTAAGAAAATGTGCTATGAGGCTTTCAATAGTAGTTTTTCCGCTTAAATTTAAAATATTACCCAATAAATCTTCGTTGAGATTTGGCATTTGATGTAAATGTCTCAAAATCTCATTATTGATTTCATTTTCATTTGTAATGCCAAAAAGAATAATTTTATAATTTTGTTGTAATAAAAACCCTATAACTTGTGCAAAATAGGATTCTTCCCAACGTTTTGCTGTCCCAAATGTTGCTCCTGCGTTAATTCCAACAATTTTGGAATCCTTAAAATGTTTTGGAAGATTTACTTGCAATGGAGGCTTTTTAAGATAAAGCTTAGGTAGCACTTCTACCTCTTGAAGCGGCAAGTTTTTTAGTCTAGGTGAGTGCAGAGCGGATTCTACAAGGGTTGAAAAGCGCAAAGCTTCGTGCATATTCTTTGGTTTTTTAGGGTAAAATGTGAGTAAAAAGCTTCGCATTTCTGTGGAAAAACCCGCACGGAACTTTGTGCCATTAAAGAAAAGTAAAAGAGCGGAGAGCAAGTTGTTTTGAAAAGTGAAACCTAAATCACAGGGTGGAATAGATTTGCCAAGATGATAAAGGTTTAGGATTCTAAATCTTGCTTTTTTGCTTTTATCCTCTATCGTGGTTACATTTGGATAGTGTGCAAAGAGTGCGATACTTGTAGCACTGCCAACGAAATAAAAGTATGCTTTAGGAAAGCGTGAAAATAGAATCTCTAACGCAAAAGTAGCCATTACCGCATCGCCTAGCCAATTTGGGATTCTCACTAAAATATTCATCATTTTAATTCATTAATAACTTGTAAAGTTTGTTGTAAATTGTTTTGAACGCTTAAGTGGGAAACAGCCTTTGCACAGCTTTTTTGCATTTCTTTTAAGAGGTCAGGATTTTGTAAAAGTTTTTTGAGCATTTCGCTTCCTTGCATAATAGAGTTTGGGGTATCTAATAAAAACTTTGGATTAAATAATTCTCCTGCGCCGTTTTGCTTAGTTGTTAAGATCGCATTTTCAAAACTTGCGGCTTCTAATGTAGCATTAGAACAAGGCTCATAAAAAGTTGGAAAGAGAAAAATGTCACTTGCTGCATAAAAACGAGAAACCTCTGTTTGCGCTCCTAAAAATAGCGTTTTTTCTGTAAGATTGAATTGTTTTGCGATTTGCTCATAGTGCCTTTGATGTTTTTCTCTACCAATGATTAAAAAATGCCAATTTTTGTATGGAATTTTAGAGAGCATAAGAAGAGCTTGTTTTAAGCCTTTTCGCGCATAACCACTGCCAACAAAGAGTAAAAGTATTTTATTTTCAAGATTAGAAAAATCCTTACAAAGATTCTTTTTAGACGAAAGCTTATCAAAAGAATCTGGTAAAGTGATGCCATTGTAAATTACGCGAATTTTTTCTGGCGCAACTTTGAAGTTTTCAATCAAAGAAGATTGAATCATTTTAGAGTTTGCAATGATAATTTTAGCGTTTAAAAAAAGCTTTGATTCTAGAGAAGCGTAGATGAAGTTGATTGGATTAAAATGGCTTTTAAATTTTAACCAAGCATTATTTTTCGTTTTGATTTCTAACCATTCTTTATGGATTCCATCACCCGCACGATAAATATCGCAGTGCAAAACACGTTCTAGGCTAAAGTAGATAGAGTGGCAATGCCGCTTGTAGTATTTTTCATAGGCAACTAAAAAACAAAGAAATTTTAAAAAGGAGGGAAGAAATGATGGAACATTAATGCGAAATTCAGCGGATTGTCCATAATCTCCACTAGAGAAAACTTCAATTCTAGGATTGCTTCGTTTGGAGTCTCGCGATTCTAGGGCATTTTTTAAGCGCAAAAGATATTTTTCTGCCCCACCAACTTTAGAGCTTTTAAATCGGACAAAAATTAGATTCATAATCTCTCCAAAATATTTTGCACAATTATGTGAATGCTTTGGTCGGCATTGATGATATAATGGGCGCAAGATAGGTAGTGTTTTAATCGTTGATTGTAAAGATCTAATGCAGAATTGTAGTTTTTAAATAAAGGGCGTTTATCCCTTTCATTTGCATTAAGGCGTGCAAAAATTGTTTCAAATTCCAAATGTAGAAAAAAAACTTTTCCCATAGATTGAACATCACAAAATAGAGGCATTCCGCCTCCAGTAGAAATAATGGCGTTTTGGACATTATGTGTTACAAATTGACAAAATTTGCACTCTAAATCTCTAAAGTATGTTTCGCCATAAAGTGAAAAAATTTCTTTTATGCTTAATCCTTCATTGGTTTCAATGATAGAATCACTCTCTAAAATCAATGCGTGATTGGCTTGATGTAGGGCTTTAGCAATGGTGCTTTTGCCACTACCCATAAAGCCGACAAGGACACAATTAGTAGAGTTCAATTGTATAATCTCTAGCAGAATTTTGGATTATTTTATATTTGTATTGTCCATCAAAATTGAATGTAATGCGATAAAAGTCTAAATGCGTGCTTAAGGAAACTTTTGGAATGGAGGGAATTTGTGTATCAAAAATTTCCTGTAAAGGTGTTTTATCTGGAGCTTTGAAATCTAGCACTAAACGCGTGGGAGAAGCAAGTGTAAAATCACGAAGACGTTTGAGTGAAGTTTTGAATTTGATATTTTGTTTAGTGATTTCAAATTCAAATAGACGGCTTAAAGTGAAGCTTTGTTTATCCACAATATTTTGGGCTTTAGGTTGCACTTCTTGGCTTAAGATGAGTGGAAAATGCCAATCAATATCGCCTTCAAGATTCTGTTCAATACTTGTAATAGAACCATTGAGATTTTGGTATTCTAAAATAATTTTTTTGATTTTTCTAGCAGTAGAGGGCAAAATCAATTCAGTTTTAGTGAATAAATCTAATTGCGGGGCATTTGTGATTTGCCCACTAGCTTTTGGTGTGATAATAGGCGTAAAAGGGTCGCGTCCTCTTTTGGTTTCGTTATTTTCTACGTTATCTTCGGTTAAGGGTTGTAATATGTCTGTGGTATTAGATGTTGTTGGAATATTTTTTAAATCCCCTTGTGTAGGCGTAGAATTGGAATTTTGTAGTGTTGAAACGCTTTGTGATTCTTGATTGACAGGATTAGTAGAGGTTTGGGGTTTGGATTGTTTTTGTGCATCAATGTTTAAAGTCGGAATGTCTGGTAGAGCTTTTGGCTCATTTTCTTCAGCCAACACTCCACTCGCAAACAGAATAGAGCTACAAATTAGTTTTAAGTATTTCATTGGGGTTCAAGTCCTTTCAATTCAAAAAGTTCTTTTTGCAAATTTGCATTTTCGTGCATTAAGCGATTGACTTCTTGGCGCATTTGGGATTCCTTATTTTTAAGGCTTAAAAGCACACTTAAAGAATTATCGCCAAAGAGTAAATTACCAAAATAAACTCCTAGAATACAAATGAATAAAACAAGACTCAAAAAGGGCAAAAGTTTATAAAATCCACCCTTTTTAAATGTAGAAGATTCCATTATCTACAAAAAAGTTTTTTACCTAAATAAACAGGAAAGCTTAATTCATTTTCAATAGTTAATAGGCGATTATATTTTGCCATACGCTCACTTCTTGCTGTTGAGCCTGTTTTGATTTCACCAGTATTTAATGCCACAGCAAAATCTGCGATGAAACTATCTTCGCTTTCCCCGCTACGATGGCTCATAATGCAACGATAATGATTGCGTTGAGCTAAACGAATAGTCTTCATAGTTTGGCTTATAGTGCCGATTTGATTCGGTTTGATTAAGATAGCATTTGCGATGTTTTTTGTAATGCCTCCTTCTAAAATTTTAGCATTGGTTACAAACAAATCATCTCCTACAAGTTGCACCTTATTGCCAAGTTTTTGCGTTAGCTTACTCCAGCCTTCCCAATCATCTTCACTTAAGCCATCTTCAATAGAAACAATAGGGTATTTTGCAATCAGTTTTTCATAGTATTCAATTAATTCTTCACTACTTAGATTTCTACCCTCTCCTTTTAGACAATAAATGCCCTTGTCATTCACAAATTCGCTACTTGCGACATCTAATGCAATTGCTATTTGTTCCCCCTCTTTATAACCTGCCTTTTTGATTGCTTCCAAAATAATTTGGATTGGTTCTTCATTGGTTTTGAGATTTGGTGCAAATCCCCCTTCATCACCAATGCTTGTAATATGTTTAGAATCTTTTAAGAGTTTTTTTAAGCATTGATAGATTTCTGCACTTGCGCGCAATGCTTCACTAAAGCATTCAAAACCAACAGGCATAATCATATATTCTTGAAAATCCACTGTGTTGTCTGCGTGGCTTCCACCATTGATGATATTAAGCATAGGGACAGGCAATGTGATAGCATTTGCACCACCTAAGTAACGATAAAGTGGGATATTTAAACTTTTCGCTGCCGCGCGAGCAACTGCCATAGAAACTCCTAAAGTGGCATTTGCACCTAGATTAGAGAAGTTTTCTGTGCCATCAAGTTCTATTAAAAGATTGTCAATTTCAGCTTGATCAAAAGGGCTTAGTCCCGTGATGGAATCGCAAATAGTTGTATTAATGTTTTCACACGCCTTCAAAACGCCTTTACCTAAGAATCGCTCTTCTTTATCACGTAGCTCCAATGCCTCTCTTTTGCCTGTGCTTGCACCACTTGGGACGATTGCGCTTGCAACATTTCCATCACTTAAAAGAATAGTTGCTTTAACTGTTGGATTCCCCCTGCTATCTAATACCTCTTGCGCATTAATGTCGTCAATATAAATCATTGTTTCTCCTTGTTTGACTGGTCGTTTATTTCTTGAGAGGTTTTAGAGTCATTGGGTTGATTTTTATCTTGCAAAGCCGCTTTATCTTCTTCACTTAAGGTGAAGCTCCCTGCACCTGAAATTGTGCAACAAGATTTATCCTCTGCCAAAGCAATATTGCACAATGTGCCAAAAAGAATCGCAAGAAAACTTGCTTTTAAAACATTTTTTTTCATCATTTATTCCTTGTTTTATTCTATATCATTTGTATCATCACTAGATAAATCATCAGAGATTGAAATAGACGCTTTAATCTTTTCCCCAATTTCTCGGGCAATTTCTAGATTCTCTTTTAAAAATGCTTTTGCATTTTCTTTGCCTTGCCCAAGCTTCTTATCTTTGTAGCTTAACCACGCACCACTTTTATCTACAATATCTAATTTTACTCCATAATCAATTAATTCGCCCTCTTTGCTGATACCCTCACCAAACATAATATCAAATTCCGCCCCTCTAAAGGGCGGAGCAACTTTATTTTTGACGACTTTGGCTTTGACGCGGTTGCCGATATTTTGCTCACCTTGCTTTAAAGTAGCGATTCTACGAACATCAATCCTTACACTTGCATAAAACTTGAGTGCATTTCCGCCTGTTGTGGTTTCTGGGCTTCCATAGCCCATCACACCGATTTTCATACGAATTTGGTTAATAAAAATCACCGTAGTATTCATTTTATGAATTACGCCTGTTACTTTTCGTAAAGCTTGGCTCATCAAACGTGCTTGTAAGCCTACGTGCTGGTCTCCCATATCCCCATCAATTTCACTCTTTGGTGTGAGTGCTGCCACAGAGTCAATCACGATTAAATCTACTCCCCCACTTCTTGTGAGCGTTTCTAGAATTTCTAAGGCTTGCTCACCAAAATCAGGTTGCGAAACAAGTAGATTTTCTACATCTACACCTAATCGTTTTGCATAAGTAACATCTAGTGCGTGTTCTGCGTCAATAAAGGCACAGATTCCACCCTTTTTCTGGCATTCTGCGACAATTTGTAGTGCTAAGGTTGTTTTGCCGGAGCTTTCTGGTCCATAAATTTCAATGATTCGCCCTTTTGGAACTCCGCCAATGCCAAGCGCAATATCTAGTCCTAAAGAGCCTGTGCTAATGGAATCAATTTTTTCTACCGGTTTGTCGCCAAGCCTGATTAATGCACCTTTCCCAAAGGCTTTATCAATTTGCTTAATGGCAAGCTCAATTGCTTTTTGTCTGTTTTCGTCCAAAGCCATTTTTTCTCCTAAAAATTAAAATTTTATTGTAGCTAAAAACAGATAAAAATTTCAAAACAAAATACTTTCATTCTCTATTGCATTTTGATATTGTTTTTTCAATTTAAGCTCCAGAGTAATGTGCATTGATTTTTAATAAATAGGAATCTTAAGAGATTTGAGAGACTGCAAATGCAGAATCTCATTATTTAAGCCGTTTAATGTCTCTGGGATTTTAAAATGATTTCACGCGTGTCTCTAGCAATCATTAATTCTTCATTGGTTGGAATTACGCAGACTTTGACTTTGGAGTCTTTGGTAGAAATGATACCCTCTTTGCCCACTGCTTCAAGATTGGCTTTTTCATCAAGGTTGATTCCTAAGAAATGCAAGTTTGAAACAATTTTTCCACGAATGTATTTAGCATTTTCTCCTACTCCTGCGCAAAATGCAATCGCATCTACACCAACTAATGCGGCAGTATAAGCCCCAATATATTTTGCCACACGATAAGCAAACACTTCTCTAGCAAAACGCGCTTTAAGATTCCCTCCTTCATCGGCACTTAGTAAATCTCTAAAGTCGCTTGAGAGACCAGAAATTCCAAGCACACCGGATTTTTTGTTTAAAATATTCAAGACTTCTTTTGTGCTTAAATTTTCCTTTTGTGCAATATAATCAATAATTGCTGGGTCTAAGTCTCCACTACGCGTTCCCATCACTAAGCCTTCAAGCGGGGTTAAACCCATACTTGTATCAATACTTTTACCATTTTTTATGGCACAAATACTAGAACCATTCCCTAAATGGCAAGTAATGATTTTGGAATCTTCTAATGGGATTCCAAGATATTCCGCGGTGCGTTTTGAGACATAGCTATGGCTTGTGCCATGGAATCCATAACGGCGGATTTTGTATTTTTCATAATATTCATAAGGCAAACCATAAATATAAGCGTGCGGAGGCATTGTTTGATGAAATGCAGTATCAAATACTGCTACCATAGGCGTTTGTGGCATTAAGTGCTTACAGGCTTTAATACCTAGCAAATGCGCAGGATTGTGCAAGGGGGCTAAATCTGAACACTCTTCAATGTGTGAAATCACTTCGTCATTAATGAGTGCAGAATGCGTAAAATGCTCGCCTCCGTGCACAATTCTATGTCCAATAGCTTTGATTTCGTCTAAAGACTTGATAATGCCACTTTGTGGATTAACAAGTGTTTCAAGCACAAGCTTAATAGCGACTTCGTGGTCTGACATATCAACATTTTGTATGGTTTTTTCGCTATTTTTTGGTTTATAACTAAATTGTCCGCCATCAATCCCGATTCTATCACATAAGCCTGATGCCAAAACTTCTTCTGTGTTTGTGTTAATCAGTTGATATTTGAGCGAAGAACTACCACAATTAATAACTAAAATATCCATTTCTACTCCTTATTTTGTTGAGCTTGAAGAGCTGTAATAGCAATTACGCCTACAATGTCTTCACTACTGCAACCGCGTGAGAGGTCATTGACTGCCCCACCGATTCCTTGCGTAATAGGTCCATAAGCTTCAGCATTTGCTAAACGTTGAACCAATTTATAACCAATATTTCCTGCATCTAAATCTGGAAAAACAAGCACATTTGCATTCCCAGCAATCTGGCTATCTGGTGCCTTTGATTTTCCCACATTTGGAACAATGGCAGCATCAAGTTGAAACTCTCCATCTAGTGCAATGTTAGGCGCTTCAGCTTGAGCAATGCGTGTGGCTTCTATGACTTTATCTACATCAGAATGTTTTGCGCTACCTTTTGTAGAGTGCGAAAGCATCGCAACCACTGCTTTTTTCCCGACTAATGCCTCAAAGCTTTTAGCGGAATCTATTGCGATAGAAGCGAGTTCTTGCGCGTTTGGATTCTGCACCAATCCACTATCTGCAAAAATAAAGATTCCCTTTTCTCCAAAATGACAATTTGGAACAATCATTAAGAAAAATGCGGAAACTAATTTAGATTTTGGATTCGTGCCTAAAATCTGCAAAGAGGCACGAAGCACATCAGCAGTAGAATTGATTGCACCTGCAACCATACCATTTGCCTTTTTTGATTTCACAAGTGCAACACCAAAATAAAGTGGGTTTTCAAGCAAAAGTGCACGCGCAGATTTTTCGCTTAAACCCTTATGTCCACGAAGTTTAACAAATAGTTCTACATAAGATTCTAACCCATCACAACTTGCAGGATTGATGAATTCTGCATTTTCCAAATTTAAATCACGCCCTTTTGCACGTTGTTTGATTTCTGCTTCCTCACCGATTAAAATAATCTTTGCAATATTTTCTTGTAGTGCAATGTGTGCAGCTTCTAGAGTGCGTAAATCACTCGTTTCTGGCAGGACAATTGTTTGCAAATTTGCCCTTGCCTTTTCTTTGATTGTTTGAATGAAACCCATATTAACCCTTTCGTTTAAGATTTCATCTATTTTAAGATTTTTTAGGATAAGTAGCGTATAAAGTTGGTAAAAAAGTGTAAAAAATTTTAAGAGTGTGTAAATTTTTCCCTTAGTATCTTTTTGCCAAATTCTACACCAGGTTGATTATATGTATCAATTTGTAGCAAAATCCCCACACAAGAAGTAAGTAATTCGTAATACATTACAAGCGCACCGGTATTTTCTTCATTCAAAGATTCAAGAATAATAGAATCCACAGGCACATTCTGTGAAATAATACTCTCTTTGGTTGAAATACATTGCAACTTTAAAAGCTGATTAAAAGAAGTTTGATTAACAAAATTTGTAGATTCTAAACCTTGTAAATGAATGTTTGGAATATAAAGAGGTTTTTGTAAAAAGTTCTTAACGCTTAAAAATGTTACGGTTTTATTTGCAGGTCCTTGCATAATGAGTTGTAAAAAAGAATGCTGGTCAATACTGCCAATGAGAGCAATAGGTGTCAAGCCGCGTCTTTGCTCATACATATCTAGTTTGCCTAAGGATTCTCCCCATAATTGCACATACCAAGCATTAAAATGACGAAAAACACTAGAATAAGAAAATAACACATTAATAGGATATTTGCTTTCATTTCTTGCTAGAAATAGGGCTTTTTTGAGCACATTATCTTTCCGTTCTTGAAAAAATCTATTGCTAATAATGCTCGCACCTTTTAAGATTGCTTGAATATCATAACCTAAAATTGCAAGAGGCAACAAGCCTACTGCACTTAATACAGAGAATCTTCCCCCGATATTTGGCTTTATCGTTATGGATTCTATCTTTTCACTTTTACTCCAATGAAAGAGAGGAGAATCTTCATCAGTAATTGTTAGCAAATGTTTTTTACGTTCTCCTTTCAACAAAGAAAATCGTGCTAAAATATATTTAAAAAGCGAAGTGGTTTCAATCGTCAGCCCAGATTTTGAGATAACAATAAAGAGAGTTTCCTCATATTTAATGCGTTGTAAGTCTTTTCTGATGATAATAGGGTCTGTATGCTCTAAGAATCGTAATTTGATTTTTTTGCGATTGTTTTGGTGTGAGAGTAATGCGTCAATTGCTTTTGTCCCAAGTGAGCTACCCCCAATCCCTACAATAATAACATTAGAAATGGAATCCAAAAAATGCTTATTTCGTGTTAAATAATCAAAAATTGCTTGATTTTTAGCAAAAGGTAAATCATAATATCCACTAAGTTGGCTATTACGTTCTACAAGAACTTTTTGAAAAAATAAATCTAAGTTTTTTTTATCAAAAAGATTGGGATAATCTTGTAAAAAATGTGAATAGGTGTTGGTTAAATTCATCATAAAATTGACCCCTTAAGAATTTAAATACTAGAACCAACAAAACCTGCCATATCCACTAAACGCGTAGAATAACCCCACTCATTGTCATACCAGGCAACCACTTTTACTTGATTTTCGCCTACGACCACCGTGCAGTCCGGGATAAAAATACTACTATAAGTACTTCCAATGAAGTCTCCTGAAACGCGTTTTTCATTATCCACTAGAATGAGATTCTTAAATGCACTTTGTGCAGCATTCTCAAAAACGGCATTAACAGATTCTTTGGTAGCAGATTCTTTTGTAACGCAAGTTAAATCTACAAGACTTACATCAGGTGTTGGAACCCGAATCGCAAAGCCATTTAGTTTTCCCTTTAATTCAGGCAGAACAAGTCCAATAGCTTTTGCCGCACCCGTGGAAGTTGGAATCATATTGAGTGCAGCAGCACGAGCACGGCGCAAATCTTTATGTTTGGAATCTAGAAGGTTTTGGTCGTTGGTATAGCTATGAATGGTTGTCATTAATCCACTTAAAATTTTAAAATTATCGTGCAAAACTTTTGCAATAGGCGCAAGTGCGTTAGTCGTGCAACTTGCATTAGAAATGATAGATTCCCCTTGATAATTGATATGATTGACGCCATAAACGAAAGTTGGAGTATCTGTCGCTGGTGCAGAAATCACAACTCTTTGGATTCCTCCATATAAATGCGCACCCGCTTTATTTAAATCATTAAAAGCCCCAGTGCATTCTATCACGAGTTTTGCACCAAATTTTCCAAAATTTAATTCTTTAATCTCACGAGTGCTAATGATTTGAATATTTTTTTGTTTGCCAATTTTTATACTATTTTCACTTAATTTTTCAACCACACTATTTTTTTGCACAGAATCATATTTTAGTAGATGAATGAGTGTGTCAATGGGCATTGTTGTGTTGAGCGCAACAAGCTCTAAATCTTCGCGTTCGCTTAGAATTTTGCATACACATAAACCTATTCTTCCTGTCCCATTGACTGCAACTTTTAGAGCCATTGGTTCTCCTTTTCGAATAAATAATGATAATTTAGAATCTCTAATATTATTTAAAACTTCCTTACAGATTCTTAAAGGGCTCTTAAGGAGAATTTTTGAGGTTATGTTAAAGTATTTTCCATACATAAAGTATAAAATAAAATTTATTTTTTCTTTGAAAAGTCTTGAAAATCGCAAATTTATGTTACAATAATGCGTTTTTAAACTTTTTATGGAGGTTTCCAAAATGAATAAATCAGAATTTGTTGATCTAGTAAAACAGGTCGGAGAGTATGAGACTAAAAAAGAAGCTGAAAAAGCAATCAGCACTTTTACAGCAGCAGTAGTAAAAGCACTTGCTAAGAAAGAAAGCATTGAATTAGTTGGCTTTGGTAAATTTGAAACTGTGCTTCAAAAGGGCAAAGAAGGTGTTGTGCCTGGGACAACTAAAAAATACAAAACAGGAGATAAGTTTGTTCCTAAGTTTAAGGCTGGAAAAGGTCTTAAAGATGCAGTTGCTGCCGCTAAAAAAGGCAAAAAATAATTTCTTCTTTTACGCCCGACAGTTGTTGGGCGATTCTCAAATATTCTTTAGCGCTGTCTTTGTAGCTCAGCAGGATAGAGCACACGATTCCTAATCGTGAGGTCATGCGTTCGAATCGCATCAGGGACACCATTACAAAATTTCATTAGACTTTGGATATTGTAATCTTGTGGAATCTTTGCTTGCACTGTAATCTTTAATATAGAAAAACTCTAAGAATCCCCACTAAAAATTTCAGAATTACCTAGTCCATTTGTTATTGAAGTCCCTTTTATTTACCTTATTAGCGTAAAGTGTTTAGGCTGGCTAAATGATTTATATTGTAAAACCAAATAAAATGTGTTATTATTCTAGTCTTTCCAAAGCTTTCGGGTTAAAGCACACAGATAATGACTTCTTTTTCTTTCTGTCCAATATCTGTATAATTTATCATTTTAAGGAATCAAAGTGTTTCAAGACTATAAGCAAAGATTCCTAGTCAAATTTTGGTCGCCTATGCCCGCTATTATTGCACTTGGCGTAATGGCTGCTTATTATTTTGGTTTGACTGGGACTTATTGGGCTGTTACAGGTGAATTTACGCGTTGGGGCGGACATATTATGAATCTTTTAGGTGTGGATACAAGCACTTGGGGTTATTTTAAGATTCTAGGTTTGCAAGGAACACCGCTAGATAGGGTAGATGGCGTGATGATTATTGGAATGTTTGCAGGGGCGTTTGCCGCTGCCGCAATGGCAAATAATGTCAAGTTTCGTTTGCCTCAAAGCAATATTAGAATCGCTCAAGCCCTTATCGGTGGGATTATTGCAGGATTTGGTGCGAGGATTGGTATGGGTTGTAATTTGGCGAGTTTCTTTACGGGGATTCCACAATTTAGCTTGCACGCGTGGTTTTTTACGATTATGACGCTTGTTGGTGTGTGGCTAGGCACAAAGGTTGTTTTACTCCCACTTTTTCGCTCTCATACAAAGCTAGAGAAAGTCAGCTCACAAAAAGACATTGGAAATAGCAAAGAAAATCAGAGTAGGGCAAAACTCCTTTTTGCACTTGGTGTTTTGGTATTAGTTGGAATTGGCGTTTGGGTAGCGTATCTAATGGCGTATGGAAATATTCCAGAGGGCAAAAAGATTCCTATTTTAGCACTTGCAGTTGTATTTGGTGTGGGATTTGGATTTATCATCTCGCGTGCGCAGATTTGCTTTACCTCTGCCTTTAGGGATTTATTTATCACAGGGCGTGGATATATGGCAAGAGCGGTGATTGTGGGAATGATGGTTTCAACTATTGGCGTTTTTAGTTACATTATGCTTGGACTTCCGCCTAAAATTATGTGGGCTGCGCCAAATGCAGTGATTGGCGGATTGCTCTTTGGCTTTGGTATTGTGATTGCAGGAGGGTGTGAATGTGGCTGGATGTATCGCGCAGTTGAGGGGCAGGTGCATTATTGGATTGTAGGTGTTGGTAATGTCATTGGCTCTACGCTTTTGGCAGCGACTTGGGATTATTATTCTGTGCCGCTTGCGACAAGCTTCCCTAAAATCAATCTTTTAGAATCCTTTGGTAATTATGGCGGCTTGGTGGTAAGCTATGTGCTGCTTTTTGCATTCCTTGCCTTTGTGCTGTTTCTTGAGCGGCGATATTTTGCCAAAAATAAACGATTTGAACGCGCATAAAGGAGGAGAATATGCAACAAGAAATTATCCCAAATTTTAGATTAGACTTGCAAGGTGAGCCTTGCCCTTATCCTGCGGTAAGGACTCTGGAGGTTTTGCCCGAACTTAAAAGTGGCGAGATTTTGGAAGTGCTAAGTGATTGCCCACAAAGCATTAATAATATTCCCATTGATGTGAAAAATCACGGCTATGAAGTGTTAGGAGTAGAGCAGCTAGGAGCCACGATAAGGTATCTTATTAAGAAGCCTTAGTGTAAAATCTCAAAGTGAGATTCTGCAAAGCAGAATCTTAAAAGACAATCCACAATTTTTTCTCCTATCATTTGGTTTCAAAGGGCATTTATTCTATAAGGAACACTTTTTGCTCAAGTTTCTATATATTTTATTAAGGATTAAATGACAAATTTTTTTAAGTCTTGCGTTGGCAAGTATTTTAAGCTGTGGAATCGCATTTGTAGCAGATAAACTACACAATAGAGGGCAAAGAAAATAAAGACAATAAAGCGGTAAAAGCACCTGTTCTTGCAGTTAATAAAGTTTATATTCTATCAGTATATTCTTCTGATATTGGATATTGCGAGGAGATTAGCTTAGGTCAAACAAGCACAAACTAATCACGGGGGCAATCCATTTTTGTATGGACACAAGTTAATGGTTAATGATCGCAAGCATTTATATTAAGTAAGGGATTCTTATGCAAATCAGCACAAACCACACTATGCGACAAACTTCTCTCGCACACCAAACAACGCAGAAACAACAAGAAACACGACCCCCTTTGATATGTTTTATCTATGCAGGGCAATCAAGCAAATAATCTAGGTGAGAATCAAGCAGTAGAGCCTAAAACTTCGGGTGAGATGATAGGTTCTCTTATATTAATGGTGATAATAGTGCAAATTGGATTTTGTAAGTGTAAGACAAGCGACACATTTGCAAGTAGAAAGTCTTTATGGAAGTTTCAAAAATGGCGATTCCAAAGCAGATTAGGAGACAAAGCACACGAAATCTGGTTGCGAGAAAATCTTTCGTGGCATATAATGATGCGCGCAACAAAAGCTGGAGGGATTATATGATTCCACTCCGAACTACTAGCAATTACTTTTTCTCTTTCTCTTTCTTTTTCTTTTTCTTTATATTTTCATTTTCTTGAGAGAATGCACGAACGCTAGAATAAGTTGTTACAATGCCTGGGTCAGCTAACAAGCATACATTTTCCGCATCTTTATCTTCATAATCAATCTTAGAAAGCAGGATTCTAGCTAGATTGATACGTGCACGTTTTTTGTCATTAGAATCCACAATCAACCAAGGAGCAAAAGGTGTGTGCGTGCGTGAAAACATTTTTTCAAAGGCTTCGGTGTATTCGTCCCAAAGATTTAAAGATAGCTCATCAATCGGGCTTAGTTTCCAGCGTTTAAGAGGCTCGTCTTTGCGACTTTCAATACGTTTTTTTTGTTCCTCACGTCCGACATCCAAGAAAAATTTAAAAAGAATATAACCACTCTCAATCAGCATTTGTTCCAAGTGTGAAACTTGAATGATAAATTCTCTATATTGGTCATTTGTGCAGAAATTCATTACCTTTTCAACTCCCGCACGATTATACCAACTGCGGTCAAAAAACACGATTTCCCCACCATTTGGCAATTCATCAATATAACGTTGAAAATACCATTGTGTTATTTCCACATCACTTGGTTTTTGTAGTGCTACGACACGAGAACCACGTGGATTTAAGTGTTCGCGTAATGCTTTGATAGTTCCACCTTTACCTGCCGCATCACGTCCTTCTAGGATAACAATGATTTTTTTATTGTGTTTTTTTACCCAATTTTGTAGTTTGATTAACTCAATTTGTAGTTTTACGATTTCTTTTTCGTAAAATTTTTTGTTTAACTTTCCTTTACTATTATAAACTTCGCCGGGTTTTTCATCTTCCGGACGAACAACTAACACTTTGCTCAAAATTTACCTCCAAAATAAGCTTAAAATAGATAAAATATTCTACCATAAAGCGTTAAAAATTATAAGCAAGAAAGGCAAGATTTTGAATATTTTATTTTGTATGGGTAAAAATTACCGCAATTTTGAACCACTTAATCATTTTGCACAGAGGTTTGCAAGAGAATATTTTGGAGAGATTCATCAGATGATTTTTTGCGATTCTTTAGAATCCAAAAACAATGTTGATAACGCATTTCTAATCTCTTTAGAGTTTGGTTTAAAGTATGCGACAAATCTTTTGATCTTGGCTCCTCATCATCATTTTAATACATTTTTAAGTTTTATCAAAGTAAAACAAGAAGTTGAAAACTATAAAGAAGTTCCTATTGATATAGCTAAGGAAATTTTTATTAAATCAGAATTTATACTAAAAAGCAAAGTGCGTAGAGTTTGGTTACTAGATTTGCAAAATATTTTTTTTCCCAAAGTAGATAAACAATCGGCTATTAAGGTGCATTTTCATCAAAATATCTCCCCCACAATGTTTTTGTATCTTTTGGGTATTGATGCGCTAAGTGCGCAAATACTTCTTGATGGAATCGCAAAGGATTTTAAAGTAAATTTAGAGATTTTAAATGCAGATTCTAATTTAGAAGTTTTAAGTGCGACAAGCAATAACACCGAATCTTTGAAAGATTTTGCAAAAGTCATTGAAACCACTTTTATGGATAAGATTTTTCCTACTTTTAATCTTGCTCAAAGTGTAATTGATTTGCTCTTGAGACATCATTTAAAGATTACCACTGCAGAGAGTTGCACAGGGGGGCTTGTTGCCTATTGGCTAACAAAAGAAAGCGGAGCAAGTGAGGTGTTTGATGGGGGTGTAGTTAGTTACGCTAACGCAATTAAAGAATCTTGGCTTGAGGTTTCAAAGGAAAATTTAGAACACTTTGGGGCAGTAAGTGAAGCAGTGGTGCGGGAGATGTTAGAGGGTGCATTAAGGCTATCTGGAGCAGATTTTGCCCTTGCTACAAGTGGAATTGCTGGTCCTAATGGTGGAAGTGCCAACAAGCCTGTTGGGACAATCTTTATTGGGATAAAGGATAGAAAAGGCGCGGAAATCATTGAGCAACTACATTTAAAAGGCGATAGAAACTATATTCAAACACAAGCTACAATTTATGCTTATCTGCTCTTTTTAAAGGTTTTTTTATTAAACTATTGACTTTTATATAAAATATCTGTATGATTCCAATTCCTTAATTTTTAAATATTTTAGACCCGCTAGCTCAGTTGGTAGAGCAATTCCCTTTTAAGGAATGGGCCGTTGGTTCGAATCC
>NZ_CANBCA010000009.1 GCF_947367035.1 uncultured Helicobacter sp.
GGACAAGAAATATAAGTAATCCCCTCTTTTTGTCGTCCGCAATAGCGCAAAATACCCCTTGCAATTTCAACTTCTTTTTCTAGTTCCCCCGTAATAGATACACGCATTGTATCGCCAATCCCCTCCATAAGCAACCCACCAAGTGCCATAGAACTTTTAATGGTGGAAGATTCTAAATCTCCCGCCTCTGTAACCCCCAAATGGAAAGGATATTCCACCAAAGGACGCAAAGCCCGATAAGCACTCATTGTGCGCTCCACATCACTAGCCTTTAAAGATACCTTAATATTGCTAAAGTTAAAATCCTCCAATAGCTTAATATTATACAATGCGGATTCTACCATACCCTTAGGGGTTGCACCATATTTAATTTCAAAAGGTTTTTCCAAACTTCCAGCATTAACACCGATTCGTATAGGAATCTTGCGCTCTTTGCACACCTCTACTACGGCTTTAATTTTATCCTTGGCTCCAATATTACCCGGATTAATCCGCACGCAATCCACAGATTCCGCTGCAATCAATGCAAGTTTATAACGAAAATGAATATCTGCAACCAAAGGCAACCCAATCATCGCCTTAAGTGTTTTTAATGCGTGAGCATCCTCCTCATCACTCACTGCTACGCGCACAATATCACAACCTGCAAGTTGTAAGCAATCAATTTGCTTCTTTGTTTCTTGCAAATTAGCTGTCTTGCTATAAGTCATACTTTGCACAGAAATTGGGGCATCTCCACCTACTAGAACATTGCCAACTGCAATTTGCTTCGTTGGATAACGCGGTTTTAAAGTTTGGGATTCCACTTAATTTGTCTTTAATTTTCTTGTTGATTTTCTTCGTGTTGATGCAAAGGCTGATTGTCAATACATAATAAAGAATCCGCAACGATTGTTGTTAAATATCCTTTTGGATTACCATCAAAAGGAATGCTATCTAATTCTCCTTGCAATCCAATTTCATTGGCTAGCTTTTTAATCTCTTCATCTTTACCATAACGCTCAATATAATATTGGAAAGTTTCCTTCCAACAAATATTTTCTTGTGCACCCTCTTTGCCTGGAGCATTTAGCATAAACTCTGAAAGATAAGCAATCTTTAAAATTGCCGCAATTTTATCTCGCCAATACTCAATATAAAGATATTCTTTTAAGTTGTCCAAAGTTGCTTTCCCATTACCTTTAGCTGCAAATCCAAAGGCAATTTTTTCATAGCGTTTAAAATCATCATAAAGCTTTTTATATTCTGGCATAGAACGCAACTCAAAATAAGTTTCAGCCATTTTAAATGCATCAGCTAATTTATGCTCTTTACAAGCTTGAGCAAAATCTAGCTTGATTTGAATTGTTTTTGCTTTTTCGTCTGCAAGAGATTTAAAAGGCGACATAGAAGCTAGAAGTTTACAGATTTCCAATGCTTTTGCATAGTCATTTTGATTCTCACAAGCACTGACACGTTGCGCGATTTGGTCTCCAATCAATAATGCACTTTTATAAATTAAAGTCTCTTTTAAAAACGGAAGTCTATCGCACATTTTAAAATATTCTACAAAGTTTTTTGCTTTATATTCTTTATCCGCTTGAATAAATTTATCGCTATTTCTAAGTAGGGTCATTGCGACATCTTTTTTAGATTTAACAGTAACAAATGGACGCAATAAATCCTGCGCTTTGACAAGATTGCCTTGCGGGTCTTGGAAAAGCAATCGTTTAGAAACCTCAAAAGATTTTTCCCAGGTCTCCTCTAGCTTCGCATAAGCCACCGTTTCTTTCAAATAAGGATTCTGTTCTACGAGCTTGTAAGCTTCCATATAGTTTTTAGCTTCAATGGCATCCATAAATTTTGCCACAGCTTCTTTTTGCTGCCAATAATAATCAAACTCTTCTCGCTTACGTTGGTCTAGCATAAAAGGCTCTACAACTGCTGTTGCTTCTTCAAGCTGGTCTTTTGCTAACAAATCCACCGCTTTTGCCAACATTTCTTTCCACAAAGTTTCTAGTTTCGTGCGGTATTCTTTCAAAGTTTGCAAAAAAATATTTTTTTCTTGAATCAAACCCAATGCTTTCTTTAAATCGTTATTATTCAACAATTCTAGCATTTCATCTTGTGCCTCATTAATATCCACAATCTCAATCGTTCCATCAGAGTAACCAAGATAAAGCAGATTGTCCTCTAGTCTCATTGCTGTAATACCACTATGTTCAAGCGTAATGGAATCACTTAGTGTATTATCACTTAAATCAATAATGCGTAATTGTTTGTCTTTAGCCCCTACGATAGCAAACTCTTCACCTGGCAACTTGCGACATCGCATAAGCCATACACCTTTAAAGAGATTTTCTTTAATAAACTTTTGCTCTTGCACATCATAAACAAGAGTCTGCCCCTCTTTTGTAACACAAAATAAAAGCGTATCCCCTGCATAAAAAAATGCATCTTCAATTAGTGACTCTGTTTTAATGTCCGCAATCAATGTGTTTTTAACCACATCAAAAATCATTGCACTTTTACCAAAACAACCTGCAAATAATAGCCTCCCATCTTCACTAAATGCAATAGCTGAAATATAGTCTGGTAAAGGTGGGGTGCTTAAAGCCAACTGATAATTATCCGCAGAATATAACAATACGCGTCCATCTTCACCACCTGTGGCTAAATAATCATCTTCGTGTGAAAAGGAGATTTTAGAAATTGCAAGCTTTTGCCAAGTAAGTTGCGCAATTGGTGCAATCTCTGGGATAGTAGTAACCACCACACCTTTGGTTGCCTTGACAAAACCCATAGCAATTTTAGAAGTAGTATGAGAGATAGCAACTGCCTTACTAAAATGATGCAGAGGTTCAACCTCTTTAGAGATCTGCAGTGTTTTATCAATTATTTTGTTTTCTTTTGAAAAAGTAGAAATATTATAAAAATTATCTATACAGATAATAGAATCTTTATCAGTTGAGATTCCAAGCACACTACCTACTAATTTTAAACTGCTTTTTACAGGAAACATTCTAGCTCCTCATTGACAATTGCTGTCAAATCTAAATCATAATTTATTATTTTACCTCAAACTCTTTAAATTTATGTTTTAAATTTGCAATTATTCGTGAGACTTTAGCAAAATGTGTAAATGCGAAAATTTACAAAGTGCAACATAATTCCCCATTTGTATAAAAAGTAAAAAGAATCTTGACTAAAATTAGCAAAATTTGCGTAATTGTTTGTTATACTCAAACGATAAATTCTACATTAAAGGAATCTTTATGAAAATCACTTATACTCTCACGGATGAGTCTCCTGCTTTAGCCACTTATTCTTTTCTGCCTATTGTCCAAGCATTTTTAGGCAAAGTTGGCATTCAAGTAGAAACTTCTGATATTTCTCTCTCTGCACGCATTTTAGCACAATTTCCAGAAAGGCTTAAAGAATCCCAAAGAATCAAAGACGAGCTTGCGATTCTAGGTGAAATTGTCAATCAACCCGATGCAAATCTAATTAAAACGCCCAATATTTCCGCTTCTATTCCACAATTAAAAGCTACAATTAAAGAACTACAAGGCAAAGGTTTTAATGTACCAGACTTCCCAGATGAACCCAAAGACGAAGCACAAAAAGCCATTAAAGAGAAATACCAAAAAGTATTAGGCTCCGCGGTCAATCCGGTGCTAAGACAAGGAAATTCTGACCGCCGTTGCACAAAAGCCGTTAAAGAATATGCCAAAAAGAATCCTTACCGTGTGGTAGAATTTCACAAAGATTCCAAAACACGCGTTTCTTATATGCAAAAGGGGGATTTCTTTGATAACGAAAAAGCGATTTTGATTCCAAATTCTACAAAAGCTAGAATTGAATTTGTTGGTTCAAAAGGCACTGAAATCCTAAAGGACAATTTAAAACTAGACAAAAATGAGATTTTAGACGCAACTTTTATGAGTGCAAAAACCCTAGATGAATTTTATACAAAAGAGATTGAAGTCTGCAAAAAAGAAAATATCCTGCTTTCACTTCATTTAAAAGCTACAATGATGAAAGTTAGCGACCCTGTGATTTTTGGACACGCGGTTAAAATCTATTTTAAAGAACTTTTTGATGGATTCAGCGAAGAACTAGCACGACTTGGTGTCAATGCCAATAATGGTGTCAATGAATTATTAACAAAAATAGAAAATAGTTCTAAAAAACAAGAAATTTTAGCAAAATACAAAGAGATTCTTGACAAAAGTGCGCCACTCTCTATGGTAAATTCCGACAAAGGAATCACAAATTTACATATTCCGAGTGATGTGATTGTAGATGCTTCAATGCCTGCGATGCTTAAAAATGGTGCAAGACTATGGGATAAAGACGGCAAAGAATGCGATACAAATGCACTGATTCCAGATAAAACTTATGCAACAATTTATGAAGCGGTAGTAGAGGATTTGCGCGCAAATGGCACACTCAATCCTAGCACATTAGGCAGTGTATCCAATGTTGGCTTAATGGCAAAAAAAGCCCAAGAATACGGCTCTCACGATAAAACATTTATTGCCAAAGAAAATGGAATCTTTAGAATAACAGATGAAAAAGGTGCTGTTTTACTAGAGCATAAAGTAGAAAAAGGTGATATTTATCGCGCAAATCAAGCGAAATTTGAAGCGGTGCAAAATTGGATTGATTTGGGGATTGAGCGAGCAGATTTGACCGGCAATAAGGCGATTTTCTGGTTAGATTCTAAACGTGCAAGCAATAAAATTATGATTGATTTAGTGCAAGCACGATTGAAAGAAAAAGGTAAAGACATTGCGATTCTACCTCCAAAAGAAGCGTGTTTGGAATCGCTAAAACTAATCCGCAATGGAAAAGATGTGATTTCTATTAGTGGAAATGTTCTAAGGGATTATCTCACAGACTTATTCCCGATTTTAGAGCTTGGCACAAGTGCTAAAATGCTTTCCGTCGTACCGATGCTTAATGGTGGATCTATGTTTGAAACCGGTGCGGGTGGAAGTGCGCCTAAACAAGTTGAACAGCTCGTGGAGGAAAACCATTTGCGCTGGGATAGTTTGGGAGAATTTTTAGCACTTCAAGCAAGTTTGGAATTTTATGCACAAAAAATAGGCAACAAACAAGCACAAGTCTTAGCAAATAGCCTTGATAATGCGATTGGCAAATGGCTAAACAACAACAAAGCCCCTTCTCGCAAAGTGGGCGAAGACGATAACCGCACAAGCCATTTTTATCTTGCGCTTTATTGGGCGCAAGCCTTAGCGCAAGATAGTAGTGATTCTACATTACAAGGATTTTTTAAAGAAATTGCAGAAGAATTAAGTGCCAATGCAAACAAAATCCACCAAGAATATTTAAGCGCACAAGGTGTGAAAGTAGATTTAGGAGGATATTACAAGTTTGATGATGCAAAATGCAATGCCATTATGCGCCCAAGCGCAACCTTTAATACGATTTTAGCTAAAATTAAATAAAAGTAAAGGGGGATTGGCACTTTTGTGCCTCACCAATCCCAAGCTATTGCAAGAATCCACGCCTTATACACGAAAACACAATGAAGAAAACTCATAATTAGGGAGGAGGTTTTATCCCTGCTTCTAAGGATGGGAATAGTGGATTCACAAATTCAGCAAAATCACTGCGAAAATCACCATAGCCATACCAATATAACCGATGATTCCCAAGCGCTCTTTAAAAAAGACATAACCCCCTACACTTGTGCCAACAATCCCCACTGCACCCCAAGTAGAATATGCCACACTTAAAGGCATCTCTTCAAGTGCCAAAATCAACACACTAAAAGCTGCCCACACCATAAGGATACAACCTATTGTATAACCCTTATGTGTAAAGGCATTGGATTTCTTTAAAAATAAATTTGCAATCACATCCAAAATCGCTGAAATAACGACATATCCTAATGCTAAACTCATTAGATTCCTTTTGCCTGTGGATTCTTTGTAGAATCCGATTCTACTTCGCGTTTTAATTCGGCATAGTTAATTAATGCGATTCCGCTAACAGATAAGAGAATGCCAACTTTTTGAGTCCATAACAATTCCTCACCAAAGTAAAACACGCTAATACAAACTACACAAACTGCTCCTAGCACTTCCCATATTGCATACGCCACCCCCACAGAAATACGATGAAGCGAAAGAGCCATAAAATAATAAGAAAGCACAAGCAACACATACATATACACAAGCCCCCACATTTCTCCTGCACTTGCTTTCATTAAATTAACAGCAAATACTTCTGTTAAAATAGCAAAAATTAATAGGATATAAGCTTTCTTTAGGCTCATTGCTTATTCTTCGTCTTGTAAAAAATCATCAAATAAAAATTGATGTTCTTGTGGCAGTGATTCAAAAAGCGCAAAAGCAAGATTACGAATCTCCCAAAGCGCACTTTTTGAACTTCTTAAAAATAAAAAATTTTGCAAACTTCTTGCATTAACACTCCAAGTTAATTCTGTCTTGTAAGATTCTGGCATAGCAAATTTAACCAAATCATTGCTAATATTTTCTTGCAATAATAAGCGCAGATTCTCTAATGCCTGCACACTTGCTCTATCCACCAATTCATTATCCGTGAAAACTAAAAACTCTTTAGCGCGGAATAAATTTTGAGTATTTAAAGGCAAAAAAGATTCTGTATTTTTTAATTCTTTGAGCGTATAACGTGTGCTTTTGACGCTTAAAGAGGAGATTCTATGTCGTGCCAATTCTTGTAAAGTCGCACGCGAAATGCCTTGAATATAAAAGGTGTAATATAAATGTTCTAAAGTGGAAGCGTGTTTGAATTTATTTCCTACGCGTAAAATTAGTTCTTTATCCCTTTCTCCTCCATTATCACCTTTTTCAAAGCTCTGCCAACAAGTGCGAATTGCGTGAGCGCAAGTTTTTAATTCTGTATAATTTAAAAGTGTAATTTGCATTGATTATTCCTTAATTTGAAGCTTCAATCTCTGCGCGTGGGTAATCGCAATGGCAATCGCATCTGTAATATCTAGTGGCTTAATCTCGCCTTTAAGTCCCAAAAGTCGCTTGACCATAAAAGCAACTTGTTCCTTGTGTGCCTTACCATTTCCTGTTAAAGCCTTTTTAACTTGCAAAGGAGTATATTCTGTAAAACTTCCTAACTCTTGCAAAATCTTAAGACTCAATGCTCCACGAAATTGTGCAAGTTTAATCACGCTTTTTGGATTATACGCATAAAACATATCTTCAATAGCAACAGAATCAATTTGATAATTTTTAAATACTAAATCAATACCTTCTACAAATTCTAAAATTTGATGTTGTAAGATTCTTTCTTTGATTTTGATTAATCCTGCTTCTACTAAAAAAATTGTATTTTTTTCTAATTGGATAATTGCATAACCGCAATTTCTACTTCCCGGGTCAATGCCTAAAATATTCACTTATTACCTTAAAATATTTTAATAAATGGAAATAATATAAAATTTTTAGTAATTCTTAGATAAAATCAGCTGAAGTTTCACATATTATTCACATATTATTCACACCTGTGAATAACTTTAAAGGTAAAATTTGAATCAGATTTTGTTACAGCTCAAAAATGAAATTACAACTTTTGAATTTGACAATTATATTAGCCAAATCACCTATAACGAAAAATATTCTCGTGAAGATAGGATTGTATTAAATGCCCCAAATATCTTAATCGCAAGCTGGATAAAAACCAAATATGCAGATAAAATCGCACATCTATTTGAAGTAAATAATGGTTTAAAACCTGAAGTAATTGTTGAAGTAGTAAATTCCAGTAAAAAAAAAGAAAACAAAATCAGTGTCCGCAAACAAAGTGGCGCAACAAATCTTAACCCTTCTTTTACCTTTGATTCTTTTGTTGTGGGCAATTCTAATACTTTTGCTTTTAATGTCGCTAAAGCAGTGGCACAAAATCAAAGTATTAAATACAATCCTCTTGTTATCTATGGTAATACAGGCTTAGGTAAAACACATTTATTAAATGCAATTGGCAATGCTAATATCCTTGTAGGCAAAAATGTAATTTATACCACAAGCGAACAATTCTTAAATGATTTTTTATTGCATATTCGCAACAATACAATGGAAAGATTCCGTGAAAAATATCGTGCTTGTGATTATTTATTAATTGATGATATTCAATTTTTAAGTGGTAAAGAGCAAATTCAAGAAGAATTTTTTCATACTTTTAATGAACTTAAAGACAACAATAAGCAAATTGTGCTAACCTCTGACCGCTTACCGAAAGATTTAAAGGGTTTAGAGGAACGTTTAAAAACACGTTTTACTTCTGGACTTTTAGCAGATATTCAACCTCCAGAACTAGAAACAAAAATCAACATTATTCGTGCAAAATGTAAATTAGATAGAATCCATCTAAATGATACAATTATTCACTTTATTGCAGCAAACATTAATGATAATATCCGCGAAATTGAGGGTGTTTTAGTTAAACTTAATTTTTCGATGAATGTTACAAATATCCAAGAAATTGGACTTGATTTTGTTAAAGATATTTTAAAAGAATATATTAAAGAATCCAAAGAAAATGTAAGTATGGATAAAATTATTGACACTGTAGCTAAGTATTATAATCTTAAACCCTCTGATATTAAAAGTAAAAACCGCTCCAAAAATATCGTAATTGCACGTAAAATCGTTATTTATCTAGCTAGAGCTCTTACACCAAACTCTATGCCTTATCTTGCAAATTTCTTTGGAATGAAAGACCATAGCACTGTAAGCAAAGCAATGAAAAGTATTCAAGATGAAATCAATGAGAATTCAAATTTTAAAACTATTATTGAAGAAATAAAAAATAAAATAAAATAAAATAAAAACTTTTAACCGCAATAAAAACAAAGTTTTGCTAAAATAGTGAATTAATGTGAAATATAAATCATCCGTATCATTCACACACAAAACCTAAATTTAGAAGTCTGTAGCACTTATTCAACAATTCAAGTTCTCTACTAATACTTCTAAATCTTAATATAAAAGGACTCTTATGAACATTACTATTCCAAATAATGTTTTAGACAATATCTTTACCTCTTTACAACCATTCCTAGATAAAAAAGACTCTAGTCAAATTACCTCTCACATTTATCTTGAAACAAAAAATAATCAACTTATCTGTAAAGCAACAGATTTCGAAATGGGACTTTGTGCCATTAGTGATTCTCTAATGATTCTCGAAAATGGAATTGCAACAGTTAATGGCAAACAAGCCCTAGATATCATTAAACGACTAAAAGAAGGTGATGTTAATCTTTACACTCATAATGAAAATCTCCACATCCAACAAAACAAAAGTTCTTTTAAACTTCCTATGTTTAACGCTCAAGAATTTCCAACCTTTCCAGAATACGAAAACTTATCAAAATTGGAAATTAATTCTCTTCAAGTTATCAATTCTATGAAGAAAATTTTTCCTGTGATTGACAATAATAATCAAAAACGTGAATTAAATGGAGCTCTTTTAGATATTAAAGAATACTCTTATAACTTTATCGCGACAGATACAAAACGTCTTGCAATGGTAAAGTTTGATAATGCTTCAGGTAATAATTTAGCACTTATATTTCCTAAAAAAGCTATTACAGAAATTCAACGTTTATTTTTTGACAATATTGAACTTTTTTACAATGATAAAGATATTATTATAAAATCTCAAAATTATATTTTCTTTTCTCATCTTATTAATGGAAAATTTCCAGATTATGAAAAAATCTTACCTAAAGAAATTATCACAGAAATCAATATCCCAAAAACTAAAATTATTGAAGGAATTAAAGTAATTAATTCTGTTACTAATGATGTTAAAATAACTTTTAAAGCTAATGAAATTTTATTTGAATCTTTAAGTCAAGATAATTCAGAAGCAAAAACACAAATTGAAATAAATCTTCCTCTTGAAGAAGAAATTGAAATAGGTATCAATTCTCGTCATGTATTAGACTTTTTAATGCAAATTGACACTGCAGATTTTACTTGGGGACTTAATGGTAAAAATGCACCTTTCATATTAAAAAGTGAAAATTTCTCAACAGTCGTTATGCCAATTATCATTTAATTTTTAACAAATAAATATTTACTTAGGAAGAAAATGGAAGATTTAGAATACACAGGACAAAGTATTAAAGTATTAAAAGGTTTAGAAGCAGTTAGAAAACGTCCGGGAATGTATATTGGAGATACTAATATTAATGGTTTGCATCATTTAATTTATGAAGTAGTAGATAATTGCATTGATGAAGCAATGGCAGGATTTTGCACAGAAATTGAAGTGATTTTAACCAAAGAGGGAGGGGCAAAGATTTCTGATAATGGGCGTGGAATCCCAATAGATATTCATCCAACAGAAAATATTCCTGCTGCAACTGTGGCTTTAACTGTGCTTCACGCGGGTGGTAAGTTTGACCAAAAAACCTATTCTGGTGGTTTGCACGGTGTGGGTGTTTCTGTTGTAAATGCACTTTCAAAATCTCTTCAAATGACAATTTATAAGCATAATCAAATTTATCGCCAAGATTTTGCACAAGGGATTCCACAAAATGACTTAGAAGTAATTGGAGAAACAAAGCTTAGTGGAACAACAATCGAATTTATCCCTGATGATAGTATTTTTGAAATTGTAACTTTCGATAGAGAGACTTTAAAAAAACGATTCAAAGAGCTTGCTTATTTGAATCACCAAATCACTATTCACTTTAAAGACGAAAATGATAATTTCGATGAAAATTATCATTTTGAAGGTGGTTTATCTCAATTTATCACGGATATTAACAAAAAATCATTCATTTCTCCTATTATTGGATTTGAAGGAAAAGATGATAATGTGGAAGTAGAAATTGCTTTAGCCTATAATGAGAGCTTTGATGAAAAAATGTTGAGTTTTGTTAATAATATTCATACAAATGATGGTGGAACACACGAAGCAGGGTTTCGTATGGGCTTGACGCGTGCCATTACAAATTATATTGAAGAAAATGCTAATGCACGAGAGAAAGATTCTAAAATCACAGGTGATGATATTCGTGAGGGATTAATTGCAATTGTTTCGGTTAAAGTGATTGACCCGCAATTTGTAGGGCAAACCAAAAGTAAATTGGGAAGTTCCTTTGTGCGTCCAATTGTGCAAAAACTTAGTTTTGAAAAGATTTCAAAATTCTTTGAAGAAAATCCAAATGAAGCCAAAGTAATTATGCAAAAAGCACTTTTGGCTGCGAGAGGTAGGGAAGCAGCAAAAAAAGCAAGAGAACTCACACGTAAAAAGGAATCTTTTAGTGTTGGCACATTACCTGGTAAATTAGCAGACTGCCAAAGTAAAGACCCAAGTAATAGTGAGATTTATTTGGTGGAAGGAGATTCTGCAGGTGGTTCAGCAAAACAAGGACGTGATAGAGTTTATCAAGCGATTTTGCCTTTACGTGGGAAAATTTTAAATGTAGAAAAAAGTCGTTTAGATAAGATTCTAAAAAGTGAAGAAATTAAAAACCTCATTACTGCTCTAGGTTGTGGAATCGGAGAAGAATTTGATATAGAAAAAGCACGTTATAATAAAATTATTATTATGACAGATGCAGATGTTGATGGAAGTCATATTCAAACCCTTTTAATGACTTTCTTTTTTCGTTATTTAAAAGGTATTATTGAAGCAGGTTATTTATATATTGCGCAACCACCACTTTATCGATTTAAAAAAGGCAAAAAAGAAATTTATCTTAAAGATGAAAAAGCTTTAAGTGAATATTTAATTGAAAATGGAATTGAGAATTTTGAATTTCAAGGAATTAGCACAAAAGAAATTATTGAATTTTTTAAAATCGTGGCACATTACCGCTCTACTTTGCAGAATCTTAAAAAACGATTTGCTTTAATTGAGATTTTGCGTTATTTAATTGAAAATAGTGATTTACTTGCACTCAAAAATAAAGAATTATGTAAAACAATCAAAATAAAGATCGCAGAGCTTGGGTTTAATATCTTAAATGAAAATGTAGATGAAGAAAAAATTCATCTTTATGTCCAAACAGATTCTGGTTTAGTGGATATTAAAATTGATGAAGAGCTCTTTACACATCCGCTTTTTGAAGAAGCACATTTTGTTTTTAATAAACTAAAAGAATATAATTTAGGATTTCTTGGGGGACAAGATGCAGTTGTATTATTAGAAAAGATTGAAGAGAGTAGTAAAAAAGGTGCATATATTCAAAGATATAAAGGTTTGGGTGAAATGAATCCTGAACAATTATGGGAAACAACGATGACACCAGAAAATAGACGTTTGATTCGTGTAGAGATTCAAGATGAGACAGAAGCAAGTAAGGTATTTTCACTCTTTATGGGTGATGAGGTAGAACCAAGACGAGAGTATATCCAAGACCACGCAAAAGATGTGAAGCATTTAGATGTTTAAGGATTCTGTATGTATTTATTAGCGGGGATTTTGGATTTTTTTACAAGTTTGAATGGAATCTTTTACACGATTGCTTATATTATAGGTGGGATTCCGTTTGGGTTACTTTATGGAAAATATCTTGGGGAAGTGAATATTCGCCAAGTTGGAAGTGGAAGTATAGGTGCTACAAATGTCTTGCGTGCATTAAAAGAAACCAATCCAAAGATTGCTAAAAAAATTGCGATTCTCACAATGTTAAGTGATGCGTTAAAAGGTGTGATAATTCTATTAATAGCTAAAGGCTTTGGTATAAGTTTTGAAGCACAATGGATGATAGCATTTTTAGCAGTTGTTGGGCATTGTTTCTCACCATTTTTGAAATTAGAAGGCGGGAAAGGTGTAGCGACTTGTGTCGGTGTTGTCGCAGTTTTTTTACCTTTAGAGGCGATTTTTGGTTTGCTAGTGTGGTTTGTCGTTGGAAAATTACTTAAAATTTCCTCTTTGGCTTCGCTTTTTGGTGTGATTTGTGGGGTGGCTTCTAGCTTCATATTACACCCAGAGATTCCACATATCACGACACATACGCCTTTGGTTTTAATGATGCTTTTGATTCTTTATAAACATATTCCAAATATCATTCGTCTAATTCAAAAAAAAGAACAAAAGGTGATATGATTTTGCTTTAATTTCTCGTCATTGCGAGATTCCATGAGGGTAAAACGATTGGTTGCAGAGATTTAGCGACTTTAGAATTCTGTGAGAAATTAGGATTAAAAGCTTACTTTTCGCGTTGTCTTACGCCTACATTACCCAAATGCAGGCAAGCAAAACAAACAACAAAGGTATTTTTGGTAGGGATTCCAAAGGATTTATTAAGATTTATCCTACAAAATTTGCGTGAGGGTGCGATAAACGTCAATCAACAAAGTATTTCTAACGAGCAATCTTTGCAAGAACAAAGTTTTATCAGCGTAGCGAGGAGTTGCAAAAGCTTTTTTAACAATTTCAATCACACTATCCATACCTCCTGCAAGCGAAAAAAGCCAATATTTATGCGCATAAATGAGTTTAGCTTGTTTAATAATCTTTGCTTCTTCATTATTGGCTGGCATTACAAATATGCAAGAAATGTCTATTTCTTGATGAAAAATGTAACAAATAAATTAAGCTTTAAAGAAAGTGAATATTGTTTTTAGATTGGAATAAAATTTGCTTGTTATTTATAAACTACAGGGGAGTAAATTGTGTTGATTTTGGATTCTTTATCAAAAGCACCCTATAAAACATTGCTAAATCAAAAAAGTAAAGAACAAGAAAAGAATAGCACGACAAACTTCAAACAAAGCCCAAATTCACCCAATGTTTTAAAAGACAAAAAGGAAGTAGATCGGTTTTTACAAGCTGTACTCACCCCAAAACCCTTGATTCCTCGGATTCACACTCTTAAGCCAAAAAATCCTATGAACGTTTATGCAAGTCTTTTTGATAAAAACCTAAAGATAAAATCTACTCATCAAGGATTTAAAGATTTTTCTCCAAACGAAAAAGAAATCTTGAAAAAAATAATAAATTACAGCCATTCTTATAGGCAAATTTTAAGAGATGCTGTAAAAAGATTAAATATTGAATCTTGTAATTTAAATAGTATCTCTTTAGACAAACAAGATATAAAATTTATTAAGAAAATTGATTCTAAGCTGAAAGCCAATGCGACTATTCCCATTACATTGCAAGAAGCTAATGAATCTCAAAAATTTCTTGAATTGGAAATGGATAAGATAATACTTGAAATTTATCAAGAAAATCCTAAAATTATCCAAAAAATGATAAATAAAAATTATCAGTCTTTGACAAAAAATCCTCTAGAGATAAACGATGAATCTTTAGGGGAAGACGAAAAGATTTCTACCCTTTTTCTAGAATATGGTATCAAGATAGAATCTAGCCTTTTAAAAAACAGACTTGAAAACCTCCTAGAAACCATACCTTTAATACTTAAAGACTCTATCAACCGCAGAGAAATAGATACGCAAAGCTTAAAAACACTTGAGGATAATATCAACCTTTACAGAGAATCCAAAATGGAAGCCACAGGATACCGACTATTTGCCGCACTGACTGACAGACTTTCCACAGATCAGCAGGAGAAAATTACAGATTCCATTGCACAAGTACTTTCTTTTTATTCTCAACCCAACTCCCTAGAAGCTAAAGGCTATAAAATTTCTTGGCAACCACAATATCTAAACACAGAGGATTACAACTCTATCTATGGAATGCACACCGCCATATCAAGTGTGGCTTGTGCAGAGATTCAAATTGCCTTTCAAATGTTATTTGTTTTCCCAACACGATTTTAACTTCCAAATTATTTTTTATACTTCATTAACTTAGTTTAACCATAACTCTGAAGAATAAAGGGTTTCGTAAGAACATAGTGGAAAACGAATGATGCCTAATCTGTCGTTGCGAGGCGCACGCAACAATCCATAATTAAATAAAAATAAAACGGATTCTTACAAGATAATTCTTTTCATTGTATTGTTATTTATTTATGCAGGGTTACAGATACCACAAGACTAAAGCCTCTTGCAAGAACACAAGAAGAATCCCTTTGCTTTCCCTAGAAGATTCTTTTATCCTTTGCCAATTCCTCTAGCTCTAAATATTGCGTAATTTTTTCTTCACAAAGTGCCTTTTTATCTTCAAATTCTAGGGACTTTTCTTGTAATTCTTGTGTGCTTAAACTCCCGCTAAAGAGTAACTTTTCAAGCTCTTTAATCTCTGCTTCTAGCATTTCAATTTCCTCTGGTAAAATCTCAAGCATTCGTTGTTGATGGTAACTTAATTTTGCTCTTTTGCTTCTGATATTTTGAATTTGCAACTCTTGGGCTTTTGGCAATTTTTTAGAATTATGATTTAAATTTTGGCACTCTAGCTCTGTCCTTAAGGATTCGTATTCGCGCAATTCACTTTCAATCTCTAAATATTCACTAAAGCTCTTATGCGATTCCATAATCTCGCCATTTTCTATAAAAACATAAAGTCTCTGCGCAATTTTATCTACAAAATAGCGGTCGTGACTGACGAAGATAATCGCCCCCTCAAAGCTTTGTAAATATTCTTCTAAAATATTAATGGTAGGAATATCCAAATCATTCGTTGGCTCATCTAGTATCAAACAATCATACGATTTAGTAAAGAGCAAAGCTAAGGCGATTCGATTCTTTTCCCCACCACTTAATGCACCAATTTTTTTATCCAAAAATTCTTTGGGAAACAAAAAGTTCTTAAGATAGCCAAAAATATGCATATTCTTGCCACGCACCTCAATATGGTCTCCGCCAAAAGGGCAAAAAGTTTCTAGTAAATCCTTACTATCATCTAAGCTTTCTCTATGCTGGTCAAAATACCCAATCCTTGCTTCGCCACGTTCAATACTTCCACTTGTAGGCTTTATGCGCCCTAGAAGCAGTTTAAGCAAAGTAGATTTTCCCGCTCCATTACGTCCAACAATGGCTATTTTATCACGTTGTAGAATCCTCGCATTAAAGTCGTGAATCAAAACCTTTTTATCCATTTCCACACACAAGTTTTTGGTCTCAAAGAGCATCTTTTTGCGATTGCTTCCCTCTTCTTGATTGAAATTTTTGCGCTCTCTTTCAAGCTCTAAAGTCATTTTGCGAATAATAGAGGGATTTGTTTTTGCCATTTTGCGCATTTCCATTAATCGTTCTTTGCGCCCCTCATTGCGTTTCACTCGCGCACGCACACCACGAGCCAGCCATTCTTCTTCCGCTTTTAAGTGCTTCAATAAAACTTCGTGGCTTTTGGCAAGGCTTAAAAGTAGCGCTTCTTTTTGGTGCAAATAATCACTATATCCACCTTTAAAATTACGAATCTTTCCCTCTTCCACCTCTATAACGCGCGTTGCAATTCTATCAATAAAATAGCGGTCGTGGCTAATAAATACCAAGGTAAAATTTGTGCGCAAAAGCATAGATTCTAAAAACTCTACCATTTGCACATCTAGATGGTTGGTTGGTTCATCAAGCAGTAGAATCTCTGGCTTTGTTAAGAGCAGACAAGCAAGGGCTACGCGTTTTTGCTCCCCACCACTTAGCAGATTCACAAACTTATCTTGCAAAGATTCTAACTTAAAAGTCTCTAATGTTTGCTGGACTTTTGCCTCTAAATCCCACGCGTTATGATGGTCAATGAAGCTGGATAATTCTGCATATTCTCGCAAAAGAACCTTATCATCAGGCGTTGCTTGGAGTAATTTTGCCACTTCAAAATAACGCATTTTAGCAAAATTTAAGGATTGCAATGCTTCTAAGATCGCTTCTTTGGTTATTTGTCCCTCTTTAAAGCTAGGTTTTTGAATCAAATGCGAAATCTCCAAATCTCCCTCAATGATACGTGTTCCTTCGTCTGGCTCTAAATCCCCACTTAGAATCTTTAATAATGTGGATTTTCCCGCTCCATTACGTCCAACAATGGCTACACGCTCTCCCTCTTGTAGATGAAAAGAAATTTTTTTTAAAATTATTTTGTAATCGTATTGCTTAGAAATGTTTTGTAAAGAAAGATTAGCCATTTTTATAATTTCCTTTACTATGCGCACTCTTTGGTGTTTGTGCAAGTTTATAAAACCATAACACCACACAAAATCCACAGATAAGTAAAGACAAAAGCTGTCCGAGTGTGAGCCAATTAAATGCGATAAATCCAAGCTGCGAATCTGGTTCTCTAAAAAATTCTGCGACAAAACGCATAAAAGAATATCCTATACCATATAAGATTCCAATTTCTCCTATAAAATGCTTTCTTTTACGCCAAAAATAGAGAAAGATAAAAACTAAAATACCCTCTAAAAATGCTTCATAAAGCTGGCTTGGGTGTCGCAAAACCCCCTCTACATAGATTCCAATTCCATTGATTGTTTCCCGACCTATTAATTCTTGGTTTAAAAAGTTTCCAATGCGTCCAAACACATAACCTAATGGAATACTAAGCCCTGCTAAATCCATAAAAAGCCAAAAATTTACCTGTTTTATCCTCGCAAACCACAAAGAAGCAGCCAAAAACCCAATTACCGCCCCGTGATAACTCATTCCACGAATACCTACAAAGTTGCCTTGTCTGTCAAAAGGATTGAAAATCTCCCAAGGGTGGCTTAAATAATATGTCGTGTAGGGGTCATAAAATAAAATATAACCAAGCCTTGCTCCCAAAATCACGCCAATCTCAACCCAAATAAAATAACTATCCAAAAGAGTGCTAGAAATAGGATAATGATCCAATCGCATAAAAATTTTAGCAACCAAAAGTGCAATAAGTAAAGCCAACACATACATTAATCCATACCAATGTACAGGGATTCCAAATACAAAAAAAGCAATGGGGTCAAAATGACTATAAATGTTGTTCCATATCGTCATAAACTACCTCAAAAAATTGATGCAATCCTAAACGGATAAAAGTATCATATAAGCGCGAATTTGCAATAGAAAAGTGAAACTTAAAGCCATTTTTCCGTGCTAACTTCAGCCAATAACCAAGAATATAATAATTTACTTCTCTTGCTTGTGGAATCTCAAAACGAACTTCTACATTTGGCTCATTTTTTCGTTTCTCAAGAAGTGCTTTTATATCGTGATAATCACTGATTTCTTTAATTTTGCCGCGTAGAATAAAAGTATTATCATCTATCTTTATGATTTTCAAATTCTTGCCTTTATAAATAAATAAGATTGTAGCAAAAAGCAACTAAATTAAAGTTTGCAATTTCTTTTGCTCATTTTTACAAGGACGAAGCAATATGACATTTAGGATTGCTTCACTTCATTCGTAATGACAGATTGGACATCATTCGTTTTCCAACGTCATTACGAAGCCATTAACGCAGAATTGCAAGCTGATAACAGGAGATTCTTACAAATGCAAGACATTGCTGTAAGCTATAAATTTGTGTTAAAATCTGCGATAAACTTTATTCATAACAAAGGCAACCAATGGTTTCACAAAGTATAGAATCCACACGACTTAAATCACTAGATCTTTCGTGCATTTGGCATCCTTGCACACAAATGCACGACCACCAAGAAAATATCCCACTCATTCCTATTAAACGAGCGCAAGGAGTTTATCTCTATGACTTTGAAGAAAATGCTTATTTGGATTGTATCTCTAGCTGGTGGGTTAATCTTTTTGGACATTGCAACCCTTACATTAATACAAAGCTCAAAGAGCAGCTAGATAGCCTAGAACACATTATCTTTGCAGGCTTCACACACCAGCCTATTGTTGAACTATCACACCGACTTTTGAACCTTTTGGATTCTAAATTTGGCAAGTGTTTTTATGCAGATAATGGTTCAAGTGCGATAGAAGTTGCGCTTAAAATGGCATTTCACTCTTGTGTGATTCAAGGTAAAAAGAAAAATAAATTTTTATGTTTAGAAAACGCTTATCACGGGGAAACTATTGGTGCATTAAGTGTGGGAGATATAGGGATTTATACGCAAGTTTATCAGCCACTTTTGTTAGAAACTTTGAAAATCAAAGCACCCGTAGGAGAGAATTTTAAAGAATCTTTAGAATCCCTTAAATCTCTATTGCATAGACATAAAAATGAAATTGTTGCATTTGTGCTAGAGCCCTTAATACAATGTGCAGGAAATATGAATATGTATAGTGCCAAATTCGTGCAAGAGGCAGTGAATCTATGTCAAGAATCGGGTATTTATGTGATTTTTGATGAAATTGCAGTGGGATTTGGGCGCACAGGAAGCTTGTTTGCTTATCAACAATGCAGAGTTGCGCCAGACTTTTTATGCCTTAGCAAAGGAATCACAGGAGGATATTTGCCCCTCTCTGTCGTAATAACTAGTGATGAAGTCTATCAGCTGTTTTATGCACCCTATGAGGAGCATAAAGCTTTTTTACATTCGCATTCTTATACAGGAAATGCCCTTGCTTGCACGTGTGCAAATGCCGTTTTAGATATTTTTCAACAAGACAATGTGCTAGAAAATAATGCGATTCTCTCACGCTTTATTTGGGAGAAATTGCAAGATTTACGCGCCTTTAATTTTGTGCGCAATCTTCGGTATTGTGGTATGGTTTTTGCTTTTGATTTAGCTGGGTTTGAGGGGAAGCGCAAGGGACTTGAAGTCTTTAACAAGGGCTTGAAGTATGGATTGCTCTTGCGCCCACTTGGCAACACGATTTATCTAATGCCCCCCTATGTTTTGACACAAGAGCAAGCGGGCTACATTGTAGAATCCCTTACCACTATTTTAAGCACTTTGTAATACTTCGCCCTTAGAGGAGTAAGCGGACAAAACTCACACAAGTTTAGGGGTGCTTGTAAGTTTTGATTGTGGAATTAAGGTTTGCTGGATTATGGATTACTTGCCTCGCTTTCCTCCCGACTAATGATGAGAATAATTTTTCAAGAAAAGCGTTAAAATATCTTGCAATTCTATGATTTGGAATGCTTTTTTGCAAAACTAAGCAGATAAACGACAAACACTCTCACACAGAAAGAGGGATAAAAAGTTGTGGGAGATTCGTCAAATGTGTGCTTAGATTTTCTACATCGCAAAGAGAAAACAATAAAAAGCGCTTGATACTCTCTTTTCTTAAAGGAAGAATTTGCAAGGTATTGCGTTGTGTATTTAACCAAAGAATCGGGTTTTTTGTATTGGATTGCTCTAATTCTATCTTTTTATCAAAAACCTTTGCGATATGTTTATAATAATCTAATGCCTGCTCGTGGTCTTCTTCATTTGGATTAAAATCATAAAGCAAAATCTTCAATCCGACCTGTGTTGAAAAATCAAAAACAACAGAGGAGATTTTCTCTGCTTCTTCAAGCTTTTCAGGTAATATTACTACGCTATGGGTTAAGTTTTCTAACATTTCTTTACCAAACTTTAAAAGAGGAATCCCTAAATCTAGCAAATAACCCTTATAACTTTCAAACAAATAACTCTCTAGCAAAACCAAGCCAATATTTTTGTTTGCCTTATCACGATTCAATATTGTTTTTAAGGAAGTCTCATAAAATTCAATATGCCACGAAATATTTTCACAATTTAAACGCATATCATTATTGATGTTTTCAATTACATTCATTGTAGTGGGGTTAAAAAAGCATAAATGCAAACGTTTATTTTTAAAGTGTGAAAACAACCATAATGCTTGATTAATACACATTGTAAGACTCTTAGAATGCAATAAATCAAAATACATCACTACATCACGTCCAAAAGGTGTCGGAAATTGTCCAAACTCCTCTTTGATTCTATGGTAAATTTCTCTTAATGTATCAGGCTCCCCGATGAGCAATAAAGAATCATTAGGCAGAATCGTTGTGGAATATTTGGGCAAAATCAGCTCTTCATTACGATAAATCGCAACAATTTTCCATTTTTTCTGCTTAATTACACCCACGCTACGATACGCATAAGGGCTTCCAAAAGGAACGCTAATCTGCATAATCTCGCCTTGTCCTAAACCAATATATTTTGCAGTGCGTGGAACATTAGGGAACTTCTCAAAAAGCTTCCCGCTTAACACGAGAGATTCATTAATCATCAAAAGCTGTTTATCACTGCTTTGCAAAGGAATCTCTCCTAATATAGTAATCTGCAAAGTTTTACTATAAGTGCGCAAAGTATGGTAGATAATCTCACGCTCTTCGTATTTATCTGTGATAATATAACAATCCGCAATTTGAGCGGTTAAAATCTCTCGCAATTTACTAGGTGAGCTTGGGTCAAACTGATAACATTCATTATCCTGGGGAAGATTTTGCGGCAAGAGATTCTTATCTAGTGAGACGAAAATATAAGTATTTTTATCTAAATGCTTCGCGACTAATAGGCTTAGGAATTCTTTTGCTACAATTCCATCTAAAATCAAAAGCACTTTTCGCATAGCTTCCCCTAAATAAAGATTCGCGAAAATGTAGCAAAAAAAGGCTAAAAATGGAATTTAATCTACAAAAGACGGATGGGAGTGCTCGTTTGGGGGTTTTAAAACTCTCACATGGCGAAGTGCCAACACCAATCTTTATGCCCGTTGGCACACAAGCAAGCGTAAAGGCGCTAGACTTCAATGATCTTTTAATGCTTAATGCTCCTATTGTTTTAGCCAATACCTATCATTTGTATTTGCGTCCCAATGATGAAGTGATTAAAAAACTTGGCGGATTGCATCAATTTAGTAAATTCCCGTGCAATTTTTTAACTGATAGCGGGGGATTCCAAGCCTTTAGCCTAAATTCCAATGTGAAATTAAGCGAAGATGGGATTGTCTTTAAAAGCCATATTGACGGCTCAAAACACTTCTTCTCGCCTCAAAAGGTTTTAGATATTCAATACAATTTAAATAGCGATATTATGATGATTTTAGATGATTTAGTAGGATTGCCTGCAAGTAGAGAGCGGATTCTAGAATCCATCAATCGCACGACACGATGGGCTAAAAGTGCCATTGACTACCACAACTACAAAAAGCAAAGTGTGCAGGAATTCGGGGGAGCGCTAAATAATCATATCTTTGCGATTGTGCAAGGTGGAACAGATAAGGAACTACGTCAAGCAAGTGCGAGAGATTTAACGAATCTTGGTGAGTTTGATGGCTATGCCATTGGTGGATTAGCTGTTGGTGAACCCAATGAGCAAATGTATGAAACACTAGATTTTACTACGCCTCTTTTACCGACAAATAAGCCTCGCTATCTAATGGGTGTAGGCACTCCACGTGATATCATAGAAGGAATCGCTAGGGGAGTAGATATGTTTGATTGTGTAATGCCAACAAGAAATGCAAGAAATGGCACAATCTTTACACATTCTGGTAAGCTCGCTATTAAATCTCCACGTTTCAAGTTAGACACTAAGCCACTAGATTCCGAATGCTCCTGCTACACTTGCATTAATCACTCCCGTGCTTATTTACATCATTTATTCCGCGCGGGGGAAATCAGCTATTTTCGTCTTGCAAGTATTCACAATCTAGCATTTTACTTGGATTTAGTGCGGGAGGCTAGGGAGGCGATTTTAAAAGGAGAGTTTGCAAAGTTTTATCAAAATTTTATAACGAAGGAAACAGCCCCACATCAAAGCAAAGATTAAAATAAAAATAAACTTTACATTATAAAAGTAAGTTTAAAGTGCAAAATATTATAATACTGAAATTTTTAGGGATTCTAACCAAAACATAAAGGACGGAAGTGCTAGAGTGGAATGAAGAATTTAGCATTAAAAACCAACATTTAGACGAACAGCATAAAGCTTTTTTACAATTGCTTGTTGAGACCAAAACTTTTGTAAAAAGCTCTTCCCCTAACAAAGCACAGGAACTAGAATCACGAATGAATGCCGCAATTGAAAGTGCCAAAGAACATTTTACCGATGAAGAAAAGTATATGCAACACATCGGTTATCCTTTCTTAAATGCTCACAAAACGCGTCATCGGGAGCTAATCTCTAATCTCTCTATGCTGCTAATGGACCTAGAAGATGTGGAGCATAGTGCAAAAGAATTTTATGAATGTTTGCATAATTGGCTCATTGTCCATATTCTAGGAGAGGATAAACAAATAGAATCTTATCGTAATCGTTTGCACGATGTAAAAGAGATTCCTTATAGTCTAGAACAAAAAACAAGAATCCTAGCCGAAACAGAAGATATAGCACACGGACAATGGCACAAGTATATTTGTTTATGCCATTTAAAAGAGTTTAAAGTCTGTGATGCTTTGCACAAAATTATGCAAGAAGAAAGCACATTTGTCCGTTGCAAAGTCTGCAAGCAACCTATTGTTTATCGTGATTCTAGTTTAGATGATGAGGATAACTTTGAAACACTTGCCAAAAAATATTTTAAACAATTTTAGGAAATAAAACGCAATGACATTTACACCAAAGGGATACAAAGTTTTCAATGATGTAAAAAATTTGCGGAATCTCTTGTTGCAAGAGCGTAAAAATTTTGGCGAAGACATTGACTTTTATTTGTTAGACTTTCGCACCTTTTATAGTAAAAAAGGCGAAAACAAATATAAACAGGTAAATGATTTAACTTTATTCAACAAAAATTCCAACTTCACTGCAAATATTGATATTAAACAACTCTATAAAATAGAAATTTGTAAAAAAAGTGAAAAACCAGTAAGAACTTTTGGAATCAAACTCATTGCAAATGAAAATACCACTTTACACGCAGTCTTATTATGCAACAATCAAATTAAACACCACGAGGGATTGAAGCTTGAAATCTATCAAGATCTTTATAAAACAATGATTCTGCAAGATTATCTTGTCGGGGTCCGCGAATATGGTAAGCTTACCGCACAAATTGACGCATTCATTAATGATTTAATCCGAGGAAAAATTTCACCCAAAACAATTCTAAGTATCGGCACAGGTGTAGCAAGCATAGAAGGAAAAGATGGTGCAATAAAGATTTATCAAAATTTACAAGCAGAAATTCTTGGCACAAGCACTCAATCTCCTGATGCATTTACACCAAAAATCTGTATGCAAGCCGTGCATAAAGGAGATGAGCTTTTTGAATATATTAAGCCTGTTGCAGGGCATATAGGCAGAAATCTCAAAGGCGAGTTTCTATCTATCAAACCCATTAAACCTAATGCCGTAAGCGTAGATACGAGTATCCGCGCACGTGAAGATGTGGATAGAATCAAATTCCAAGCAGGCAAGGATGGATTTTTTAAAGAAATCAAACCCCTCTGTTTTATCATTAGTGATGAGCTAAACACAAAACAATCTGCTTCCAACCCGGAAGAAACACCAACAGAAAATACGTCCGATACGCCTATACAAGCTAAAGCGCTTAATATTGATGGACAAACCCATAGCAAATCCAAAATCCAAACGGACACAGCTTTCATCGGCTCTCATCGTGGTGCAATTAAGGCACACACCGTAGTCATTGATGTGTTAGAAAAAGGAAGCGTGGAAGCCAAAGTTGCCTACATCAATAGCACACTTGGAGGCACAATTATGGCAGATTATATTTATATCAAAGAAGTGCGTTCTTATAATGAAATTTATCCTAGATTTAGCCTAGTAGTAGATAATGTTTTAGGAGAACACAACACTTTTGAGCTCAATCCTGCCAAATTTTCCTTTATGCGCCGAGACCGATTAGATTATGTAATGCTCTCTGATCAAATCAAAATCCGTTTGAGACATTTAAGAAAACAAATGGACGAGATTTACGCCTACTTGCTCGCCTCTCAAGGCAAAGTGCATAAAATCCAAAAAGACCAAGAAGAAAAACCAGATGAAAAATTACCAAAAAATCTTCAAAGCATTGTAGAACAATATGAAAAAGCACTTGGATATTATAAAGACCATTTAGTAGAATATAGAGAAATCGTTAATCTCTACTATACTAATGAAATACGATTAAAAAGCATTGATGAAGGTGCGCTAAATGCAAAAATGATTATTCGCGGAAATCCTCCTGCCGCAGAAACAATGATTAAATTCAAAGCCTATACAGGCAATCGTGAAGAAACGCTCAAAACGATTCTTAGTCAAGAAGCACCCGCACATTTGTTTGAAGTCATTAAAGACGGAGATTTTTTCCGACTAAGAAGCAACAAGGATTTTGATTTATCTTTACTAAGCTGGATTGATGAAATGCGACCACAAAAACAATAATTTTGCGCCCAAAATAAGGATAATTTAAGTCCAAAACAATTATATTAAGTCATAAATTTATTAAAGTATTTATGATGAATCGAATATTAAAAGTTTCTTTAATTCAAATGCACACTATCCCTCAAGATTTAGAGAGAAATATAAATCTTGCCTTAAAAATGGCAAAAAAGAGTGTGAAAAATGGTGCGAAACTTATCGTTTTACCAGAGCTTTTTGATAGCGGTTATTGCGTGGAAAAAGAAAGTGAAAAATACGCAAGTGATTTTACAAATCTAAAATCTTCAAAAACACTGCAATCCCTCTTAATCTTTTGCCAAAAATATAAAGTCTATATCATAGGTTGCGTAATTGAAAAAGATTCTAAAAAAAATGCCTTTTATGACACGGCTTTTATACTAGGAGAAAATGGCTTGGTAGGCAAATATAGAAAAATCTATCTATGGGGCGATGAGCCTAAGCGCTTCGCAGGGGGAAGTGAATATCCTGTTTTCACACTCAAATTTAAAACATTTCAAGTCAAAGTGGGCTTACAAATCTGCTATGAAATAGGCTTTAGCGAGGGAGCTAGAATCTTAAGCTTAAAAGGTGCAGAGATTTTGGTTTTCCCCTCTGCTTTTGGCAAAGCAAGAACTTATGCTTGGAATCTCGCAAGTAGGGCTAGAGCATTAGAAAATGGAACATTTGTCTTAGCGGTCAATCAAAGCAAAAGTCAGTCAAACCAATTTACTCATCAAAAACTGAAATTTGCAGCAAATTCACAGATTATTAATCCAAGAGGAGAGGTGCTAGCAAAAGCAAAAAAAGACAATGAGGCTTTAATCTGCGTGCTTAATTTGCAAGAATGCAAGGAGCAAAGAAATGCGCTTCCTTATCTCAAAGACTTAAATATTTCCTTGCAAACAAAAGCTTTGCAAAGCCTAAAAAGGAGCTTTGAATCTGAATAAAAGGAGTAAATGTGGCAAAAGAAATTTTAGTCGGTTATGGCGTAGATATTGACGCAGTCGCAGGTTGGCTTGGAAGCTATGGTGGCGAAGATTCCCCTGATGATATTTCAAGAGGATTGTTTGCCGGAGAAGTTGGAATCCCACGACTTTTGAATCTTTTTAAAAAATATAATTTAAATACGACTTGGTTTGCACCAGGACATTCTATTGAGACTTTCCCAGAGCAAATGAAAATGATTGTTGATGCGGGACACGAGATTGGAGCGCACGGATATTCACACGAAAATCCCATAGCGATGACCCCAAAACAAGAAGAAGATGTTTTGCTTAAAAGCATTGAACTCATTAAAGATTTAACAGGCAAAAAGCCCACAGGCTATGTCGCTCCTTGGTGGGAGTTCTCTAATGTAACAAATGAGCTTTTATTAAAACACGGAATCAAATATGACCATTCTTTAATGCACAATGATTTTACACCTTATTATGTTCGTGTAGGCGATAAATGGACAAAAATTGATTATAGTGCAGAGGCAAAAGATTGGATGAAGCCTCTTGTGAGAGGAGAGGAAACAGATTTGGTAGAGATTCCAGCAAATTGGTATCTTGATGATTTGCCCCCGATGATGTTTATCAAAAAATCCCCCAATAGCTTTGGCTTTGTCTCTCCGCGTGATATTGGGCAAATGTGGATTGACCAATTTGATTGGGTTTATGCAAATATGGATTATGCAGTATTTCCGATGACAATCCACCCAGATGTCAGCGGACGCCCACAGGTGCTTTTAATGCACGAAAGGATTATTGAGCATATTAATAAACACGAGGGCGTGCGATGGGTAAATCTCAACACAATGGCAGATGATTTTTTAAAACGAAGTCCTAGAAAATAAAATAGGAAATAAAGCAGAAATGCAATAGCATAAGTTAAAACAATGCAAGGAAGCGTAAGGTTTCCTTAAAGCAAAAATCAGGAGATTTCATGTGTGTTTTGTGCGGGGAACTCATTACAAGCATTCATTGGAGCGAAGGTGTGCAAGATGAGAGCAAAGAAATCATTGTTGGCGAAAAGCAACGTGAGCGAGCGCGCCAAAGGTTACAAAAAGTGAGAATCGCAAACCTTATTTTAAGATTCTATGGCTTGGAACTAAAAGATTGGAATACCTCGCAATTTATTTTAAGCGATAAAAAGGGGCGAGGTGGAATCGTCCATCACTTAGGGGAGCTTTGGGAGAAAGCCTCCTCACTCACTTCCAAAGAAATTAATGTGCTAGATTCCAATCTTTTGGTATTTTTGCAAAAACATTATGGCTAAAATCCCCCTTACAATCCTCACTGGCTTTTTAGGAAGTGGTAAAACGACTTTTTTAAGCGAAATTTTAGAATGCAACCAAGATAAAAACCTTGCACTGATTATTAATGAATTTGGTGAAGTGGGATTAGACCATAGCGTCCTAAACCAACACATTTACCACACGCAAGAAAAAACGATTTTGCTACAAGGGGGTTGTATATGTTGCAATAAGCGCGAGGATTTAATCTTGCAACTCAAAGCCCTTTTGGACAAATCCATAGAACATCTCATTATTGAAACAAGCGGGCTTGCAAACCCTGCTCCCATTCTTTTTAGTATCTTAACAGACACGATGCTCCAACATCACTTTTCTATTAATGGAATCTTTACCTGCATTGATTGCCTCAACGCACCTGCACATTTAAGCCACGAGGAAGCAAAAATGCAAATTGCGATTTCTGATAAAATCATCTTAACCAAACAAGATCTTTTTAATGGCAACTTGCAAGAAATCTTCCACCTCATCACAAGTCAAAATGCTTTTGTAGAGGTGATTCCAAAGTCTTTGATGGATTTGAGAGAGATTTTAAGTGTGAAAGAAGTTGAGCACGTGATTGTTAAGCCGAAATTGCCTCATTCAAATTCCACTCACTCGCTTTCTATAAGTTTCAAAGAGCCTTTAGATTGGAATGTGTTTAGTATATGGCTTAGTATGCTTTTATATAAATATGGAGAGAAAATCTTGCGTTTCAAAGGGATTGTGGATACCAATGAAGGCTATCCTATTGCGGTAAATAGTGTGCTGCATATCATTCACCCTCCGCTTCATCTTAAAACTTGGGAGAGAGAAAGGGGCTCGGAGATGGTATTTATTTTTAAAGATTTGCAAAAGGCGCAGATTGTGGAATCCTTTAAGGTTTTTATAAATTTATTGGGCAAAAAAACAGAAATCGCGATAAAATAATCTTTTAAACCATATTAAGGATACACAATGCCATTAGCCTTTGAATCCCTCCCATTAAAAGACTTTTTAAATTCTTGCAATAAGGACTATGCGGAATCCAAAATATCGGGGTTAGAGGAGTTTAAAGAAAAAGTAGTGCAAAAATTACAAGCTTTAAACACTTAAGCCACCTTTTCTTTGAAGTTTTAGCACGAGATTATGAGGCAAGAGGGAGCGATAAAGGCTTTAATTTCCTGCCTTACCTCAACTCTTCTTTGTTTATAAAAGATGAAAAGCTAGAGATTTTGGATATTGCCCTGCTTGATGATACCTTAGAAATTAAAATCTTTGAATCCACACAAACAGCACATAAAAAGAACGAAAACTGCAAGTTTCTAAGCTATCTTTTTGATTTCTTAAACGCCTTTGACTTTAGCAAAGAACAAGAGGATTCCACACAAAAACGCAAAGACTTAATCCGCTCAAGCGTCTTAGGAGCGGTCTTTGAAAAGCTCAATGGCTACAAAGAGGGCAGTTTCTATACGCCAAGCTTCATCACAAGCTATATGTGTAGGGAATCTCTAAGCAAAATTGTGATTGATAAGTTTAATACTGCATTTGAGTGGCAAAGCAATAGTTTAGAATTTCTGCGTAAATGCCTTGATAGAGAATTTAGCAAAATTGTAAATGCGATTATAGAGTGTAAAAAGTCAAATGCAGAACAAAATGCAACACTTAAAGATTTAGAATCTCGCCTTGATTCTATGGTTCTCTCTCTATGGCTTAAGCAATGGGGGGCAAAATATAGTTTAGCGTATTTTCTCCTTGTAAGTGTGGAATCTCAACTTATTATTTTAGTGAAGTTACTCTGTGAAAATTTTGAAAACGAACTCAAAGAAGCCTTTAGATTCTGCGATGGGATTAAGGTGTCAAAACATCAATATGAGGGAAAAATTATTTATCCAAATATGGCAAAGGAATTTATTGCCTATCTTGATATTCAAGATCAAGTTGCATACCAAGGCAAGATTCTTTGGGCAGAGATGACAGACACGCCTTGTTTTGTCTATGATGCCCAAGGGTTTTATATCAATCAAACTTGCTATTTTATCCCAAGAGACGATAAGTATTTGTGTGCGATTTTGAACTCGAAACTGATTTATTTTTATATGCGACAAATTGCTTCAAATTTGGGAGATGGAGCATTTCGGTGGATAAAGCAATATATAGAAAAGCTCCCGATTCCAAAAATAGATTCTAAAAACCAAAAAATCGTTAATCAAATCATTGCTTTAGTTGATGAAATTCTAACGCTTAAGGCAAAAGATTCCGCCTTTGACATAAGCAAATTAGAATCGCAAATTGATTGTTTAGTGTATAAACTCTATAATCTCACGAATGAGGAGATACACATTATAAAATTCAAATGATGCTATAATGTTAGGATTTTAAAAAGCTAAAGGATAGGTTGTGCTACCAAACGCAATAGTCATCAAAGAAGCCATAAAGAGAAATGATATATCTCTTGAGAGCCTAGCACATTCTATCTTTAGAGACAAAGCGAATGATTTTATTGCTTTTATTCACAGCAAAGATTCTACTAAACAAAGTCTTTCGCATAGTGTTTCTTTAAAGCTTGGTTATAAAAATCTTTTACAACTTGCAGAAAAATTAGATATTCCCTTTGGGTATTTATTCTTGCAAGAAATGCCAAAAGAAAACACAAAAATTGCAGAACTTAGGAGAAAAAATCCAAAGTCTAAAATCTCTCAAGTGCTTAAAGAATCCATTAAAAATAGTGAATACAAGCAATTATGGTATAGGGATTATCTGATTGAAATTGGACAGGAAGCACAATATAATAAAAAATTTGATAACGAAAAGGAAGTTATAGAGAAAATCAAATTAATGCTTTATTTTAATACATTACCAAAAAACCCTTATAAAGCCCTAAATCAAATGATAGAGCGGCTGCAAGATAAAAATTTCTTAATTTTTATCGCAACAAGAATTAATCGCAGCAACTCAAAAAAACTAGATATTGAGGATTTTAGAGGATATTGCCTCTATGATAAATATGCCCCTGTAATTTTTTTAAATAATCAAGATTCTTATAAGGGTAAAATCTTTACTCTTTTGCACGAGTTAGCCCATATTCTTTATGGTAAAAATGGAATTATTTTGCTAGATAATGAACATCATCAAGAGCTAGAAAAGACTTGCAATTTTATAGCGGGTGAAATTCTCATTCCAAAATATTTGCTTTTAGAACAGTGGGATAAGAAATTAAATGTCTCTCAAAATGTAGATTCCCTAAAAGATATATTTAAACTCGCTAGTGATGAAGCTATTGCAACAAAAGCAATAAATCTCAAACTTATATCCCAAGAACAATATGAAGAATATATTGAGGAATGCAAAGCAAAACCCAAAAAAAAGCCTTATTCTCCCAATAATGACAAAAAAGTATTTAAGAGCATTATTAAAGAAAATAGTAAAAATTTTGTTGAAGCCATTGTTGCGCAAACATATAACAACAAGCTTGACTTTAAGACAGCAATGGACTATTTAGGAATCAAAGAAATTAAGTATTTTAGAGGAATACAAGAGGAGATTGGGTTATGAATAAATATCTATTAGATACCAACTTCTTTTTGGATTCGAGTTTGAGATATTATCAAAATGATTTTTTCCAAGATTTTTGGAAATGGTTAAGACATTCTGCTCAAAAGCCATCTATAAAAACAATTAAAAAAGTAAAAGAAGAGTTGAACAGGAAAAATGATTTTATAAGTAATTTTATTAAAGAAATGTCGAAAGATTTTTTTATTGATGAAACAAAATATCTTGAAAACTATGCACAAGTGATTCAAGCCTCGCAAGATATGGATTTTAATCCAAGTGCCAAAGAACAATTTGCACAAGCATACCGAGCAGATGCTTGGTTGCTTGCTGTTGCCCAAAGAGATAATTTCATTGTTGTAAGCAATGAAAAAATGCCCGATAAAAAAGAAAAGAAAAATATTAAAATACCAAGAATGTGTGATAAATTGGGCATAAAATGTATAGATATTTTTGATTTTATTAAAGAGCAGAAATTAGAATTTTGTATTAAAAATATGCCTCATATTCTAGAATATACGCTTTTTGACTTAAAATAATCTAAAGATTCCACCCTTGACACTTCCACTTTGCAATCCCACATTGATAAATTAGTGTATAAGTCGTATAATCTTACCAATGAGGAGATACACATTATAGAATCCAAATAATGCTATAATGTTAGAAAATAGAAATTATGGAGAATAGTGATAAATGAGAGTAATTAAAAGAGATTTTGTCAATCCAGATACCCCGTCTTACTGCGATAACAGAAAACTTACTTCGGGGAAAGCCTATTTTTTGCTTGATAGTGCTGGTAGGATTTTTAAAGCAGGAGAACAATGTGCTAAGCAACACAGCCAAACTGATTTAAGCTCTGTGCCTGATTTGACCACCTCCCTTCTTGTAAATTCCACAAAAGACAAACACGATTATTCTTCTCGTTTAAACTCTAAACAACAAAAACTAGATAAAAAATCCCAAGCCTTAACTTATTTGCTTTTAAGAGAGGAAAAATTAAAAGAGTTGGGTTTTGAAAATATTTCATATAACACGCTCCAATCTTATTATCAAGAATATAAAAATAACTATGACTTATCCGAAGAAGCAGTAAATCATATTTATAATATTCTAAACTCCCCAAATATACCTAAAAAATTTTCTTTACTCAATCTTTCAACCTGCTATGCTTATTACTATAAAATGGAAAAAGCTTTGCAGTGCTTAAATCAAGAACAAAGTGTCTATATTGATAGCTTATTAAAATATTTAAAAAAAGATTATTCTCTTACAAAACCCCAAATTGATGGATTAGCCAAATGGTTTGAACATATTAATTGTAAAGAAATAAAAGAAGCGAAGCTAAAAAATTTTATGTATGATAATTTTAAATATTATCACAAAACAGCTTTTGAACTTTTTATTTTAAAATAAAATCCATAATATAGTTTTGAAAATTTATAAAACTAACGATTTCACTTCCACAGAAAGCCCTAATGCGATTCCGTAAGGAACCGCAAGGATAAAAATACTAAATTTTCTTATAAGGAGCTTGTCCAACTTCGTAGTAATTATTGCCTGACGCATCAATAGCCACAATCGCAGGGAAGTTTTCTATTGTAAGCCGTGCAACCGCTTCAGGTCCTAACTCAGGATAAGCTAAGACTTCATATTTAGTGATACATTTTGAAATGAGTGCTGCCGCACCACCCACAGCCACCATATATACAACGCCGTGCTTAACCATAGAATCTATGACTTCTTTGCTGCGATAGCCTTTACCAATCATTCCGTGAATGCCTTGCTCAATGATTGTCGGTGTATATTTATCCATTCTCCCGCTTGTTGTAGGACCTGCGCTACCAATCGCATTGCCCGGCTTTGCAGGAGTGGGTCCAAGATAATAAATCGTCTCGCCACTCAAATCCACAGGGAGCTTTTCTCCACGCGCTAACGCTTCAGTTAAAGCTTTATGTGCCGCATCACGAGCGCATAAAATTGTGCCAGAGATTAGCACACTCTCCCCTGCTTTGAGGCTTTTTGCCACTTCTTTACTTATAGGTGCAGTGATTTTTTTTGGCTCTCCCATTTTTTCCTCCTTAAAGCTCAATATCAGCGTGTCGTGCGGCGTGGCAGTTGATATTTACTGCCACAGGAAGCCCAGCAATGTGTGTGGGATACCATTCCACATTGACTTTAAACGCAGTCGTAGTGCCACCTAATCCTTGTGGTCCTACGCCTGTTTGATTCGCAATTTCAAGCAATTCTTCTTCAAGCTTGGCATAGCGTGGGTCTTTATTTTTAGAATCTATTTCGCGCACAGCCGCCTGTTTGGCTAAAATTGCTGCTTTTTCCATTGTCCCACCAATACCTACGCCAATCACCATAGGAGGACAAGCATTGGGACCTGCGAGTTTCACCGCTTCGGTAAAGACTTTTTTCACACCTTCAATGCCATCGGCTGGGACAAGCATTTTAAGCACACTTTTATTCTCGCTTCCAAAGCCTTTGGGGCAAACTTTTAAATGCAATTTATCGCCCTTGATTATTCGCGTATGAATGACTGCAGGAGAGTTATTTGTCGTATTTTTGCGCTCATAAAGTGGCTCTTCTACAACAGATTTACGCAAATAACCATTCGTATAGCCCTCTTTAATACCCTCATTAATGGCATCTTCAAGGTAGCCTCCTGTGATATGCACATCTTGCCCGATTTCTACAAACACCACGGTCATACCTGTATCTTGGCAGATAGGCATCATATTGCTTTCCGCAATCTTGCCATTTTCAATGAGCGTATCTAGGATATTTTGTCCTAATGCAGACTTTTCACTTCCCTTTGCAGCACTAAAGGCGCGTTTAATATCGGGCGTTTGGATACAACACGCATTAATGGCAAGTTTAGCAACAGCAGATTTAATATCTTCATATCGCACTTCTCTCATTACTTCCTCCTTGTAGTTTGAATGAAATAGCTGATTTTACTCTACTCTATGTAAAAAACGCTTTAAGGATTCGTAAAATTTAAAAAGAGAATGTAAGAAGAATTTATCATTTGACAATTGCACATTTTAAGTTTAAACTACCCAAGTCTAAATCTTAGGCAGTTTAAACATTGAATTAGTTTTTAAATTAGCTCAAGTATCCTGCAAACATTGCAAAAAGATAACCAAATACACAAGAACTAAACACGCCAATCAATCCGGGTAAAATGAAGCTATGATTGATAACAAATTTACCAATATGTGTTGTGCCAGAGCGGTCAAACTGAATCGTAGCCAAATCACTTGGATAAGTTGGCAAAATATAATACCCATAGCACGCCGGAGCAAAAGCCACAATGATTGCAGGATGCACACCAATTCCTAAGGCAAGAGGCACGAAAGCAGCGATTGCAGCGGCTTGTGAATTAACAAATTTTGAGATAAGCAAAAGCATAATCGCATAAGTCCAAGGATAATCTTGCACCACGCTCCCTAAAGCCGTTTTCATCATCGGTGTATGCACAGCAAACATCGTATCTGCCATCCAAGAGATTCCAAATACTGCGACAAGTGCAATCATACCCGAGCGGAAAATTTCATTTTTACCGATTTTTCCTGCATCTACTTTGGTAAAAATGAGCAACGCAGAACCAGCTAAAAGCATAAACATTTGAATCGTATCTACCATACTCATCGGCTTGCTCGCACCTTTGATTGTGAAATGCGGACGAAGTTCTGGAAACGCACCTAAAATCGCAACAATTGCGATTGCACCCAAGAAAATCCACATTGCTGCCCATTGGACACCGGGAAGTTTAACACCAAGCAAGGTTTTAGAATCTCCATAAACATATTTTCTAAATTCCTCGTCTTTTAATCTTTCTTGAAATTCCTCGTCTTTATCTAAGTCTTTGCCCCTAAACCAAGAGAAAATTCCTACAACCAATACACCACACAAAGTCGCTGGAATCGTGATTTTAAGTAAATCTACATATCCATCAAATCCTGATAAATGCGTTTGAGCGTTTAGCAAAAACGCGGTTAAAGAAACAACTGCCACAGAAACCGGGCTTGCGATGATTCCCATTTGAGAGGAAATAGAAGAAGCTGCCATAGGACGCTCTGGGCGGATTCCGTTCTTTATCGCAATATCATAAATGATGGGCATCATTGTATAAACAACGTGTCCTGTTCCACAGAGAATCGTTAAGAAACAAGTTACAAAAGGGGCTAGAATCGTTAGAAATCTTGGATTTCTCCTTAGGATTCTCTCAGCAATTTGTAGCATTACATCTAGTCCTCCACTTGCTTGTAAAGTCGCACTGGCTACAACAACGGCTAAAATTGTAAGCATAACAGAAACTGCAGGTTTACCGGGTTGTACGCCGAATCCAAAAGCCAATACCAAAAGCCCAACCCCCCCCAGGAGACCAAGCGCGATTCCACCTTTCTTTGCACCATAAAATAGACAAATGAGAACGATAATGAGCTGAATTGCAAATTGCGTTCCCTCACTCAAGGACATTAAAAATTCCATAACCAAACCTTTCAAAAAAATTTCAGTCGGAATCTTATTCCAAAAAAAATCAAAAGATTATTAAATAAGCTAAAACTATTGATTAAATTCACCTCATTTTCTCAACAAAAACAAGTTTTGGATAAAAAATATTTAACTTTTGTTAAGTAAGTAAAATTACTTTTAGTAACTGCAAATCATTGTTTCATAAATTCTTATTTGTAAAATATAGATTAAGCAAATCCATTTGGTTTGGCAAAACACTATCAGGAGCAGAGGGGTTTCCCTAGCGGTTCTAGAGATATAAAAAGAGAAGTTTCAGAGTTTAAACTATAAGTTGCCCCTAATGAATTAGGTTCTTCAAAGTTTTGTCTGATTACATTTTGACTATGAACTTCTTGTAAAGATTTAACTGCAAAAGTAAAGCTAATATTTGTGATACAAAGGAAAGTTAAGAGAATTTTTAGCAACTCTACGCCCTATTTTTATTTGTAAGGTTTATAGCCAATTGCGCTAATGCTAACTAGAATTTATTGAAAATTGGCTATAATCAAAAACACAAAGGAAGCAAATTGCACACAATATTTAAAGAACTAATGGAATCTTGGGGTGTCTCTAATGTAGATAAAGAAATCTATTTGCAGAGTGCCTATACAAAAAGCTTTCCCAAAAGTTATAAAATTTTTAGTGGTGAGCAAGAGTGTCGTGGGCTTGTGTTAATTTTAGATGGTGCTTTACGTAGTTTCATTGTTTCTCCAAATAATAAAGAAATCAACCTTTTTATTCTAAAAAGTGGAGAATTTTGTATTCTCTCTGCTTCGTGTGTGTTGAAAAATATTCGTTTTGATGTCAATTTGGAGTTTATCAAAACTTCCAATGTGTTGATCCTGCCAAGTAAAACCTTTAATGAACTAAGTGCAAAATATCCTGTTGCCAAACAATTTCAAGCAGACCTTGTAAGCGAACGCTTAAGTCGTGTGGTTTTTTCTCTAAGCGCACTCGCTTTTGATTCTCTTGAATGTAGAGTTTTGGATTTTTTACATACCTATTTGCAACGTAATGGAATAAAGAAATCCAAAATACTTTATATCACACACGAGGAAATTGCCAATGCATTAGGGAGCGCAAGAGAAGCAGTCTCTAGAGTGCTAAAAGACCTTGAAAAGCAAGGAAAATTAAAAACTAAACGCGGAGTAATCGAATTAGCTTAGCAGTGAAGCATAAAATCCTAAATTCTTGTAAGCCAATAGGGGATATTTTTTTGCTCTTGTGCAACGCTTGTCTTATCGCCGTGTCCGGGTAAAACGAGCATATTTTCTTGGATCTCCATAAATTTCTTTAAACTTGCTCTCATCGCCTCACTTGAAGAATAAGGAAAATCGCTTCGTCCAATAGAGCGGTGAAAAATGAAATCCCCGCTAAACATTAACTTATGTTCGGATAAAGGTATAGTGGTAGTTTGTGATTCTGAATTGGGTGTTGATTTAGAATCTCTATTGGCAAGTTTATGATTAAGAACGATTGTGCTACAACCGGGAGTATGTCCGGGATAGCAAGAAAACTCTATCATAAAATGACCAAATTCATAGTAGTTTTGTCTCCCTAGATTACTTATATTTGAAGTTCTAGGAATTATCGTATCATTTTGTGTTCCTCCAACAAGAATAGTGGGAGTGGAGCTTGGTTGTCCTGTGCTAAAGCAATCCTGTATAAGCATAAAGGCGTCTTCAAGGGGGCAAAGGAGAGCAATCTTTTCAAAGTAAGAGGTTAGTTCTGCATTGCTCCACACGTGGTCAAAATGTCCGTGTGTATTGAGAATTGCTAAGGGTTTTGTATCTTTTAATTCTTCTATCGCCCAAGTGTTTGCACCAATTCCTGGGTCTATGATTAAAGATTCTTTGGTTTGCTTATCTAGCGCCAAATAGCAGTTGGTTTGATATTCTCCAAAAGATTGGCATAAAATCTTAAAAAAATCATTTTCAACAAGAATCATTAATTTTCCTTAAATTTGTTAAATTTCTGTGAATCTTAACGCAAAATCGCTAAAATAATACCAAAAAAGGCAGACAAATGGTGCAAAATTTTATGTTACCTAATGAGAGATTCTATCCCGCTGCTGAAGACTTCCGTGATTCTTTTGGGCGTGATAGAGATAGAATCATTCATAGTTCCTATTTTAGACGGTTAGAATACAAAACGCAAGTATTCATCAATCATAGCGGGGATTATTTTCGCACACGCCTAACGCATTCACTTGAAGTTAGTCAAATTGCACGGACATTGGCGAAAAATTTAGGTTTAAATGAAAATCTTGCGGAAGCCATTGCCCTAGCACACGATTTGGGACATACGCCTTTTGGACACGCGGGGGGAGATGAGTTAGACAAAATGATGCGTCATTTTGGCTATCATCACGGATTTGACCATAATTTTCAATCTTTTCGTGTCGTAACAAAACTAGAAAAACGTTATAAAGATTTTACAGGATTAAATCTTACTTTTGCTACTCTAGAAGGGATTTTAAAACATTCTTATCCTTATGATAAGCCATTTTTGAGTGAAAGATTAAAAGATTCGTTTTGCCTAGAGTTTCACCCAAGTCTTGAAGCAATCCTTGTGGATTTGTCTGATGAAATCGCCTATATTAGCGCAGATATTGATGATGGTATTAAATATGGCTTGATTGATTTTGAAGCCCTTAAAGAAAGCGCATTAGTGGCTAAAGCCGTAGAATTCGTGGAACAACAAGAGCAAGTGCAGCGTCAAGATTCTATTTTCCGACATCGTTTTATTTCACGACTGATTACAATCTTAGTGTATGATATTTTAGAAAACAATTCACCTATTTTACAAACTTCTCCGCAGTGCTTTGCTTATATGGCTAAAGAATCTCTGCCAATTTCTCATACTCAAGCAATGGGAGAGGAGATTAAAGAACTCAAGCAAATCCTTTTTACTCGTCTTTATCGGCACGAGGAAATTTCTAAAAAGATGTTTATGGGCAAACGTTGTGTGCGCAAACTTTATGATTGCCTAAACAATGAGATAAACTTACTCCCAAGAGATTTACAAGCAAGAATCCACAATGGCGAAAAAACTCATCGCGTATGTGCGGATTATATCGCCTCTATGACCGACCGCTATGCAATTGCTCTTTACCACGAATTGGGATTCTAATTGTATTTTCTTGTTGTGAATGCTAAAGAGAAAAGTTACAATATGTTGCGATTTTTTGCAGATTTTATGTATTATTGTAACAATTTCTATAACTCAAAACTTTTCTACAATTTATTTTTAGATTTTAGGACTTACTAGCACTCTTTTTACACAAAGGATTAGACTTTATTTCTTTTATTACCGATGGAGCATTAATGAACAAAGTAAGAGAGTAAAAGTTTAAATTAAGAGGAGATGAGCCCAAGTTGAAGCGACACTATTGCGAATTATTGGCAACAATACTTATGCTTATATGCGAAGAAAGAATTTTGCTAAATGTTGTGGGGATAGCAACTATATTCCAGCTTATCATTGGATTCTGCTGAACAAAATCACTCTGAATTGTCAAATGATGAAAAGATTTTTCCAGAAAGTTCGTGCTAGAAATGCTAAATTACAAAGAAATGCAGATAGAATCTCAAACTTTTATTATTAGTGGCAGTGATTTCCTAATACAAATCTTGCTTGAGGATTCTAAAGAAAGGGATTCTTGAATTTTAAGATAAAAGTTTGGCAATTTCTTTGGCGTGATAAGTGATGATAATATCCGCACCCGCACGCTTAAAACCAATCATTGTTTCTAATAAAACGCGTTCATAATCTATTAAATTGTTTTTCTGTGCGAATTTTAGCATTGCATATTCTCCACTTACATTATAAACTGCAAGTGGTAATAAGGTGCGTTCTCTAATGTCTCGCACAATATCAAGGTAGGCAAGGGCGGGTTTGACCATTAAAATATCTGCACCTTGTCTCTCGTCCTCTAAACTTTCCAAAATTGCCTCTCTACGATTGGCGGGATTTTGCTGATAGCTTTTGCGGTCGCCAAAACTTGGTGTGCTATTAGCGACATCACGAAAAGGACCGTAATATCCACTTGCAAACTTTGTAGAATAACTCATTAGAGGAATGTGCGTAAAGCCTGCATTATCTAATGCGCTACGGAGAGATTCTATCATTCCGTCCATCATTCCGCTAGGAGCAATCAAATCTGCTCCGGCAAGTGCTAGAACAAGAGCCTGTTTATTTAGAATCTCTAGCGTTAAATCATTATCCACGCTTTGGAGTTTTGGATTTAAGATTCCACAATGTCCGTGGTCTGTATATTCACAAAAGCACAAATCAACGCATAGAAGCATTTTAGGAAATTTTGCTTTGATAACCCTTAAGGTTTGCGCGATAATCCCCTCTTCGCTTAATGCTTCGCTGCCTACACTATCTTTAATGGCTGGAATCCCAAAGAGCATAATGGCTTCAATACCTAATTGCTCTAGTTCTTCGCATTCCTTTAGTGCATTGTCAATACTTAGTTGATAAACATCGGGCATAGAGGCAATGGGGTTTTTGACTTTTTCTCCGTGTGTGATAAATAGGGGATAAATCAAGTCTTGCGTCTGTAAAGTTGTTTCTTCTACAAGATTTCTAACAACAGGATTTAACCGAATTCTTCTTAAACGTTTAAACATATTTTTCCTTTTAAGCTTGATTTGAGAGAATGCCTTGAATTATAAAACAATTTTTATCCTTTTCATAACGATAATCTAGCTTTAATCCTTGCGATTCTAAAGTGCTTTTGACAATATAAATCCCAAGCCCTAAACCACCGCTTTTGTTGGATTTACTATCTTTAAAAAACGGCTTAGCGTGGTCTTGCAAAGTATAAGGCAAGGGAGCACCAAAGTTTAAAATCAAAAGATTCTTATTTTCAATTTTAATTTCCACTTTGTCTTTCGTCTTGTATTTTAGCGCATTATCTAGCAGGTTTTTAATTGCTAAGGTGAGTATTTCAAAATCGCAATGTAAAAGATAATTTTCGTTAGGTAAAATAAACGATTCTTTTATCTGCTCTTTGTCCAAAAGCAACATTGCAAAAACGCGATTTAAAATATCCTTTAATACATAATCTTGCTTATTTAGGCAATAATTGCGTGAGCTTAACTCCTCAATTTTGGCAAATTCGTTAATCAAGCTATTAAGTCGGTCAAATACACTGCAAAGTCGTTCTTTGTAGAGAGGCTGGTCAATCATTTCTGCGGTGATTCTGCCTTTAGTAATAGGCGTTTTGAGTTCGTGCATTATAGAGCGTAAAAACAAATGTCTAGATTGATTGAGTGCATTGATTTTTTCTGCAGCATTTTCAAATTCACGTGAAAGTTCACCGATTTCATCGTTTTGATTAATTCTACAAGAGATATTGGTTTGACCATCGGCAAATTTACGAATTTCTTTGCGCAAAGTGTTAAGTGGCAAGATACTTTTAATCACTAATACGAACAAAAAAACAACGACCAAAAAAGCAAAAAAAGTAATCAAGTAGTAGTTAAAAAGCCTATGAGAATATAAACTACCATAAAGTTTCCATTTGTGTGGAGTTTGCAAGAAAAGATAGATACCATTTTCTTGTTTAATGATTTTTGCAATCATTCCGTCTGTTAAATTTTGTGTTAAATAGCCTTGAAATTGCTCTAAGGTTTTGGCATCTTGGATTTGATGTAAATCTAACTCTTTGAGGTATTTTTCAATCAATTCTATATCGCCACCAAAGCGCACTAGCTGATTAATAGTAGCTAGAAATTGACTATATTTGAGCTGGTCTTTTAGTATTCTTTCATTGATTTCTTCTCTTATAAAATAATAAGAGAATGCACCCAAACAGATGATTGCCATTATAAATAAAATAGTGATTTTGACAAAGATAGAATTTTTTAACATCTTTATAATTGTAGTTTATAACCAATTCCGCGCACAGAAAAGATAAATTTTTTATTGCCTTTTTCTATTTTTGAACGCAAACGTCCAATGATGACATCAATGCTTTTGTTGCTAGAATCTGGATTAATAGAATCTGAATGTGCTGCAATGGAATCACGTGTTAAAGCCTGATTGACATTTTCAAGCATAAAGCTTAGGATTTCATATTCTGCTTTGGTTAAATTAAGGGCAATATTATCAAGATAAATTTCTCTACTTCCTTTATCAAGTGTAAAGGGTAGAATAGATGTTTCAGTATTATCGGGTTTGTTGGCTAAGTTGTATCTACGAAGGACACTATGGATTCTCGCAACGAGTTCTTTTGGGTCATAAGGCTTAGGAATATAGTCATCTGCGCCATATTCTAATCCTAATACTCTATCATCAATATCGTGTCTAGCGGAAGAAATAATAATTGGGATTCGTTTTTCTTTTGCGACCTTCTTGCAAACTTCTAGCCCATCTAGGTTTGGGAGTGTTAGATCTAAAAGAAGGAGGTCAAAATGCCGAGTGTTTATTGCACTCATACCTGTATAAGGCTCGTCATAATTTGTTACATTAATCTCATGAGCTTTCAAATATTCGCTAAGAATGGTCGCTAACTCCAGATCATCTTCTATCATCAAAACTTCTAGCACGGCATCTTCCTTGCAAAAAGGAGGATTGGGTATTTTAGGGGGTTAAAGAAAAATTCAGGAAAATGCCCGCTAGTATTGACAATAATTTCAAAGAACTTACTCACGCTAAGTGTCCTTAAGCAAAGGAGAAGTGGATGAAAAACTTTTCTTTTTAGAAAATCCAAACTTAACTTGATGTTAAGTTTGCCTCTCAACTCATCCTGTTGAGATGACGAAATTATAAAGTAAAATAGTAAATCAAAAGTAAATAAAAAAAGTTTTTTCATTTTTGATTCTTTTTTTCATCAATAATGGCTAGAGTAAATTCTAAAAAATTTAAAATCATATCTACTTTAGTCTCAATATCGCGGTTGTTTGGAGATTGTAATCCTTCAAAAAGCACAAGGATTCTTTCTTGTAGGGCATTTAAAAATTTTTCTTCTTGCAAGTAAGTTTTGGTTAAAAGTGCTTTCAGTTCTTCTGTATTTTTTAAATCCAGCTTTTCAATTTTGCGAGCATAAGGATTTTGCGTGTTTATGTTTTCGTGATTTGGGGTATCAGTTGGCAGAATGTCTAACAGGGCATCACGTTCAAGTTTTGATTCTTCTAGGGGGTTTGGATTGGACTTAGCAGAGATAGAATCATTTGTGTCAATCTCTGCTAATGTCTGTAAAATTGCTTCTTTTAATTCCATAGTTGTAATAACCACCTTTCAAATTCATTCTGTTCCACTTCGCTGTCCATTTGGACAAATAAATTAAGCATATCCTCATTCGCTTTGCCATAATTCTTGCGATTGCTTACCAAACGTTTTAAGGCGATTTTAGCTTCAAGATTGTTCGGGTCTTGTTCTAAAATCGTTTTATAAATCTCTGCAGCTTCGTAAGTGTGTCCTTGTAGTTCATAAATGCTTGCAAGTGTTAGGGTTTTCATTGAATGCCTTTGACTTTTAACGCTTGAATTTTAGCATAAATAGACTGCTTTGTGAAGTTTTATTTGTATTATTGTGATTCTGCTTTAGCATAAATAAACAGAGCCAAAGTCCTCTGTAATTCAATAAATTAGGAATCATTTTATAAAGATAAAGACGTAAATTATTTTACAATTAGAATCGGGATAGGGGACTTTTGTGAAAAATCATTTTGATTGGTAGAAAAGATTTTGTTCCAAAAGCTCTCTTCGCTTTGTCCAATCACAAGTAAATCAAAGTCCTTAGCATAAGCTAGTATCTCTGTTACCGCTTCACCCTCTAGCATTTTTTGTTTGATATTGATACCTTTGTTGATAAAAATTGCACTAAATTCTTCTAAAAGTTTAGTGCTTTGTGCGTTTTCTTTGTTTTCAATTTCTTCATAAGCGGCTAATGCAGCTTCACCATAAAGCATAATCGGGGTTTTGCAATGGATAATTGTGATGGCGCAATCTTCTCTATTGCCAAAAAATTCCACTACAAATTCGGCAGCTTTCTGACAAGATTTTGTCCCATCTACGGCAAATAGAATCTTTTTCATTGTTAAAGCCTTATATTGAATAAAATGTAAAAATTATATCAAAATTCACAGAAAATAAAGTAAGAATGCGCTACGCTTTTGGATTAAAATTCACAAAAGAGAATAGGTAAATGCAAAATATTCTACAACATATTCCCAAGGCGGACAAGTTATTAAACGCGCTACAAAACGAATTAAATGGCAATTTAAATTTCAATTTAGCCAAGATACTCATCACAGAGTTTTTACAAAACTATCGTCAAGATTTGTTACAAGGTAGCGAGATTTTAGGTTTTGAAACTTGTGTGCAACGCATTGTTCAAGTCTATCACAAAAGAACACAAAAGTCTTTAAAACCACTCATAAATGCCACCGGAATTGTAGTGCATACGAACCTTGGACGTAGTGTCTTTTCTCCCTCTATTTTGCAAGAGATTTTCCCCATTTTAACGCACTATAATAATTTAGAATATGATGAAGAAAAGGGTGGTCGTAGTGAGCGTTATGTGCATTTAAAAGAACTATTCAAAGCACTTTTAAGGACAGAAGATGTTTTGGTGGTTAATAATAATGCGGCAGCAGTATTTTTGATTTTTAATACTTTTGCTAAGGGTAAAGAAGTCATTATTTCTCGTGGAGAGTTAATTGAGATTGGCGGAAGCTTTAGGATTCCAAAGGTAATGGCAGATTCTGGTGCAATTTTGCGTGAAGTGGGAACAACAAATAAGACCCATTTAAAAGACTATAAGGAAGCAATAAATGAAAACACCGCTATGCTTTTTAAGGCACATAAGTCCAATTATGCAATGAGTGGATTTGTTAAAGAAGTAGAATTTGGAGAAATTGTAGAGTTAGCCGCTGCGCAGAATCTGATGGATTATTATGATTTGGGGAGTGGATATTTTGGTTTAAGCGGATTTGAAAAGAGTCTGAAGAAGTTTGAACCTGCTTTAGAAGAGATTGCAAAACTTAATCCAAGCCTTGTAAGTTTCAGCGGAGATAAGCTCTTAGGAGGGGCACAAGCGGGGATTATCTTTGGCAAAAAAGCATTCATTGATGAGTTAAAACAAAATCAACTCTTAAGAATGTTGCGTGTGGATAAATTTACGATTGCAGCACTTGAGGCAACGCTAAATGCTTACTTGGAGGGTAAAACCGACAAAATCCCTACCTGTCGTTTGTTATTAAGGGACAAAGAAGAGTTAAAAAGTGAAGCAGAGGCACTAGCAAGCCTGATTCCCAAAGATTTTGCGCCCAAAGTGATTCCTACGAAAAGTTATAGCGGAGGGGGTGCAATGCCAAGCCATTATTTGGAATCTTTTGGCGTTGCCATTGAAGCAAAATCTTTGAATTCCTTTAGACTAAACGAAGAACAATTAGAAAGATATTTGCGCTCTTTAGGAATTATTGCAAGATTAGAAAATGGTGCATTACTTTTAGATTTGCGCACATTGCTAGAGGGCGATAAAGAGAGAATTGCAGAGGTTTTTAATGAGCTAAATTTAAAATGTAAAGAGGAAACAAAGAAATAAATGCAAGAAAATTTAATTATTGGCACAATGGGACACATTGACCATGGAAAAACAAGCTTAATTGCTGCAATGAATGGATTTTGGGGAGATAGTTTTGCACAAGAGCAAGAACGGGGAATCACACTAGACTTGAGCTTTTCTAACTTAAGCCAAAAGCAAAAAAACATTTCTTTTATTGATATGCCAGGACACGAAAAGCTAGTCAAAAATATGATTGCTGGTGCATTTGGTGTGGATTATGCAATGCTTTTGATTGCAGCCAATGAGGGCATTATGCCACAAACTTTGGAGCATTTAAGAATCGCTTATTTACTTGGGATTCGTGATTTTGTTGTTGTGCTTAGCAAAAGTGATTTGGTGGATCTGGACAGAATCACACAAGTAAAAAGGGAAATTAAAAGGCTTTTTAGCGAGTTTTCGGGTTTAAATTTCCAAATCGTGAGTTGTTCCATCTATGATAAACAAAGCATACAAGCGCTTCAGAACCTACTTTTTGCATTACCTAAAAAGCCTCATAAGGATTTGGGATTTTTTCGCTATTATATTGACCGCGTGTTTGTGATTAAAGGAGCAGGCTGTGTCGTAAGTGGAACTTTGATGGATGGAGATTTAAGGATTGATGAAAAAATATGGTGTGCGCAACTTGGAAGAGTGCTTGGAATTAAGAATCTCCAAGTGCATAATGAATCTAAATTCATAGCACCTAATGGCTCACGTGTTGCAATCAATCTAAGCGGGGTTTCTCATCAAGAATTAAAACGTGGAGATTTACTGACCAAGAAAGGCTATTTGCGTGGATTTGACAGCATAGAGGTAGAGATTTGCGCCTTTGAAACAATAGAGCATAATAGTAAAGTGCAGTTATTTATTGGGGCATTGCGTTGCACGGCTCGTATTTTGTTTTTAGACAAAAGTAAAAAGTTCGCGACCTTAAAAACTGCTATCCCAATTTTTGGTATTTTTGATGAGAAGTTTATTATACGTGATGATAAACAAACTTTAGGTGGAGGTAGAATCCTAAGCCCGATTATAGACCCAATGAAAAAGTCTCAAAAATTGCAATATTTGGCGCTTTTAAGCTTAGGAGATTTAAAAGGTGCTTTTGCGGTTTTGCTTCAAGCACATAAAAAAGGTTTTGGACTTATTAGCGCGATTCAACGTTTCAGAATTCCACAATCTTTGGGTTTAGAAATTGCTTCAGAGATTCCAGAATGTTTTGTATGCGCCAAAGAACTCATCGCCTATCCAAGAGTTGCTAGAGAAATTGTCCGCGGCATTATTTTAAAGATTTTGTTCAAGAATCCCAATGCCTTGCTAAGTGCTGCTCTTTTAAGTCAGAAGCAAGGTTGGATTGCAGAGGAGTTTGCAAGAAGTGTTTTAGAGGAAATGCTTGTAAAAGAGGAATTAAATAAGGTGGATTCTTTTTATATTTCTCCTAAAAATATCTTAGGATTAGGAGTAGATAATGCAGAAGAAGTTGCTAATTATTTCTATAAAACCATTTATGAAGCCTTACAAAATCAAGAGTTTCAGCCTATTGCACCCTATAACTTGTATGATGCTTTAGACATTGATAGGCAAACAGGAGATTCAGTTTTTAAACGTTTAACACGTGAGAAAAAGATTTTGCGTCTAAACCATAAGCTGTTTATTTGTAGCGATGTTTTGGCGCGTTTGCTTGAACTAATGCGCGGAATTATTAAGAAAGAGGGCTATTTGGATTTAACAAACTTTAAAACACATTTAAATCTTAGTCGCAAATATCTTATTGCTTATTTGGATTATTTGGATAGCTTTAGTGATGTTATCAATACTGATGGCAAAAGAACATTAAAATAGTGAGAGTTTTATGCTTGATAGATTACAAAATCCACCTTTAAATTCAGAGTTAAACCAAAATCTTATCAACCTAAAAACCACCAATTATCAATCTATTACTCCCACCCAATCTCAAAAGATTTTGAAAGAAAAAGCCACTCTTTGTGAAATTTTGGGAGCAAAAATCGTGCGTCCCTTTAGCTTTAATTTAGAATCTTTTTATTTCTTGCTTGTTAGCCTCTCTCAGCATTACAAGGTGGCTCTAGCACTTTCAAGTCATAATATGCTTTATTCTGCTTATTTGCATTTGCCAAACAAAGAATCCATTTTCCCACTTTTACCAAATTTTGAAAGTGGAAGTATTCATCAAGATTCTATTAATAAGGCACTAGAAAATGGAGCAAATTGTTTTATCGTGCCAATTCTCAATGAAGATATTTTGACATTAAATTGTATAGAAGCATTGCCACAAGATGTGCTAAAAGTCGTAGATATTAGTTATGCTCTTGCATTAAATCTACCTTTGCCACAAGTGGATATTATGCTACTTAATGGCGAAAACTTGGGAATTATACGTCCTTTTGGGATTCTGGCTTCACAAGATTTTTATGGAATCTCTAGCGTTTATTTAGAAGCCCAAAATCTTTATCAGACTTTTGCACAAGCAATCCTATTAAAAAAAGCCAATATACAATCTAATGAAAGATTCCAAAATAATCTTGCACAACTCTTTTTTGATGTTCTACAAATGAATTTAGAAAAAGTGGGCTTAGGCGATGCTTGTTATGTCTTTTATCCAACACCTACTAATACCCTATCTTTAGGACTTAAAGGAATTAAGGCGCGGAATCTTATCCAAAGTTTGCTCTTTGATGGAATCAGTGTAATTAATGGGCAAGAATGCCTTTTTGGCTTTGCAAGTCCCTCATTTGTATTGCGTCAAATGGGATATACGCAGGAGCAATCTAGAGAGTTACTAAGCCTTAGTTTTTTAGATATTTCTCCTAGTTTAATTCCACAAATTGCACAAAAAATTGCACAAAAATATGTGCAGTTAAGAAGTTTAGGTTAAATTAGAATCTTTCAAGGAAGTAGAATGATGAAAGCAAAAGTTAAGAGTTTAGAAGAAGCCATAGAATCTTTACAAAATGTCGCACAAGGATTCTCTCAAGACACAGAAATTTTACCACTTTTAGACGCACAAGAGAAATTTTTAGCCGAAGCAGTATTTGCAAAAAAAGCATTGCCTTGTTTTGATAATGCCGCAATGGATGGATATGCACTAAAAGCTTCTAATGCAGGTAAAACATTAAAAATCAAAACAAGTATTTTCGCTGGGGATTGCACCGAAGTTTCACTAGAGGGTTTAGAGTGTGCAAAGATTATGACAGGTGCAAAAATTCCTAGTGGGGCAGATTGTGTTGTGCCTTTTGAAGAAATTGAGGGAGGATTCCAAAATGCTAAGCAAATCAATGTGCCACAAACTTTAAAGCAAGGTGCAAATATTCGCAGATATGGTGAGGAAGTCGCATTAGATTCTATGTTGTTAGGAAAAGGCACTCACTTAAGTGCAGACTCCCTTGCTCTGCTTGCTACACAAGGCATTAGTCATCTTCAGGTGTTTGCGCCTTTAAGGATTAGCGTATTTGCAAGCGGTAATGAGTTAAAAGAAATATGGGAGGAAGCGGATTCTTATCATATTTATAACTCTAATGCTACGATGATTCAAGCAATTCTCAAAAGTTATGGGTTTCAAAGTCGTTATAATGGAATCTTGCAAGATAATCGCGATTCTATACAAGCTGTATTGGAATGTCCTAGTGATGTAGTTTTTACAAGTGGTGGGGCGAGTCAAGGAGAGGCAGATTTTATCCGAGAGACTTTAGAAAAAAGTGGAGCGCAAATGGTGTTAAATGGTGTGCAAATCAAGCCTGGTAAGCCATTAATGGTTGCAAAGCTTGGTGAGAAATTCATCGTTGCTTTACCAGGCAATCCCCTAGCTGGAGCGGTTTTATTGCGTTTGCTTCTCGTGCCATTTTTGCGCGAATTAAGCGGAGCAAGTGCTTATTATCCGCAGCCTTTAATCTTCAAATCTACACAAAACTTGGTGCGTAAGAATCGCACTGAAATAATGCTTGGAATTGTGCAAGGAGATAGCATTTCTTTTACTAAGGGAGGTAAATATAGTTCTAGTGAGGTTATTCCAATGAGCTTAAGTAACGCATTAATCGTCTTTAGCAAATCGCGTGATTCTATTATGAAAGGCGAAGCGCTAAAGGTTTTGCCTTTTAAGATGGATTTTGGTAGCCAAAAGATAGAATTTATTAATTAAAATAAACTTTGCTAGTTTAGAATGTGTTTAGAAAAAATAGATAAAATTGTGTAAAACTTGTATAATAAGGAAAAGTGATGAAAACTCTTGCAGTGATTGGACTTGGATATGTCGGATTGCCCTTAGCAGTGGAATTTGGAAAAACCTATAAAGTGTTGGGATTTGATATTTTTGCTAAACGGATTGAGGAATTAAAAGATGGTTACGACCGCACTTTAGAAGTGGAAGAAGCCGAGCTTAAAAGTGCCAAAAACTTACATTTTACAACTCATTTGGAGGATTTGAAGGAGGCACAAATCTTTATTGTTACAGTGCCAACGCCGATTGATAATTATAATAAGCCGGATTTGACACCTTTGCAAAAAGCCTCTAGTAGTGTAGGAAAAGTGCTTAAAAAAGGCGATATTGTGATTTATGAAAGCACCGTTTATCCCGGATGCACAGAAGAGGATTGCGTGCCGATTTTAGAGGAAACAAGCGGATTAAAATTTAATGTGGATTTCTTTTGCGGATATTCTCCTGAACGCATTAATCCGGGCGATAAGGCGCACCGCTTGCCAAATATCAAAAAAGTAACAAGTGGTTCTACACCTCAAATTGCAGAGGAAGTCAATGCACTTTATGCTAGTATCATCACTGCAGGCACACATAAAGCCCCAAGTATTAAAGTAGCAGAAGCAGCAAAAGTCATTGAAAACTCACAACGGGACATTAATATCGCCTTTGTCAATGAACTCGCCTTAATTTTTGAGCGGTTGGGCGTTGATACTTTAGAAGTGCTAGAAGCAGCGGGGAGCAAATGGAATTTCTTGCCCTTTCGCCCGGGACTTGTGGGTGGACATTGTATCGGCGTAGATCCTTATTATCTCACGCACAAAGCAGAATCACTAGGCTATCATTCGCAAGTGATTCTAGCTGGACGCCACATTAATGATAATATGGGTATTGTCGTTGCAGAACGCGTGATTAAATTAATGATCAAAAACAAGCATCAGATTATAGGGAGTAAAGTTGCGATTTTTGGTATTACTTTCAAAGAGAATTGTCCTGATATTCGTAATTCTCGTGTGGTGGATATTATTAAGGAATTGCAAGATTTTGAATGTAATGTGGATATTTACGACCCTTGGGCAGATACAGAGGAAGTTAAAAAGGAATATGGTTTGATTCTGCAAGACGTAGAAAAGTTTAAATTGCAAGATTATCAAGCAGTCATTATTGCAGTAGCACATAATGAGTTTAAAGAGTTAGATTTTAATCATCGTGGCAAAGTCGTTGTATATGATTTAAAAGGCATTTTGCCAAAAGAACAGGTAAGCGGGAGGTTGTAATGTATTCCATAGACACCAAAAGACAATACCTTTACACTTCCTCTTGCATTCGTCCTTTAGAAGTGCAAGAATATTTCCCAATCAAAATTGATATTCATAAGGCAATCTTTAAGAATGCCTTATTTTGCCCTCCCCCGATAAACCCTTAAATGCAGGAGAAGCTAAACAATCTTTGCAAAAGGATTTTGCAAAACAACAAAAGCCAATAGAATGTGAGCTAAAATGGCGTGGAATCCCGCAGAATCTAGCCTTGGGTTTTTATTTAAATGTCTTTATACACCAAAGCAAACATTACACACCAAGAGAGGTAAAAGAAAATGCGGGTTTTAAGAATCTGACAGAATATTTTACGAATCTCCAATATGGACATTGTGGGCAAAAGCCTTATGCGTTTTGTATGCTGTTAGAAAATTTAAAATCAAAAGTCGGAATATAAGTTATAGTGATATTTTTGGCTGGGCACACGGATTTGTAGAAGTGTTGATTGATGAAAGGTGGCAGATTTTAGACCCGACTTTTAATGTTTATTTTGATATTAACATTTCAGACATTATACAAAATCCTTATTGCAAAAGAAAAATTTTAAGCTTTTATTCCGATGAATTTTGGACAGATAAGACCAAAGAACACGAAAAATTCATTCGCACGCAAATTGATAAAAATCATCACACGACTTTTAAATACAACAAAGAATGGTTTATGTTTATGGGATTCTATCCTTTTGTACCACCCATTTTATATTTCAAAGAGAGAAAGAATGGCACAACAATAGACATTTACGATATTCGCAAAGATAATCGCTATCGGTTCATATAAACTAACAGAATCTTTAAAGACTGCATTCACTTGTGGGATTGCCACGAAAACCTGCGGTTTTCTCGCAATAGATAGTGCGTTACATAGCAACTCACCCAAACTTGCACAAATGCTTTACATTTGCACACCACAAAGTTGTGCCAACTTCTTGCAATGAGTCTGCAAACACAAAAAGCATCCTCCCTAGACTCCATTAATGTAGCGCAATAAGAGTTTATCTGCTTTGGCTTGGGAATCTTCTAAGAAGTTATTACAACTGCTTCTAATTCTTGTTAAAAACCCCACAACACCACTTATTTTTAAATCAGAATTACCTATTTCTAACAAAAGGCTTCTAAAGTATTTCTTTGGGTCTTTGGGGTCGTTGCGATAGAGATAAGCTTCAAAAAACAAAATCTCTTCGCCCTTAATGGTTACATTTCTAAGGCAAAAGAGGAAATTAAGATTTTTATCCCCTATTTCATCGGTTGTTAATGGGCATTTTAAATTCTTAGGTTTGAAGCTGGATTTGTCCTTTTCCCAAATCCTGTAATTTTCCCTCACAAAATTTTCAATAAATTTTTTGATTCAATAATCCTTTGGCGATTTTGGAGTTGTATTATAGCATATTCTTTTAACGAATCGCACGTTGCGCGTTAAGCAGAGCCAAAAGCGCCACACCTACATCACCAAAAAGTGCAAGCCATAAATTTGCGACCCCTAGAACTCCAAACACCATAATTGCGATTTTTGTTCCGAGTGAAAATATAATATTTTCCCATAAAATCTTTTTTGTTTTCTTTGCGATATCAAGAACTTGTGGAATCTTATTTAAATTATCGTCCATAATCACGACATCTGCACCTTCTAGTGCAACATCACTGCCGACTTTTCCCATAGCAATTCCGATATCACTAAGTGCTAAAGAGGGCGCATCATTGATTCCATCGCCTACAAAAATTACTTTTTTGCCATTAGATTTTTGAACTTTTAGAATCTCTTTTAAATGTGCAACTTTTTGGTTGGGTAGCAATTCCGCATAATATTTGCTTATACCTACATTTTCTGCGACTTCTTGTGCGATGCTTTGCTTGTCGCCACTTAGCATTACTAGCTCCATTCCTTGCACATTTAATTTGTCAAGCACTTCGTTTGCTTCCTCTTTGATTGCATCTTCAAGAACGATAGAGCCAATAACTCTATCTTGCAAACTTAGGAAAATTTGACATTTCACACTTTGTTCTTCTTGAATCTTTTGTTGAACAATAGATTCTATAAATTGTGCATTACCAAGCGCAAATTTTTCACCCCTGATAGTCGCGACAATGCCACCACCTGCATATTCTTTAAAGTTTTCAATCTCATCTTGATTTTGTTCTTTTTGTGAAATATCAAAGTTTGCAATTGCTTTTGCAATAGGGTGATTAGAATGTGATTCTAACTTTTTAGCATTGGTTAGTATAAAGTCTTTATCGTAGTTCGCATAGGTTTGGATTTCTTTGATGATTAATTCTCCTTTAGTTAATGTGCCTGTTTTGTCAAACACGATAGTGTGCGCAGAATTGAGTGCCTCAAGATAGCTTGAGCCTTTAATTAGTATTCCCATTTTAGAGGCTTTTCCAAGAGAAGTGAAAAAAGTTAAGGGGATAGAAATCACTAGCGCACAAGGGCAAGAAATTACTAAAAAAATAATTCCACGATAAGACCAAGTTTTGAGCATTTCTATAAAGTCTGCACCTAATGCCCAGAAATAAAGCGTTGGTAAGAATGTAATCACAAAAGCTAGAAGGGTCACAATGGGTGTATAGAATTTAGCAAATTTTGTGATAAACTCTTCACTTTTGCTCTTTTGTGCATTGCCTTCTTCAATCAATTGTAAAATTTTGCTAAATGCGGAGTTTGTGTAGTTTTGTGTGGCTTTTATATACAAAATTCCATCCAAATTTATTCCGCCAGAAAGCACATTGTCCCCAATATCAACGCTTTGCGGGATAGATTCACCACTTAGTGCGGAATTATCAATATTGCTAGAGCCTTTGATGATTTTGCCATCAGTTGGGATTCTTTCTCCTGCGAACACAACTAATATATCACCCTTTTGAATATCTTTTGGAGTGATTAAAAGTTGTGAATTTTTACGCAAAATTCTTGCTTTTTCTATTTTGAGTGTATTTAGAGAGCGGATTTGCCTTTTTGTTTTCTCAACTACGCGATTTTGCAGACTCTCACCTATGCGATAAAATACCAAAATCCCTACGGCTTCTGCGTTTTCTCCGATACAGAATGCACTAAGGCTTGCAAGAACCATTAGGGTATTTTCATTAAAAACTTCGCGTTGAATAATACCGCTTAAAGCTCCTCTTAAAATTCCATAGCCTAAAGAAAAATAGCATAAAATAAATAATAAAGTTAAAAGCACTGCATTAAGGTGGAATCCAAAGATTCCGAACTCTGCTATGAGAGCAAACGTATAGAGGATTAATGCACCGATGAATAGGGCTTTAATAAATGGTTTTTGTTCCATTGTTTCTTGTGTATTTTGTGAAGTGATTTTGCATTCATTATTATTGCAACTCATCATTGTATCCTTTACATTTCTTGAATATGTTCTAAACCTTGATTGAAAATCTTTTCAATATGGTCATCATCTAGTGAGTAAAATACCTCTTTCCCGATTTTCTGATAGCGCACGAGCCGTGCTTGTCGCAGGATTCTTAGTTGATGAGAGATAGCGCTTGGCGAAAGGTTTAGAAGCTGTGAGATTTCATTCACGCAGAGTTTATCTAGTTGCAAAAGAGAGAGAATCCGAATCCTTGAAGAATCTCCAAAGATTTTAAACAATTCCGCAAGTTCATAAAGCAACTCTTCTTTTGGCAAAGATTTTAAAATAATTTGTAGTGATCTGGAGCGATTTTCTTCTATTTCTGGCATAGGGATTCCTTTTTCCATTTAATTAAATATATGAGCATTTGTTCATATATTTAATTATAAAAAGAATATTCTTAGAGTTGGATTAAGAGTTAAGGTTTGTAGGTTAGAATTTTATGTGAGATAAAATTTAGGAATTGAAGTTTGTAGAATCCCATTAGGGATTCTACTTTGAGATTAATAAGCTCTAGGATAGCATTTCCATTCAATTTCTTTAGCAGTTAATTGCATATTTTGTGGCAAACCTGTTCGTGGGTCAATTGCTCCTGCATTGCTATCTGCATAAGCATTGTATCCGCCATAAGGGACAGCTTCAACCTCTACAAATTTGCCCACAGTTAAATCTCTAAAAGTTCCATAAACATCTTGTCCAAATGCACCACAATCATCACCTTTAATTTCGGTGTAGGGTAAAACTTTAATCACGAGTTGTCCGCCTGGTCCTGATAAGGTAATGGTCTTGTTTTTGTTATCTACTGCTGAAATTTGCCCCGCGACATCAAAGTCATAACCTGCTATTGCAGAAGTAGAAAGAATCGCAGCTGTCGCGAATACTCCAAATAATTTCAAAGTTTTCATTTTTGTCTCCTTTTGTTTGACTTATTTTTGTTTCACTGCGAAATTATAAAAGCACTTTGTTAAGAGTTTGTGAAGATATCATTAAATTTTTATGAATTTAAATTTCTAACAGATAATTGACTTTATAGATGAAGTCTTCTGCGTCCTTTACGGATTCTAAAACAATCAAATATTTTCCATTAATAATAAAGCTTGGCACACTTTGGATTCCTGTTTGTGCGATAGAATCTTCCCAAGCTTTTAGCTTCTCTTGCACTTCTTTGCGATGAAGTTGCGTTTCAAACTTTGTTTGTGAAATTTCCATAGCATCTAAGCCAAAAGTGATGAAAGCTTCTTTATTTTTAAACTTTTTATGTTGCTTGAAAAATGCGTCAAAATAAGCATTGCTTGCGCGCCTAAAATAGGATTCAATATCTTTTGAAATCAGATTACGTTCTTCGTCAATAGAAACAGCAACAGCCAAAACTTCGCTAGCTTGGGCACTAAAAGGACTTCCTGTGATGATATGATAGGGTAGAAACACTGCCTTTTGCGGAATCGTTGCAAACAATTTGGGTAAAAGCTCACTCATCTTTGCACAATGTGGGCAACCAACATTAAAAATTTCTACAATAGACTTTTGTGGGACATTAAGAGGGTGCTTGAGGACAATATAATCCCTACCCGCTACTAAGGATTCCGCATTTATATGGGTTGATAGTAAAAATACTCCTAAAAAGGCACTAAAAAATATTTTTAATAGCTTATGCATAATTTTCCTTTGTGTTTTTTTGAAACATTATAGCAAAAGTTAAGATTCAATGTATATGGAATCTCGCAGAAGTTTTTATGAGTTATGATACTATATAGTGCATTTTTAATAAGGATTGGAATGAAAAGAGTGATTTTAGGCAGTTTGGTAAGTTTTGTAGCGTATTCTTCAGAAATGCAGAATCATTCTATCCTCATTAAACATACAAATTCTTCAATATTTGCTCCAACGCAAGTGGATTATGCGGATATTTTGGGCAAGGATTCCTTGTTAAACTCTGGCGATATAGCCAATAGTTTCTTGCAGATTCCCGGATTTTCAGTTGCTAAAAAGGGTGGGGGAGGCACAGAAGTCTTTTATCGCTCACAAGGTGCTGGGAGATTGCCGATTTTTGTGAATGGAAACAACCTAAATGGAGGTTGTGGCGGGAGAATGGATACAACCTTAACTTATGTTTTTCCGCAAAACTACAATTCGGTTACTTTAGTTAAAGGTCCTCAAGATGTCCGCTATGGCACGATGAGTGCAGGCGGAATCCTATTTGACCGCGAGACTTTGCGCCTAAAGGATACAAGCTTTAACTTCAATGCCGATGGGCTTGTGGGAAGTTTTAATAGATTAGACTTTAACACTTATCTAAGTGTTGGAAATGCGTTAGGAAGTTTGCAGGGGATTTATTCGGATTATTCGCGTGATGATTACAAAGATGGTGCAGGTCAAAGAGTGCATTCTGAATACCAAAGACGATCTGGCGCAATTGTAGGCGCTCTAACACCTACGGAAACAAGTGCTTTGGAGCTAAGCGGACATTGGCAGGGGAGAGGCAGCTTATGCTGATAGGGCAATGGACGCACGCACCTTTGACAGAGAATCTTATCAGTTGCGATTCCAAAATTATTTTGGTAAAGATTTACTAGATTTACGTGCGTATTATAATAGTATTGACCATATTATGGACAATTACAGCTTGACAAATGGTAAGCCAAAAATAGGAAATCTTTATAGCCTAAGCAACCCAAAGGGCACAAATAGTGGCGTTAAGGCAGAATACCAAAAAGTTTTTGAAATCTCTAAACTTTACTTCGGGGGTGATTATGATGTGGATAAACACAAAACACGTGCTGCCACAGGACAAACAACAAGAGACGGCGCGGAGGCTGCACTGCACTCAAATTATCAGCCCAATTATACCTTTGATTCCTATGGAGTCTATGCGCAAGGAGAATGGTATATGGGTGCGGAATCTGGCGTATTTGTAGGGATTAGAGAGGATTATGTAGAGACAATTGCACACAGATTAGACAAAAAAAGAAAGCAATACGCCACGAGTGCCTTTGCTCGTTATGAGCATTATTTGCGGGATTCTACCCTTTATGCTGGACTTGGAATCGCGGATAGGATTGCAGATTTTTGGGAGGTTTCTAAGGTAAATGGAATGAATTTAAGCAAAGAAACCAATACGCAATTAGACATCGGTTTATCCCACCAAAAAGAGGGTTTAAACGTGAATGTATCGGGCTTCGTTTCTTATGCGCAAGACTATATTTTGCTAGATTATACCAAGCCCCAAACGCGTAGTTTCAACACAAACGCCTTTTTAAGCGGGGCAGAAGTGGAGGCTTCTTATGAGTTTATGCCCAATCTTTTTGCAGAAGCAATGGCGAGTTACACTTATGGACAAAACACAAAAGAAGATAAGCCCTTAGCACAAGTCGCGCCCTTATCTAGTAGAATCGCACTCAAATATGATGACCAAAAAATGTTTTTGAAATGTGAATTGTATGCAAATGCGAAGCAAACGCGTTCTGATGAGGGATATGGAAATGTCATCGGCAAAGACTTTGGGGATTCTAGCGGATTTGGAATCATCAACCTCTACGCGGGATTGCGCTATCAAGAATGGCAAATTTTAATGGGACTAGAAAATATTACTAATAAACTTTATAGTTATCATTTATCCAAAAATAGCATTGATTTGAGTGTGGCAAATAATCCTATAAGTGATAGGGTTTATGAGATTGGTAGAAATGCTTGGATAAGGGTAAAATATGGTTTTTAGATTGTAGAATCTAAATCTATAATTGTCAAGATTTTCTTCATACTTTTTTATTATCATTTTGAATCTGATTTATTGATTTAAGGATACAAAATGAGAATGAAAAATAGTTTAAAAGGTTTGATTTTAATTGCCTGTGGAATCTTGCTGCTTGGAAATATAGGCTTTGCGAGCGAATTTAATCCGTCAATGCAAGCTTATATTGAGGAATTAAAGAGTGAAGCAAAGGCGGAAAATCCAAACTTCCAAGACTTTGATGCTAAAAGGGGTGAAGTGATTTTTAGCACAAAAAACAAAGGTAAAAATGATGCTGTAATCTCGTGTCAAAGTTGCCATAATGTAGATTTGAAAACTCCCGCTACTAATGTTTTTACCAACAAGGCATTAGAGCCTTTAGCCCCGAGCGTGAATCCTACGCGTTTAAACGATGTAAAAGAAGTCAAAAAATGGCTCAAACGCAATTTTAAAGATGTCTTTTTGCGTGAGGGAAGCACCCAAGAAAAGGGCGATGTGCTTTATTATTTGATTTTGCAATAATCTAATCTCAAGGAAAGAGAATGAAGAGAATATATAAAGTTTCTAGTGTAGTTTTGCTTTGCGCGGTTCTTGGAATCCAAGCTTATGCGGGAGGGCGTAAAGGTCCAGAGGTTAAAGCGGTGGATAATGTGCTTTATAAAAAGGAGTGTGCAAGTTGCCATTTTGGCTATCAACCCGGTTTGCTCCCTAGTGCTTCTTGGCAATGGGTAATGGGTAACTTAGCGCAACACTACGGCACAGACGCGAGTTTAGAGAGTAAAGAGGACATTGCGCAAATCACACAATATTTGCTAGACAATGCAAGTGAAAAAGCAATGCAATACCGCCGCAGTGCAAAATTGACAAAATCAATGCAGACGGGAGTTTTATACACCTCTATTTCGCAGATTCCCTACCATCAGAAAAAACACAGAAAACTAAAAGATTGGATGGTGCAGCAAAAAGAAGTGGGAAATATTGCGCGTTGTGCTACTTGTCATACAAAAGCAGACTATGGCATTTATGGTGGAGATACGATAAATATCCCAAATTATGGAATCTGGCGTGATTAAAAGTTATATTTGGACTTTTGTTAATCGTTTTTTGCATTATTTCTTGATTCTTGCTTTCGCACTCTCTTACTTAAGTGCGGATATAGACGCACTCTTTATCGTGCATATTGTTTGTGGGGTTTTGTTTGGAGCAGGGGTGATATTACGTATCATTTGGGGATTTGTTGGCACGAAGCATTCGTGCTTTTGGGATTTTAACTATTGCGGAATCCTAGAATATCTTACCTCCATTTTAGGGGAGAAAAAGTATTATGTCGGACACAATCCCGCTTCAAGCGTAGCGATTATCCTTATTTTTGTTTTGGGATTCTTGGTCGTTTTGAGCGGACTTTTACAATATGGTGCGGAGCAAAATGGTGGAATCTTTGCCCCATTGTTTTTCACATATAGCTACTTTTATATGGGCGATGATTTACACGAATTTTTTGCAAATTGCTTGTTGTTTATCGTGGCGATTCATATTTGCGGAAGTTTAATAGACAAGTTTTGGAGCAAAGGAGACGCAATCCATTCTATGATAAATGGCTACAAACGGACGCAAAAAGACGAAAGCGTCTCCTTAAATTTCATACACAAGGTAATTTTTGGCTTTTTTCTCCTCTTTTTGTTTGCATTGTTTCTTTATTTACTTTATCCAAAGAACATACTTTTGCGCCCCTCTGCGCAAGATTTTTTCACACAAGATTCTAACAAAATAACCTTTGAAGAGTATAGGCAAGAATGCGGAAGTTGCCATATTGCCTATGCTCCCTTTTTGCTTCCAAAGTCTGCTTGGAATTCTATGATGAGTGATTTGGAAAATCATTTCGGCGATGATGCAAGTTTGGAGGAGGAAACACACGCAAGAATTGCCGCATTTTTAGAAAAATATGCAAGCAATGTTTTAGATACAAAATTCCAAACTAAAGAGGATTCCAAAGAAATTACAATCACAAAAACCCCTTATTGGGAGGTTGCACACCGCAAAATGAATCCAAAAATTTTCAAAACAGAGGCAATTAAAAGCAAGGCAAATTGCCAAACTTGCCACAAAGACGCAGAATCTGGAATCTTTGCTAAAAGGGAGGTGGATTACCCAAGGCTCAAGAGTTTAAGAGAGAGTCTTTAGCATTTAGATTTCAAACTTCTTTTGCGCTAGAATATAAAGCGGATTGTAAGTCAAGGTATTATGAAATCGCATTGCGTATTCCTTGAAATGGGCTTTATGCAGTTTGAAACCTTGTTTGAGGGAGTTTACCCCTGTATTTTGTAAGTGCTTAAAAATGGCAAGTGTATTTTCAAAACGCAAAGGAATCTTAGTTTCAAAAGATTCTACAATTTTAAAATGGGATTCTAAAGCTTCTGCATAATCCTTTAGCTCCAAATATTCTAGCCCAACGCCTAAGATTTCGCGTAATTCTTGGAAATTTTCTTTGCCAAAAGTGCTGAAAGCTAAGAATCCATTTGTTTGTAGCAGGGAGTTTAATTTGGGTAAGAATGATGTCTGATTTGTCCATTGTATCGCTGCATTGGATAAAATCCAATCATATTTTAAAATCGGGTTGATATTTTTTATTGTGCTTACATCTTCAAAATCTCTCTGTAAAAAGGTCATTTTATAGGTGGAATTTTGTTGAATCTTTGCAAAATCTTTTGAAAAATCTACCAAATCCACTGCTAAATAGGATTTAAAATCAAAGGTTTTTGCCACTTTCTGACTTAAAAGTCCATTGCCGCAGCCAAGTTCTAGCACATTGCCTAGATTTTTAGATAAACAATGTCTTTGTAGAATCATTAGTAAAGTTTCTTGCATTGTGGTTTGAATCAAGGCATTTTGTGCATAAGTGGGTTTTGCCCTATGAAATCTTTGTTGAATTTGTGTTTTTTGCGCATGCATTAGACTTGCCAACTAAAAAACACAAAATGTGGGGCGTCAAGTTCCAAAATTGGTGTTTTGCTGTTTTTAAAATCTATCCAAAAGTTTCTTTGGAATTGTGTATTAAAAATCAAATCTTTTTTAGAAATCACGATTTGATTCCAAACAATTTCACTCTTAAGATTTGGAAACTGTGCACAAGTTTTTATAAAAAATCCCAATTCTTCACGCAAGATTTGAGAGTCTAGGAAAAGGAAATTTTGCGTTTGTGCTAAAAATTCTCCAAACAAATTGAGTTTAAAAGTCTCTAAATCAAAGGTTTTTTGTGTAAGCTTAAAAAGTTTTGGCGGGATTCCAAATCGTGAGTGAATGCCATACTCTGTGCCATTGATAGCAATTTTACGCACAAAACTTATAGAATCTTGGGATTCTAAAAAAATGCGTGCAATAAATACACCCATAGAAAATCCTAGAAGTGTGATTTTGGATTCTTTATTTAAGCGGTTTAAAACTAGATTTAATGCGTTGAAATTCAAATGCTGGTAATGATATAAGATAATAGAATCGTAATTTTTAGGAATAAAAGGAATAAAATGTGAGGGATGAGAAGCAAACCCACCAAAAATTAATAAAACATTCTCTTGATGATTGAGGTTACAATCAAGATTCATTATTTAAGCCTTTAAGGATTTGCACGAGGGATTCTAACGATTCAAAAGGTAAATTAGCCGTGAGTGAAAAGCGCAAACAAGCGCGATTTTTAGGAACGGTTGGGGATTTGATTGCAGGAGCGAAAAAACCTCTTTTCTCCAGCTCTTTGGCAAAATACACTGCTTTTGCATTTTCTCCTAGTATCAAGCTAATAATATTATAATCCCCCAAAACTTCTAGTCCTAAGCTTTGAGAAAGAAGCGCCTTGAAATCTGCGCTTAATCGGGATAAATTTGCTCTTTGTTTTGCAAGTTTGGGAAGTTCTAAGAAATTAAACAAGCTTCGTGCGACATTAATAGGAGGAAGAGCGGTAGAATAAATAAGAGAACGGGCAAAATTGACAAAATATTCATAGAATATTTGGTTACATAACACACAAGCTCCCATTGACGCAAGTGCTTTACCAAAGGTTAGCACAAGGAAGTCAATAGAATCTAGCAATCCTAAATCAGCGCAGATTCCAAGCCCCTCTTTCCCAAAGCTTCCAATGCTATGCGCTTCATCAATGTATAAATAGACATTATGGAATTGTTGCTTCAGTGTTACGAGAGCACGCAAAGGCGCAAAATCTCCCTCCATACTAAAAAGCCCCTCACTTAGGATAAAAATTGCATCATATTTTGCTACATTGTGGATTAAAATTTGCTCTAGTGCTTGTATATCATTATGTAAAAATCGCTTCAAAGATGTGGATTTGAAAGATTTTAACCCATCAATATGGCTTGCGTGAATAGATTTATCCGCGACAAAAAGTACATTTTTAAGGGAATTTAATGCCCCTATTGCCCCTAAATTTGCGTGAAAGCCGCTATTAAAGAGAAGTGCTTGTTTGTTGAAAATATGGGATAAATGGGATTCTAACCCCGCATAAATTTCACAATTTCCACTTAAAAGTCGCGAAGAGGAGGAGCTAAAAGACCAATATTCTTTAAAAAGTGTAGAATCCAAAAATGCAGCATTTAAAGATTCATTACTTGCGATTCCTAAATAATCATTACTTGCAAGATTTAAAAGCCATTTTGGGATTTGGTGGAAATTGTGCTTTGCATTATTGAGAATGTTAAATTTATGATGTCGTTGAGGTTTTAGAATGCGATAATTGGAATCACATTTCAAGGCTTCAAGCGTTTGTGTAATTTGCGATTCTAAGAGAGAATTTGAGGACATTTGGATTGAAAGTTTATGCCTTAGCCTTTTGAAGCAGTTTGGCAAATTCATTGAAAAGTGCAGTAGATTCTAGTGGTCCAGGTCCTGCCTCCGGGTGATGTTGAAACGAACAAATCAAAGCATTTTTATAACGCACTCCCTCAATTGTATGGTCAAAAAGATTGCGATGGGTTACTTCTGCAATTTCTTGGATAGATTCTGGAATAGAATAGTTGTGGTTTTGAGCAGTGATTTCTATCTCTTGCGTAAGGAGATTTTTGACCGGGTGATTACCGCCGTGATGCCCAAATTTCAGTTTATATGTTTCATAGCCGTGTGCAAGTGAGAGTAGTTGGTGTCCTAGACAAATTGCAAAAAGAGGAATTTTAGTTGCAATTAACTTTTTAATCTCGGCAATCTCCCTTTGCAATATCTGTGGGTCTCCTGGTCCATTGGAGAGAAAAATCCCATCAAATTCGCCTTGCTTATAACGTGCAATTAATGCTTCTGCTTTAAAATGATGGGGTATTACCTCTACATTAAAACCTGCATTAACGAGCTGATTTAAAATACTACGTTTGATTCCAAAGTCAATTGCTAGAATTTTTTGATGAGTTTTTGGTTCTGTATAATCCATCGTATTAAAGTCAAATTTACCTTTTTGATGTGTATAGGGTATTTTGGTGCTGACTTCTTTTATATAATTGATTTCTTCAATTTTTGGGTTGCTTTCTAGGAGATTTTTTAAAGTGTTTTTATCGGAGATTTCAGTGGAAGCAATCATCATCATTGCACCTTGTTCGCGCAAGGTTTTTGTAAGTTTGCGCGTGTCAATCCCACTAATCCCCATTGCGTTAAAAGATTTTAAAAATTCTCCTAAGCTCTTATTGGCGCGAAAATTTGAAAAATAATCATTATAATGGCGGCACAAAATCCCTTTAGCAAAGATTTGGCGACTTTCCATATCTTTTTCGTTTGTTCCCACGATTCCAATTTCTGGCATTGTGAAGCATATAAATTGCCCTGCATAGCTTGGGTCAGTTGTGATTTCTTGATAACCTGTGAGTGAGGTGTTAAATACCAACTCACCTACGTTTGTCCCTTCTGCCCCGAAGCTTTTGGCTTGATAGAATGAACCATTGGTGAGATAAATCCAAACGTCTTTTAGTTTGCTTTGTGAAAGTGTCATTATAAAAATCCTTTCTTTTTAAGCTCTTCTTGGTAAAGTTTGTCAAAAATTAAATCATATTCCTCACTCCCAAATATGATTTTTCGTTTGTAGTTTGCAATGCGTTCTTGGACGATTTCTTCTACTTCATTATAGATTTTTGAATAACTATTAATTGCTTTAAAGATTACATTAACAATACGTGTTTCAGAAGTGGCAGAATCAATCAAATCTTCTTCAAACAATTCATTAAGAATCTTATGCGATAAGTGATTGTAGCGGTCTTCAAAGTTTAAGATAAAATTTTCATTCTCTGCTAATTTTTGCTTAATTTTCCAAAAAAGTTGGTGTTCATCGGCGCGCATAAATTCAATTTCATCTAAATTTTCTTCTAAAATTTCTCTTGCTTTTTCTTCAATTTTTGCTTCTTCTTGAATATTGGCTTCAATAAACTTTTGTGCAACTTTTGAGATTCCCTCTAATCCGTGTAGAACGCTTACAAATTCGCAGTTTGATAAATCTAATGCTATTTTATTTCCAATATAAGGTGCGTGGGCTAGTCTAAATTTCATAGCATACCTTCATAAATTTTTGCGCTATTTTAGCGTTTTATCTCTTAAAATGCGTTTTTCTATGCTCTAAAAATTCCAAGATTTTGCATTTCAAATTTTAATTTTTTTGCATTTGCTTGAAAACTTGCTTGGTGGTGATATTCTGTAAAATGCGCAATTTTTATTTTGGCATAGGATTCTATAAAGGTATCCATTTGTTGGCTTTGTTCTTTGCTAATAATAAGTCCAAGAAGTGGAATCTTGCGTGCCTTTAGTGCTTCAATGCTTAGTAAAATATGATTGATTCCACCTAGATAATATGCGCCAACTAAGATACAAGGGAGTTGGTAAGCACTCAAAAAATCAATCATACATTTCTGTGTGTCCAAGGGAGTGAAAAGTCCGCCTGCACTCTCAATTAATAAGTTGTCTGATTTTGGTAATGGAATCTTTAAACCATCATAATGCACTTTTTCTTTCTGCATACCGATGTGGGGACTAGCAGGGGTTTGTAAAGTGATTCCACTAGGATAAATTTTAGTCTTTGGCGTTAAGGTTTGGATTCTTTGATTGTCTGTGGGTATGCCTGCTTGGACAAGTTTAAAATAATCCAAGTTAAAAGCATAACATAATGCGGCACTTACTGAAGTTTTCCCAACATCTGTATGACTTCCTGCAATAAAGATTCGCATAAAATTTCTCCTTTGTTTTTGTAGGATTCTTTGTAGTGATAAGCATTCAATGGAATCTTATAAAGAAATGAGGGAATTAAAACCATAAATTATCTAGTAAGCGTACTCCCTCAACACGAGCAACCACAAGAATCAAAGTGGAATCCTTTTGGATTTGTTCTATATCTTGCAATTCGTGATTGACAATGGCAAAATACTCTACTTCTAATCCCCTTAATACCTCTAAAGCAATGCTTTTAAGTGTATTAGAATCTTTGATTCCACGCATAATCGCTTTAGTCGTAGCATTTAAGGAGGCAGAGATTTTTAGAGCTTGTTTAATGCCCATTGGACTTAAATAAGCATTGCGTGAGCTTAACGCTAAACCCTCTTCATTGCGGACAATGGGGCAAGGCACGATTTGTAAAGGTAAAAACAAATCTTGAACCATTTTTTGAATGATTAAGAGTTGTTGTGCATCTTTTTGTCCAAAAAAGGCTTTGTCTGGACGCACAAGATTAAAAAGTTTTAGGACAACTTGAAGCACGCCATTAAAATGCCCTTCTCTTGCTTTGCCCTCTAGGATATTTGCCATCATTTTTGGTGCATTAAAAGTTGTTTGCAAAGTAGAATCTAGCGGATACATTTGTGCAATTTCTGGCATAAAAACAACCTCTACACCTGCTTTTTCACAAATATTCAAATCCGCTTCTTTTTTGCGAGGATATTGATTAAAATCTTCATTTTCCCCAAACTGCGTTGGATTGACAAAAATAGAAACAACAGAACAATCACAAGCAACAAGACTTGCTTCTATAAGAGATAAATGTCCTTTGTGTAAAGCACCCATTGTTGGAACCAAGCCAATAGTTTTTGTAGGATTTTTGGATTTGAATTGGCAAATAAAGACACGCAAATCTTGCGTAGTTGTGAATATTTGCATACGATTCCTTTGAATTTTTGGAAATAAATCGCAAATTATGCGACGAGAGAGTTAAAAAATAAATAAAAAACATAGAAATATGTTAAAATCTTATATAAAATTTATTTTAAAGAAGGTTGTAATGTGGAATCAAGGGGGTTAAAAGAATTATTAAAAGTTTCTGATTGGGATTTTGTGAGTTTAAACGAAAAAATAATTTTATCTCATACTAAACCCGGTGATAAAGTAATTTTACCTTATATGAGCACGGATAATTTTGCTTTTGAGTTAGCAATTAATGAGCGCAGGTGTTTGATTTATGATAATAATCCATTAGTGAAAATTAATTTTGAAGCGAATTTTTTTTATCCAAGTTTGGCAGGCATTAAGAATCGCTTGAATGGAATTAAAACAATAGGTAATTTCCCAGATTGCGGAGCCAAGAAGTTTCTTCACCCTAGAACCTATGATGAAGTAATGGCAATTCGCTTATTTTTAGAGGGTGAACCAAAAGATGCAATTAATTTATGGATTAAATGTTTAAGTGCTGAGGCACTTAGAATGCCAAAAGCAGGAAAAGGGGAACTTCAAGAGCTTGAATATATTGATATAAAAGATTTTGTGTTAAAGCAATATAAAGCTATTTTTAGTGAAGTGGAACCGATGAGGGTTTTACTCTTGCATAAAGCGATACCAGAGTTTTTGTCAAATGAAAAGGAGTTAGATGAGATGCTAAGAGGAACGAAAGTAAAATTAGCCTACTATGCACCTTATCACTTTAATGTGCAGGAATATTTTAATAAGAATCTGTTAAAAATGTGGTTTCATAATATCTCTAAAGAGCAGTTAATGGGGGCATTTATAGAAAATGAAGCCACTTGGAATCTTCGTTGCAAAAAAGATTTTTTATCCTTGCATAAGAGGCTAGCAAGTGGAGGTTTGATTCTGGTGGAAAAAGTTAATGAATATTCAATTGAAGAGTTTTTCAAGCTAGCATTTTTTTATGGTTATGAAAATGTGCGTGCCTTTTGCAACACAAAAGGTGCAGAAGCGTATTTAATGAAGAAATTGGGATAAGGCTAACTAAAACCCCTCTTGTTTGGTAGAATTAAAAGGGACAAACTTATAAAATCTCTAAAAACCAAATTTTCTAACTTTATTTAAGTTATTATTAAAAAATTTAAGATAGAATTACAAACCCATTTTTAAAAACGGCTCGATAGCTCAGTCGGTAGAGCAGGAGACTGAAAATCTCCGTGTCGGTGGTTCGATTCCGCCTCGAGCCACCATCCATTACATCTATTCCTGCTAAAACTAACAAACCCTTATTAAAATTTATATGGATTTTATTTTAGTTTTATAATTTATAAGTAAAATCTCGAATGCACTTCTTAGTGTAATGTTTCTTTGCAGATTTTCCCCCCGTTTGCAGGGAACATTCTGTATCCCATAGAATCTAAGCCAGCATTTGTTTGGTAGCAATCCTTAAAACTTCTTCTTATTCACATCACTTAGAATATCATCTGCAATTTGATTTACTAAACGAGTAATATCATTCGTGCTATTTGCTACACTCACATTATCTTGTGTTACAGATTCTAATTGTGCAATGGCTTCATTGATTTGTCCAACCCCTGCTGCTTGCTCTTTAATGGATTCACTCATATCATTAATCCCTTGCACTAGCACATTCACATTGGCTTCAATCTCACTTAAAGATTTCCCTGTTCTTTCTGCTAGTTTTCGGACCTCATCTGCTACAACTGCAAAGCCTCTTCCGTGTTCTCCAGCTCTTGCAGCTTCAATGGCAGCATTAAGGGCTAGAAGATTCGTTTGGTCTGCAATGTCTTTAATCACTCCTACGATATTCTTAATATCTTCAGCCTGTCTTGTAACCTCTGCAGTTTTATCACTCACATTTTGCATAGAGCTTGAGATTTCTTCAATAGCCGCAGCAGATTGTTGGAGAGAACTTGCTTGAGAAGAGCTACCATCTAAGAGTTTATTCATAGAATCTTGTAAATCTATGGTTTGCTGCACAAGGTCTTTTGCATAGTGTTCTGAAGAGCTTAGCATTTTTCTAATCTCTTCTCCCAAGATATTAGTAGTGGTTTCTACTGCCCCTTGTGCATTAGGCACTTCAGTCGTAAAGTCTAAGGATTTATAAGATTCAAAGACTTGATGGATTGCATTCATATTGCTTCCCACTTTGTTTTGTAAAACATCTAGCATATTATTTAAAACATTCTTTAATTCTATTAATTGAGGATTATGAGGATTCTCTACAATTCTTGCTGTTAAATCTCCTTCTTCCACTGCTTTAGCTGTTTGTGCAGATTGAGCAATAGCAGTTTCATCTTTTTCTAAACCTTTTTGAATGTTTTGAATGTTTTGGTTAATTTCTTTTGCCATTGTTCCAAATTCATCATTAGATTTAATTTGGATAAGGTTTGCAGTGTTTGTATTGTGGTTGAGGTAGGAGAAGAAGTGGGTGAG
>NZ_CANBCA010000010.1 GCF_947367035.1 uncultured Helicobacter sp.
TGGAATGTAGAAAGGGAGGAGGATTTGGGCGAGTTTGTCAGCCCTTTTGTGTTGTTAGACTCTAAAAGTGCATTAGGCGGTGGCAGTGGGCAAAAGATTGATTTTGATGTCTTAGATAAACTGAAAGCAAGAGTGCAAACCTTGTGTGTAGCAGGTGGTGTAGGTATAGAGAATATAGAATCTTTAAGAAAACTAGGAGTAAAAATGCTAGATATTAATTCTAGCATAGAATCTAAGCCGGGCAAAAAAGACCCTGTCAAACTTCAAGCTTTCATTGCACATTTGAAGCGATTATAAGGATTAAGATTGCAATTAAAAGATCTTTTATAGGCAAAATTGCAAGTTATTCTTATGGTAAAACTTTTGTAAGCGTGATGAAAGGGGGTGTGAAGTGGAATCGCTAGACATCACTAGCAAGGGAATTGTAGGCAACGAAATTGCAGACAAAATTTATCACGTCAGAGAAAGCAAAGCAGTGTTTGCGTATAGAGTGGAAATTTATGCACAGTGGGAAAAAGTGATTAGGCTAAATTCCTTATGAAGGAATGAGAGAGAATGTTTTATAGGAGGTAAAGGAAAGTGATTTAATTGGCGATTGGCTCATCCTTTGATGAGGAGGTGATATTAGAGATTTCTATGCCTCGTGTGCAATGCATTAAGATTCCGAGTTTGTATCTAAGCCCACAGGACAAAAACACGTTGGCAAAATTTTGTTGTAAAATAAGTTTTTTGAGTGAAGATTTTTGTTTGATTTCCATTAGATTCCTTCATAAAAAATACCGAATAGAAGCGAAATTTTGGATTTTTGTTGTAGTGAGTTCTTGAATTTGCTGTTGGCTAATTATCCCGCCAAGTGCAAAAATCTCTGCTTTGAAATTTGCAGGTTCAAGGCTGTTTAAAAATTCAATGCCTAATGGAGTGCCTTTATTGGGGGTTTGAAAAATTGGGCTGATTGTGATTCCGTTTGCTCCTTGTTTATCGGCTTCTTGGATTTCTTGAAGTGAGTGTGCGCTGAAAAATACGAAAGGTAGCTTCTTTTCTCGTGCAACTTTGATTTGTTGCATTTGTGAGCCATTGCAATGCACCCCCTCAAAGCCAAATTCAAGGGCTAAATTGATATTAGAGTTAAGCAAACTAACGATTTTATGTTTTTGATTAATGCTTAAAAAAACTTCAATGAGCGCAGGGTTGAAGTTTGAATCTTTATCACGATAGGCGGCAAAATGTGGTTTGTGTCTCTCCACGATTCTAGTATAGAAATCGTGGAATTCTAAAGGAGTTTTGGGATAAAGTGTAGGCTCAGTAATGAGGTAAAACTTAATGGGCTTCCTCGCTTACCAAAACTGCACCTGCTAAGAATACATAAGTCAAAATCATAAAGATGAAAGCTTGTAAAAATGCCATAAAGGTTAGCAATAAATATGCTGGGAGTGGAGCGACCCAGGGAGCAAGCATTAACATTACAAGTAAAAACATATCATCTCCCTTGATATTTCCAAAGAGACGAAAAGAGAGTGAAACTAATCTTGAGCAGTGAGAAATAATTTCAATAGGGAACATCAGCGGGGCTAATGGCTTAATAGGACCAGCAAAGTGCGCAAAATATTTTACGATTCCAAAGGTGCGAATTCCCTCAAAGTTATAAAATACAAATACAACAAGCGCAAGGGTAAGTGTGAAGCTAAGGCTAGAGGAGGGCGCTTCAAATCCCGGAATGATTCCAATAAGATTTGCCAAGCACACAAAAAGTGCAATCGTCGCAGTAAGTGGTAAATAATGACGCGCTTTTTCTTCGCCAATGACATCTTTTGCCATAAAAATAACCCCACCCAAAAACGCTTCAAAGATATTTTGCATTGTGCCGGGTACAACTTGTAGTTTTGAAGTGGCGAGTTTAGCCAAAATAATCGCAATAATTGCGACTAAAATTGTATGAGATGCGATAATAAAATCGTGGTCGTGGCTGATAAGCCCAAAAAATGTGAATAATCTTCCATCCATTTTGAAACTCCTTTGTAAAGTTAATAATTATGCCAAAAATAAATTTAATAGAAAATTAACCTTTTTTTAGAACCATCGTTTTGAGCAAAATATCGTGCAATGCCTTTTTGTCTTTGCGCCACAAAGGCATAAAGATTCCTACAATGCTAACACCAGAGAACAAAAAGGCAAAGAATCGTAAAAGAGCAAAGAGAAGTGTTACATTTTTGCCATTTTCTCGCACAATCCATAAACTATAAGCTTTTTTACCAGGCGTTTGTCCTTTAAAGGTTAAAAGCAAAGAGGTAAGGATACCATAGATTAAAACCCCAGCAAATGGAGCCCAAGCTGATTCGCGAAATCCTTGCGCACTTCCAATAACAATATAAGTAAGAAAGTATAAAAGGGGTAGATAAATCATAAAAGTATCAATGACTTGCGCTTTACCTCTCTCTAAGAAACTTGCAATTTGTAAAGAATCTGATGGGCTTTGTGTTAATTCTTGAATGAGTTTATTAGGTAGTGTTTGCGGTAGATTAGAATTAGAATCTTGGTTATTTTTAATCTGCGTAAGAGATTTTGGATTTTGTTTTACTTTTCTCCAACGCATAGATATTCCAAATTTTAATTTCCACGACTTCCGGGTTTAACTGCTATACTTCCTTGTTGGCATAAGGGGCAATTTTGTGCCTCAAAAGTTTCAAAAATAAAGTCTTCTAATGCAAAAAGTGGTAAATTTGGATTTAGTTTGCATTCTTTGGCATTAAACTGATTGGGACTTTGATAACGATTGCAAATGCCACGATTTGCTAAAGCAGCATATCCTACAACTTTTGCACCAAGTTTTTCTACAACTTTTGCAGATTCCATAGCCGAACCACCCGTTGTGATGATATCCTCACAGATGAGAATTTTTTCTTCCTTTTTGACTTCAAACCCTCGTCTTAAGCTCATCGTGCCATTAACGCGTTCAGTAAAGATAAACCGCACTCCAAGCGCACGCGCTAATTCATAACCTGCTAAGATTCCACCAAGGGCCGGTGAGCAAACACAATCTACTTTTATGGCGGAATCTTGAATGATTTTTGCAAGAGATTGAGCTAAATCCTGAGCAATTTTTGGATTTTCTAACACTTTTGCAGATTGTAGGTAGAAAGGCGAATGCCTCCCGCTACTAAGTAAAAAATGCCCTTCTAAAAGCGCATTAGCGTTTTTGTAGATTTGCGTGATATTCATAGCATTCCTTAAAAGTATTTTTAAAATTAGATTTTAAGTAATTCTTCTTCTTTATGTTTGACAAGTTCATCAATCTTTTTCACAGCGTCATCTGTGAATTTTTGAATCTCGTCTTGTCCCTTTTTGGATTCATCTTCGCTAATGGCTTTATCTTTTTCTAATTTCCTAATCTTATCGTTAGAGTCTTTACGGATATTTCGAATTGCTACTTTTGCTTTTTCGCCAATATTTTTAGCTTCTTTTACGATTTCTTTGCGTTGTTCGCTTGTCATTGGAGGAAAGAATAGTTTGATTGTCTCGCCATCGTTATTGGGATTGACACCGATATTTGCTTCTTGAATGGCACGTTCAATGTCTTTGAGTAAGTTTTTCTCCCAAGGTGTAATGACAATGGTGCTTGCATCTTGTGCGATAACAGAACCCACTTGATTAAGCGGAGTAGGGGTATCATAATAGTCAATGCGGATAGGGTCTAAAATCGCAATAGAGACTTTACCACTACGCAAAGTGCCAAATTCTTTTTTCATAGATTCAATGCTTTTATTCATCACTTCTTTTGTATGTGCATAGATTTCTTGCAAATTCATACGATTCCTTTAGTTAGATTCTGGCTTAGTAGGCACAACAGGCGCTTGAGGGGCTAGAGGCTCACTAGAGGGTAAAGAATCTTGTTGTGTGGCAGTTGGAATATTGGTTCCATCTATAACAGATTTTTTAGAGTCTTGGACATAAAGATAACTTAAAGCAATCGTATTGATTACAAACAATAATCCAAGCCCAAAAGTGAGTTTTGCTAAAAATCCTGCGGGTCCTTTAGCGCCAAATAAGCTTTCATTGCTCCCACTATATGCGCCAAGACCGATACTTGAACTTTTTTGCAACAAAACAATTGTAGTGATTAAGATTGCTAATATAAATTGCAATATCAATAAAATTCCACTCATAGTTTTCCTTAAAGTTTTTAAAAAATTCCGCGCATTTTAGCGCAAATTATCTAATAGCTTGCTAAAGCTTAGCAAATCGTTTTATTTGTAATTAGCTCTCGCATAGACAAATAGCTATTAAGTGCGCCAAGATAAGCTCTAGCGGTTGCCTGCATAGTATCTAAATGTAATCCGTGTCCAATGACTGCAGGTTTGTTTGGGTCAAATTCCACCTTGACTACGACTTTAGCCAATGCGTCTTTACCCTCACTGACAGCTTCTACTTTATAGTCTTTTAAGATTCCGTGATGTCCGCTAATGCGGTCAATTGTTTTAAGGATCGCATCTACACTTCCATTGCCAATCGCCGCATCTATTTTTGTTTTTCCGTCTTTTTGGATAGAGATTGCTGCGTGAGGCACACCACTAGAACAGCTACTAATTTGCATTCTTAAAAGTTCAAAAACTTGAGGAATCTTAGTTGCTTCCTCTGTCATAATAGAGCGAATATCCTCCTCATAAACTTCCTTTTTATGGTCGCATAGGATTTTGAATCTCTCAAATGCCTTATCTAACGCTGCTTGTGAAATTTCTCCAAACCCCATACTTGTCAGCTTGTCTTTAAAGGCTGCACGTCCGCTATGCTTACCAAGAACTAAGCCATTATTTTCTGGAATCCCGATATCTGAAGAGCGCATAATCTCATAGGTCTCTCGGTTTTTTAACATACCATCTTGATGGATTCCACTTTCGTGTGCAAAGGCATTTTTCCCCACGATAGCCTTATTGGGTTGCGGACAGATTCCTGTAATATCAGAGACTAATTTACTGCAAGCATAGATTTCTTTGGTATTAATACGTGTGTCCAAATTAGCGAATTTATCCTTTCTAGTTTTTACAATCATCACAACTTCTTCTAATGCAGTATTTCCAGCGCGCTCCCCTAAGCCATTAATGGTGCATTCAAGTTGTCTTGCTCCATTTTGGATTCCAGCAATAGAGTTTGCTACTGCAAGCCCTAAATCGTTATGGCAATGCACGGAAAGAATTGCACGCTCACCTACACAAGATTTAAGCTCTTTGATGAGATTGCCTAACTCTTGAGGTAAGCAGTATCCAACGGTATCGGGTAAATTAAGAGTTTTTGCTCCCGCTTCAATCACTGCATTTGCAACTTCTTTTAAGAATCCTATATCACTTCGACTAGAGTCTTCACAGCTAAATTCTACATCTTCACATAAACTGCTAGCCAAACTCACGGCTTCTACTGCGCGTTTGATGACTTCATCAGGTTGCATTTTGAGCTTAAATTCCATATGAATCGGACTTGTAGCGATAAATGTATGGATCCGCTTTAACCTTGCTTTTTCTAATGCTTTCGCTGCGCTTTCTATGTCTTTTGGCGTAGCACGTGCTAGGGAGCAAATCGTGCTATTAGAGACGACTTCAGAGATTCTACTAATTGCCTCAAAATCACCCGGACTTGCTGCGGCAAATCCTGCTTCAATAATATCTACACCTAAACGTTCCAATGCTAAAGCGAGCTTGATTTTTTCTTCTGTGTTCATAGAAGCACCCGGGCTTTGCTCTCCATCTCTTAAGGTAGTGTCAAAAATTTTAATCATTTCCATTTTTAATCCTTGTTTGAAATATTGTATAGTCGAGGTTAAAAATTCTCTACCAGTGGCAAGAGCATAGAGAGGGTTAAAAGATTGTTTAGTGCAAGGCTATAATGGGCATAGAATCGCATTCTCATTTTTGCTCCTGTCCAAAACGTTTGATATAAAGATAATAAATTGCGCGTGTGGGTCCAAAACAAACATAAAAACTAATAAAAGTTACAATCGTAAAAATTGGGTAAATAAATAAAATCGCCAAGATAATCATTAAAAGCACAATAATTCTACCAAAGCTAATTTTTTCAAAATTCATTTTTTTAAAACTTGGATAGCGCACATTACTTACCATTAAAAATGCCACAATCAAACTTGCAATCATTAAAAGAAGTAAGATTTCTTCTGAATATTGTGGATATTGTTTGCAAAATTTCATTTCAAAAAGCAACCAACTAACTACAAAAACTGCAGCAGCAGGAATTGGAAGACCAATAAAAACATTAGGTTCGTTGTTGTTTGTTGTTACATTAAAGCGGGCTAGACGAATTGCTCCAAAAACAACATATAATCCCGCAGCGACTATGCCAAATTTACCATAATGGAATCCGCTGTAAAAAAACAAAATCATTGCAGGGGCTACGCCAAAAGCAACCACATCAGCTAACGAGTCAAATTCTACGCCAAATTTACTTGTTGTGCCTGTTAATCGTGCCACTCGCCCATCTAATCCGTCTAAAATAAGGCAGATTAACACGAGCCAACAAGCCAACTCAAAGCGTCCTACAAAAGCATAAGAGACAGCCAAGACCCCAATATAAATGCTCGCACCTGTAAAAAGATTAGGCAAAATATATAATGGATCAATTCTCATTTGCTTTTCCCCATTTTAATATTTTTTTCTTTATAGTAATCATTGGTCGGTTCTCATTTTGCTTTAGCAAGCAATGTTTTGCCACCTATGATTTTATCATTGATATTTACTCTAAGTTCGGAATCTAATGGAATCTTTAGAATCGCATTGCCGTTGAGAAAAAATCCAATACGCTCACCAAGTTTGAAGTTGGAATCCCAAAGATATAAAGAGATTTGAGAAAAGTATTTGGGGTAAAGGGTTAAGTAAAGAGTGGCTTTAGAATCTAAAATTATAGATTCGTCTGCATCACTTTGACGACTAAAAGCGATTTTAATTCTCTCTCCAGTGATTTTATCACCATTTTTTAAGCCTTTAATATGTTCAATTTTCAATGCTTCCCCACATTTGCCAAGATTTGCCAAAGGCATTCTAAGTGTCCCGCAAAAGCAGATAGGCTTGTGAATTTGTAAGTAAATACCATCAGATTGATTTTCTATATTTTTAATGATTCCATCTAGAGGGGCTAGAATAGAATCGTTGGCATTATCTTCCATAATGCGCTCTGTGTTTCTATAAAAATAGATTAAGCACAAAAATACTATCAAACAAAAGAATCCAAAGATTTTCCATTGAAGCAACCAAGCAAATAATACCAAGAGTAATGCGATACCAATAGGTTTCCAACCTTCTTTTGCGATGATTTCTGTGGTTGTTTTCATAGATATTCCTTATGCTTCTTCTTTTTCTTCTGCGATGATTCTACTTTTTAAATTGTGTGCTTTTTCATATTCACTAATGATTTCGCGCACTTTTTGTCCATCAATATTTTCCTTATCAAATAGTTCCTTGACGATATTTTCAATGGCGTCTTTGTATGTTTCTAGTGATTCTTTCACAGCTTGGAAACGTTCATTTAATAAAGATTTAATGTATGCGTCCATTTTTTGTGCCATTTCTTCACTATATTCCCTGCTACTTCCTAAGCCGCCATTTAAGAATACATTGCGTTGTTTTTCAAGCACCATAAGACCAGCTACATCAGTCATTCCATAGTAGCTTACCATCGCCTTGATAATATCAGTAGCACGTTCTAAGTCGTTACTAGCACCTGTTGAGATTTCTCCTAAGAAAACATCTTCTGCTGCTCTACCGCCAAGTAATACATCTACTTCTGCTAACAATTCGTGCTTTTGCATAAGATATTTATTCTCTTCTGGAGTGTTTAATGTATAGCCTAGTGCAGCAAGTCCGCGTGGGATGATAGAAACTTTTGTTACTTTTTTCGCCCCTTTAGTGATTTCTGCAATTAATGCGTGTCCGCTTTCGTGATAAGCTACAATTTTTTTCTCTTTAGGAGAGATTCTACGCGATTTTTTCTCTAATCCTGCAATGCCACGTTCTACAGCTTCTAAAAAGTCGCTTTGTTCCACTTCCTTTTTATTTCCTCTACCCGCAAGTAATGCAGCTTCATTGATGATATTTGCTAAATCTGCTCCTGCAAGTCCGGCGGTTAGCTTTGCAACTTCAAATAAATCTACATTTTTTGCTAATTTGATATTTTTAATATGCACTTTTAGAATCTCAACACGACCTTCAAAATCGGGTTTATCTACCAATACCTGTCTATCAAATCTACCCGGACGCAAGAGTGCCGGGTCAAGCACTTCAGGGCGGTTAGTCGCTGCTAGAACAATCACAGGTGAAGAATCAGAATTAAATCCGTCCATTTCTGCTAAGAGCTGGTTTAGTGTCTGTTCTCGTTCATCATTCCCGCTTATCATACCTCCTGCTGCACGGCTTTTTCCAATGGCATCAATTTCATCTATAAAAATAATGCTTGGTGCTTCTTTCTTGGCATTTTCAAATAAATCTCGGACACGACTTGCTCCAACACCTACAAACATTTCAATGAAGCTACTTCCACTCACGGAAAAAAACGGCACACTTGCTTCACCTGCTACAGCTTTGGCTAGTAGAGTTTTACCTGTTCCTGGAGGACCTACAAGCAATACACCTTTAGGGATCTTAGCTCCAAGTGCAGCATAACGTTCGGGATTTTTTAGGAAATCCACAATCTCTACAACCTCATCTTTTGCTTCTGCATTACCTGCCATATCTTCAAATTTTACATTTGGTTTTTCGGCATTCACAAGTTTTTTAGAACTCCCTATTCCTAAGATTCCACTACCCATATTTTTTTGCATTCTACTTGCTAAAAACATCCAAATTGCAAAGAAAATAAATACAGGCAAGACCCAACCAAAGAGCATATCGCTTAGCCAATTACTTTCATTATATCCTGTATATTCTACACCTTTCTCATCAAGCAAGGGGATTAATGTGTTATCTGGATTGACTCTTTGGGCATTATAGGCGATTTTGTTGCCACCATTTTGTGCAGTTGCCTTGATATTTGTTTGCCCAATAGCTACAAAATCTACTTCTTTGTTTTCAATCAGTTTTTTAAGCTCATAATAATTAATGGTTTTAGTTGTAGTCACTCCACTTAATTTGCTTACTTCCCCACTTGGCGATAATACACGAAATGCAATAATTGCAATAATTGCAAAAATCACAAACATCAAGAGAGGGTTTTGATTGAAAAAATTATTTGATTTTTTATCTTGAGGGTTTGAATTATTATTTGGTTTTTGCATACTTATCCTTTATTTTGTAAAACTAAAGTTACCCATTCCTGATTAATTTCTTGGGAAACTATTTTAAACTTTTTAAATTTATCAAGAACTTTTGATACATATTTATCTAAAATTCCTGATAAAATTAAATATCCCTCTTGTTTCACATAGGATTCTAAAGGCAATGCCACGATAACATCTGCTAAAATATTTGCTATGATAACATCAAATTTACCTTTTTCGTTAGGAATGGTATGAAGAGAGCCTAAAAAAACTTTGTCCAAAACGATATTATTTTTTATCATATTATCTTTTGTTGCATTAATCGCAATTTCATCTGTATCACACGCCCAAACGATTGCACCATTTTTTTTAGCACAAATGCTCAAGATTCCACTTCCGCAGCCAATATCTAAAAAAAGCTTACCTTTGAATGTATTGGCAGAATCTTTTGACAAAGAGGTGGTTTCTGATGAAGCATTTTTTTGTGTATTGGGATTTACTGCCTTAGTTTGAAGTTTTATTGTCTGGAAAGCTTCCTCTAGGATTCCTAATGCTTTTAAGCAACCAAAAGTGCTTTCGTGGTGGCCGCTTCCAAAGGCAAGAGCAGGGTCAATAAGGACATTGATTCTATGGTCTTTTTCTTTAAACCACGAAGGGTAAATATAATATTTACCACATTCTATAGGCTGAATAGAATTGCGGTAGTTAGTGACCCAATCTTGATTTTTAAGAGTTTTTTCTGAAAATTCTAAATTAATGGACTCTGCCATTATAATTTCTAATTCTTTTGCATAAGCAACTAATTGAGATTTAATGGGTTCTATGGCTTTTTCTGTGCGGATTATAAATCCTGCCTTGATTTCTTCAATTGCCTCGCCCGTAATTTCTAAAGCTTTGTTTTGTAGTAGCCATAAAAAATTATCTGCTTTAACGCTTAGATAATTGTAATAGGATTTCATAATTAATCATTTACACCTAAAACAACTTCTAATTTTTCTTTTAAAACTTGTGGAGTAAAAGGCTTAACAATATAGTTATTCACTCCCGCCTTTAGTGCAGTGATAACTTCTGCTTTACCACCTTCTGTGGTAACCATAATGATTGGAATGTCCTTGAAACGTTCATCAGCACGTACCTTTTTGACTAAATCTAATCCATTCATTTCAGGCATATTCCAGTCTGTGATAAGCACTTTCACATCAGGATTGGAATCCATTTTCTCCCAGCCTTCCACGCCATTTTCGCCTTCTAAAATATCTTCATAGCCGAGTCTTGCTAGAGTATTTTTAATAATTCTACGCATAGTAGAACTATCATCTACAACGACCATTTTCAAAGCTAACTCCTTAAAATAAAAACTTCTTAAAAAATTGAAAAGTAATAATAACTTGTTATTCTACTATAAATTTACATAAAATAGGCATAAAGTTTTAAATAAATGTAAAAAATCAAGTTGTAAAATTACTTAAAATTTTCAAAGGCTTTTTGTAAATCAATCTTGCCCTCATAAAATGCTTTTCCTACTATGACACCATCAATTTTTGCCTTTTTTAACTCCTCAATATCTGCTATGCAGGACAATCCACCACTTGCAATCGTAAAGATTCCGCTTGCTTGTTGAATCTTTTTTGTAAATGCAATATTCGTTCCACTTAGCATACCATCACGCGCAATATCTGTGCAAATAATTGCTTCAACCTTACTTTCCTTAAACAATTCTGCAAACTCCCACGCTAAAGTGCTTCCATTTTCTGCCCAACCTTCAGTGGCAACTTTGCCATTTTTTGCATCAATTCCAATCACAATAGGATATTTTTCTGCCATATTAAGTGCAAAGGTTGGATTTTTTAACGCAATAGAACCTAAAATAATTCGCCCAACACCCAAATCCAAATAAACTTTAATTGTTTCTTCTTCACGGATTCCACCACCTACTTCAATTTTTAGTTTAGAATCCTTGCAGATTTTTTCAATCACTGCACGATTTTTCGGTTTCCCAGCAAATGCACCATCTAAATCCACGATATGTAGAAATTCTGCACCTAGCTCTTCAAAATGTTTGGCAAGTTCAGTTGGTTGAGTGGCATAAACTTTTGCACTTTCCATTAAGCCTTGTTTGAGGCGCACTGCACAACCTTCTTTTAAATCAATCGCTGGAATAATTTGCATACAACTCCTTAGCAGTTAATAAAGTTTTGTAGAATCTTAAGCCCTGTATTGTGTGATTTTTCAGGGTGAGGTTGGATTCCAAAAATATTCTCTTTTTGGACGATAGAAGCAAATTCTGCTCCATATTGACTAACTCCAATTGCATTTTGCAAATTTTTTACACAATAGCTATGCACAAAATACAAATAAAAAGGCGATTCTAGTCCTTGTAAGAGCGAAGATTGCTTGTTTTGCTGCACGATATTCCAGCCCATATGCGGGATTTTTTGATTTTCTTCTAAATCTTTTGGAACAAATTTAACCACTTCGCCCTCTATCAATCCTAATCCTAAATATTCGCCAAATTCATAGCTTTTTTGAAATAGAAGCTGCATACCTAAGCAGATTCCAAGCACAGGCTTGCCACTTTTAGCAAACTCTAGCACCGCTTCTTTCATACCAGAGTTTTCTAAATGCCTCATCGCATCGCCAAATGCTCCCACACCCGGCAAAATAAGGCGACTATACGATTTAAGATTCTGTGAATCTTGTGTGATAATGGCTTTTTCTCCGAGTTTTTGAATCGCATTTTGCACACTTGCTAAATTGCCAATTCCATAATTCACAATGCCAATCACGATTAATCTCTTTTTAGGTTTGCAGTGAATTTAACATACAGAGCTAAACCAATCAACAGACAAGTAACTGCACCAATTAAATAAACAGCATAAAGTAACTTTTCTGGTGCAGTAATAGCGAATTTAAAAACAAGCATCAAAGATTCAATGGCAAGAGCAATGACAATAGAACCCAAGAATCGTGTCATTGTTTTATGCACAACCTTAGAATCTTGCGATTTTTGACGCCCTAAAACTTCTTCTTCAAAGATTGCGCGCACAAGGTCAAAGATTGCCAAACTTAAAGTAATAAGAATCGTTGCTTCAAAGACACCTTTAATATCTAAAATCTCTAAGCTTCCAAAGCGATAAACTGCGTCCCATAAGCTAATACTCCCTTTTACGAGTAATAAGGAGCAGACAGAAAATAATGACAAAGACATTAAGAAATAGATACATTTGCCAATTCCAAAAGACAAGCTAAACAAAGGAGTGGGGCGCACAAGTTCTAAGCTACGTTCTAAGCGCACGTCCATACATACAACATAGGCAAGTTCTCCTCTGTCATTATAAAGTGGATAAGAAACGGTGATGACAAGATTTCCACTTGCCAAAGAGGGATAAGGATCTGTTAAAATACACTTTTTCTCTTTAATTGCACGATAAAAGTAAGCACGTTCATTGTGATTTTCACCTTTTTTGCATTCTATGTTGGAATCCCTAGAAATTCCATCTATGACTAAAGTTCCGCTAGAATCTAGCACATAAATTAATTCAAAGATTCCAACTTCTTTTTCTATTTTTTTAATTCCATCTACAATTTTGTTGAGTTCAATATGTGGTAAGTGGTTTTTAATATTTCGTTGCATTAAAAAACACAAATATGCACGAATCTCATAGCGCATTTCACTAAAGCGCATAATATCTTTAGATAACATTTGATTCCTTAAAAATTTAAGATTCTATTTGGGAGCTAATTGTATCAAAAAATACAGAATAATAACTCCTCTCTTTTGGTAATTTCTCCCTCCATAAGTCCAAAAGATTTTCATAATCCTCTAAGGTTAAATTTCCTTTTAACAATTCATAGTTTAAGTATAAACCATAGGTGTTTAACACATCACTTTGACAATATTCATCAATTTTTTCTTGCTCCCCTGCATAATACATTTGTAATACTTGTTCGCCACTTGTGTCATATTTGCCCGGAAACCCAACTAAATTAGCCAAAACATCAAGTTTCAGATTTCGCGCACTGCCGTAATTCCCTAAAGATTCTAACAAATCTGTATGGAATCGCTCACAATAGCGTTGGCGATAATTTTCCCATTTGTTTTTATTAAATTGCACATTGTTTTCTTCAAAATACGCCGCGGCATTTAGTTTGTATTTCATTGCACGAAGGAGTAACATAGGCAAATCAAATCCTCGTCCATTGAAACTAACGAGCTTGGGTTGTTTTTTATTAAGAAATCTTAAAAAGTCTTGGATTAGGGATTTTTCGCGTTCTTCTTTAGAGTCGCCAGTGCTTTTAAAGTTTCCCACTTTAATAAATTTTCCAAAATTATCGCAAAATACCGCTGCAATACTGATAACTTGATGATAGCAAACGGGCAAAAACTCCGTACCACTTAGGCTTTTATGGATTGTCATTGCAAGTTGGCTTAATTCTAAGTCGCTTAAATCCTCTATGGATTCTGTTTGCTCTTGCAATTGTTGTTTGAAGCCTTTTTTGATTAAATCTGTATCTAAAATCGTTTCACAATCAAATACCATTATCATAATGAACCCCTTTAAATTTTTTAATATTTTAAAGTAATTTTCGTTAGAATCCAAGCTGATATGTAAATTTAAAGGGCAACTATGTTACTTGGAGTAAATATTGACCATATTGCAACACTACGAGAAGCACGCAAGATAAACGATCCTGACCCATTAGATGCAGTCTTTATTGCTAAACGTGCTGGAGCAGACCAGATTACTATGCATTTGCGCGAAGACCGCCGACATATGCACGATTTGGATATAAAGCGAATCTGTGAAAGCTCTTTTTTGCCTATTAATGTAGAATGTTCCATTAATCCTGAAATTATAGATTATTTGCTAGAAATAGCACCTCATCGCATTACGCTTGTGCCTGAAAATCGTGCAGAAGTTACCACAGAGGGTGGATTAGATGTTGTGGGTCATTTTGAGAGAATCGTAGAAGTGGTGCAATCTTTTAAAAAAAGAGGTATAGAGGTTTCGCTGTTTATTGATACGCAACTTGACCAAATCTGTGCTTCTAAAGAAGTTGGCGCACAAATGATAGAGCTTCATACAGGTTCTTATGCAAATTTAAATTTAATGCTAAATACCAATTTGCCTTATATGCACAATACAATAGAATCTCTTAACTTACCACGAGAGGAATTAAAAGTTGCCCTCAAAGATTCCATAGAAAGTTTGCGAAATGGTGCTAAGGAAGCAAAATTGTTAGGACTAGAAGTTGCAGCAGGACACGGGCTAAACTATACTAATCTTGAACCCATTTTGGCGATTTCTGAAATCATTGAGTTAAACATTGGGCAGAGCATTATTGCACGAGCAATTTTTAGCGGACTAGAAGAGGCAATTAAAGAAATGGTACGATTAATCAAAATTTCATAACTTTGCAAAAGCACTCCATATTAAGTTTATTTTTATTGCAAGGACAAATATTTCTTAAACTTGAATACAAAATTTACAAAATACAAGTAAAGTTTTTGTGTTAGTTAAAATTACTTGACTTTAGCTAGGAAGTTGATACGCAAGATACATTAGATTTGTGGAATATCAATAGAATCGGAATTTATCTTTTCATCATTTTTAGGTGGTATAAATTGCGTTTGTGTATTTTGTGCTGTTTGTTCATAAACAATTTCAAGGGTTGGGTTAGAATCTGTCAAATCCACAAAACGTGTGCAATGCTTATGAAAAATTAGCTTCACGGTGCCAGTTGGTCCATTGCGTTGTTTGCCTATAATAATTTCTGCTTCTTCTTCATTGCGTGGAATATAAGTGCTTTTGTATTCCTTATTTTCCTTTTTTGCTGCTTCTTCTTTCTCTTTCTCATCTTTTTGTTTATAAACTGCCTCACGATAAACAAACAAAATAATATCCGCATCTTGTTCAATAGAGCCAGATTCACGCAAATCTGATAACATTGGACGGCGATCGCTTCTAGATTCTAAACTACGATTCAGCTGAGAAAGCGCAATGATTGGAATCTCTAATTCGCGTGCAATCATTTTTAATCCACGACTGATTTCACTAACTTCTTGGTGCCTATCCTTATTGTTTGCACTACTCATAAGTTGCAAATAGTCAATCACAGCAAGTCCAATTTCTGGGTGTTTGGATTTGATTTTTCTAAGCTTAGTCCGCAGTTGATGAATGGTAAGTAAGCCATTATCATCAATAAACAACGGAGCCTTGCTCATTATTTCTGCTGCACTTGTTAAATTGCTCCATTCTTCATCTTGTAAATTCCCTACGCGTAGATTTTGTAAAGCAATGGAGGTTTTAGCCGATAGCATTCTTAACATTAATTGTTCTGCGGGCATTTCAAGACTAAAAAACGCCACACCTCTTCCTGTATCCAATGCTTTTTGTGCCATATTTAGCACAAGAGTTGTTTTACCCATTGCAGGACGTGCCGCAACAATGACTAAATCCCCTTTACCAAATCCTGTTGTCATTTTATTTAAGCCCACGAATCCTGTATCTACACCAATTAACACGCTATTGCCGCGTCTTTTCATCTCTTCTACATAGCTTAAAGTTGATTCAATGATTTTTTTAGAATCCCGAAACTCACGCATTTCATTGATATTGGTAATTTTATAAAGCTCACTTTGCAAATAGTCTATTATCTCTTTTGCGCTTGTTTCGCTCTCATTTGCACTTTGATTAATTTTCATAGCAAAAGAATGTAATTTGCGTTTGGTGGAAGCCTCTAAGATTTCATTGATATAAGATTTTAAATCACTGATAGGATTTGTAGCAAGGATATTCAAAATTTCCTCTTGCACAATAGGACGCGCTTTAGTGGAGAGTTTAAGAATAAACTCTTCATCAATTGGGCGGTCTGTGTAGCGAAGTTCTAGCATTGCAGAAAAAATGTTTTGATGAGGTGTGTAAGAAAAATCCTGTGCAACTAAGGATTCTGCAATAGAATCCAACTGCTCTGGGTCAAACAAAATAGAGTTTAAAACTGCACGTTCAATTTGTAATTGTATTTCCATTTGATCCCTTTAAGACTTATTGTCTTTGAGGTTTAAAAATAAATGTGCTAAGGTAGTGAGTGCAAAAACTGGTGCAAAAAAGCCTAAAATCGGAATCAAACTTAAACCATACAAAGGTAAAGTTACACTACGGATTTTCCCTTTTTGTTCCAATTTTACCTGTTTGAGCTGATTTTTTTCAAAGATTCCCTCACCTACATCCGCGACTAATGTTTTAGAAAAGAGCCAAAAGTTAGGCAACAAAATCACGAATGAACCAATAAATGGCACAAAATACAAAGGCAATAAAAACACCAAAAATAAAAGATATAAAAGATAAATGCCTAGCAAAGATAACAAGGAACTGATAAGATTGGTATTACCCTCAAGTGTGCAATTTGGATAATGCTTATTGCGCACAAAATTGACTACAAAAGGTGCTAAAAAAGAACAAATAATAAGCGTAAGTAAGAGCGAAAACACCAAAAAACAAAAAGCTAAAAAAACAAAAATGGTTGCTTTAATAATATAATCTAAACTACTCTGAATCCACATAAGCCAAGTGATAGAAAGATTTAAATCCCAGTGCAAGTGATGATAAAGCATTGCATACCAATCACTGCCAAAGGCATAGAGAATCACACTCCAAAAAATAAAGGCAAAAAATAAAGGCAAAAAGGTAAGACTTAATAAATAAGGCGTAAAAAAGTCTTTTTTCGCAAGAATAAAATAATGCTTTGTTTGCGTGAATTGTTCTTGTATGTTAGAGGGCATAGCTATCCTTTAGGATTCCTACCAAGTAAGAACTTCTCTCTTAATTTTATTAAGTGTATCAATTGCTTCTTTTAATCGCGAAACTTCATTATCAATTTGTTGCAGATTCCACGCACCAAGCTCATCAGGCATATCTTGTGAGCCACGTTTAATCATAATATAATCCACAAAAGAAATCTTTGCTAGTCCTAAAAGTAGCTGAATCTCTGCTTGTGCTTCCTCAATCTCACGCAAAATCCCTTCAATGCGTTCAAACATTTTAAATCCTTATTTGCCAAGTTTTAAGCCAAAATTTTAGCATTTTTGATAATTTTTTACAAAGGGATAAAATCCTCTAACATTTCTTCTTGCATAATAGATGAAATCTCTAGTGTAAAATCCTGTAAAATCGGCTTTTCTATAATCAGAAGTGGAGAAGTAGAAAGTCCCTTTGAAAAAAGTTTGTAGCGCAAAAGCAACTGCATCTCTTCGCTAAGCCCAATATGCAAGAGAGTAGTAAAATCTGCAACCTGTAAAAGTTCTTTAAAATCTTCAAATAGAAGCAACAGAATTCCTTCTTTATTTGCATATCCGATTCCTTGATGCCAAAACTCTATCTTTGCTTTCACAGGTTTAGAAAGGAGAGAATAGCTGCAAATAAAACTAGGAATTGCTTGATTTTCTTGCTTTAATAAGCCTCGTGTCAGGTGATAGCGCAAGACTTTACGCTTAATGATTTGATAGGGTTGGTTCATCACTTCTAGTTGTGTGCGTGTTCGGAAGTTGTGGAATCGCAAGGCTGGGAGATTCCTAGTTTCCTTTGGTGTGCTTAAAGAGGAGAGAAGTTCTAATGCGTTTTTGTTGGATTTCTTGCGTTGGGCTTTAAGAGCAAAAAGGCAGCCGCAGTAGTTTTGGCGATAGAGTTGAGCCCTCTTTGCTAATGTATTTTGCACTTTTACACCTCCATTGCTTCGGACATTAAGAGGTAAAAAGTCAAGATTCCAACCTATAGCGATTTTTTCGCCTTGTGCAAAAAGCTCCGATTGAGATTTCATCGGACTTGCAAGTAAAGTAGTTGTAAATTCTACACAATGCGTCTTTTGCGCAACTTGAGCAGTTTTAGCCAAGCGAAAATCAAAGCAAAAGCTACATCGCTCACCCTTTTCAGGCTCATTTTCTAATCCTTTCGCATTTTCTAGCCATTCCTTATCCTCATATTCTCCAATGATGAGTGGAATCTCAAGCATTGCACAACTGCGTTTGACATCTTCTAAACGTAAGGCGTATTCCTCATAAGGGTGAATGTTTGGATTATAAAAGAATCCGCAAAAATGCTTATAAGGGTAAAGTTTTTGGAGGCTTGTTAGGAAGTGATGACTATCTACACTGCAACAAATATGCACTAGGGTTGTGTTTTGGTTGCTGAAATCATAAGGGACAGATGACATTTTCTCTCTTTTTTGGGTTAAATGAAACGAATTTTAGCATAACCTAACACAAGTTAATCAGAAATATGCTAAAATTCACGCGACCCTTTCATCTAGTGGCCAAGGATAATGCCCTTTCACGGCATACACGGAAGTTCAAATCTTCCAAGGGTCGCCAACTTTAAATCACCTTAGAATAGTTCTTTTTTATAATCCAAACTTAACATATTCTTAAATGTAAAATTTCCCTTAACTTTTCTTTAAAAAATCCGATATTATAATGAGTAATATTTAATTTTAGGAGGGGCAAATGCTCAAGAAATTGTTAGTTGGCTTGGTATTTTCTAGTGCGTTTAGTGCATTACTTTTTGCACAAACACAACCCAAAGTGCAGATAGACGAAACACTAAGCGGAAAAGAAGCTAAAGAAATATTGCAAAACTTCCCAAAAGAAGTAAAATCTGCAATAAAGATTCCACAAAACAAACAAACAAAGGTGGCTAAGAGCGCAAGAGGTGGGACTTATCCCTATAATAACGATGTCGTGCCACCTTTTAACTCCTCTACCGATTCGCTTGTAGCACTTAAAAATAGTGCGGGTAATGTCGTTTTGTATGTAACTTATACCACAGATAAACCATTCGCGGAAGTTGGAAATATTCTTACCATAGATTCTAGCAGACTTGATAGCCCAAAAGACTATGCGGTGCAAAAGTGGAATCCCGACAAGCAAGAGCTTTATAGCGAATATGTAAATGTAAGGACTTATTATAATGGTGGGAGGAATCCGACAGATAAATATCCTGAATGGGGTATGCCTTATTCTAATAGCTTTGGAATGTGGATAAAACTTGGCGGATATTTCTCTGAAGCCATTTCGTTATTTAGCAGAAACGAAATATACAAGCAAAGCGACCCAGCTTGGGAAAATCAGTATTTTAATTTTGAACTATTGCCCTCTGGTTTGCTTTCTGTTACTACAAAGTATTCTGATTATTCTACGGAACGCATTACCACAAAAAAGCCGATTCCTCTTAACAAGTGGGTATATATTCAAGCAATAGAAAAAGTGTTAGATTATCAAATTGGTTGGAAAGCAGAGGATGGAAGTGATGAAGAATTAGTCCAGAAAACTTTTGGGAATCAGACAATTAAATTTTCAAATGATGCTTCTTATCAAAGATATTTTAGCGTAACTGATTTAATGCGATATTTAGAAAATGACGAAACAAGATTCTATATTAATGCTAAAGAGCTTTTTTATAATCCCATTGTAGGAATGTTTGAGCTTATGAATAATTATAATGCGAAAGAGAAGCTAATCTATTCCACAGGTGGGCAGGTAACTTATGGTATCAATACTCTAATCCAAGAATCTTACATAATCTTAAGTGGTGGCACTTCATCTATTTTAACTCTACAAGATATAGATATTTATTATGACCCACAAACATTTGGATATACTTTTGATTGATTGGCGAGTTAATAGACAAGGAGCGGGAAAATGAATATCAACAATCCAACACATATTAACTCCAAATTGGTTTCAAATAATTTAGGCACAATAGAGACTAATGGCAACTTCAAGCTAACAGAGGAAGCAATCAAGGAATCCCAAGAACAAGCAAGAATAGCAGCAGAACAAGAGCGAATAAGACAAGCACGAGAAAGTGCTAGAGCTAGGGTATTAAACGCTTTAGGCTCAAACTCTATTCAATCCTTTGGGCTTAGAGATTCGCACTCAAGCTTAAATGGAGACAAGCTAAATTACTTCACTCCTAGCTTCTACTCTCACTCTATCTCTTATGATGAGTTTGGCAGAACCATTTTTGATAATGCTTACCGCTGGCACGAAAAAGCAAATGGCGGTGGAGATATGCTTAATGCCGCTGGAAAGTCTCAATACTTAAATACGCCTGTGGGAGAAATGCAGGTTTTCTTAGATTTAGATGATGATAATGATCAATATGGAGTTGGAAGCATAGAGTATATGGGGCAGCTCATTAACTTAGATGATAATCAAGATGGATTCTTAGATTCTAGTGATGAGTTTTTTAGTAAGCTAAAGCTAAAGGGCTACAACTCTAAGGGTGAGGAAGTTATCTTAAAATTTAGCAATGTTTATAACTCTCTTGATTTAACGAAGTTTGTAAATACACAAAGAGATGTAGAGGAGAATATCAAGAAATATGGCTACAATGAAGGAAATTTAGAAAGTGGCACAAGTCTCTTTCGCCCAGAGGAAAGCTATAAAAAGCTAAATGACACACAAAAAGACCAAATTAGAAAAATGTTTGCAGAAAATGCCGATGAAAGCGGTTGGATAGATTTAACAAAAACCCATAAAGACGAATACCGCCTAGAGAAGCTAACCTTTGAGAAACTCTTAAAATCCCTAGATTTCGCATATTCTAAGACTGATTTAAACGGTGGGTTAAAGCTAGAGCGACTTAGATTTAGCGGATATGACGGCAGAGAAGATTGGAAATATGGGAAGCAAGAGAGCTATTTAGCAGGCTTACAGAATCGCTTTAACAAAATGTATAACGATTATTACAATAATGAAAAAGCCGATAAACTAGCAATCCGCAGAGAATTTCAGGCAATCACAGGAATGAAATTTAGCGAAGCAAATTTTAGAGAGTTTTACAATGGGTTAAATAGCTCATCTACTGCTATGAAATATGCAAATGCGCTAAGAGATGTGGATTCTGTCGTTGGAATGAAGCTAGAGGATAATGGAATGCTTATATTGAAGTTTGATTCAGGCAGAATGATGAAACTAAGCCTTGATGAGCTATATACTAGCAATGGAGATTTTAACGACTTAACAGAGAGGAGTGGGAGGGCAAATGCGTTTAGCGAGGCTATGAGATTTGATGAAGAGGATTTAAACAAGCTAGACTTTAACAAAATAGGCGCAGATATAAATATGAATGGTTCTATTACCTCTCTAGCAGAACTTGGAGTGGAACTTATCCGCAAATTAAGCTTCCAAAATGGTCGCTCCGCTTTTATCCTAACGACAGGAGATGGTAAGGAACTCGTGGTAAATGCGCTTCATAAAATGCAAAATGTGGAGAATATGATAAGATTCTCGGAACTAGAGGAGAAAGACAAGCTAAGAGGAAGCAAGTTTGAAATGGAAATGTAGGGTTATTGCCACGATTCCTTACGGAATCTCGTAATGACAAAATGGAATCTTTGTAAGTGAGATTCCGCATTATAGATTGCTGCAATTCCTCGTGGAATCTTGCAGGGACAGAGAAAAAGCAAATGCAAAACAAGCAATCAAAAGAATACGCTTTTCAAGCGGAATCTCTAAATAAAAAATAACAAAAAGCAAGGGAATGATGACAATACCATTCTATTTTGAAAGCCACTTCGTTTTTTAGCATTGCCACAACACCGCACAACGCATATTTTGTATTATTAAAAAATGATATTTTGGTTTCATTGCAACTTCTTATGTTTCTTAGGATACTAAATCTTACCATTTCTTGAATGATTTTCCCTTGTTTTCGCCAAAATTTTAGCTACAATTCCATCTTATGAATGCAAAAATAAAAGAATTTATCAAAAATAATCATTTGTTAAGTTTAAGTGTTCTTGAAGAAAACTCTCTCGCATTTGAAGTTTATAGCGCAAGTTGTTATTATGCTTTTGATGAAGTAAATTTCAATTTGCTTTTTAAGAGTGCGCAAGATTCTAAGCATATTAAACTTTGTGCTTTAAATCCAAGAGTTGGCGTAATTATTGCAAAAGATTCTAAAAATCTTGCCCATATTCAAGGTTTGCAAATCAAAGCGTTTTTTAAACCTGTTACAAAAGAGCAAAGAAGTATTTATTATGCACTCTATCCCTTTGCCAAGCTTGGAAGTGGAGAGATTTATGCACTAGAGATTCTATGGGCAAAATATACAGATAATAGGCTGTTGTTAAAAGAAAAATTAACATATATTAAGGAATAAAATGAAAAAAGTTTTATTGTTAATGAGTGGAGGTATAGATTCTAGCTATTGTGCTTATCTGTTACAAAAGCAAGGATATTCTGTGTATGGAGTATATTTGAAACTACACGACAAAGAAGAAAAACATCAATATTATGAAGCAAATATTGCGCAATGTGCGAAAAAACTAAGAATCTCTTATGAAGTAATAGACGAGCGTGAACTTTTTAAAAAGGCAGTTTATGATTATTTTGTAGAATCGTATGCCAAAGGACACACTCCTAATCCCTGCGCTTTGTGTAATCCATTGGTGAAATTTGGAATTGCGTTTAAGTTGGCAGATAAATTAGGCTGTGATTATGTCGCCACAGGGCATTATGCGCAGGTTAAAAATGGCTATATTGCGCAGGGTATAGATAAGGTAAAAGACCAAAGCTATTTTTTGTTTGGGCTAAAAAGGGAGTGGATTCCACACATTCTTTTTCCATTGGGAGATAAAATTAAAGCAGAAATGAAACCTCTAGCACTTAAAGAACTCCCTTGGCTTGGAGATTTAGAGAATTATAAGGATTCGCAAGAAATTTGTTTTGTGGAAAATACCTACATAGATATTTTACAAAAACATTATAATGTAGAATCTCCTGGAATCGTGCTAGATACGCAGGGCAAAAAGATTGGCTCGCATAAAGGCTATATGCAATACACGATTGGCAAGCGCAAGGGCTTTACGATTAAGGGCGCATTGAATCCACATTATGTGCTAAAGATTAATCCGCAGGAAAATACGATTGTTGTAGGCAAAAAGGAAGAATTGGCGACTTATCAAGTGCGGGCAATCAATTTTTCTGTGCCTAAGGAAATATTTGAGGATAAACAAATCTTAGAATGTGAGGTAAAGATTCGCTATAAAAGCCATAAAACAAAGGCAAGGGTGCAACTAACGCATTCACAAGGCAAAAAACAAGAAATCTTGCTTGCGAATCTTCAAGAGCCAGCCTTTGGCGTAGCAAGTGGGCAGGCTTTGGTGCTTTATGAGGACGACAAAGTATTGGGAGGCGGATTTATTGTTTAAGTTTGCCTTGTAATCCGTAAAGGACGCAATGGCAGTAAAGGCATTAACTTCCGAGCCGACAACTTCTCGATTGGAAAAAACAGCGGTTTTGTATCCCGCAAGGGAAAAGAGATTGATAAGGTCTAAAGATTGATTCTATTGTTTATCTTGGGTATTGGAAAAATTCAGCAAATGTTGTAAGGCGAGTTTGGTTTGCACAAATACAAGATTATGTCGCTAAATAACACTAATTGCCCCTTTTTTATTATTTACAAAATTTTTTTAAAAAGGAGTGGTGGGAAGCTCATAACCATAAACTTCAAGAAAATTTCTCTGCGTGGATTCCCCAATGACTAGCACAATATGCTGTGGAGAATTTGATAATTACAGACAAGTTGCTTATAGCTTGTGTAGAAGCTTGTGCTGCCATAATATTGGTGAATACTATAAAAAGTCGCGTGAGGGAATTTTCGTTGAACTTAGCAAAAGGTTCTAGCTTGTGTTTGAAGTGGCAATTCGCAGTATCTGTGATGAAAAGCACGTTAAGCAATGCGTAAAGCGTAAAGAAAATTTGAATGAATCTAGGTTTGCGAAGTTAGAAAAAACTTAAAATAAACAAAATTTTTGAGTTTGGAAAGTTTAATAAAAATTTGCTTTGATTATTCTGTGTTTTTACGATTCCGCAAATGGAATCGCATAGGAGTGTTAATTGGGAGGATTAGTTGCGTTTAAGCTGATTGACGATTTGAAGCATAGAATCGGCAGTTTGAATAGATTTTGAGTTTGCTTCATACGCTCTTTGTCCTACAATTAAGTCTGTCATTTCTTCTACTAGCTTTACATTACTTGTCTCTACGAATCCTTGTCTTAACTGCCCGAATCCATTAAGCCCAGGTGTGCCAACAATCGGATCTCCTGAAGCATTAGTGTTTAAATAGAGATTATCGCCTAACGCGTGAAGTCCTGCAGGATTGATAAAACTCACAGTTTCAATTTGTCCTAGTTGATTGACTTCTGTGGCATTTCCTTGCAAAACGGTTACCGTGCCATCTGTCCCAATATTAATCTGTGTGGCATCATCTGGAATCGTGATGTTTGGCACAAGTAAGTAACCTTGAGAATTAACAACATTACCCTCATCATCTCTTTTAAATGCACCATCACGTGTATAAGCAATCGTGCCATCAGGAAGTTCAATTTGAAAGAATCCATTGCCTGTGATCGCAATGTCAAGATTTTGTTCTGTTTCTTTGAAGTTTCCTTGAGAAAATAGCTTTTGCACTGAAGTTGGACGAACTCCTAAACCCACTTCAATCCCTGTTGGACTAAGCGTAGTTTCTGAAGTGCTTGACCCTGCATATTGCAAGACTTGATGAAACAAGTCTGCAAACTCCGCTCTTTCTTTACGATAGCCAAATGTATTGACATTTGAAATATTGTTAGAAGTCACATCAATAAAAAGTTGTTGTCCTAGCATACCTGTGGTTGCTGTATATAATGCTCTCATCATTGGGAATCCTTTATTATGCTTTTGCTGCTAATTTTGTAATGGCTTCAGTGTTTAGCTCATCCATATGGGATTTAAGCACTTTAGAGTAAGCTTCCACTAAACGATTAGTTTCAATCAGTCCAGTCATTTCATAGACGACATTAATATTGCTCTTTTCTAAAAATCCTTGACGAACCGCTCCGCTTTGCTCTAACGCTTCGCGCTCGTTGGTTCTCTCTTGTGGGTAGGCATAGAGATTATCCCCGACTTTTTTAAGATATTTTGGATTTTCAAAAGACACGACCCCAATATTAGTTAATAAAGCCATTTCGCTAATGCCCTCATTGTTTAAATCACGTGTGTAAATGTTGCCATTGGTATCCACTTCAACTTGAAATCCATCAATAAACTCAATATATTGTGGAGCGTCTAGATATTCGCGTGGAAGCACGGGATAACCCTCTTTATTGACTAGCCTACCTTGCTCGTTTAGCACAAAAGAGCCATCACGCGTATAGCGGATACCCTCTGGTGTTTCAATCATAAAATACGCATTTTCTCGCCCAAGTGCGAAATCAAAGGTATTCTCCGTTTGCATCATTCCACCAAGTGAGCGGTCTGTAAATTCCTCTACAATTTGAGGCACACGATTTAAAGAGCGATTGTAGAATTTCGCTGCGTCTTTTGTCTGCTCATCAATGGGCAAAAATTCTTTTGCTTGCTCATAAAGTCTCAAAAAATCACCAATCACAACATCATCACGTTTAAAGCCGGTCGTGTTTGCGTTTGCAATGTTGTTTGCAATCACATCTAGGCGGTTGATTTGCGTAACCATACCACCGACAGAACTATAATATCCACCTTGCATTTTTATGCCTTTTGTTAAACTTTTGTAGTTGGTTAAAGCAAAAGGCGTTCCAAAATTTATTGATTACTCATTTGTGCTTTACTTTCTGTTTTATAGAGCCAAATAAACACTTCTACCACTGCTTTATAAAGGGCAGGTGGAATCTCCTCATCTAATTCTAAATCAATCAGTGAATCCACAAGAGCTTTACTCTGAAAGAGTGGAATCTCATATTCTTTTGCCTTTTGTATGATTTGTTGTGCGAGGAAACCTTCGCCTTTGGCGATGACTTTTGGGGCACGTTGTTTGTTTTGTTCATAAGCAAGCGCGACTGCTTTTTGATTGGGAGGTAGTGGCATTAATAACTTCCTAGTATTTTATCTACTGCTTCCCAGCTTAAGCTAAAGCTAGAATCGCAATTTGTTTGTGTTGATTGTGTGAAAAGAAAATGACGCACAAGACGTGCAAAGCAATCGGTTTCTATATTCACCCGCATTCCTACTTTGTAATGCTTAAAAAGTGTAGAATGCAGTGTGTGTGGGATAATTGTCAAACGCAAGGAATCTTTCAAGACTTCATTAATCGTTAGACTAATCCCTTGAATTGCAATGCTTCCCTTTGGCACACAAAGTGCGAGGATTTCAGGAGTTGTGCGGATAAAAAAGTCCATTCCAATTGTGTGGGATTCTATCTGAGTAATTTCTCCGATTCCATCAATATGCCCTTGCACGATATGCCCATCTAATCTATCACTTAAACGCATTGCAGGTTCAATATGCACAAAGCCTTTGTAAGTCTCTAGCGCAATATGCCTTTGTGTCTCTTCGCTAAGCTCTAATGCAAAGCCATCATTAAAAGTTTCAGTCGCAGTAAGACAAGCACCATTTACCGCAATAGAATCACCAATTTTAGGCTTGTATTTTGCATTGATGGTCAGTGTCGCACCTTGTAGAGATTTGACTTCGCCAAACTCACGCACAAGTCCTGTAAACATTTCTAACCTTTAAGTAAAATTGCATTAAAATTTCAAATTCTAGCATAAAAGGAGTAATATGCAGCTTTGTGATACGCATTGTCATTTAGATGATGAGCGGTTTATAGAGGATTTTCCTCTGATGATAGAACGAGCTAAAAGCGCAGGAATTGTGCGCTTTATTATCCCAGCAGCCGACCCAAAAGACTTAAAAAGGGCGCAAGAGTTAGCCCACACTTATGATGAAATTTACTTTGCATTGGGGTTGCACCCTGATTTGGCGTATTTGTATGAGGAGGAGAGTCTTTTGCCCTTTTTAAGCGATTCTAAATGTATTGCAGTCGGAGAATGTGGGCTAGATTATTATAGAATGGAAGACAAGATCGCAAAGTTTGGGGTAGAGAGTGAGGCGGAGGTAAAGCGAAAGCAGAAAGAAGTTTTTATTGCTCAAATCAACCTTGCCATAGAATATCAAAAGCCCTTAATCGTGCATATTAGAGATGCTTCGTTGGATAGTTTGGAGATTTTGTCAAACTTCGCACCAAAGCTTAAGGGTGGTATCTTGCATTGTTTTAATGCAGATTTTCAGCTTTTAGCCTTAGCAAAATTTAATTTTTATTATGGAATCGGAGGAGTTTTAACCTTTAAAAATGCAAGGAAGCTTGTAGAGATTATACCCAAAATCCCGCTAGAATCCCTTTTACTTGAAACAGACGCACCCTATCTTGCACCACACCCCTATCGTGGTAAGCGCAATGAGCCAAGCTTCATTCCTCTAGTGTTAGAGAGAATGAGTGAGATTCTAAACTTGCCAAAAGAAACTTTGGCTACACAAATTCATCAAAACACCACAAGGCTTTTTGGCACATTGTAGAATCTCAACCCATCTTTAAAGTCTTAGTCAGAGGGATGCTACACTTGACATTATTTGGTATTGATTTTATTAGGCAAGCTGTTTAGAAATCTTGCGTGCTTGATTAAAGTTAAGGAATTGAATGATGAAGTGGTTGGAATTTGCAAGGAAATCCTTGCAAAATATCATAACTTGTCCGCATTTTGTGAAAGGTATTCTGCTACACCTTGTGCATTTGCTTTCATACCCTTGTCACCTTTATTCCAACCCGCTGGGCAAACTTCCCCATGTTCTTCAAAGAAAGTAAGTGCATCACACATTCTTAGCATTTCGTCCATATTGCGACCAAGTGGCAAGTCATTAATCACAGCGTGGCGAACGACTTGGTTTTTGTCAATTAAAAATGAACCACGAAGTGCAACCGCATCACCAATTAGTACCTCATAATCACGAGAGATTTGTTTAGTAATGTCTGAAACCATTGGGAATTGCACATTTCCGATTCCACCTTGATTGACCGGGGTATTTTTCCACGCAAAATGCACAACATCAGAGTCAATAGAAACACCAATGACATTAAATCCTTTTTCGGCAAAAGCTTTCACTCTGTGGTCCATTGCAATAATTTCAGAGGGACAAACAAAAGTAAAGTCTTTAGGCCAGAAGAAAACGACCGCACCTTTGCTTCCTAAGTTCTTTGAAAGTTCAAAATCCTCCACGATAGTATTATTTGCTAAAACTGCGGGAGCTTTAAAATCCGGAGCTTTTTTCGTTACTAGCATTGTTAAATCCTTATAAAAATAGTTAATTGATAAAAAATATCAATTATGTAATGCTAACAAATCTTATATAAATATAAGATTAATTCTTATATTCTTTAATAAAAACCTTAGGCGTAGGTATTTCTTGTTTGAACAATAAAAGGGAAAACCTCTTTCACCCCTTGACAAATACTTAATATCAGGCTGTATAATTACACAATCTATTTTACAAACAAGGAGGATTCTATGAAATCGTATAATGCAAATCGTAGAGACTTTTTAAAGAATCTAGCACAATTCACAGGAGTAGCGACACTCGGGGCTTATATACCTTATCCACTTTTCGCACAAGATTTGAAGCAAATTTCCAAAAAAGGAGCAAAAATGCAAACTCTCACCCTCAATAATGGCGTTAAAATGCCCATTCTTGGGCTTGGCACTTATTCGCTTACGGGTAAAGCAGGGCAAAAGGCGATGAGCGAAGCCATAGAGGTGGGTTATCGGCTCTTTGATAGCGCACAGATGTATAATAATGAAGCCGAGCTTGGAGCAGCGATAAATGCGGCAGTAAAAGGCGGAATCAAACGTGAGGAGTTTTTTATCCAAACTAAGCTTTTAGAATCAAGTAGCGAGGATTTAGCAAAAAAATCCATTGAAAAATCCTTAAAAACTTTAGGGCTTGATTATATTGATTCTTTGCTTATCCATATGCCATACTCGCAATCTAAGGCGATGTATAGAGCAATGGAGAGCTTTTATAAGCAAGGTATTTTAAGGGTTATTGGCATTTCAAACTTTGGTGCAAAGGCGTATAGCGAGTTTGTGAAATCTTGTGAGGTGATTCCTGCGATTAATCAGTGCGAGACACATTTACTCCTCCAACAAAAGCCCTTAAGAGAGGCGATGAAGAGCAAAAAAACTTTGTTGCAAAGCTGGAGTCCTTTTATCGCGGGGAAAGGTTCAATTTTAGAAAATCCCACACTGAAAAACATAGCACAAAAATACAACAAAACACCCGCGCAGGTGGTTTTACGATTTTTGATTGAACAAGGAATCTCTGTCATACCAAAAACTTCTAAAAGAGCAAGAATGCAAGAAAATCTTAATGTCTTTGATTTTTCTTTAAGTGCGCAGGATATGCGGATTCTTAAAGAGCTTGATACGAATAAAAGTGCATTTTCTTGGACGAATTATTAGGGGAAGTTTGGTATAAAGTAAAAATGAATAAATAAGCCTTTGCGGTATTCAAGCTTGAAAAATATCTATTTTGGCTATTTGCTTTTTTATCTCTAAATTTCTATGTAAAGTTTGTATTATGTGTGAAATCATTATTTACCTTTTTACTTCTGCTCTTTTTATGTTTTTCTCTCTAGTTGAGCTATTTTTTAGAATTTCTGCGTGTTCGTTCTTGATGTCAAGTGGCCAATCCATTCCTTGTTCTTGCACATTCCAATCAGGGTGTTTGCCGCCCTCAACGCTCAAATAATCCTCTACACAACATTGCTCTATAAGTTTATAAGAAATATAAGCATTTTGGATTCTTTTAAGCCCAAAAAGCCCCTTAATGTCTTTTTCAAAATTCTCTTGGTAAATCATATAAAATTCTATTTTTGCGCCACTTAGAATCGTATGATACAAAAAATACCATATCCCAAAACTTCTAATGCTCGGTCGTCCCTTTGTCCCACCATCACGATAAATAGACAAAGTATTTTTAATGCCACCATCAGCTTGACTTCCCCCAATCTTTTTAATCTCGCCATTGACAACGATAAGATAAACCCTTGCGACATTTTGGGTTAAAATGCTTTGGGGTAATGGATTGCCTTTTTCATCTTTTAGATTTTTATGCACTCATTATGTTACAATAAATATAATATCGGCTAATGCCTTATAATTTTTTTGATGAAAGACAAAATCAACAATATTGTTTGAAAAATTGGCACTGCTAAAATCATTTAGATAATCAATAATTGTTGGTCTAATAATCCTAAAGTTTCTTTTAAGTTTCCAAGACTGTGAAAAATCTGAACTATCTATCAAGACAATAAATAGCCTGTTTTCTGCCCCAAATCTCAAATCTCCTTGATTTTCATATAACCATCGGATAAGTGTATATTTATTATGTATAGTGTCATAAATAATTTTTTGATTTTGTTTATCAATATTTTGCAATTCCCAAAATAAATTTTTATTGTTTGTATCTTTAATTTGTTGCACAATTTGATATTTTATTGTTTCATCGCTATCCATCTTGTCAAATACCAAGCTATACCTCTTCGCTATTTGCTTAAGTAAAGTTATTTCACTGCCAAATCCATAATTCTTTCTTTGCATTTTTAAAAATTCTTTTGGTAAGTAAGTAATTTTTAAATCAATTGGTATATTTTCAATAAAAAAATCAACACTTTTTATTTTTCCAATAGCTGATGTAACTTTTGGGTGTATTTTAAATATATGTTCAGTAAGTATAGTTGTCCAATTATTATACCAACTGCTTAATGTGTAATTTCTTGTATTTTCTGCAATATCATTTTCAATTTTATACACAATATCATTATATTTATAAATATCTTTAACATAAGAAACAATTTGTTTGTCTAATGAATTAGTAGAATCTCCACCCCAAGCAAAATAAGTCATTTTATAAAGTTCTGATTCTATCTCGTGGAATTTTTGTTCTATTGTTGCGATTTCTACTTTATTATAACTATGTAAAATTTTATCAATATCATTATGGGTAATCATACCTTCTATAGCGAGATTATAAAGTTCTCTAAATTTTTCTTGTTGTGTTTTTGTCTGTAAAATAATATTAAAGTGAATTTTAATAAAATCTAAAATTTCTTTTCGTATCATTGATTTAATTTTAAGCCATAAAATTCCACTCTCATCCTTATTAAACAAATAAAGATTTTGTGAGTTAAAAAGATTTAACCATTCTTCAAAATTTCTCATATTTTTATTTTATCCTTTCTAGTCTAGTATGGGCTGCATATAAACAAAAACTCTTTGCTTCCCTTCACACTCCCTTTTCCTCCTACACTATTTTGATATGGTTTTTCTCTAATAACTACTTTCTTATATTGTTTTAACATATCTTTCATATTATCCATATTAGGAAAACTTCTATCGTTATAACTTATAATCCAATAAGGTATTTTTTGTGCTGATAAAAAAAGCTTCTCAAAAGATGCTATAATATCTTTCTTTGTGTCAAAGCCACTATACTTTTTTGGGGTATATCTTCTTGTTCCATTGATAAAGTTTTTATCTTTCCAATAATTAGTGTATGTTTCTAAAAGGTGATAAAATGCTTGATAGTCTGCATGGCTTCCACAATATGGAGGGTCAAAATAAACTAAATCCACACATTCATTAATCCTTTGCACAAACTCTATTGCATCAAGATTATAGCTTTTATTATTTTTTGCATTATGAAATACTGCTTGATTGTAGTCTGGAACAAGATTTAAAAATATTTCTTTAATTGGACGAGCAAGATTTGGATTGCGCCTAATTCTTTCCTCTCTGCTTGCATATTTTAAGGCACTTGTATGTGCAAAATGACCCATCGTTACTTTTCTTGTAATTGCCCTATTAATTAAAGCGAATGCAAGAGATTGTTTCTGTATCTCCAATAATTCAATATTACTCCTAAAAGAATCTAAAAAGGCAGCTTCTTCCTCTTTAAAAAAAATATCTGTAAAGAGATTCTGCATTAAATTAAAATAATGTAAATCTTGATTACTTTGAAATAATATGTTTATATCATTATTAGAAATTTTAATATTATAATTCTCTATTAATGCTTCTCCTATTTTATGACTAAAGGTTAAAAAATCATTCGTATGCACCTCATATCCATTTTGTTTAAAAAAATAGGATACAGACTGAGAGCCAGCAAAAGCATCCGCGACACTATGAATATCCTTTGGCAAACATTCCTGAATAAAGTGCAAATGTTTATATTTTGCTCCTAAATATTGTGGCTGTGGAAATTGAAATGCAAAATAGTCATTAAATAGGCTTTTTGTCATACTCTAATTACCTTATTAATTAATTTTTCCTAATAAAATAATTATTATATAAAAATATCATAATTTATCAAAATTCCTTATCAACAACTCGTGGCTTTGTTTGATATTATCTTTATCGCCTCGCTCTATGCGATTTTACCAACGCGCGTTTCGCCTTGCCCCATCGTATATTGCCATTTAGGCTCTAAAATTCTAAAATCTTTATACGCCTCCCGCACGAATTTGCAGTCATTATAGCTTAAAATAAACTTGCCCTTGTGATTTTTGAGATATTGCGCCAAAAGTGCGTGGTTAAATCCATTATGATGAATAGGAAAATTCCGCATAGGATAGATTCCCTTAAACATTTGAGAATCCCCCTCTAAAAAATAAGGTGGGTCGCAGTAGAAAAAATCCTTAGGATAGGCTTCAAACACCTTTTCAAAGCTTACGCATTCTACACTAAGATTTTGCAATCTTTTATCTTGCCCCAAATCTTTTAATTTTTGCAACGCATTCAAATAGCGACTTTTATCCTCGTAAATCTTGCTCATCCAGCCCAAAAATCCGGGTCCATAAGAAAGATTAAAATTAAAATAATAATCTCTTGCAAGAGTTAGAGAATCTAGCTTAATTTGCGGGGTATTTTGCGAATTTTTATGCCTCTCATTCCAATAGGTTTTCAACTCCTCTTTTATCTCTGCATAGGTTTCTTTTGTAGGTTTAAGTTCCAATAAGGCTTTATAAAGTCCATTAGAATCTGTAATCAAAATTTGCCAAAAATTCACCAAAATATCAAAAATATCAAAGGCTTTCACTTCCAAATCTAACTCTAATGCACTTGCGATTTCTACGCTTCCTCCACCCATAAAGGGCGAAATAAGCCTTTTTATATCATTAGGAAAATGTTCCAAGATTAGCCCAACTGCTAGGCTCTTGCCTCCACCATAACGCAAAGGACTTTTGGTGTAGCGTTTGTAGTGTGAGGATTTGCCTTTGAGATTGCGTAAAAAGCACTCTTTTGCAACATTCTGTTCTTTGTATTTTGCATCGTGTGCCAAAGGGTAAAAGTCAAATGAATACCGCTGTTGTGTCAATGGATTGCCTTAAGTTGTTTTTGACATTCTAGTATAATTTGCTTAAAATGTAACTTTGCACACTAGCTTGAAGTAATCGTGATTCTTAGCAAAAGGGTAAAAGCACAAAAGAAAACTGCCAAATTTTTGTCGCAAGTGTAATGGTAGGAAGAGTGTATAAGCTTTATTTATGCTCAAATTTCACAAACATTATAGCTTTGTAATCCTTGTAAATTTATCTTATCTGAAATGGACTTATGAGGGTTTCCGCATAAAATTTCGCACCCTCTATTAATTTTTGATGAACTAGCTCCTTATTTTTCTCATAATGCCTATTAAGCTTAATCCTGTCCGAAAAAGATATTTTGCCTAACGCCTCATTAACACACCTCTTCCAAAATATATCAAACAGCTTTCTTTCCTCGTTGTCATCTTCTGGTTTTACTTGTGCCATTTCTTTGAATGTGCATTCCATTGCGTCAAACCCCATTTGTACTATTGTTTTTTCTACTTCTTTGTCATTGCCATAGACGATTCCACCAAACAATAACCCTATGACGAATAGAATCTTTTTCATCATTTCTCCTTTATTTTATCTTTATACAAGCGCAAAATTTTAACAAAAATTATTTAAAATCACTGAATGCAAGAGGGACTATTGCTTTAGCGGATTCCTTCATAGACGCACAGATTCTTTTATGCAAACGAGCGCAAATGTCTTAGCAAAGGCAAGGGAGCATTTAGCAAAGTATGGTTTGGAGGGCAAAATAATGTAGTTTTCTACTTCATCGGCTTCAGTTGCAGAGGCAGCAAATGCGATTGGTTGTGAGGAGGGGGGAGATTGTTAAAACACTTTCCTTTGTAAAAGTGTATTTAGATGTTTGTTTGCAAAATCTTGCCACGCTTTATCCTGCGTGTGGAAGTGCAAATAGCGCGGTTAGCCTGACTTTAGAGGAGCTAGAAAAAGCCTCTTGCTTTGAAAAATATATTGATGTATGCAGCCCGATAACTTAACTCTGCATTATGGTATTGCATATAGGCAATTAATCTTATAAGGGCGAGATAATGCCGATTTGCTTCTTTGCGAGATTTCATTGCTAAAGGCGAGATGTCCTCTTGCGTTTTGAAATATTCATATTCTAATCTTAGCGTGTTTAAAAATGTCTTTTGCTTGGCTAATTCGTTGGTAAGATGAAAATTTCCTAATGCCTTTTGATTAAGGCAGACAAGCTCGGCTTTAAGCTTTGTCGCATCTGTTGCGGGAATATCAAAAGAGGGGGTTACGCCTTTATGGATGGGGGCGGAATAACAATGTGATTGTCGTAGGGAATCCCGCACGAGCGATAAAGATAATGATAAAGCAAGAGTAATTTTTGCAAACTTGTTATATAATTTGCAATCAATAACAAAGGAAGTGAGTAATGAAAAAAACAATCATTGAAGCAGAGCGAGAAACAGGGATACCCTCTACTAGGATTCGTTTTTGGCTCAAAAAGGGACTTTTTCCTGAATTAGAAACGGATAAAAATGGTGTTAGACTCTTTGGCGATGAAGATATACTAAAGCTTAAATGGATTGAATGGTTTCGCTTCGTGCGAATGAGTTTGGCAAATATTAAACAATATATGCACTTAGTTTCACTTGGACAAAAAAGCACTTTTCAAAAGCGTAAAAAAATCCTTGAAACCCAAAGAGAACTCATTATTAAAGATATGCAAGCCACACAAGAAATTCTAAGCAAAATAGAAGAAAAAATCAAATTTCTTGATAAACAATGCCGTTGTAATGTTTCAAAAAAATAGCACCCTTCGTATTATCCTGTATTTCTAACTCCTTGTGCGATTCCAACAATCGTAGTAACAATCTGTTTAGCGATACGCTCCTTTTGTTCCTCATATTGCGAGTTTTTGTAAGCTTTCATTAAATAAAGTTGAAAGAAGCTAAGACTTGTCAAAAAGGGTTTGCGCAATAAAATAGATTCTTGAATCAATTTTTCACTTGCAAGCAAAGATTCTTCTTGTCGCACATAAAGCAACCAATCTAGCGTGAGACGATATTCCTTTTCTATCATTTGCCAAATTTTTTGACGCAAATTCACATCTTCTACAAAATCATTATAATGTTTTGCGATTTCTAAATCTACTTTCAAAAAAGCTTGGGAGATATTGTCAATCGTTGTTTTAAAAAACAAATCTTTAAGATAACATTGTCGAAAGATTTCCTTTTCTCCACATTCTCTAAATGCCGCTTCTAAACCACTTCCTAAACCATACCAAGCAGGAATAATCGTGCGATTCTGTGTCCAAGCAAACACCCACGGAATCGCGCGCAAATCCTCAACACTCTGCGTATCTCTGCGTTTTGATGGACGCGAACCAATATTTAGTTGTGAAATAAAATGAATCGGAGTAGCGGATTTGAAATATTCCATAAATCCTTTTGTTTCATACACGAGATTGCGATAGGCTTTGCAGGATTCTATGTTTATGATTTGTAAGATAGTTTCAAAGCTAGAATCACTTGCATTGAAATTTGTGCCAAATCTATCATACACAGACTTTTTGAGCAATGTTGCCAAAGCACTTAAAAAACTAGATTCTGCCTTTTTAGGATTTAAATATTTATAGCTAATTACTTCTCCTTGCTCTGTCGTTTTCAAAAACCCTGCTACACTATTGGGCAATGAAGATAATAAAGCGTCCTCTAGTGCGCCGCCTCCACGACTTACGCTTCCTCCGCGTCCGTGAAACAATCTAAACTTTACCTTTAATTCCTGTTCTAGCAAGATGAGATTACCAATCGCCCTACGCAAAGAATAATTACTCGTAAAGATTCCACCATCTTTGCTAGAATCTGAATAACCAATCATAATTTCTTGGCGATTTTTGCGGGATTGCAGATATTTAATATAATGCGGATTGGCACAAAGCTCACGCAAAATCTTTGGAGCAGATTCTAAATCTTTAATTGTTTCAAAAAGCGGTGAAATAGAAATCCGCGTTTTTTTCCCCTCACACCATAATCCACTTTGTTTGGCAAACCATAAGACACAAAGTAAATCATTCGCGCTTTGGCACATAGAGATAATACAAGAATCAATGATATTATCACTGATTCTATCTTTTGCCCATTTGAAATTGACAAAAGCAAGTAAAGTCTCTTGTGTGGATTCGCTAAATTTGCCATAAAATGTATTCAAATCTATAAGAGGCGCACTAAGGGCGGCATTTAAAATCCTCGTTTGCTCATTCTCTGGTAGAAGTAGTAAATCGCCTTGAACATAACCCAAAGTTGCAAAAATCTCTGCAAGAGAGTGCCAAAACACCTCACGATGCTGGCGAAAGTCAAGCCGCATTAGATGAAATCCTGCAAGCAAAACAAGATTCCTTAAATCCCTTAGATAAGTGCTACTGCGTGTATCTAGGGATTCTATCATTAAATCAATCTCTTTAATCAATTCTTTAGAGTTTTCATAGATATAGGGCTTATTTTCATTGAGGGCATTTTGAGGAAGATTTAGCATAAGGATTCTGTTTTGGAGTTTTTGACGCATACAAGTTAATTTGGCGCGGAATGGCTCTTGCAAAAATAACTTTTTTGCTGTGGTATCCAAATGCTCTTTATCTTTCTCCAAACTTACCAACAATTCCTCACTAGGATTGGCATATTCTTGCGCAATAGATAACTCTCTGATTAACTTGTCTATATGTTTTAAATATTGAGAAATGATTGTTGTGTGCTGATGTTTCATTACTTCAATCATCACACGATTGGTTACATAGGGATTCCCATCTCTATCACCACCAATCCAACTTCCAAGCAAAATAGGAGATTTCTTAAGAAAATCATTAGAATGTTCTCCTAAAGTTTCCTTTAATGCGTCTTGTATCTCTTGTAAAACTCGCGCTCCACTTTGCAGAATAGAGCTTTCCATAAAGTAAAGCAGATTGTCTAGCTCAAAAAGCACTTCAATTTTCTCACCGCGCACAATATGACTATGCCAAAGTAGATTTAAACGATATTTTAAATGCTCTTTTGCGCTTCTTTCTCCGAATTTAAACCATAAATGCAAGTCATTATACATCTCGTGATAGCTCTCTAGAAATGTTCTTCGTAGGGATTCTGTGGGGTGTGCAGTAAAAACAGGATAAAATTGGATTTTTTTAAGGACCTCTTTAATATCCTCCTCATCGTATTTTTGTGCCTTCAACTCTTCAATAGCGCTTTTGATTTGCTCTTTGGCTCGCAAACTTAATTGATAACGTTCATCTATAATATTTAAAAGCAAATGGTAAAGCGTAAAAACCTTGATGAGATTAGAAATTTCCTGTGAGTCAAACTCCTTGAAAGACTCCTCTTGAAACAAAAGACTTGGATTATTCTTTAGCGAAATAAAAATGGGTTTCGTATCAGGTGCCACTTCATCTAACAGCTCACTTAAGATTGAAAAAACAAATTCTATTTCTTTGGATTTTTCCATTTGGATTCCTTATGAATTTTACTACGATTCAAGTCAATTTTGAAATTATAACGCGTTTAAATAAGGGGGTGATAAATTTGCCTTTTTGCAACTTGGATTTTACTCCACTGCATTATTGCGAGATTCTATTTTAGTTTAAATTATGGATTGCTACGAGGCTAACGCCTCTCGCAATGATAAGGAATCTCTAGTAAAACTAGAGATAAGAGATTAAAATGAAATTTATAAATTTAAGATTCTTGCAGCTTTTGTAGATAATCCCTAGCCCAAAGGCTAGAGAGTGAATTAAAACTTATATCGGACTCCAAGATTTCCGCTTAGGTAAGTTTCGTTTTTATCATCTACTTTGTTTGTAAGGATTTGTTTTGCTCCAAGTCCTAAGTCAATGTTAAGATTTTCTGTGATTCCAAAACTTCCACCCACGACAATTTGTCCATAAGTTTTGAGATTATCACTTGCATTTATAGAGAAGGGGAGAGAAGAGCCTTGGAATCTAGCACTATAATCGTCCCCATCGTTTAGCAAGTATTGCTCAATTTTAGGAGTGGCAAAGATATAAGAAGTTTCTGTGAAGTATTTTCTAACTTCTAAGCCCAAATCTGCGCTAATGGTGTTGTTTTGTGTTTTATCCACATTTTGGATATAGTCTCCACCTTTTTCTGTATAGCCGGGATTGTTTGAATAGTAGTAATTTAACCCTGCAAAAGGTTTTAAATACAAGCTGTTTTCAAAATCAAAGATTCTACCCACGCTTCCACTTAAACCAAAGAATTTTTTATCAAAATCACTTGTATATCCTTGACCAAGCACAGAAGTGTATTGGTCAGTTTGTGAAAGTTGTCCAAATCCGTGAAGGTTCAATTCCCAGCTTGGGCTTAATTGGATATTAGAATAAATCCCTAGTCTGAAGTTATCGGATTCTTGTTTTGCGCTCTTGTCTTTCAAGTCTGCGTCTGCATAAGTGAAATAGATACCAAGAAGTGCAGAATCTGTGATTTGGTTATCCATACCAAGTGAGATACCATACACGCCACCGCTTTCACCATCTACAATGTTTGCTCCACCAAACGCATTTACCCAAACGCTTCCGTTTGTTCTGCGGTAGAAATCATTATAAACATCGTTTCCAGCTGCTGCAAGTTTTTCACCATAAGGATTGTGTGCTCTTGCGATTCTATCTCCTAAGGTCATATCGTTAGAAACATTGATTGCAGTGCTTACAGAGTTTGTAAAGTTGGTTACAGAACGTGCATTGTCGTAAATGTCGTTTGTCATTGTTTGCCAAGCTCTTCCGTTGTTTAATCCGTTGGATTGAATGTTAAACATAGCAAGTTCATTCAATCCAGATTCTTGTAAAGAATCAAAGATTCCTACTGCTAAATCTCTATGAGAATTTACACCCGCTTGGTTTGCGATAAGGTTAATCCCAGCAGTGTTTAGCTTACCTGTACTATCTTCCCCTACAACTTGTCCATTGCGAATCACATTGTATGTTTTGAAGTATCTGGGATCCGCCGTATTGTTTGGTAGCAATCTATTATAGAGTGCAAGTTTGTCAGTAGTGGCATTGTATGAATCTCTTGCCTCTTGGATTAATGCAACATATTTGTCAAATTTTTCCAAATCGTTTTGTGCTGCTGCTTTGGCTGCTCCTGTTAGAGTGTTGATTCTAGCGACTAATTTTCTCCTATCTTCTTCATTTCTTGCTTGGTCGGAATCCAAAGTAGAAAGTGTGATACTTGTGCCTGTTGTAACGATGTCATCTCTTTTGATATAAAGCTCTTTTAAGCGAGAGTTAGCAGCATTGTTTTTGATGTTATTTTTTGCAGTATTAGTATCTACGAGTTTGCCATAGGAATCTAAAATAGTAGTTGGTGTTCCTTGAGCAAGGTCACTTTGGAAAGCCTGAAGAGGAGCTGTATTTGCCCTAATCAAGTGAACCATATTGTTGATATTTGCTACCCATTTGCCATTGACCAAGCTTCGGATTAGATAGCTTCCAAGTTTGACTTGATTGCCTTGCACATAAAGTCCATTATTGACGATGAGTGCGTCTGTGCCACTTGTGTAGCGGTCTTGCCATTTGATGATGTTGTTGCCCTCAAAGCCATATTTCACTTCGTTCGGAGTTGTATAGTCAAAGAACCCATTTGTATTCCAAGTGTTGTTGAGGATTTTGCCATTAGCGTCTTTGTATGCAACGGCTGTTACATTTCTTTTGTTAGCTTGCGCTTGGTTGTTTAAACCTGCAACGGCTGTATTTCCGTCTAGAGTCGTTAAATTATCAGTTCCTCTTACATTAATAGCATAAGTCCCATCTAATCCTTGAGAAATGCTTCTGTTGAGTAGCTGACTTGCAGTTCTCTCTAGGGTTGCATTTTGGAATCCCAAATTTGTGTTCAAAACCGCTTGAGTTCTACCTGCTACACCTGCTCCTGCCGCAGCTGTTCTCCAAATTCCATCTACTTTTTCAAGATTCACTCCTGCAAGTGTCGCTGTCGTAACAGCACCTTGTGGATTGAGGGTGATGAGTGTTTTTGCCCCACCATTTGCCGAATCAAATCTTAATTGTTTGATGTCATCGGAAACTATGTTTAAATTCGTGTCTGTAAATGTAGCAGTGTTTCCATTAATTGTAATGGCTTTGGAGCTTCTTGGATTTTCAATCTCTATTGTGCCAGTTCCCATTGAGAATGTGTTTGCAGTGATTTCCACAGAAGCGTTTTTGCCAATAGCTAAATTACTAGCATTTAAAGCAACATTTCCTAGAGTTGCGTTTTGCGCACCATTTTTTGCTGTAATGCTAGATACGCCATTGTTTGCTTCAAGGTTGATAGCATTTGTCCCGCTAATCGTAACATTGTCTGCATCTAAGGTAAAGTTATAGAGGGTTTCTGTATTTGCTGTTGTCCCATTAATCGTAAGGCCGCCTTTTGTGCCAGCAGCATTTGCTTCTAGTTTAATTACTGCTTTGCTGTTGGGGTTATCCACCACTGAACCAGCATTTCCATTTCCCCAAGCGGTAAAACTTGTGCTACTCTCTACACCGATACCGCTACCTTTGAAGTATCTTTCCTCTTCTCTTTGTCCGTTGAAAGAAATGTTTGTGCCATTGCCCTCAACCACGTTGCCACCTAAATCTACATTAGGGTTGTGACCTGTTGTAGTAGAGTTCGCTACGCCTGCTGTGTTGTTTTTGCTAGGGGCATTAAGTGTCAAATTTACATCTGTGCCTGCTGCAATCGCTGCATTTGCTTGGTCTTTTTTGGTATAAACACCATTTTTGTCAAACGAAGGGTTTGCTAACGTTGCGTTTCCGTTTTGGTTTGGGCTATTCTCAATATTAGCTGCCAAAACACCCGTGCTAGTCAATGCTACCACACCGAAACCTACAAGCGTTCTGCTTGCTGCCAATGAAAGTTTTGTCATTCTGACTCCTTTAATTTTATATAAAATTAAGCCAGAATAATACCCCCCCCCCCCCCTTAAAAGTCAATTAAATGAGTGAGAAAGTTGAAAGAATTTTTAATTTTTTATTTTTGTCATTAAAATATCCCTGAAATTTGTGTAGAGATTTTGTCCTCTAGCACAGGGATTGCTTCTTGTAAAGTTAGATTGAGTTTGGTGGCTTCTGCAAAAAGTTTGGTAGATTTTTCAGAATAATTGCCTGTGTAAGTTTGTCCGCTATATTGGGCTTGATTTGCATTGAGTTTGCCACCTCCTGAAGTGCTAGCGACATTTCCGCCAAAGCTATTCATAAAGCCGGCTCTTTGTCCATCACGCACACTTGCTTGTCCGCTATCCGTGCCAGTATAGTTTATCGTGCCTCCCTCAATCCTCTGACGCACATTAATATCCACTTGCATTTGAAAAATTGTGTCTTCTGTTAATTTGCCAAGTAGCGCACCTGCAGCTGCACCGGCTAATCCTCCTACCACCGTCCCGGTAGCAGAGTGATGATTATATCCACCTACACCTGCGCCCACTGCACCCCCTAAAACACCTGCGCCCACTGCATTGTTTTCTTGCTTGACATCACAATAAAGCACATTGGCTTGTAAGATAAAGTTTGCTTTATCCGGGTCATCTACGACAATGTAGCCTTTGCTTTGAAGTTTTTGCAAAATCTTGGATTCCAAATTAATCTCTTGTCCGCTTGTGTTACGTAGTGCAACGAAAATAGTTTGCTTGGATTTGCTTACAGGGTCAATAAAAATGCTTTGCGACATCGTAGCTTTGGTTTGTAGAGTTGTCGTTACACAGCCACTTAATGCTAGAGCGCATAAAAGAGAAACCGCTATTGTTTTCATCACTTACCTTTATAAAGAATTTAGAGCGGGTATTATACTAAAATTCTCGCTTTTTAGGTAATGAGAATGGAAAGATTGGATTGTGAATTAAAGTTGCGGGTGGGTTGGAATGTGGGCTTGCTAGGTTATTATGAAGTCTTGCGACTTCTCGCAATGATAGAAAATAAAATCCTCGCAAGAATCAATGAATCGTATTGTTAGATTAAGGGTTGGATTCCAAATGGGGTGGGCGATGGGAATCGAACCCACGACCCTCAGGACCACAATCTGATGCTCTAACCGACTGAGCTACGCCCACCATTTGATAGAAATTAAGAAATGGTCGGGGCGAAAGGATTCGAACCTTCGACCCCTTGGTCCCAAACCAAGTGCGCTAACCAGACTGCGCTACGCCCCGACTGAATAAAGAAGCGCAATTATACTTTTTAAAACCTTAATTGTCAATGTTTTTGTTGGTGGATATAGTTCTTATATTTTTCTTTCAGCTTTTTCTTTAATGTGGTTGATAATGAGCTTGGAATTTCTTGATGTTGAATTAATGAGTGATAATCTTAGTGATACTATTAAACTTTTTTCAAAAGCTTGAATTTAAGCTCTGCAAGCTCCCAATCTGCTAGAGTATCAATATCTTGCACACGTGAGGGTGGAAGTAGGAAGCTTAAGGAATCCTCAAAGATGTTTTGGCGATTTTGCCACACTTCAGCCCTAGCAAAATAAAATTGCCCCGCATCGTGATAGACTTTTTCTAAATCTTGCGAACGTTTAGTGAAATGCTCTAAGAAAAGCATTTTGTTTGTCCCCTCTATGATATTAAAGGCACGATAGGGCGAATAGTCGTATTCTACTGCACTAAAGCAATAGCAATCTTGCGCCTTTTGTCTTGCGAGTTTATAGGTTTCCTTTAAGGCGTTAAAATCAAGTAAGGGAGCGGTAGCATAGAGGCAACATACCCATAAGCCTTTTGTGTTTTGGGGTTTGGCATTTTGCACAGAGAGTTGCTCTATCGCGTGTAAAATCACTTCACGTGTGCTAGCGGTGTCATCACTTAAATTTTCGGGTCGTTTGAGTGTATTTGCACCAAGTTCTCTAGCAATACTTAAAATCTCTTCGTCATCGCTTGAGACAATAATTTCACTAAAAATTCCGCTTTTTTTGGCATTTTGTATGCTATATGCAAGGATAGGCTTACCACAAAATTCCTTAAGATTCTTTCTTTTAATGCGTTTGCTTCCGCCACGTGCAGGGATAATACAGATACAATCTTGAGATTCCATATTTCAAGACTTTTTACGGACAGATTCTTTTAGAATCGTGATAATTTTTTCTTGCTCTTGTGCGCTTAAAGTCGGGAAAAGAGGCAGACTAATTGCGTGTTTGTAGTAGGATTCTGCGACTTTAAAATCTCCCTTTTTAAATCCAAATTTTTTATAAAAAGGTTGCATTGGAATTGGAATATAATGCACTTGTGCGCCAATCCCTGCGATTTGTAGTTTAGCAAATAACTCTCCGCGTTTGATCCCACTTTTTTTGGTCAATAAAATCACATACAAGTGAAATGCGCTGTAATTATAAGGTGCTACAAAAGGGAGCGTGAGTTCTAAATCTCCTAAAGCTTTGTTATAAGTTTGAACAAGTGCGTTGCGTGTGCGGACATAGTCCTCTAGTCTTGATAATTGTGAGATTCCAAGTGCTGCGTGCAATTCACTTAAGCGGTAATTAAAGCCTAAAAATTGTTGCTCATAATACCAAGCCCCCGCAGTTTTTTTACTCCGCAAATCTTTTAAATCTTTTGTGATTCCGTGACTTTTGAGCTTTTGCATTTTAGAAGCATATTTTTGGTTATTGGTTGTTGCGATTCCGCCTTCAGCGCAAGTGATAATCTTTACCGGGTGGAAGCTGAAAATCGTAATATCGCTAAATTTACAACAACCAATAGGAAGTTCGCGATAACTTCCACCTAGTGCGTGTGAAGCGTCTTCAATGATTTTAAATTTATAAATTTTGCTTAAATAATAAATGGATTTCATATCGCAACTTTGTCCTGCAAAATGCACTGCTACAAGCACTTTTGGTAATTTATGTTTGGGGGTGGATTGGAGTTTCTTTGCTAGCTTCTTTGCATCTAAATTGTAAGTAAGTGGGTCTATATCTACAAAATCCACTTTTGCACCACAATAGATTCCACAATTTGCACTTGCGACAAAGCTATTGGGGCTAGTCCATAGCCAATCTCCTTTCTTTAAACCTAGTGTAAGTGCAGCACAATGTAGCGCACTTGTTGCGCTATTAAAGCTTATTCCATATTTTGCTTCTACTTTGTTGGCGACTTTTTCTTCAAACTCTTGCGCCTTTGGTCCTTGCGTGATAAAAGGAGACTTTAAGGCTTGTATGACCGCGTTAATATCTGATTCTATAATTTCTTGTTTGCCATAAGGAATCATTGGAGCAACTCCAAAAAGTCTTTTTGACTTAGCCATTGTGTGTTTGTGCCAGAATCATAGGAAAATCCACGCGGCACAAGCTTTCCTCTCTCACCTAGTGCGTTGATACTAAAGTCAGTGATGAAGCTAAATTGAATCGTAGGGGCAATCATATAATAGTTGTTAAACTCATAAGTGATATGACTATCATCACCTGGACACATTGTTTCGTGGATTTTCTCTCCGGGTCTAATGCCTATGATTTTGTGGGGTAAATTTGGAGCAAGGGCTTTTGCGACTTCTGTTATTTTCATTGATGGAATCTTAGGGACAAAAGTCTCGCCCCCTTTCATTCTCTCAAAGTTTTTTAAGACAAAATCTACTCCTTGTTGCAAGGTAATCATAAATCTTGTCATTTCTGTATCTGTAATAGGCAATTCTTTTGCTCCCTCTTGGATTAGCTTTTGAAAAAATGGGACAACAGAGCCGCGAGAGCCGATGACATTGCCATAACGCACGATAGAAAAACGGGTTTTACGAGAACCCGCAATATTATTTGCTGCGACAAAAAGCTTATCACTTGCAAGTTTGGTTGCACCATAAAGATTGATAGGATTAGCTGCTTTATCTGTGGAGAGTGCAATGACTTTTGAGATTCCATTTGCTAGGGCTGCATTGATGACATTTTGCGCACCATAGATATTGGTTTTAATACATTCAGTCGGATTGTATTCTGCGGCAGGAACTTGTTTGAGTGCAGCAGCGTGGATAATATAATCTATCCCAATTGTCGCTTCTTTTAATCGGTTTTCATCTCGCACATCTCCTAAGAAATATCGCATACAAGGTGCATTGTAAGTTTGAGCCATTTCGTATTGTTTCAACTCATCACGTGAAAAAATGACAATTTTTTTAGGTTTATATCGCTCTAGGAGCGTTTTGGTATAGCATTTGCCAAAGCTACCCGTGCCACCTGTGATTAAGATATTTTTATCCTTAAACATACGATTCCTTTGTATTGTAATTTTTAATGGGTTATAACATTTTCTGTGTTATGGATTGCTTAGGATTAAAGAATCCTTGCAATGATGTATGGATTACCATATCAAGTCTCGTAAGGACGAATTTTTCATCTCTCAAACACTCTCTTAAAAATCGCATCAATATTTTTTGTATAATACTCATAAGCAAAGCATTCCTTGATAGCCGCCTCACCAATAAACCCCACTAGTTCAGAATCTGCTAATAAATACTGCAAATACAAGCTCTCTCCTTTTTCATTCACCACTGCTTTACCCTCTTGTAAATCCTGCCATACTTTCATCGCATTGCGTTGCACGATTTTATACGCATCTTCACGACTAACGCCCTTTTTAGGCAACTCTAATAAGATTCTTTGTGAAAACACAAGCCCACCGGTTAAATTAAGATTTTTCATCATATTTTTAGGATACACCACAAGCTTATCAAGCAATCCCTTAAGTCGCACAAGCATAAAATCAGTAGTGATAAAACTATCAGGCAGGATAAAACGCTCTACGCTTGAGTGGCTAATGTCTCGCTCGTGCCAAAGGGCGACATTTTCCATTGCTGGCAGAGCAAAAGAGCGAATCATTCTACAAAGTCCGGTGATATTCTCACTTAGCACTGGATTGCGCTTGTGTGGCATTGCACTACTGCCTTTTTGCCCTTTTTCAAAATATTCCTCCGCTTCATACACTTCTGTGCGCTGCAAATGCCGCACCTCAACAGCAATTTTTTCACAACTACTAGCTAGAAGTGCCAAATCACTCATTAATCGTGCATATCTATCACGCTGAATGACTTGATTGCTCACAGGAGCGGGTTTTAACCCCAAATCTTTACATACAATTTCTTCTAGCTCAATAGGTGTATGTGCGAGATTTCCCATTGCTCCGCTTAACTGCCCCACAGAGATGACTTCCAAAGTAGATTCCAAAGCCTTTAAATGCCTTCCTAGCTCATCATACCAAATTGCCAAAACGAGCCCAAAAGTAATGGGTTCGCCGTGGATTCCGTGAGAGCGTCCTACCATAAGTGTGCCTTTGTGTTCCATCGCCCTTTTTTTAATCACTTCACGCACCTGCTTAATATCCTCTAAAATAATCTTTAGAGAATCTCGCATTTGCAGCGCCACAGCCGTATCAATACAATCACTTGAAGTAATCCCATAATGCACCCAGCGCGATTCCTCACCTAAGCTTTCAGCCACACTTGTAGTAAAAGCAATTAAATCGTGCTTTGTAACTGCCTCTATTTCATCAATGCGCGCAATATCAAACTTTGCATTCTTGCATATTTTGTCACAATCATCATCAGGGATAAGCCCTAGCTTATTCCACCCGCGCACTAATGCCTTTTCCACCTCTAGCCACGCAGAATATTTAGCATTTAAATCCCATAGTTTTTTCATTTCCTCGCGTGCATATCGCTCTATCATCTCTTAGAATCCTTATTTGTTTATGTTAAAATATACTAACATAATCCTACTTAAAAAGTTACAAAATGCCCTTTATGATAAAAGAATTTCCAATTCCAACACCAACAAGAGCTTATAAATTTCTAATGCAAGTTTTGCATTTGAGTATGGCAGAATCACAGAAGTATATTAATAAGGGTAGGGTAATTTATAAGGGCAAAGCTCTTCAAAATAACGAAAAAGCAAAGATGCTAGAAAAGAGCGTTTGTATTCTTATATTTGAGCCTGATTCTATGGGTTTAAAACCAATTTATGAGAATGAGGATTTTGCTATTTTTAATAAACCTGCTAAAATGCTAATCCATCCTAAAGGTAGATTTGCACATTATAGCTTCATAGATGAGGTGCGCACACTCTATGGTAACAAAGCGAATTTGGTCCATCGGATTGATAAAGAGACTAGCGGACTTGTCGTTGTAGGAAAACATAAAAAGAGCATAGTAGAGCTTGGCGCAATGTTTGCTAATAATGAGATTGTCAAGGAATATTTAGCACTTGTGCAGGGAGATTTTAGTAAAAGTTATTCAAGAGATTTTTGTCTCTCTTTACCCCTCGCGACACAACCCAAAGGGGGAGATTTGTGTGTGCGTTCTAAGTTTTTAGGGCAAAGTGGGGCAGAAATGCTAAAGTTTAAGGAGGCAAAAAGTGAATTTGAAGTCCTTGGGAGCCTAGAGATTCCCTCTATGAGTAAAAAGTTTTTAAAAATTTTGCAACAAGATTCCGCTAATCTCTCTTTTCTTGCTTATCTAAAAGAAAACCAAAGCAAAGAATTTCAACCAGAAAGTATTTGTTGCACTTTGTTAAAAGTGCGACCAAAAACAGGACGCACACATCAAATCCGAATCCATTTATATGCACTAAATTTTCCGATTCTAGGCGATCCACTCTATGGTGCAGAGGATAAACACAGCAGGGAATACTTGAATTGTGAGTTTATCACGCAAGAGGGGCAAAACTTTTTTAGTGATTCCAAACGCCTTCAATATTTCGGTGCAACACGCTTAATGCTCCACGCTTATAGTTTGAAATTTAATTTTTATGGTCAACCTTATTACTTTCAAAGCAGTAAAAACTTTGAGATTCTGTGATGATGGATTGCTACGAAAATTTTTTAAATGACAAGATTAAGATTCTTCCAATAAATTTTTCAAAGCTTGATTGATTCGTTCTTGAGTATTTTCAACCCCTAAAGCAGCAATTAAAGGTGCGATTCCAACACCACCAGGAGAACCAAGTAAAGCGTAACGTAATGGTATAAAGAGGTTTTTAGTCTTTATCCCTTGAAAATCTGCAAAAGTTGCAATCTCTAATTCTGCATCTTGGACATTGACAAATGATTTTTTTTGAGATTCTAAATAAATAGTAAATTCTTTTAAAAGATGAATATTTTCATTGTTTTTGACCTTTTGTCGCATTTTTTCATCATAGATTGCTACTGGATTTAAACAGGTTTTGAGAATCTCAACGAACTCTAACAAAGTTTTAGAACGTTCTTTAATCTCTGGATATAGAATCTCTTGTATAGATTTGCTAGGAATCTCTGCGCCATAAAAGGGCAATAATGTATTGAGTTGTTTGCAATCCATTTGGTGCAAATAGTGCGCATTAAGCCACAATAATTTTTCTTTATTATAGGCGGAGGGAGCACTATTTAAGCTGTTTGGATTAAAGAAGTCTAACATCTCTTGTATGGAAAAAATTTCTTGGTCGCTATGACTCCAACCCAAACGCACAAGAAAATTTAATAAAGCTTGTGGCAAAAATCCTAAGTTCTTATATTCCATTACACTCATTGCTCCATCACGTTTGCTCAACTTTTGTCCTTGGGGGTTTAGAATCATCGGAACGTGATAGAATCGCGGAATCACAAAACCTAATGCCTGATAAAGAATGATTTGTTTCGGGGTGTTGCTTAAGTGGTCATCTCCGCGAATTACATCGGTGATTCCCATTAAAGCATCGTCAATTGTTACAACAAAATTATAAGTGGGTGTGCCATCACTCCTTGCAATGATAAAATCGTCTAATTCTTTTGCTGCAACTCTTATTTCTCCTTTTACTCCATCAAGAAAACAAATTTCTCCCTCACTAGGTGCCTTGATTCGCACAACCGGTTTTATATCTTTAGGAGGTGTGCCGACAAAATCACGATAACGATTGTCATATTTCCATACTTGCCCTTTTGCTTCTGCTTCTTTGCGATTTTTTTCTAATTCTTCTTTTTGCATATAGCAATAATATGCTTTACCTTCTTTTAATAGGCGGTCAATGTATTCTTGATAGAGAGGAAATCGCTGACTTTGATAGACCACTTCGCCATCATAATCCATTCCAACCCAATGAAAAGCTTGGAGAATCGCCTCTTTAGCATCTGTTGAATTACGTGCTAAATCGGTGTCCTCAATGCGCAGTAGAAATTTCCCACCATTTGCCCTTGCATAGAGATAATTAAAGAGTGCAGTGCGTAAGCCACCAATATGCAAATAACCTGTGGGGGAAGGCGCAAATCTTGTTATAATTTTGCTCATACCTATTCCTTAGATGAAGTTTATGTATTTAGAATCTTAGCTTAAGATTGCTGAAATTGGCAAATTTATCCTGATAAATAAGGTTCTTTCAATGCTGTCCTAATTTTGTAAATGAATCCAAATATATTTAAAAGAGTTATTTTAATGTTTCAAGATATGCGCCAATATCTTCCATATCTCGTCTAACATAACGTTGCGCTATTTGGTTTTTGACAAAACGAGATTGCCCATCAAAGCTTTGATTTTGGTAGGTTTTAATCTCCTCTGCAATATCTTTTGCTTTCCAAGTATTAATGGGAGTTTTACCTGCTGTAGAGATTTCACCCTTTGAGCCGTGGCAACTTGCACAATCCCGCTCATAAAGCTTTTTACCATTTTCTAAATTTGCTGTTTTAGATGTAGCAGCTACTGAAGCTGTGCCTAAAACACTATCTAAAAAGCTTCTTTCTTGAATAGTTATATCCGCATCTTCGCGCACAACCTTAATGTCTTTTGAACCTAAGTTTTTGGAGTATTTTTGCAAAATTGCCTTGATTTCTTCCCCAAATTCACCTTTTAGTTCAAAGCAGATACATTCATTTGCGCCAAGTGCATTGCTGAAAATTGCTATACAAGCAAGAGTTGATAAAAATTTTTTCATTTTTAAGATTCCTTAAATTTGTAATGTAATGGCGCAATTTTGCCTAAAATTTATTGATTTTTTGTTTAAAGTTAAAAGCCACTTTAGCTAGGATAGTTTATAATTGCCTCGCCTAAGTGAAGCGTGTTCCTTTGATTTTGGAGTCCAACAGAATTGAGTATTGCTGGTTGTATAGTTGGCTTGGTGCGATGGTGTTTTTGCTTGAGTCTCTTAAGTTGAGATGAGAATCTGCCGCCTAATAAGCTGCTTATGGCTGGAATCGTTGCCTATTTCGGGCTACACAAATAAGTAACGCCCACTTGGGTTTTGTGAAGGCTACGTTTTGTGTAATTTTGGTTTTTAAAGTTTTAAAGCGAGAATTTTAAAAACTAAAATATTTTTCAAGGTTGTAAAATGGAAATTGTAATTGTAGGTAGTGGTGGGCGTGAATATTCTATTGGGCTTGGATTGCAAAATGAATGTAGGATTGATGGGATTTATTTTTACCCAGGCAATGGGGCGACAAGCAGACTCGGGAAAAATATTGATTTTTCAAATGACCAAGAGTTTATTAATTTTGCATTAGCGCGTCAAATTGGGCTTGTGATTATCGGTCCTGAAGCACCATTGGTGGGGGGATTAGCAGATACTTTGCGTGAGAATGGAATCTTGGTTTTTGGTCCAAGTGCAAAAGCGGCAAGATTAGAAGGTTCTAAAGCGTATATGAAAGAATTTGCAAAAAGATATGGAATCCCAACTGCAAATTTTATCCAAACAAGTGATTATACAGAATCTTGTGCATTTATTGAGAGCTTGAATTTGCCCATTGTAGTCAAAGCTGATGGCTTGTGTGCGGGCAAAGGAGTTATCATTGCTACAAGCTATGAGGAAGCAAAAAAGGCAGCTAAGGAAATGTTAGAGGGGAAAAGCTTTGGTAATTCTGGTAAAACAATCGTGATTGAAGAATATTTAGATGGGTTTGAACTATCTGTTTTTGCACTCTGTGATGGAAGAGATTTTATTGTGTTACCCGCGGCACAAGACCATAAGCGACTTTTAGATGGGGATAAAGGTCCAAATACTGGGGGAATGGGGGCTTATGCTCCTGCTCCTTTGGCAACTCCTCAAATCCTTGAGGAGATAAAGTCAAGTATTATTGTGCCAACGCTTGAAGGAATGGAAAATGAGGGAAGTCCCTTTAGCGGCACCTTGTTTTGTGGAATTATGGTTGTTAAAAATAAGCCTTATTTATTAGAGTTTAATGTCCGTTTTGGTGACCCAGAGTGTGAAGTGCTAATACCACTTTTTAAAAATGGTTTATTAGATTGTTTTTTGGCTTGTGCTAAGGGCGATTTGAAAAATACGAAATTTGAGTTAGAATCCAAAACTTGCGTTGGAGTTGTGGTGGCTTCTAAAGATTATCCTTATAAAAATTCTAAAAAAGAAAAAATAATATTAGAATCTTTAAATAAAGAGGTAGAATCGCATATTAGTTTTGCAGGTGTCAGTAAGGAGGGAGAAGATTTGTTTGCAACAGGAGGACGCGTGCTTGTATGTGTAGGAAAAGGTAATAACATACAAGAGGCATTAAAGAATGCTTATAAACAAGTGGAATCTATAAAATTTAATGGTAGGCAATATCGCAAGGATATTGCCTACCAGGCGTTAGGGGAAAAATGAATACAGAGAAGATTGAAGAGATTTTGGCGCGTGAGGAAATCCAAATCGCACCTTATTGGAAGCGAGTGGTTGCACATATCATTGATGACTTGTTACTTAGTATGGTGATTATTGGAATCTATTGGGATAGTATTATTCAAAATACAGGGAATGCGGAAGCCATTTTAGCCATTGTTTCTAATTCTTGGCTGGTTCTTTATGGAATCCGCATTTTATACCATTGGCTTTTTGTGCAGTATTATGGTGCAACCATTGGCAAAATTGTGGTTAAGATTCGTATTTTAGAGGTAGAATTATTGGATAATCCAAGCTTAAAACAGGCTCTTGTGCGCTCATTATTACGCGCATTCAGCGAGTTTTTGATGTATTTGCCTTTTTTTTATATTTTTGCGAATCCTTTAAGAAGGGGTTTGCACGATATGGCAACTAATACATTGGTTGTAGAGTTGAAACACTATAATGCTTAAGTTAAAATTTGGAATCCCATTAAGCTTAGTAGCAATGGCTTTGCTAATGCCAAGTATTTTGCAAGCACGTCCTTCAATCCAGCAATTTAATGCCAATCAAGAAGCTATTTTTGAATTTTTGGCTGATGATATGGAATATAGTCAGTCCAAAGTCATTGGTAAAGGACACGCAACAGTTATTAATCTAGATTATTTTGTAACAGCTAATGAAGCAACTTATGATACGAAAAGTGGAGAAATTACCTTAAGCGGCAATGTGAATGCTTATAAGGGAAATGCACTTTATTTAAAGGCTCAAAAAATTAAAATTAAAATGCAGCAGGATTATTCTTTTTTAGAGCCTTTTTATTTGCAAGATTCTATGAGTGGTTTATGGGTAAATGCTAAAAGTGCGCAATATGATAAGAATGTCTATCAAACACAAGATTCAACCCTTTCAACTTGTAGCGTGAATAATCCTATTTGGCAGTTAAAGGCAAGCAAGAGTGAATACGATGTGAATCAAGAGTGGTTAAGAGTGTGGAATCCTCGTCTTTGCATTTATGAAATGCCCGTGCTTTATTTTCCCTACCTTTCTTTTTCTTTGGGTTATAAGCGTAAAAGTGGTTTGCTTTATCCTGAAATTGGAAACTCTAAAGATGATGGTTTCTTGTATTCCCAACCGATTTTTATTGCCCCATACGATTGGTGGGATATGACTTTCAAGCCTCAAGTGCGGACAAAAAGAGGAGCGGGATTCTATAACGAGTTTAGAATGATAGACGATAAAGATGAAATTTTGTGGGCAAATTTGGGCTATTTTGGTGATACAAATAGCTACCAAAATACTTATGATTTGGAAAATCAAGACCATTTTGGATTTCAATTAAAATATGAACGTAAAGATTTGCTAACAAAAACGCAAAATTATTTCTATGAAGATGGAATTTATGCTGATATTACACAAGTAACAGATGTGGATTATTTTAGATTAACTGATGAGGAGACTAGAGCATCTGCAGATTTGCAAGGAAGCCTTTTGACTTCTCGCTTAAATTATTTTTTAAAAAGTGAATCAGATTATGTGGGAGTTTATGGGCGTTATTATTCGGATTTGGATAAGACGAGCAATGCAGAAACTTTACAAACCTTGCCACAGGTGCAATATCATCGCCAATTCAACAAATTATTCTTGGATAATTTGTATTATAGCTTTGATTATCAAGCCAAAAATTTTACACGTCCTATTGGCTATCGTGCGGTGCAACAAGAAGCGCAACTTCCTTTGATTTATACGCAAAATTTATTTGATGATTTTGTGAATTTGTCTGCTTCGCCTATTATCTATGGAACACAGGTTAATTATAGTAATGTTAAACAAGGGCATTTAGAAGATGGACGCTATATTACGCAACATTATCAATTTAAAGCAAATTCTGATTTAGTTAAGCAATATGAAGCATTTGGACATACTTTAAGCCTTGAGACTTTGTATATTTTGCCCGGATTTGATAGTCAAAAAGGAGATTTTCAAGATTTTTTTGATTTGCCTGGTCATAGACAAGAATTGCGATTGAATGGCTCTCAATATTTTTATGATTTAGAAGATACACTTTGGCTTTCTCACCGCATCAAACAAGCTTTTTATTTAGAAGATAATCATCAGGTGGGGGAGTTAGAAAATGAAATCCAATATTTTTACGATTATGAGTGGAGTTTTTTAAGCAGTATTTTTTATTCACATCAGAAAGCTAGAATTTCAGAAGCTACACATCAAGTTCATTATGATGGAGAATATCTAAAGGCAAATTTTGGACATTTCTTTCGTGAATCTTTTGCGAGTGTGGATTGGAATCGTGGGAGATTTGGAGAGGCAAATTATCTAATGGCTGGATTGAATAAGGAGTTTGAGAATATTGACATTTTTGCAAGTGCTGGTTATGATTATAAAGAACGTTATTTTAAGACTTGGCAAGTGGGATTTGAAACTTCAATTCGTTGTTTTTCTTTTGGTCTTAAATATGTCAGTGAAATTTATCCAATGTTAACCACGCGTGGGGCAGAAGCAAGAGATGATAAATATGTGTTATTCACAATTAAATTTATTCCTTTATTAAGTAGTGATATAAAAGTGGGTAATTAAAGGGCAAAGAATATGGGTAATTTAAATAATGGAATTGCAAATACAATTAAAGGTGGCTTTGTGGGTAATGCGATGCATTCTATGCGGAGAAAAACCCTTTTTGAAAATCGTGAAGATGCATTGCAAAAATTGCTTCACAATATGCCATTAAGCTTTTTTGAAAAGCAAGATTGTATAGTGGTTGGAATCTCTTTTGAGGGGGTTTTTTTTGCACATCGTTTAGCGCAGGCAATTAAAGCACCTCTGGCTTTTCTTTTTACTTCACCTATTTTAGCTCCCAACAACCCAGAATGCGAAATTGCAATGGCAACTGAAACACACGATGTTGTGATTAATGAGCCTTTAGTGCGGTCTTTTGGAATTAGTTTGGATTATATTTATGGTGAAGTGCAAAGACAATATGAAGATAAGATGTTGCCTTTAATTTATCAATATCGTAAAGGTAATCCCTTGATTTCCCTTAAAGGAAAACGCATATTACTTGTAGATGAGGGGATTGATAGTGGTTTAACCGCACTTGCTTCTATTAAATCAGTGATTACTTTACAAGCCAAAACAGTGTATTTTGCTTGTCCTGTTGCCCCCATAGAGGTTGCTGAAATAATGGAGGAAGCAACCGATGGCATTTTTTGTCTTTATCAATCCAAAAATTTTGTAGATATTGGGTATTATTACAAAGATTATCCTGCCATAGAGCCTTCAGTAATTGAAGGAATTTTTAACGAGATACAACCATAAAGTTCAAGGAGAAGAAAAATGGGTGAAGCGAAGCTGTCGTTTTTAGGACAAGAAGAAAGGTATATTTTTGATAAGTTTGCAAAACAAGCCAATGGAAGTGTATGTTATCAAAGCGGAAATAATGTTTTACTCGCCGCAGTTGTAATTGATAGTGATTGTATTGTAGAAGAAGATTTTTTACCTTTAACTGTGCAATACATTGAAAAGGCTTATGCTGCAGGGAAATTTCCCGGAGGCTATGTGAAAAGAGAAGCAAAGCCTAGTGATTTTGAAACCTTGACTGCTAGAATCATAGACCGCTCTTTACGCCCATTATTTCCTAAAAACTACTGCTATCCTACACAAATCACAATTCTTGTTTTAAGTGCTGATAGCAATTCAGATTTACAGCTTTTGGCTTTAAATGCAGCAAGTGCAGCATTATATGTTTCCGAGATTCCGCTTACCTTTCCTGTCAATGGTGTGCGAATTGGTAGAATTGGAGAGGAATTCGTGATAAATCCAGATTTAAAAGCACAAGAGCAAAGCACATTGGATTTGTTAGTAAGTGGTGTGAATGAGGATTTGCTAATGATTGAGATGCGCACTTTTGGTGGAGTGAGAGTTAAATCTTCAAGAAATCCTTTGAGTTTAATGACAACTTTACAAGAGGAGGAAGCAATTTCCTTGAGTGCAAATGAATTAGAAGAAAGTCAATTGATGGAGGCACTAGAGTTAGCACGCACTCAAATTGCTCTTAAAAGTCAGCTAATGAAAGATTCTTTTATGCCTTTTATCAAGACACCTTTAAAATTAGAAGAGGGGAGAAAAAGTTTTATATGCGAGAGAATCGCAAATTTTATTTGCGAAAAATATCTAGAGTCATTACAGAGTGTCCTTGCATTTTTATCCAAAACAGAAAGGCATAGCCGTTTAAAAGCTTTTGCTAGAAAGATTATGGAGGATTGGAAGCAACAAAATCCTAATGATGTAGAATTCTTAGAACAACGTGTTGATGAAACACTAGCAAAAGTGAAGCGCACTCTTGTTCGTAAGATGATACTAGAGGAAGGCAAACGAGCAGATGGTAGAGGATTAAAAGAAGTGCGCCCTATTAGCATTGAGACAAACCTTTTGCCTAAAGCTCACGCAAGCGCACTTTTTACGCGAGGGCAAACACAAGCACTTGTGGTCTGCACACTGGGGGGGGATATGGACGCACAAAATTATGAATTACTCACAGAAAAATCTACTTCCAAAGAACGTTTTATGGTGCATTATAATTTTCCACCTTTTAGTGTCGGGGAAGCAAGTCCTATTGGTGCGACAGGCAGGAGGGAGTTAGGACACGGCAATCTTGCCAAACGCGCACTAGAATGTAGTTTGATTAATGGGGATTCTAAAACGATTCGTTTAGTGTCTGAAATCTTAGAATCTAATGGCTCTTCTTCTATGGCAACGGTGTGTGGCGGTTCTTTGGCATTAGCAGCTGCAGATATAGAATGCGTTGCACTCATTGCTGGGGTTGCTATGGGACTTGTGTGTGAGGGAGAAAAGTATGCGATTCTAACTGATATTATAGGCCTAGAAGACCACGAGGGCGATATGGATTTCAAAGTTGCAGGGAGTATCAATGGAATCACTGCATTACAAATGGATATTAAGCTTGGAGGGTTGAAAACAGAAATCTTAAAAGATGCACTTTTTCAAGCAAAAGAAGCACGTTTGCATATTTTAAAAATAATGGAAGAGGCAAAGAGTAAAATAGTTTTAAACACAGAATCTCTCCCTAGCGCACAAACTTTTGCAATTCACCCAAGCAAGATTGTAGAAGTGATTGGACAAGCAGGAAAAACAATTAAGGAAATCATTGAGAAATTTGAAGTCGTGATTGATTTAAATCGCGAAAATGGTGAAGTTAAAGTCAGTGGTGGAAATAAACAAAAAGTGAATGCGGCAAAAGAGCATATTATAAACATTGCCAATACTAAAGAATATAAACCAAATTTTGATGAACTTTATCAAGTGGGAGATATTTACACAGGGAAAGTAAAAAAAGTGGTAGAATTTGGCGCATTTATAGAATTACCGCATCATTATGATGGATTGTTGCACGTCTCCAAAGTTACAAATAATAGAAGCGAACGCATTAGTGATTATCTAAAAGAGGGAGATGAAGTGCGTGTAGAGGTACTATCACTTAATAAAAATAAAGTGGAATTAGGGCTTGTAGATTAGCTTAAATTAAACAAAAATTTAGCTAAGCACATTTATAATTGTACCTTACAAAGTGATAAGTAGGGGAATGAATCCGAACGGACTTTGAAATTTTTAAGGAGAAAGAAATGAAAAAATTACTTTTAGTGTTTTTTGCATTAGCTAGTGTGGCATTTGCCGCGGAAGGTAACGAAATGTTGCTCTCTTATTCTGCAATTGCAGCAGGTGTAGGTTTGGGTATCGCAGCTCTTGGTGGTGCGATTGGTATGGGTAGCACAGCAGCAGCGACAATTTCTGGTATGGCTAGAAATCCGGGCGTTGGTGGAAAATTAATGACAACAATGTTTATCGCACTAGCGATGATTGAAGCGCAAGTTATCTATACCCTTGTTGTTGCGTTAATCCTACTTTACGCAAACCCTTTCTTAGGCTAATTAATAGTTAAAATTCCTTAGGCACTTGCCTAAGGTGTGCGCTGGTGGTGGAATGGTAGACACACCATCTTGAGGGGGTGGCGGGGTGACCCGTGCGAGTTCAAGTCTCGCTCAGCGCACCACTCAATCTTTTTATTATTTTTTCTATTTTTATTCAGTTAATTAGACATTTATGTTAAGATTTTGAATTTTAGAATGTTAAATAAAGATTCTAATTTAATTTGAAATATAAGAGAAACAATGAATCTACAAGAACAATTACAGAAAACCAAAGCAAGTAAAAGTATTTTATCTTCCCTGTCTCATAATGTGCGTATTGAATTTTTACGAGATTGTGCAGATTTGCTTTTAGAATCACAAAGTGTTATTTTGCAAGCCAATCAAGAGGATTTAAGCCTTGCAGAGGATTTAAAATTAAGTAGTGCAATGAGGGAACGCTTGGAGTTGAATCCTAAAAAAATAGCAAGTATGGCGGAATCTTTACGGCAAATTGCAGATTTTCCAGACCCACTTAATAGAATTTTAGGAGGATTTACAAATCATTGCGGTTTAAGGATTGAAAAGGTAAGCGCACCCCTTGGAGTGATTGCTACAATTTATGAATCGCGTCCAAATGTAACAAGTGATGTCGCAGCCTTGTGCTTTAAAAGTGGAAATGCCTGCGTTTTAAAAGGTGGCAAGGAGGCTCAAAAGAGTAATGAAGTCATTATGCAGGTTTTTTATCAGATTCTTAAAAAGCATCATTTGCCTTTGGATTGTATGGTTCTACTTCCGTCTATGCGTGATAGAGAAGAGTTAAAAGAGCTTTTGGGTGCAAAAGATTTTATTGATTTAATCATTCCACGTGGAGGTGAGGGGCTGATTAATTTTGTAACAGAATATGCAAAAGTGCCTGTTATCAAGCACGATAAAGGGGTTTGTCATATTTTTGCTCATCATTCTTGTAAGATTCCAGAATCCATTGCGATAATTGTTAATGCCAAAACTTCTCGTCCAAGTGTATGTAATGCTTGTGAAACATTGCTTATAGATTCTGTTTTTGCGCAGGAGTTTTTACCTAAAGTTGCAGAATCTTTGAAGCAAAAGGGCACGATTTTAAAGGGCGATAGAGAATCTTGCGAGATTTTGAAAGCTTGTGGGATAGAATGTGAGCAAATTTCTTTGCAAGATTATTTTATAGAATATGGAGAAAATATTTTAAATTTGCGTCTTGTCAATGGACTTCAAGAAGCCTTAGAACATATTGAAAAGTTTGGCAGTGGGCATAGTGAAGCAATTTTAAGTGAAGATTATAGTGTTATAGAGTTATTTTTAAATGCAGTGGATTCTGCGTGTGTGTATGCCAACGCTTCTACGCGTTTTAGTGATGGTGGAGAATTTGGCTATGGAGCAGAAGTTGGAATCTCTACTTCAAAGATTCACGCACGCGGTCCAATGGGTGTAGAGTCTCTAACGATTTATAAATATAAAGTTTATGGTAATGGACAGGTGCGTTAAGGATTCTTAAGTATTTGCGTTGATTAACTTTAGGAATTTGTAAATGAAAAAGATTTTTGGTTGGTTTTATACTTGATTTTTATCCATTTACTCGCTAATATTTCTGCACAATCGCAAAGTCAAAGCTTTGAGGATTCCACAATAGAATCTTCTATACAAATTTAACGAAGTGATAAACAAAGCACTCTAGAGAATAAATATCAAAACAATGTAGAATCCCAAACTTTAAAAATTCTTCTTCAAAATGCTTTGCGCAATCCACTTTTACAAAGTGAAGAGACGCAAATGAGAGCCTTAGAAGAAGAAAAAATGCTTTATATGCAGAATATTTGCCAAAAGTTGTGGTAGGTTATGCTTACCAAAATATACAAAATCCTAATATTTTTTATCCTAAAAAGATAAAAGGTGTTTTTGTAGAAGCGCAATGGTTGATTTTGATGAATTAGCACGTGAGGGTAGATTGGAAATTACTGATTATAAACTCAAAGCCGAAGAACACGAGAGCAAAAGCACAAAAGAGCAGTTGCAATTAAAAATCATTCAAGAATATTTTAATGCTTTAAGTGTGCAAAGTAGGCTAAGCGCACTGATAAATCAACAAGAAGAGCTTAAGGAAAGTATTTTTAAATATCAAAGATTCTATGATACGGGACTTGCTTCGTTAGATGCATTAGAAGCAATTAAAGCGCAAAGCTATCAAAATATTATAATATAGAATCTACCAAAACTGCCCTTAAAGCACATTTGGAGCAACTTTCGCTTTTGAGTGGAGTAGAGATAAATACTCTAAATGAGCGCACAAATTTGCAAGAAGTTTCTTTGAATCTCCCCTCAAAAGAGCGGGAGGATTTGCAAGCAAATTTTTATGTCCTTAAAGCACAAGAAAGTGTTAAATCCCAATACACTTATTTGCCAATAATTTCTCTTAGCAATCGTTATATGCGCTACCATTATGATGAACGCAATTTGCCTAATCTGCCCTTTGTGATTCCTATTGACCCTACTTATCAGAACACATTTGGTTTGTCTGTCTGTTTTACACTTTTTGATTCTTTGGCAACATATAGGGAACGTGAAAGTGCATACCTAAACGCAATGGCTGCAAACTTTGAATATATTTATCTTAAAGATTCTCAAAGAAGAGAACTTGTAATTGCAAAGGAGAGTTTAAAGAGTGCTAAAGAGAAAATAAAATGGGCAGATTCTAGCTATCAATCCGCTTCTATTGCTTATTCTTATGCAAAAGAAAAATTTAATGTCTAACTACACAATATCTTAATGCTTTAAGCACATTGCTTAATGCACAAAGTTTTTATGACGCTGCACGTTTTGATATGAAGTGAAAAAGGCAAATTTCTCTACAAGAGTGGAGAGAAATTAGAATCTTTTATCGCAGATTAAGGGGTATAGAATGCAACAAGAGGAGAGCAAAAATAAAAAGTTAAAAGACATCGTAAATCTTTTTAGTTTTGCTATTTTGTGTTTTGGTCAAGTTTTTGCACAACCTAATGAAGTGTATGCAACCTTTGAAGTTCAAGCACTTCAAAGAGCCACTTTAGCTCTTAGTGCTAATGGTGTAGTAGAGGAGATTTTTGTAGAAGTGGGAGCGCAAGTAAAAAAAGAGAAATTACTTGCATTAAAAGTAAAAGATGTGAAAGAGAATGTGCAAATTGCAAGAGCAAATTTAGAAGTGGTAGAGGGCAAAGTAACAGATAAAATTGAAGGGGCAATTAGCGGGATAGAATCGTTAAAGAAATTACCTCTACAAGTGTAGATAGTGTGAGCGTTGTTGTCGTGGAGTTTGAATTAGAAAAAGATATTGAAATTGCCGCAAATGACGTGCGGAATAAAGTCTCAACCCTTAGTTTTGGAAGTGAGATTCAATCGCCTATGATTGAAAAATTCAATGTCGGTGGCGCACTGACTATTTCGCTCTTTGTTAGCCCTAGAACCAAGATTGAAAATACACAAGAATTATTAGAGTTAAATGTTCATACAGGCTTAAATCAAACCTCTTTTGCAGAGAATAAAGGTGTAGATAAGGTAAATCTTGTAGGTTATTTAGAGCGTGAGATTAAGGTCCTCCCTTTTCCTAATGCATTAAATAAATATAACCTTACCTTTACAGATATTGTCCGTGCAATTAATGCACAAAATATTGAAATTGATGGTGGAAGATTAATCAGTAAGGAAAAGGAATGGAAACTGATTACCAAGGCAGATGCAAGTAATGTGCAAGATTTGGGTAATCTTTTAATCGGAGAGGGGATTAAATTAAGTGATATTGCATTGATTGTTGATTCTGTTAAGGAGCAACGCAGTTTTTCTCATTTAATAACCAAAGAAACAAGTGGAAGTGGAATCTCGCTAGAAGTGCAGAAAATCACAGGTGCAAATGAGATTGAAATTGCAGATTCTATCAAAGAGATTTTACCCTTTTTGTAAGAAATTAGCCTACAATACCAGCTCACACTTGTGCGTGAATGGTTGCAATTACCCTCGCAATAGGGATTATTATTGATGATGCGATTGTGGTGATTGAGAATATTTATAAAAAACTAGAAAATGGAATGCAGTGCAAAGAAGCGGCATATCAGTGTTTGTGCGAGATAGGTTTCGCCCTTGTTGCAATCTTGTATGTTGCTTGCGGTGTTTATTCCTATTGCAAATATGAGCGGTGTAACTGAGAGGTTTTTTACTTCTTTTGGGCTAACCCTTGCTGCATCAATTATCATTTCCTATGTTGTTGTGATTACTTTTATTCCAATGCTAAGTTCGCGTATTGCAGATTCTAGTTCTAATTATAAGGAGTTTAAAGGGTTTTGGCAGAGATTTTATCTTTGGAGTGAGAAATATAAAATCTTGGAGAGTTTTTATGTTCAAACTTTAAAATGGGTTTTAAAGCATAAAACTATTGTGATTGGAGTGATTGTAGGAGTTTTTGTGCTTTCGCTCTTTTTCGTTTGCAATTAAATCGCGCACTTGTTGCACAATATGGTTTCAATGCACAAGAAGTTGCAATGGCATTGAATAATGCCTTTAGTGGAGCGCAGAAATTTCTTATTATCGTGAAGGGGGTAAAGAATATGATATTGTATTGCTTAGTCCCAAAAAAGATTCCATTATGGATTTGAGTTACTTAAGTCCTAGAAATTCAAGTGAGGAAAATGTGTTTTTAGAGGGATTGGTAGAGATAGAAGAGGTGGGGGCAACAACAAATATTAAACATTATGATAGACAAAGAAGTGTAATGATCTATGCGAATTTGTTTTTAATTTATTTTATTTTGGTGTCTTTAATCCCTCTTGCAACCATTGGTCATTATGACGACTTTACCCTTAAGCTTTACAGGGGCATTTTGGCACTTTTTATCAGTGGAAAATCGTTAAGTTTATTTAGTACTATGGGATTAATGCTTTTAATGGGGCTTGTGGGAAAAATGCGACTTTAATCTTTGATGTGGTCAATGACAAACGCTCTAATGGTGTTTGGAATGTTTCCTTTTGCACTTGCTGGAGGTGCTGGAAGTGGAATCAAATCGCCAATGGGTATTGCTCATCTCTATGATTTTAAGTTTATTGCTTGTGCCTGCTTTTATCGTCTAATTGCCCCTTTGGACGATAAATTAAGAAAGTGGTATTAGTAATATAGATTGTAAGATTCTTTAAGAACCTTACAATCTGGTGTTATAGGCTATTTTGCAAGAGGGTATTAAGACGTTTGACAAAGGCATTTACATCTTTTAATTTTCCACCCTCTAAAAGCTTGGCTTCTTCAAGTAGTAAATATGCAACTTCTTCTATCTTGTGTTCTTCTGCGTCTAAGAGTTTGGTTACAATAATATGATTTGGGTTGAGTTCTAAAATAGGTTTTGGCTCTGGAATCTCTGCTCCCATTCCCATTGCCCCCATTTGCTTCATCATCTTAACCATCGCAGCATTAGGGTCTTCAGGGTCTCCTACAATACACGAAGGAGCGTCAATTAAACGAGAGCTTAAGCGCACTTCTTTGACTTCCTCGCCTAGAGTTTTGCCAAATTTTTCAAGCAGTGGTTTAAATCTTTCTTTGATTTCTTCGTTGAGATTTTCCTCACCTAAATCCTCTAATGCTTCTTTGGAAGTGATAGAACGCAAAGGTGTTTTGTCATAATCTTGAACCATAGGCATTACGAT
>NZ_CANBCA010000011.1 GCF_947367035.1 uncultured Helicobacter sp.
GGATAAGGTTTGCAGTGTTTGTATTGTGGTTGAGGTAGGAGAAGAAGTGGGTGAGATTGTTTTGTATTGCACGCACACTAAAAATAAGATTGTTATAAAATGCCCAAATTAGTGGAACTAAAATTACTAATAGGATAACGATCCCGATTGAAAATGCTTTAAATAGTGCGGTATCAATAAAGCCCACAACATCATAGGAGATTTGATTGACATATTTGCTTAGGGTATCTACATAAACACCTGTGGAAATCCAAATATTTTCAGTATTTGGAATCATTGTAGCATAACCGACTTTTTGTGCTGTCCCAAGACCGCCATCAGGAAGTGGTTTGCTAAAAGAAAAACGAACAAATTTTGTCTGTTGTTTTTGTGTTTTTGCAGTTTCGTATAAATCTCTGACATAATATATGCCATTCGTATCTTTGGCTTCATAAAGTGATTTTCCAATCAAATCTTTACGCGTTGGGTGTGCCACAGGCGTCCATTCTTTATAGGCAAAATAATACCCACTTTTATCCGATTCAAATCGGAATTTTTCAATTGCTTTTGCTATAATCGCAATTTGCGAAGGCTCGTCTAGCCCAACAATTAGTTCACCTAATGCTTCTGCTAAACTATCGGTTGCAAGCTTGATTTTTTGCTCCACTTCCTCACTTACGGCTTGATGAATTTCAGCCTCTGTATTATGAACCATATCTTGCTTAAAATACATTATAATGCTAGATATGCTTGCTAGGCTAATTATCATACCGACTACAAGCATTGAAATTTTTAGTTTTAATGACAGATGTTTATACATAGACCCTCCTTGAAGATTCAATCACATAGACTTAATTATATAACTTTAGTCTTTAAAAAGTTTAAAATAATCTTGTATAAAGATAAACTGCGCGGAGTTTATTTGAAACAAAATTATAAAGAAATTTGAGAACAAATTTCTGTTGCGCTGCCACAAAAATGTGAAGGAAATTGTGTTTTGTTGAAAGTGCGTTGGCGTTTGGCGAGTTGAGCTGTGTGTATAGAAATAGAGTCGCAAAGAGATTGTAGAGAAGAAATAGGTGCAGTTTGCGAGCTTATTGATAGGAGCTGCTTTTGATGATTGAGATATTCCAAAGTCTCTTTAATGCCAATGCTCTTAATCCATTGATGATGGATTCCATAATGTGCAACTAATCTTTGTACCTCTTCTATAAGTCCGCTCTTAAGCATATTTTGTGTGCGTTCTTTAATTCTTGTTTTTAATAATTCACGCGTTAATACGATTTCAAAGATTTCACAGGATTGTAAAATCGGTTTGGGGGGATGGTTTGCAAAATACACACTAGGTGCGGTTTGTGTAGAGAAATAAATTTCTAATGCGCGTGTAATGCGGTAGGAATCTTGAGGTTTAATTTTGTTTGCATAAAGGGAATCCACTTTGGATAAATAGAGATATTTTGCTTGTAAATCCCCTAAGTTTTGCAGTGTAGATTCTATCTGTAATTTTTGAGATGGGGATAGTGCAGGTGCGGGAGAAAGTCCATAGAGTAAAGCCTTGAGATAAAAGCTTGTGCCTCCCACAATTAAAAGGTGTCTATGATTGGTTTCGCAGAATCTTTTTGCTTCATAGTATGCTTGGACAAAATTATAAACATTTTGTGATTCATTGGGACTTAAGACATCTATACCAAAATGCGGGATTCCTTTTCTCTCTTCAAGACTGGGTTTCGCACTTGCAATATTAATTTCTTGGTAAATACTTAAAGAATCCAAGGAAAGAATTGCACAATGACGCGTAGAAGCAAGTTCTAATGCTAATGCACTTTTGCCTGAACCACTACCACCTAAAATCGCAATAATTCGCAAATGATGGCTTGCTAGGCAAAGTTTTTAGAAGCTAAAATCGCTTCTAAAAAGGCATTTTTAAGAGCGTGCTTTTCTAGGGTCGCTATACCTTGTGCCGTAGAACCTCCCGGACTCATCACATTTTCTTTAAGCAATGTTGGGTGATTTTGTTCCAAGAGTTTTGCAAAGCCATTAAACAATGTGCGCACGATTTGTGTGGAATCTTCGCGTTTTAAACCATAGGTTACACCACTATCAATCAGTGATTCGGCAACAAGCGCCAAAAATGCTGGCGCACAACCACCCAATGCAGTGGCTAAAGGAAAATCTTTTTCTGTAAGCCACACGCTTTTACCAATAGAATCAAAAATCGCAAAAGATTCTTCTTTAAAAGCCGAATCACCACAAAGACTTGTAATAGATTGTCCAACACTTGCGCAGATATTTGGCATTGCTCGGATATAATTTTCTGACTCTATTGTTTTTTTCAAAGTTTCTAGGCTCGTGGCATTAAGGATAGAATAGATGCATTTTGCTTTACCTTGAAAGTGAAATTCATTCAAGGCATAAGGTTTAATACAAAGCAGAAGTTCATCATTTTCTTTGAGTGAAAGGATGGAGTTTTTCAAAAATAGAGGTGTGAGGCTTAATTCTTCACAAAAAGCTTGGATCTTTGCATTATCACGACCGCAAACAAATAATTGGTATTTGGCTTTTAAGCCTTGTGCTAAGGCTTTTGCCATTTTTCCATAGCCTAAAAGGATTAAGGATTTCATTCCGCGGTTTTATTGTTGCTAAAGTCAAAAAATTTTGAAATGGGTTCAGATAATCCAAAGTTTTCGTATTTAAAATTCTCTAGAACAACTTGTGCCATTGTGAGGTTTTCAAAGTTGAAAAGCACAGGAGCCAAAAAATTCACGCTAGATTCTTCAATGGGTTCTTTAACACAGACAATATTTAATGTAACAAGTTTGGAGTTTTGAGGGTCAGTGTTTGTTTTGCCTTTTAAATCTAAAAGGGCTTTAACAGGAGAAGGAATTTCAAACTCATAATCTGTGCGCATTGCATAAGGATTAACTAATGTAAAAGAAATGCCATCGTTTGCACAGCTTTTTAATTGCATAAAAGTTTCATCATCTTTTGCGATTTTCTCTAGCTTCATCTTTTGGATATGTTCAAAACCTAAAATCGGGGATTTAACTACAAATTCCATTACCTTTTCCTTCGCAAATTAGCGTTCATAGTTAGCGTAAAATCTTTATGAAAATAATTCTTTATCTAAAAGTTTTATGTGAGATTTTATCGCAATAAAAACAAAAAATCAATTTTATTTTTAAAAAAATTATAAAATCTCTATACAAATCCGCTATAATTACGACTATTTTTGACTTTTGGCTTTAAAATGTTTCTTAGCTTGTAAGATAATTTATGGTAAATTTTAGTTTAAAATCTTTTTGCTAAGGTTAAAGGTTACAATCCAAATTAATTTATTAAGGAATCTATAAACAATGTTAAAAATCATTAAAATTCCCTTTTTTGCTTTATGTTTATTCGTATTTTTAGGAGCTTGTTCATCTAAAACTAACAGCGGTTTAGCTTTAGATGAAGTGAATAAACCCGCGGATTATTGGTATCAAAATATGTTAAAGGAAATTCGCAATGGCGATTTAGAAAAAGCTGATAGTTATTTTGTTTCCTTACAGAGTGAGCATTTAAATTCCCCACTTTTGAGTGAAGCAATGTTGATTTTAGGACGTGCGCATATGCAAGAAGAGGAGTATTTGTTAGCGGGATTCTATTTTGATGAATTTATGAAACGTTTTGGAAATGAAAAAAACATTGATTTTGTGCAGTATTTAAAATTGCAAGCGAATTATTTTGCTTTTGGAAAGCAATTTCGTGACCAGCAATTATTGCTTCAGTCCATTAATGAAGCCAAAGCTTTTGACCAAAAATACCCTTATTCTCGTTATCGTCCAATGGTAGATACAATGCTTTTAAAGCTTGAGTTGGCAAATTTAAGCCTTAACAAAGAGATAATCAAGATCTATAAGCGTAAAGACAAAACAAATGCCGCAGAATTTTATCAACAAAAAATTGATGAGAACGCTTGGATTAAAGATGTGTATTATCAAGAGGCTCATTCTCCTTGGTATCAAAGAATGTTTGAGTGGTAGGAGAGAATATGCAATTAGAACGTTATGGAGAATTTCCAAAAAATCTACCCGTAATTGTAGAAGAAGAGATGTTTCTTTATCCTTTTATGATTGCACCCTTATTTGTGAGTGATGAAGAAAATCTAAAAGCTATTGATTTGGCAATGGAATCTCAAGATAAACTTATTTTTATTACAGCTTCTAAGTCTAGTGAGATTGGCGAGAGTGATACAGGATTCTATGATGTGGGTGTGATTGGGGTGATTATGCGTCGTGTGGCATTACCTGAAGGACGTGTGAAGATTCTATTTCAAGGTTTAAGTCGCGGGCGCTTACTTCAAATAGAATCCAAAATTCCTCTGAGGGGCAAGATTGAGCCTATTCTATCATTAGCCTTTGATTCTGCGCGAATGGAGGCAATTTTATCGGTTTTAAAAGAGCGATTGCGAAACCTCTATAATATTGCACAAAACTTTCCACAAGATTTATTAAAGAGTATTAATGAGACAATGGACCCCAATCGTGCGGCAGATTTGATTGCAAGTGCAATTCGGCTTAAAAAAGACCAAGCTTATAAAATCTTTAAAGAAAATGACCCAGAAGAACGTTTGTTGAGCTTGATTGAAATTGTTATGGAAGAAATCCGCGCCCAACAAATTCAAAAAGAAATTAGAACTAAAGTTAATTCTCAAATGGAAAAAATTAACAAAGAATATTTCTTAAAAGAGCAGTTAAAGCAAATCCAAAGAGAATTAGGCGGGGATAGTGGCAAGGATACAGAGATAGAGGAATACCGCCAAAAGTTAGAAAAACTAAAAAGTAATATGAGTAAAGATGCTTACAAAGAGATTTCTAAGCAGATTAATAAACTCTCAAGAATGCACCAAGATAGTGCAGATGCAAATTTATTGCAAAATTATGTTGAATTAGTCTTAGAGATTCCTTTTGGTCTCTTTGCGAAAAAACCACTTAAGATTGATGAGGTAGAAAAACAGCTCAACAAAGACCATTTCGCATTAGAGAAGCCAAAAGAGCGGATTATAGAGTATTTTGCGGTACGCGAATTGCTTGCCTTACGCGGTAAAGGCAACAATGAAAACAAAGGCACGATTTTGTGCTTTTATGGACCGCCTGGAGTTGGTAAGACAAGCCTCGCAAACTCCATTGCCACAGCCTTGAAGCGTAAATTAGTCAGAATCGCATTGGGAGGCTTAGAAGATGTGAATGAATTGCGTGGGCATCGCCGAACTTATATTGGTGCAATGCCCGGTAGAATCGTGCAAGGTTTGATTGATGCTAAAGAGATGAATCCAGTAGTCGTGCTAGATGAAATAGACAAAGTCCATAATTCTTTTCGCGGAGACCCCTCTTCTGTATTGCTAGAGATTTTAGACCCAGAGCAAAATAAGGAGTTTAGGGATTATTATACGAATTTTGATTTAGATTTATCGCAAGTGATTTTTATCGCCACAGCGAACGATATTGGTGCAATTCCCGCTCCTTTGCGTGATAGAATGGAGTTTATTAATATCAACAGCTACACACCGAGTCAAAAGGAACAAATTGCCAAAAAATATTTAATACCACAAGAGCTTAAAAAACACGGCTTACAAAATAATGAGATTCATTTCTCAAGTAGCGCAATTAAGATGTTAATTGAAAAATACACTAGAGAGGCAGGTGTGCGGAATCTTCGCCGCAAGATTGCACAGATTTTGCGTAAAGTGGCAAAAAATATTTTACAAGCACCACAAGAAAGAATCCAAATTACACCTAAAAATCTGCACGAATTTTTAGATAAGATTGTCTTTGAGTTTGAAAATGCAAGTAAAAATGCAGAAGTTGGGTTAGTCAATGGGCTTGCTTGGACGAGTGTAGGGGGAGATGTTTTAAGAATAGAGGCACTTAAAATCAAAGGTAAGGGCGGTTTGCATTTGACGGGAAATTTAGGCAATGTGATGAAAGAAAGCGCAAAAATTGCCTATTCTTATGTCAAATCTTTGATTGATAGTGGAGTGTTAAAGGTGGATTGTAGGTTGATTCCAGAAACTCCAAAAGAAAAAGAAGAAGGTATCAAGCCAAGCGCTAGTGAGATTTATAATCGTTTTGATGTGCATTTACACGTGCCAGAAGGTGCGACACCAAAGGACGGACCAAGTGCTGGAATCGCCATTGCTAGTGCGCTTGCTTCCTTGCTTACGAATAAAAAAGCACGTAGCAATGTGGCAATGACAGGAGAGCTAACCTTAAGAGGAAAAGTTTTGCCCATTGGAGGATTGCAAGAAAAGCTGATTGCAGCCTATAAATCTGGAATGAAAGAAGTATTGATTCCAAAGAAAAATTTTGAACGAGATATGGACGAGATTCCACAAGAAGTAAAAGATGGGTTGCAGATTCGTCCTGTGAGTGAGTTTAAAGAAGTTTTACGCCTAATCTTAGAGTAAGGTGTGATGAAACAACGAGATAAAAGCCTTTTGCTTTGGGGTTCTATATTTAAAGATGGCTTCAAATTTTAATCCCACACTAGAATCCAATTCTGTGAGGCAAATTCTAGAATCTCTCGCAATTCCTTTTTGTCAATACCCTGCAATTTGTGGGATAGATGAAGCGGGGAGAGGTTGTATTGCGGGTTCGCTTTTTGTGTGTGGTGTGGTGTTGAAAAATCCTCCTGATAGATTCTTGAGTCAGCTTAAGGATTCTAAAGTGCTTTCTCAAATCACACGGGATTCTTTAGCAGAGCAAATTAAGCAATACACATACTTTCATCTGGTGCAAACGAGTGCCGATATGATTGATGCCAAGGGTTTAAGCGTGTGTATAAGGGACTCTTTGCTTGAAATTTTATCGCATTTAAATGCTCCTTTTTATGTGTTTGATGGTTCTTGTAATTTTAAGATTGATACCTTAAAAACGCTTGTTAAAGGGGATTCTAAATTGTATGCTATTAGTGCGGCAAGTATTTTGGCAAAAAGCGCAAAAGATGCAGAAATGCTACAATGGCACGAAAAATACCCCCAATATGACTTTGCACACAATAAGGGTTATGGCACAAAGGCGCATTTAAATGCAATTAAAAAGTATGGATTCTGTGCAATTCATCGGAAAAGTTATCATATCAAATCCCTTTCAAATCTTTTTAAACTTTGCGAAAAATAGGGCTAAAATTTTTTATATTTAATTCCTATTAAATGCTTCAAAAGTTATAATTGTTAGCTTAATTTTACAAGGAAGGTGTTGCTTTGAGTGGATGTGTGATGACAATTACCTCTGGTAAAGGCGGGGTGGGAAAATCCACCACGACTGCAAATCTTGCAGTTGGATTAGCTCAACTGGGCAAAAAAGTAGTGGCGGTGGATTTTGACATTGGTTTGCGTAATTTAGATATGATTTTGGGTTTAGAAAATCGCATTGTATATGATATTGTGAATGTAATGGAGGGAGAGTGTAACCTCTCTCAAGCACTTATTAACGACAAAAAGACGAAGAATCTTTATTTCCTCCCTGCAAGTCAGAGCAAAGATAAAAATATCTTGGATAAAGAAAAAGTTGCATTATTGATTTGTAAGCTAAGAGAGGAATTTGACTTTATTTTGCTTGATTCTCCCGCGGGGATTGAAGGAGGGTTTGAACACGCAATTTTTCTAGCTGATAGGGCATTAATTGTTTCTACACCGGAAGTTTCAAGTGTGCGTGATGCAGATAGAGTAATAGGAATCATTGATGCAAAAAGTCAAAAAGCACAAATGGGACAAGAAGTGTTAAAACACGTTATTATTAATCGGTTAAAACCTGAAATGGTAGAAAAAGGCGAGATGTTGAGCGTAGAAGATGTGTTAAATATCCTTGCTTTGCCTTTGCTTGGAATCGTACCAGAAGATGAAAAAATCATCTCTTCTACCAATATGGGAGAACCCGTGATTTATAGCAATTCTTTATCTGCACAGGCTTATCAGAATATCGCAAAACGCATTTTGGGGGAAGAAGTGCCTTATTTAGAGTTAAAGGTCAAAAAGGGATTTTTTGGGAGGCTGTTTAAATGAGTTTTATGAATAAACTCTTTAGTGGAAAAAAACCTTCTGCTCAAGAGGCGAGAGACCGCTTAACATTGATTTTAGCCCACGAGCGCGCCATTAATGTGCCTTATATGGACGCAATGAAAAAAGAAATTTTAGAGGTGATTAAAAAATATACAAAAGCCCAAAAAATTGACATTAAAACAGATTCCAATCAAGATTTTAATACGCTTGAAGTTGAGATTTTGCTAGAAAAATAACTCTCAAATGGATAAAGTAAAGCCCCTAACGATTGGTATTATCGCATTATTGCTCCTATTGCTTAGTTTTAACTTTATCCCCAAAGATTCCAAGTCCCCAAAGATTCCATTATCCAAAACAACAATGTTAAAATCTCCTAGCATAGAATCCAATACTACTTTAGCACAAAACAATGCAGAGTTAATCCAAAAGAATATTGATTTTTTAAAACAAAATTTAGAAGCACTCAAGGCAGATTCTGCTGCATCGGCAGAAGAATCTCCAAACAATATGGAAGTGAATTTAGACTTACAAACGCAATCTAATATGACAAAAGCGCAAGACCATCAAGAAATGCTCCTGTTAAAGGATTATCAAGAGGAATCTCAAGTAGAAAATTTAGAAAATCAAAAGCACAAATGCCAACGTATTAAACCACAACTTGCTATTATCCTTGATGATATAGGAACTTTTGCTCAATATTCTGCCTTAACCAAAATTAAATATAAAATCACACCCTCACTTTTTCCTAGGAGTAAAGCCAGCCCACAAACTCCAAAAATAGCAAAAATAGCCCCTTTTTATATGGTGCATTTACCGCTTGAAGCATTAAATTTTTATCAAGAGGGACACGATTTGTTGTTTGTGGGTGATTCAAAAGACAAAATTGAGCAAAGAATCCAAGCCATCAAGCAAGATTTTCCGACACTAACTTATCTCAATAATCACACAGGAAGTAAATTCACGCAAAACTTGGATTCTATGAAGTTACTTTTAGAAACGCTTGCAAAATATAAAATAAGTTTTTTGGATTCTAAAACAGCTTCTAATACTAAAACAAGCACTTTTTATGCTACGCATACTCAAGAATTGCTTAATCCTTGTCAAGGTAATTTTTTAGAACGTGATGTATTTTTGGATAATGAATTAAATATTCCAAAGATTACACAAAATCTAATCCAAGCGGTTAAAATTGCAAAAACTAAAGGCTATGCTATTGCCATTGGACATCCGCATAAAGAAACTTTATTGGCTCTTAAAAACGCGGAAGACTATCTAGCCAAAAGTGGAGTAGAAATGGTGTATATTAATGAAATTATCGCACCCTAACTATTCTATAAAGAACTTATGCTAAAATACCTTTTAGTTTAAGAAATTAAGGGATTCCTAATGACAACCCCAAAAGAGACTCAACAACTGCAAGGAAGCATTTTAAGTATTGCTCCTGTAAAAGATTCAACATTTTGTATTGATAATGTTTTTTATATCTCTGAAATTAACCAAAGTCTGCATATCGCCACAAGTATCCGAGTGATTAAAGATATGGAATCTCCTCACCGCTATTCCCACGCTTTTGGTATTTCGCCTAATTCTTACTTTTGTTTTCCAATTATGGGTGAGAAAAAGGCATTTATTTTAGAGCTTAATGGTTCTGCATTAAAGCATATTGCGACACTAGAGGACCACGATGGGGATATAGAATCTTGTGCATTTTCTCAAGATGGAAGATTTTTTGCTTCGGGGGGGCAAGACGGAAGAGTTTTTTTGTATGAGGGACGCAGTTTTTTGGCTATTTCTTCATTATTGGCGCGTTCAGATTATATTTCCACGATTCGTTTTTCTAAAAGTGGTGATTTTATTGCAATTAGTGGATTTGACAAATTTACAATGATTTTTGACCTCTTGCGACATAAAATTGCTTTTAATTTTGTAACACATGATGTGGTAGAGGACGCTTGTTTCTTTGACAACGATGAAAAGGTTTTGCTTGTTTGTCGCAACAATGCAAGTATTATTTTTAGTCTAAGAGAGGGTAAAATCATTTCACAAGAATTTCCCTTTGCTTTTTGGCCTACTAGCATCGCAATTACAGCAGAGGAAGATTATGCGTTAGTTGGCACGCGTTCCGATACGCTTTATGTTCTTTCGCTAAGAGATAATCTCAAAGCAATGGAGATTAAAAATGAGCACGCAGGAATTGCCTCACTTGCTTTTTCTGGTGGATACTTATATATTGGGGCGATTGATGGAACTCTTTTAATCATTGATTATAATGAGGGTAAGGAAGAGTTAGAAGTTAGTCTTCAAAACAAAGATTACAAAAGTGCGCGTGAAGCAATTAATAAAAATGTGTTTTTAAGTATTCACCCTTTGACAAAAGTCTTTGATGAGGTGTGGAGTGAGGTTTTGCAGCAAGCCATTGAATTGCTAAACCAAAATGAGATAGAAAAAGCAGTTGAACTGACTGCCCCTTTTGTTGTGAGTGAATCTAAAAAAAATGAATTTGATTTTTATCTCTCTCAAAAAGATGGGGTTAAAACTTTTTTAGAACTCATTAATAAAAAAGACTTTACCAAAGCGTATGAAATGTTAAAAACTACCAAATTTTTAGTCAAAACACAGGCGTATGAGAAGTTGGAAAATATTTGGAATAAGGCATTTTTCAATGCAAAAAAACTGCTGATGGAAAATGCTGGGACTAATAAACGTTTAGCAGAGCAAAGCCTAGCACCTTTTAATAATACGCCTAAAAAAGAATTGATTGTGCAGCTTTTGCGTAATTGTGATGTGTTTGAAAAAGCAGATGCGTTAATCAAGAAGCAGAATTTTAAAGAATACTTTAGTTTAACTTTTCAATTTTCTTTTTTGCGTGAAACGGATTTATATAAAAAAGTGCTTTTGGTTGGCGAACGAATGCTAACGAATTTGTTGGAATTAGAAAAAAATTTTCAATATGATGAGGCAAAAAAGATTGCAGAGATTTTGCTTGTTTTTCCAACTTTAAAACGTGCAGCAAATGAGCGCATTGTGCTAATGCAGCAAAAAGAGAATCTTTTAAATGCAATTGAGGCAAAAGACATTAAAAAGGTTTATTCACTTGTAGATGAAATTGAAAGTTTGCGTTCTATGCAACAATTCAAGGATTTTACTAAAGATTTTCTAAAATATTATGAAGAAGCGAAATCTTATGCACAAACAGGGAATGCAAAGCACGTAATGGTTGTTTTTGGTGAATATATGGAGATTCATTATTGGGTAGATAAAATTGGCTCTCTTTTAAAAATGGCATATTTAAACCAAATCCAGCAAGCATTAAAAGAATCTGATGTGAATTGGACGATTACTATCAAACGTTATTTTGAACGTTTTGGTAAAAGCATAGAATTAGTTAGGATTCTACAAAATCACCCTTCTAAAGAGATTTTAGAAGAGTTTGAAGGAGAAGGTGAGAGTGATGGCTATCGGCGGTATGGTTTTGTAGATTCTATCGTAATACATATTGTCCAAAAAGAATCCTAAAGAGATATTTTGGAACCTCTGCCAAAAGATTTTGCTATTTTGCCCACGATTCCACCAGAATTGGTGCATTTAGGGCTGAAACAAATCTTTTATTGTGGCGATTTAGACTTACTTCAAAAGCGCAAAATCACAATCGTTGGCACGCGCAACCCCAATCCCTATGCACAAAGTTTTACCCAAATCCTTGCGCGCAAACTTGTTCAAAAGGGTGCAGTGGTTGTAAGTGGTGGCGCACTTGGCACAGATATTATTGCACACCTTGCTGCTATGCCTAATACCATTATGATTTCTCCTTCTTCTTTGGATATTATTTATCCACGAACGAATGCAAAAATTATTCAACAAATCTACCAAAAGGCTCTTATTTTAAGCCCTTTTGATTCGCCCTATAAGCCACATTCTTTTTCTTTTTTGGAGCGTAATAAATTAGTTGTTAGTCTTGGGGAATGTGTCATAATCCCACAGGCGGATTTACAAAGTGGTTCTATGCAAAGTGCAAATTATGCGTTAAGTTTAGGCAAGAAAGTCTTTGTCTTGCCACATCAAATTGGGCAAAGTCAAGGCACGCAAAGTTTAGCCCAAAGTAGCAAAGCACAGGTGATTTGGGAAGTAGATGCGCTGATAGAATCATTAGGGTTTTGTAAGGATTGTAGGCAAGATTTTAAAGATATAGATGCAAAAGATGAGGTTTTGGAGTTTTGTAGGACAAATCCACTTTTTGAAGAGGCGTTTTTGAAGTTTGGTGCAATTCTTTTTGAATATGAGCTAGAGGGGAAAATCAGTCGTCATAATGGTAGAATTGAAGTCTTATAAATTTTGTTTGCAATGACGAATCCTAAACCGATTTGCTATTTTCCACCTGTCATTGCGAGCGTCCGCGAAGCACAAGTTGCAAAGTATTCATACTGCACATCGGCAAGAGATTAAATTATAGATTGCCACCAAGAAAATGCACCCAAAAGAACTAAATAGCGGAATCCTTTACCTAATGCGATAAAAAAGGTAGCTTTCAAAAAAGGATATTGATAAACGCCAAGCGCTAGAGCAAATATATCGCCAATAAAAGGCAAAAAACTAAAAAAGGCAAAACAAAATCCAAGTTTTTGAATCTTGTTTTGATAGTGGTGGATTTTTGCACTAGCAGTTTTAAAATATTTATTTAGCAAATAGTCATTACCAAAGTAGCCTATAGCATAAGTTGTTAGTGCGCCTAGCGTGTTACCTAGTGTGGCAACACACCATACTGCAGATTCTGAATATCCTATGGATACAAAACCTAAGACAAAAACTTCTGAACCTAAAGGATATAAACTACTTGCTAAGAAGCAAATGATTAGCAGCCCTACAAGCCCAAAAGATTCTAAAATTTCCATCAATTTAAATGGGTTCTGTGCAATTTATTTCAAAAACTCTACGATATTTTTTATCACCCCGTCAATTAATTTGTGCTTGCTTGTTTCATAACCCCACGCATTGTGAGGAGTTAAAATTAACTGATTGGCTATTTCTTTATCTAATAAAGGGTGGTTTTGTGGTAAAGGTTCTTTTGTGAAAACATCAAGTCCGGCATAAATTTCGCGCTTTTTGAGTTCATTTGCCAAATCTTCTTCATTTACGATTCCGCCTCGCCCAACATTGATTAGAATCGCGCCGTTTTTTATAAATTGCAAATTGCTTTTATTGAGTAGGTTTTTTGTTTTATCATTCAGTGGAGCGTGAATAGAGAGGACGAAGCATTGTTGCAGGAGAGTTTTTAAATCTTTGTGTGGATAGGCTGCATCAAGATTCTTACCACTTGTAGAGTGATAACACACTTCCGCGCCAAAGGCAGTTGCTAGCTTGGCTACCTCTTGTCCTATGCTTCCTAGCCCTATAATCCCCCATTTTTTACCATAGAGTAACTCTAATGGTTTGGCGAGGTTGGTAAAAAGTGCGCTAGAGGCGTAATAACCGCTTTTACAAAAAAAGTCATAGAGTGGTAGCTTCGCACTTAATGCTAATGCCATCATTAGTGTGTGTTGTGCTACGCTTTTTGTAGAATATCCCGCTACATTTTTGACTTCTATTCCATATTCTTTTGCTACCTCTAAATCCACATTATTCATTCCTGTGGCAGTAATGCAGATAAGTTTTAATTTGTCTTTTAAGGAGTTAAGCATTTCTTTATCTAGCACAACTTTATTGCTAAGTATAATAGTCGCACCCTTTGCTCTTTCTAGGGTTTGTTCAGGCGTAGTGGTTGGATATTCTGTATAGTCTGCATGGGGGAGTTTTTTGAGTAATTTTTCCTGCAAATCGTGTTCTCCCAAGCTTAGTCCGTCTAAAAACACAATTTTTTCTTGCATTTGCAATCCTTTTAGTTATAATTTCGCATTATTTTACTATATAAAGAGGCAAAATGCGTAATTATTCTAAAATTGTTTCTATTCTTTTGGATTCACTACCTTATATTCGGTTTTTTCGTGGTTCTAAAATCGTGATTAAATATGGAGGTGCAGCGCAAATTAACCCAAATTTGAAAGAACAATTTGCGATTGATATCGTGATGCTTTATATGTTGGGAATTAAGCCTATTATTGTGCATGGTGGAGGCAAACGCATTAATGAATTGCTAGATGCGTTGAAGATTCAAAGTGAGTTTGTTGATGGGTTGCGCGTTACGAGTATTGACGCATTAAAAATTGTTGAAATGGTGCTTAGTGGAGAGATTAACAAAGAGATTACAGCTTTTTTAAACTTTCACGGCGTAAATGCCTTAGGTTTAAGCGGTAAAGACGCCTCTTTATTTCAAGCCAAGCCAAAAGATAATGGAAAGTATGGATATACGGGGGAAATTATTGAAACTCATAGCGCAGTGATTGATAATTTATTGGAGCAAAACCTAGTGCCTGTGATTGCACCCATTGCTTGTGGAGAGGAAGCAGGGCATCCTGGTTTTAACATTAACGCAGATTCTGCTGCAAGTGCAATAGCCATTGCCACAGGTGCAAAACGAGCGATTTTTTTAACTGATACAAAAGGTGTTTTGGATAAAAATGGAAACATCATAGAATCCTTAAATATTACCCAAACCGAGAATCTTTACCAAGATGGCACAATTAGTGGCGGAATGATTCCAAAGGTAGAGGCGTGCTTAGATTGTGTAAAGAATGGTGTAGAAAAAGCCCAAATTATTGATGGACGGATTCCACACTCTTTACTTTTAGAGCTTTTTACAAGTGCGGGAGTGGGGACAGAATTTACAGCAGAATAATCTTTATAAAGAAAACTAAACAATAGAATCTCTAAAGAGAAATTTTAATGATAGATTGTTTCATTGGCGTCTGCAATGACGAAAAATAAAATTGCTTTGCCATTCTGAAGCAATCGCGAAAAATCTTCAAAAGAGTTATATCTCATTACAAAGACTCATAGGAGATTTACTTCGTTTGTGGGTTTTGAAAAATGAGATATTTTGAATGCTAAGTTTTATTTGCCATAAAATACAGAATCCAAAATCTTGATTTTTTCCTGTAAAATATGCGCTTTAATTGCTTCGCTTTTGGGAGGACTTTTTTGGGATTCTAGCCAAGTTTTAGGGGAATAAATATTTAATGCATTAAAGGTGTGCATTAGACGTTCTTTAAAACTTTCGCTTGCAATAGAATCTTTGGGAATGCGACCCTCTTTATCTGCAATAAGCAAAGCAAATTGTAAATGAAACAATAAAGAATCTTTTTTAAAAGATTCAAAAAATTTTACCACTTTAGAGGGGCACATTTTATCTAATTGATAAATTTTAATATGATTTTTGATAAGTTGTAGCATAGGTTTTTGGATAGATTTTGGGATTGAAATATCTAAGGTGGGTAAAAGATATTCTAGTTTGTCATGTCCGCTGGAATTGCCAAAATTACGATAGCAATAAGGCTTTGCAATATCGTGATAAAGGGCAGCAAACTTTAAAATCAAGGTTTGTTTTTCTAGGCTAGATTCTGCACTAATGGTTTTTAATGTCTCTAAAAGTGATTCTGCAATCCTTAAAACTTCCATTGTATGTGCAAAAACAGAGGATTCTAGATGATATAAATTTCCTTCTTTTAATGTAGTGAGTGCATAAATATGGGGGAAAATAATATCTAAAACTCCCAATTCAAAAAGTGTTTCAAAAAATAAAGCAGTATTGGGAAATTTTAATGCAGATTCCACCTCTTTATAGACGCGGTTGGGTTCTAAGGATTTTAATTCTTCACGCATTTTATAGATAAGCACTTTTGTGCTAGGGTGGATTTTCCAAGAGATTCCAAATCGTGCGCGAAACCTTGCAATTCTAAGCACACGCAAAGGGTCTTCGCAAAAAGATTCTGAAGTATGTCGTAAAATTTTGTTTTGCAAATCGTTGATGCCATTAAAGGGGTCGTAATATTTGTTGTTTTCTTCATCAAATGCAATAGAGTTAATCGTCAAATCTCTTCGTTTTAAATCTTCCTCTAATGAGACTTGCTGCGTTTGTATGCTAAATCCATTATAACCTGCGCAAATTTTTTTCTCTTTACGCGCTAAAGCGATTTGTGAGCCATCTTTTTGTAAAAAGACAGGAAAACTTTTACCCACTTGTGGCAAATGACTAAAATCCTCTTGTTGATAGCCAACAGCTACATAATCTTTATCTTCAATGGGTTGATTTAAGAGTTTATCACGAACTGCACCACCCACTAGATAAATGCGTTTAATACAATCCGTATTTTCCATCAATTCGTTTATAAATTACGCGCATTTTGGAATCTTTATCATTGAAAACAAAAAATTGTTGTGAACTACTTTTTAATCTCTCTAATGCGTCTTCAATATCAAGAGGCTTGTGTAAATCTAGGTCCATTGGCACAATTTCATCTTCACCTTTATAGGCAATTGCTTCATCGCGTAAGATTTCGTTCGCAATAATGGTTTCACTTGGAATTGCTTGTTTATGGTTGATTTTATCGTGGTAGCGGCGCAAGATTTTATGCATACGCATAATTGCAAGGTCTGCCGCGGTGTAAAGGTCTTTGTCATTTTGATTGATAACCACAGTGTTAGCGTGAGCCAAAGAGAGTGTGAGGTCAATCGTCCAAAAATGTTTTTTCTTTTTTTCACCTTTTTTATTTCCTTTTTTCTCTTGATGAGAAATTACAACACGTGCATTTAAAATCTCTAAATTATATTTTTCCAAGCCTTCTACCAAGCGACAAATGTAATCTTTAATAGAATCTGTGAGTTCAAAATGTCGTGAAGTAATGATAGTATGCATCTTTAGTCTCCTATTTAGAATTGAACTATTTTAGCATATTAAAGCACACTTTGCATACTTTGATGTAAAATTGTTTTATCAATAGAGATATTTTGGGATTCCATAAAAATTTCAAAAGCTAAAATTGCTTGATGAATTAGCATTTGTTTGCCATCACTATGTGGGATATTTAGGCTTTTTGCGAGACTTAAAAAAGGTGTTTCTTTGCCATAAACTAAATCAAATGCGAATTTAGAAGAACTTAAAAGGGGTGTGAGAATTGCAGCATCTAAGGGCAGGGAAAGATTGATTAGTCCCGCAGGTGTAGTGTTGATAATGAGTTCATAAACTTGAGGAGTAAAGTTTTCAAAAGTAGCAGTATAGAATCCCGTTTGAGCAAAGTTTATCAAACGCTCTTGTGAGCGATTGATAATTGTTACGCATAAGCCTTTTTCTCTTAAAATAGTTGCAAGCGCCCTTGCAGAACCACCAGCTCCTATAATTAAGGCGTTTCTTGGGTTAAGAGATTCTATACATTGATAGAATCCTAACGCGTCTGTGTTATAACCTAATGTTTTATTGTTTTTAAAGACAAGTGTATTAACTGCGCCAATTTGTCGTGCGATTCCAATAACTTCATCACACGACTGAAAAGCAATTTCTTTGTAGGGGACGGTGATATTTGCGCCTTTTAAATGTAGAGTTTTTAGAATAGAAAATTTTTGGTTTTGTTCTAATAAATAGCGACCATAAAAACCGCAAATTCCTAAAGCTTTAAAAGCAGAGTTATACAAAATGGGAGATAAGGAGTGATGAATCGGGTTACCAATCACTGCAAATTGCATAAAATTCCTTGTTATATTATTTTAGATTATTGGCGCAAAGTAAGTGAGCGACGAACAACCCAGCCATTTTTAATGGAAGGTGTGTTGGCATCCAAGATTCTAACCCAAATATCTTGTGTTTCTACAATGATAACAGAATCATTAGGCGTAAGTTTGCCAATCACAGGCGTATCGGTAGAAGGTAGTTGTCGGATATTTAAACTAGGAACTCTTGAAGTGTAAAGCGGTGCGTCTTGGGTGCTTTGAATGGAGTCTCCTGGTAAGGCAGTTTTAGTTGTTGGTTTTTCATCTTGTGTTAGAGATTCTGTATTGGTTTGTGTAGCGCGTGAAAGTTGAGACGTATTAGCAGGAGTGAAATTTTTGGTTTCTGAAATTGTAATTTCTTGCGGAATCTCTTGGCTAAGGCTTTTGAGAATCCAACCTAAAACTTTACTATCTTCAAATGTGCCAATCAATATCCACTCTCCCCGTTCTTCTAGTATGACTGCTTTATGAGAAGGTGTGAGTTTGCCAATAATTGCGGAAGTAGTGTTTGGTTCTTGACGAATGTTAAGAGAGCGCACATTAGAGGTAATATAAGTCTGATGGAGTGTAATAGGTGCAGTGGGTAATTCTCGTGATTCTATAGTTTGTGTGGAAGATGGAGATGAAGGAGTGATTTCTTTGCTAAATCTTTTCATAATCCAACCTAGTGGTCTTTCACTTTCTACATCAGCGATAAAAATCCAATCACCTTTTTCCTCTAAAAGAATAGTTTGGTCTGCCGGTGTGAGTTTGCCAATAATTGCGGAAGTAGTGTTTGGTTCTTGACGAATGTTAAGGGATTTGGTATCAGTAGAAATATAGGTTTTTGGTATTTGTATTAGCTCATCTTGTGGTTCTTGTGGGATTTCAATTATAGTAGATTGAGTTTCATTTGGCAGATCAGGCTCTAGCTCTGTTGGCTTTATGGTATTCATTGCGGTTTGATTGCTATTGTCTAGCATAGAGTCTGCTTCTGTCTGCGGCACAACAACATTACTCTTTTTTTCTCGTAATAGCTCAAAAGCAGAATAGTAAATGACAAAGGTAAGCAGAAGCACAAAAATTGGTAATGGATAGACTTTTAAAAACTTTTTTAAACTATCAAGCATTCAATAATCCTAGAAATTTTTTAGAATTAAACTTACTCATAAATAAGGTTTGTTCTTATATTATAATATAATTTACTTAAAATTAAGCAAAATTTACAGCTTTTTCTCCTTTTATTAATTCTCCTAGAATATAACCTCCTGATTCTTTTGCGACAGAATCCGCCTTACTGCTTTCTACAATAAGCACCATCCCTATACCCATATTGAAAGTTCTATATTTATCCTCTTCTTCAATATATGGGCAAAGCATTTCAAAGATGGGTAAAGGTTGAATATTTTTTGTAAAAATCCTAGCATTTACATTTTGTGGTAAAGCACGAGGCAAGTTTTCAATGAGTCCGCCCCCTGTAATATGCGCAAGAGCTTTAATGTCATTTTGTAGTTTTTTAAAGGTTTTGACATAAATTTTTGTTGGGGTTAAAAGTGTTTCAATCAGTGGTTTGCCCTCAAAGAGAGAATCTAATGCAATTTTATGTTCAGATAAAATCTTGCGCACAAGAGAATAGCCATTAGAATGAATCCCGCTACTTGGGAGGGCAATTAGAATATCTCCCGCTTTAGCTTGTGATTCTCTTTGCACGATTGCACGTTCTGCAATGCCAACTGCAAACCCAGCTAAATCAAAGTCTTTTGCCTGATACATATTGGGCATTTCAGCAGTTTCTCCACCAATAAGTGCGCATTCTGCTTCTAAACAACCTTTCACGATTCCGCTGATGACTTCCAAAGCAACTTCTTTATTTAGTTTGCCTGTGGCGTAATAATCCAAAAAAAACAGAGGAGTGGCAAAATTACAAATCAAATCATTCACGCACATTGCAACTAAATCAATCCCAACACTATTTAAGATTCCACTATCAATTGCAAGTTTTAACTTCGTCCCTACTCCATCTGTCGCAGCTAAAAGGACAGGTTCTTGATAGCCACAGGGCAACAAGAATGCACCACTAAAAGAGCCAATTCCGCCTAATACATTTGCATTAAAAGTTTGTTTTACAAGTCCTTTGAGGTTTTCAACTAACGCATTTCCTTGTGCAATATCTACGCCAGAATCTTTATAGTTTAGTTTTTTCATAATGAATAATCCTGCAATAAATTTGGCAAATGATACAAAATTACAACTTAAACCTTATTATTGTGTCTTTTTAAGGTAAAAAGGTAAGTTTTAAGCGAATTTTACTATAATCAATAAGAGCAATATCATAAAGCAAAAGGAGTGAAAATGGCACCAAATACTTTTAATAAGCCAACGAATTTTATCAATCGCGAGCTATCTTGGTTGCGTTTTAATACGCGTGTATTGAGCGAAGCACAGGATTCTAATAATCCGCTTTTGGAGCGTCTAAAGTTTATTGCTATTTATGGCACGAATTTAGATGAATTTTATATGGTGCGGGTTGCTGGTTTAAAGAGGCTTTATAGCGCACGCATTACGGAGAGTGGTCCAGATAGGCTGACACCAAAGGAGCAATTAGACGAGATTCGCAATTATCTTAAGCTAGAAAAACAGCGACTAGAAGCGTGTTACTTTGAAATTAAAGAGGAGTTAAGCAAGCTTGGTTTATGCATTAAAACTTATAATGAAGCGGATAAAAATCAAAAAAAAGAATTGCAAGAATATTTTATTAATCATCTTTATCCTATCGTTGTGCCAATTGCAGTAGATGCGACACACCCTTTTCCGCATTTAAATAACCTTAGTTATGTTTTGGCATTAAAACTTCAAAGCATAGATAATCCTAGTGAAATTAAATTTGGTATGACGCGTATTTCAAGAATGCTCCCGGGATTCGTGCGCTTAGGCGATACTTATTTCCATACAGATTCCATTGTGGCAGAATTTACCGATGAATTATTTCCGGGATTTAAAGTGTTAAGTTGGACTTCTTTTAGGGTAACTAGGAACGCGGATATGGAGATTGAAGAGGAAGAGGGTGATGACTTTATGGCATTAATGACAGAGGGCTTAAAGTCTCGCCGCAAGGGTGAAATTATCCGTTTAGAAATTAGTAAAACGGACGATTTAGAACTTCAAAGCTTCGTAGAACAATACATTAAAGTAACTCCTGAAGATATTTATGAGTGTAAAGCACCAATGAATTCTAGCATTCTGTGGGAAATTGTGGGGAATAAAAATTTTGCTAAATTGACTTTCCCAAGTTATACTTCTAAGGTTTTACCACCATTAGATTCTAATGCAAACATTTTCTCTGTGCTTGATTCTCAAGACATTCTTTCATTTCAGCCTTATGAGAGTTTTGACCCTGTGGTGAACTTTATCCAAAGTGCTGCAAAAGACCCTGATGTTTTCTCTATCCGAATGACACTCTATCGTGTGGGTAAAAATTCCCCAATCGTTAAAGCCTTGATTGAGGCGGCAGAAAATGGCAAACAAGTTACAGCATTAGTAGAGCTTAAAGCACGTTTTGATGAGGAAAACAACTTGCATTGGGCACGTGCATTGGAATCCGCAGGAGCACACGTAATTTATGGAGTGCCGGGACTTAAAGTGCATGCTAAAATTGCTCTTGTGATTAAAAGTATTGGGCGTGAATTGCGCGAATATGTGCATTTAAGCACGGGCAACTATAACCCAAGCACTGCCAAAATTTATACAGACATTAGCTATATGACTTCCAAGAGAGAATTTACGCAAGACGCAACCAAGTTTTTCCATAATCTTTCAGGATTTTCCCATAAATCTAAACTCAATACTTTGCTTGCTGCTCCTTTGCAAATTAAGCCTAAAATTTTAGAGCTCATTGAAAATGAAACGAAGGCAGGTAAAGAAGGTCGTATCATTTTAAAAGCAAATTCTATTGTAGATACAGATGTGATTTTGGCGCTTTATAAAGCGTCAGCTGCAGGTGTGAAGATTGATTTAATCGTGCGTGGAATTTGTTGTTTAAGACCGGGTATTAAAGGAGTGAGTGAAAATATCCGCGTGATTTCTATTGTGGGTAAATATCTTGAGCACGCAAGGATTTATTATTTCAAACACGCAAAAGTGCAAATTTACTTTGCAAGTGCCGATTTAATGCCACGTAACCTTGAGAGACGCGTAGAGCTTATGACTCCAATTTTTGAAGATAATCTTGCGGATAAACTCTTTGGCATTATCAAGATTCAAAGTGAGGATAACGCTAAAGCACACGAACTCCAAAAAGATGGCGAATACATTAAACTGGCTCCAAAAGAGGGAGAGAAGCCAACCAATAGCCAAAAAATGCTAGAAGACCATACGAATACACTTTATGCTTCTTTAAAGCGTGAAGCAGAGGAGGTCAAAGCAAAAAAACTCGCAAGACGAATGCTAAAAGAAAGTTAAGATTTTGTCATTTTAAATCTTGCAATAACGACAAAAGGGCAGTGGCTTTGCCATAAAGCTTAGAATCTCTTGGTAAGTAAATTGAGCTGTGCGACTTGTGAGAAATGGGAGCAACCAAAACAATTTAGATTGCAATGGTCGGCTAGATGAATATCAATTTTTGTTTAGGTATGTGGGTGGCGTTAGTTTTTCTGCATAATGCAATAACCTAGAATTTAATCTTTTTTGCGCCTAAATCTTTGAAATTGTTGTTTTGATTTCAAAATAAAAGGAAAATTTAGCCTATTTTGCCCCCGATGAATTGCTTAATGGCTTGTTTCAGTGGTATGCCTTTGCGAATTTATTTTTCAAGCAAAGAGCGCAACAGATACTGCGCATTCTCTAATGCGATTTTGCGGTGAGAGATAGCGTTTTTCTCTCTGCTGCTTAACTCAGCTAGGGTCTTATCAAAGCCTTTTGGAATAAAGATTGGGTCATAGCCAAACCCATTATTTCCTCTTTTTTGTGCAATGACTTTCCCATACATCATTCCGTGCGCACTATAATTTCCAATACTTGTGCTAATGCCAATACACGCGCAATAATGCGCATTAGAGATTCCACCTAGCTTTTCTACCTCTTGTCTTAGTTTCTCTAGGTTTGCTTCTGCTCCTCCTCTAGAATAGCGCGCACTATGAATGCCAGGTTTTCCTCCTAGCAAATCTACACAGATTCCGCTATCATCAGAGAGAATAATGTCTCTTGCCTCTAAAATTTCTTGTGCTTTAAGAGCGTTAAAGACAGCTTTAGATTTAAGAAGTGCGTTTTCTTTGAAACTTTTTCCATTTTCGTCTATCTCAAATGGTTCTAAAATCTCACTCCAAGCTAGAATTTCAAGCTTAGAGTCTCGTGCTAAATCCCGATAAATCTCTTGAATTTCTCTTATTTTGTCTCTATTTGAACTTGCTAAAATTAAGCGCATATCCTTACCTTTATTTATTTTTGCTAAAATTCCCCTTTTGTTTTGGAATTTTAGCATAAGGATACAAAATGGCAAAGGAATCCCTGATTAAGCAAAGCTTACCTTTAAGTCTGATTCTAGCTTCTAGGTTTTTTGGTTTATTTATTGTTATGCCTGTTTTATCGCTTTATGCACTTTTTCTTGAGAGTTCAAGTCCTATTTTAATTGGAATCGCAATGGGAGGATATGCGCTAACACAAGTGCTATTTCAGATTCCATTTGGGTTTTTAAGTGATAAGATTGGACGCAAAAGTATGATTGCTTTAGGACTTGTTATTTTTGCCTTAGGCTCACTTGTTTGTGCATTAAGCACAGATATTTATATGCTAATTCTTGGCAGACTTATGCAGGGGGCTGGGGCAGTTGGGGGCGTGATAAGTGCGATGATAGCCGATTTGGTGCGGGAGGAGAATCGCACAAAAGCAATGGCGCTAATGGGAGCAACCATCTCTTTAAGCTTCACTTTTGCTTTAATTTTAGGTCCAATTCTTGGGGCAAATTTGGGCGTGCCAAGTTTGTTTTGGATTACTTGTGCCTTAGCGCTTTTTGGGCTTGTGATTCTGTTTGTCGCTGTGCCAAATGCCCCAAAAGTTACTTATAGCTTTGCACACAAAAGCGGAGAATATAGCGTAATTTTAAAAAATAAAAACCTCCAAATTATGAATCTTACAAATTTTTTACAAAAAGGCTTTATGACTTTAGCCTTCCTGATTATCCCTATCGCACTTGTAAAGGGCTTTGAAATGCCTAAAGAGAACTTGTGGCAAGTGTATATCCCTGCTTCACTTTTGGGATTCTTTGCAATGGCTCCCGCTGCGATTATCGCAGAGAAAAAGGGTAAATTTAAAAGTGTAATGGTGTTTGGAATCTTGCTTTTTGTCTTGGCTTATTTGCTAATGTTGAGCCGAAGTCAAGCAGTATTTATCACAGGTATTTTGATATTTTTCATCGGTTTTTCTATGCACGAACCGATTATGCAAAGCCTTGCAAGTCGCTATTGCAAGGCTAATCAAAAGGGGAGTGCAATGGGGATTTTCACTTCTTTTGGTTATTTGGGGAGCTTTTTTGGCGCATTGCTTGGAGGACATTTTTATACCTTTTTTAGTCCGCTCTCTATCACGATGTTTGTTGTGATTGCATCTTTTTTATGGATTCTGTCTTTTTCTCTTTTGGCAAATCCTACAATGCAAAAGAATCTTTATTTGTCCCTTAAGGGTGAAATTACTAATGAGGCTTTAGAAGTTTTAGGAGAATTGCGTGGAGTGATTGAATGGTATATCAATGAGAGTGAGCGGGTTGTAGTAGTAAAGTATGATAAGCATTTATTGACAGAAGAAGAGATTGAAAGCTTTGTTTCAGAACATTTGCAAGTGTATTTTAAAGGTAGAGAATGAAAAAAACTTTTGATTTTTCAAGTTTAGCAAATAAAGATTTCAAAGAGTTTATCCTTGCACTACTTTTAAAGAATCTAGGCTTTGTCAATAGAGATGTAAAGAATCCCAAGCCTTTAAAACTTGCCTTAAGTCTTATAATCACTGCTCCAACGATACTAGGAAGTAATGAAAAAATCACATTACTTACAAATGCAAAGGAATTAGGCATTATTTGATGAAAACTAACACAATAGAAATTAGCAAAAAAATCCTAAAAATCACAGGTTCTACGAATGCGCAGTTCAATCTGATTAGAGAGGGGGATAAGGTGTTATTGGGTTTGAGTGGCGGTAAGGATTCTATGCTACTTGCGACACTTTTAGCAAGATTGAAAAAATATGCCCCTTTTAAGTTTGAATTTAAAGCTGTTACGATTGATTATGGGCGCGGGGGAGAGTATGGATATATCTTTGATTATTGTGAAAATCTTGAGATTCCTTATGAACTTTATCCAACAGATATTTATAAGATTTTAGAGGCAAACAAACGTGAGGGAAGCGTGTATTGTAGTTTTTGTTCTAGAATGCGGCGGGGAGCTTTGTATTCTAAAGCTTTGGAGGGAGGATTTAACAAACTTGCTTTAGCGCACCATTTAGATGATGCAGCAGAAAGCTTTATGATGAATCTTACCTATAATGGTGCATTGCGTTCAATGCCGCCCCTTTACAGAGCAGAGAATGGCTTATATGTGATTCGTCCCTTGATTTTTGTGCGAGAGCGGCAAATTATTGACTTCATCGCTAAAAATAATATTTATATCGCACCAGATTGCAATTGTCCTATAATGTGGCAAACACACGATAAACGTCCCTTTGCAAGAGAGAAAACGAAACAAATGTTGAAAAAAATGGAAGAGGAAAATCCCGATTTTTTCACTTCTTTGAAGGTTGCATTGGGTAATGTGCATTTAAAGAGCCTTTTTGATGAGCGGTATTTGGATAAACAAGAAGAGTGAGAATCCGATTCTCTGATTTTGTTTGTGAAATTACTTTTAAAGTGTTTTGCACAAGATTTTGCATATTTTTTATGAAAGCATCTAATGTCATTGTGAGGCGTAGTCGAAGCAATCTATTCTTTGTGGAATTTTGCAATGGCGAAAACCTAACCAAAAGACTTAATAAGCGGATTTTTAGAATCCTTGACAAACTCTTTGGGATTATAAAGCAGTTTTTTAAATAAACGATAAAATTTCGTGTGAGAGATTCTAACAATTAAAAAATTTGGAAGCAGTAAATCTATTATTTTGATTAAAAAATTTTTATGATAAATTTCATAAAGATAAGGTTTATAAATCAAAGATTTTAAATCAAAAGAAACTTTTTGATATTTCTCTACATTTAAAAATTTCTCTCTGTCAAGAATAATTTGATAAAAATTAATTTTTGCAACCTTACGATATTTGCGCCCATTTTTTCTTGAGGTAGTGTAAAAACTTGTCCCAAAGCTATAAAATTCATTTCTCAAATAATAAATAAACCTCAAAGATTTTGCTATATCAAAGACAAATTCGCCGCGCAAAATCGCCTTTAAGGATTCCGCTAAATGTTCCTTGTCCTTTACTTTTATGCTTAACCCTTTAAAACAATAAAAACTCTCTCCGCAAAGAATACAAGGTTTTTGCGCTAGCATTGCATAGATTCCAACCCCTGAATTAATCGTCAAAACGCATTCACAAGCTTCTAATAAATCTAAAAGATTCGTATTATCAGGGGCAAAAATAATATTTTGGTAGGCTTTTTTGTGGAGACTTAAAGTCAAAGGGTGCTTTTTGGCAACAAATGCGATTCCGCCACCAAGCTCATTTGCTAACGCATTGACAATCTTTAAAAATCCCTCGTAATCAAAAGGTCGTGCGCTGAAGTGTAAAATCACGGAATCACTCTCTACTTGCAAGGGGACAAAAACCACGCGTTTATTTTGAATTCCAATTTTCTTTAAAAGCCTAGATGCACCTGTGCGCTTTCCAGGTTCATATAAAAATCCCCCCCCCCCCGCTAGAATATGCTTAATATATTCTTTAGTCTGTGAAATTTGGCTTTGGCTTAAAGTGTGATTCCAATACTTTTCATCGTAGCTTGAAGAATCGGCATTGAATCCCTTATTATCAAAAAACCAAGAATCCGGTAATGCCCCTCTATCAAAACAAAAATAAGGCAAATTGTGCTTTCTTGCAAACTCATAAATTGCCCTGCGCTTAGGATTACTATAAGGATTAGGAAATAAAAGATAAGTAATTTTGTGCTTTGCCCAATAGTCCAAAAAATCCTTTTCCAAAAAACTTTCGCCTAAAAAGAAATCCTCCTCCCAAGCAGATAGAATCTCTCCCATATAAACACTTGCACCCCTCAAGGATTCTAAAAGCAGCTTTGAGGCTTTTACTTTGCAGAGCAAAAGTGCTTTTTGCCTATGTGCGCTTTTGGTTTGTAGAGGTTTTATGGAATGGGTTTTGAAGTTTTTTAGATTTGTATAAAATTGCTTGTGGTTGAGTGCTTTTCTATCAAAGTAACCATTTTGATTGGGCTTGATATGCCAAAAATGATAAAGATAGATTCCATAAAAGCTTGCTTCTAGCCCAAGCAAAGAAAACCAAGAGCGGAATCCTTGAAATCTAGAGAAATTCCAACTTCCATCATCATACGTCAATATCTTAGGCATTTTTGCAAAATGTGTTGTTTGCACAAGTAGGCGCATAAAAAAATCGTGGTCTTCGTAACTATGTCCAATAAATGTGCTATCATTCCCGCCAATCTCTAAAAATTTATGCTTATGGACGACAACACTGCTTGAGACGAGGGAGAAAAAATCTACTAATTCTCTTTTGCCACTGACTAAATCTTCTTGCACTAGGCAATCCCACAAATTCCTATCGTATTGTATAAGATTCTGTGTGCCAACTTCGTTCAAAAACACAACAGGCAGACAAAGAACCGCATTAGGATTTTGGGAGATATTTTTCACCTTGATAAGATTTAGAATCTTTTGAATATTCTCATTTGAAATGTGATAATCCACATCTAAGGGCATTATAACATCGGCTAGGGATTGTATTGCGCCAAAATTCCTACATTCTCCCTGTGAAAATTTGTCTTGTGCGATTTTAAAATATTTATGTCCATTTTCTTGAATAATATTGGGTAAATCCTCTAAAATCAAGCTAGAAAAACCCTCTACAAAAATAACTTCTACTCTTTCATCACTTCGTAATTCCTTTGCTTTTTGCATCACTCTTTCTTGGATATAAGGACGCTCTTTGCTTGTTCCAAAAGGGATAATAAGAGATAGTTGTGGCATTTTGTTCCTAAAATTTTGTAATTTTGTTAAATTATAGCAAAATTTGGTAAGATTATTTTTTAAGTTTTTTATTGTAAAAACTCCTAAAACTTCTAATTTTAAGGCAGGAAATGAATCAAGAAGATTTAAAACAAATGGATTTGGATTTTGTATTGCATACTTATGCGCGCAATTATATACATTTTGTCAGAGGAGAGAGTGCAAGGCTTTATGACGATAAAGGTAGGGATTACATTGATTTTGGTTCTGGAATCGCAGTGTGTAGCGTAGGACACGGCAATGTGCGCTTAGCAGAAGCGATTTATAGTCAAGCAAAAAATTTAATCCACACCTCTAATCTTTATTTAATAGAGCCACAAGCGCGTCTTGCAAAGAGGCTTGTAGAGCTTAGCGGTTATGATATGCGCGTATTCTTTGCAAACTCTGGTGCAGAAGCCAATGAGGGTGCATTAAAGATTGCTAGAAAGTTTGGTGAGGAAAATGGCGAACAAAAAAAATACCAAATCATCACCCTAGATTCCTCTTTTCACGGGCGCACGATTAGCACACTAAAGGCAACTGCGCAAAGCAAAATGCACCAATACTTTGGACCTTTTCCTGATGGATTTGTTTATGCCAAAGACTTAAACGATGTGCCAAACAAAATCAGCGATGTAACTTGTGCTGTGTTGCTAGAACTTGTGCAAGGCGAGGGTGGAATCACGCCTTTTGAAAAACAAGAAGTGCAAAAACTTGCCAAAATTTTAAAAAAAAAGAATGTTTTGTTAATGGTTGATGAAGTGCAAACAGGTATTTATCGCAGTGGGGAACTTTTTGCTTCACAAGTTTATGGAATCACTCCCGATGTGATTACCACCGCCAAAGGACTAGCGGGTGGAGTGCCTATTGGAGCGGTGATGACGAATCTTAAAGATATTTTTGCGCCAAGCGACCACGGAAGCACATTTGGAGGAAATTTCCTCTCTACAAGTACTGCCTTAGAAGTGCTAGAGATTCTATGTTGCGAAAAACAAAGTGGAGAGCTAGATAAAAGAATTGTATATTTTACGCAAAAACTTCAAAACTTGCAAAAACACTATGCAGATATTTTCACACAAGAAGTTGGATTGGGACTTATGCGCGGACTTAGAGTTAAAGATTCAGAAACCTTAACCAAATTTCTAAATGCTACTTTTAAAGAAAGGGTTTTAGTATTGAAAAGCGGTAAAAACACCGCGCGATTCTTGCCAAGCCTGACTATCACACAAGAGGAAATAGATGAGGGATTTTGTCGCATAGAGTCTTGTTTGAAAAGTCTTTAAGAGAGGAAGATAAATTTTTCTATATTTCCCCTTGACAAACACTAGGTATCAGGATTTATAATTACATTTTCAATTTTAGTCATTTAAGGAGTATTTATGCTATTAAAAGAGAATTTGACACAAGCACAAAGTGGGCAGAGAATCACTGCCAAAGGCTATGCAGTCGCACATAAAAGTGATACTTTTAAGCCCTTTAGTTTTTCGCGCCACGCTTTGGGAGAAACTGACATTTTGATTGAGATTCTATATGCTGGAATCTGCCACAGCGATATTCATAGCGCGCGTGAGGAATGGCATAAGGGAATTTTTCCAATGGTGCCCGGACACGAGATTGCGGGTAAAGTCGTGGCAGTAGGAAGCAAGGTAAGCAAATTTAAAGTTGGCGATTACGCAGGGGTAGGCTGTATGGTTAATTCTTGCGGTGAGTGTGAGGCGTGCAAAAGAAGCCAAGAGCAGTTTTGCGAAAATGGCAAATGCGTCTTTACTTATGATTGCCACGATTGCTTCCACGATAACGAGCCAACTTATGGCGGGTATTCAAATAATATTGTAGTGAGCGAAAAATTTGCGGTCAATGTCCCACAAGATGCGCCGTTAGAAAAAGTTGCTCCCTTGCTTTGCGCAGGAATCACCACCTATTCGCCGATTAAATTTAGCAATGTCAAGGCGGGCGATAAAGTCGCTGTGGCTGGATTTGGTGGGCTTGGTGTAATGGCGCTCAAATACGCAATCAAAATGGGTGCGGAAGTGAGCGTGTTTGCGCGTAATAAAAATAAAGAAAAAGAGGCATTAGAGCTTGGTGCAAAGGCGCTTTATACTGATACAAAGGGTGTGAGCGAACGATTTGATTTTATCATTTCTACGATTCCAACCGCGTATGATGTGAATGCCTATGCGGAGTTGTTGAAATTTGGCGGAGAAATGGCGATTGTAGGCTTGCCACCTGCAGATGAGAAGCTTAGCATTGATTTAACGAGACTTGTCTTTGCGGCGGGTAAAAAAGTCTATGGCTCACTCATTGGCGGAATGAAAGAGACACAAGAAATGCTTGATTTTTCGCTCAAACATAGGATCTATCCCGAGACAGAGGTTATTTCTGTGGAGCAAATCAATGAGGCGTATGAGAATCTTACAAGCGGCAAGGCGAAATTCCGCTATGTGATTGATATGAGCAGCCTCAAAGAATAAGCAAATACAAAAAATTTTCATTTACACGAACAAAAGCATAATGGCTAGCGCCGTTATGCTCCCTTGTGGGGCAAACAAAAAATTCTTTCATACAAGTGAATCTATTAAAGCACATTTTGGAACAAAACTTGCTTACTATTAATACAAATTCAATTTTAGGAGTTTGCAATGAGCATTTTTACTTACAGCCTAGCAAGGCAACTTGCGCAAGAATCCCTTGATCACAGAGCTTTGCGCAGAGATATGATTGCCAGCAATATTGCAAATGTCTCTACTCCAATGTATCGCCCAAAAGATATAAATTTTGAACAAATGATGGCAGCTAAAGCAGATGAAATCTTCAATCGTAACCGCAAACTAGAACTTGATATAGCCATCACAAACAAAAATCACTTGTTACCCATTGAAGATATGAGATTGAAGCGTCCAACAATGTTTTATCGTGATGGACATTTATCAAGAAATGATGGCAATAGTGTAGATTTGGATATTGAAACAAGCGAAATGGGTAAAAATGACATTATGTATCAAGCTATTATTGGTGCATTGCGTAAGCAAGGTGGAATCTTCACCTATGCAATAGAATCTTCAAGAAATATTTAAGGGGATTTAAATGTTTTTATCTAGTTTTGATATTAGTGGTTATGGATTATCAGCTCAACGTCAAAGAGTAAATTTAATTTCAAGTAACATTGCCAACGCAAACACCACACGCACCGATGAAGGAGGACCTTATAGACGCCGAGAACTTGTTTTAAAAGCTTTTAATTTTGATAAGGTTTTAAATCAAAAGTATGAAAACAGCAATAATTTGCTAGAATATGAAGATCCATTAGACGAAATGGATACATTTGATGAGCAAAGAGAGCCAAAACCCACTTTAATGAGTGTTTATGTGGATAAGATTGTTCGTGATGATACACAACCAAAAATGAAATACGAACCACATCACCCAGATGCAAATTCTGAAGGTTATGTTGCATATCCCAACATTAATGCAGTGGTTGAAATGGCAGATTTAATTGAAGCAACAAAAGCTTATCAAGCAAACGTCGCCGTGTTCCAAAGTGCTAAAAATATGGCAAGCACAGCAATTACAATGTTCCAAGCATAAAGGATTATAAATGGAAATTAACAAATACGGAGTAGATATAGAGAAATTAAATTCTAAACTCCAAGATGTTCCCAATCTTGCACCAAACCACGATTTAAATCCACCTTCTAAAAGCTTTGGCAATATGCTAAAAGAAGCGGTAGATGAGGTCAATACCTATCAAAAATCCACTGAACAAGTTATGGCAGATATGGCAACAGGGCAAATTAAAGATATTCATCAAGCTGCTATTGTAATAGGAAAAGCCGAAAATAGTATGAAATTGATGCTAGAAGTGCGTAACAAAGCAATTAATGCTTACAAAGAATTGATAAAAACACAAATTTAACCCCATTTCTACGATGAATGATGCTCAATCCAAAAAAGCGGGCAAGATTCTACTGCTATTTATCTTAATAAGTGTAGGGTTTTGTATTTTTCTAGGCACCGCTTTTTATCATAATTTTGCAACACGTAAGCTTCCAAATTTCCAAGCAAAACGTATTGAAAATGCCATTAGAGGTAATATTTATAGCAGTGATGGATTTTTACTAGCTTCAAGTAAAAAAGTCTATAAAGCAGTTGTAAATACCTACAATATCAATCCACAAAAAAAAGAGTTGTTTATTAATCTCTTTAGCATTTATAGCAAAATCCCCAAAAGTCAAATCCGCTCCAAACTGGAGCAAAAAGGCAATGTTACACTCTCTTATAATATTGATTCTAAAAGTGCAAGCTATTTAAAACAATTAAATTTAAAACTTAACCAATTAGATGTTTTCCAAAATTATGAAGACGAAAATGGGCATATTTTTAAATATGGTTTATCCATTGTGGAGAGTGGGGAATCTCGGGACTATCTTTATCAAGATGCAATGGAACCAATCCTTGGTTATATTAATAAACAAAATGATACTAATATCACGCGTGTGCAAGGGGTGAAAGGGATTGAAAAAAGTTTTGATAATGAATTAGAGCCAGTAAGCGATTTGTTAATGATTGGGCAGCGTGATATTGGCTTTAATGTCATCTTAAACAAACACTCCACCTTTAAAGAAAGAATGGATGGCTACGATATTATTAGCTCTATTCCTTTAAAATTACAAAAAAAAATAGAGCGGCTTGCAGATGAAAATTCCCTTAAACTTGGTGCAAAAGAAATTCTTATTGGCATTATGGAAAGCAAAAGTGGTAAAATCCTAAGTCTTGCAAGTAGCGCACGTTTTAACCCTAACTATATTACTAAAAACGATTATTCCAAACTCAATGCAAATGCGATTGAATATTCTTATGAACCAGGAAGTATTATTAAGCCTATTATTTATGCGATTTTGCTAGACAAAAATCTTATTCGTCCCAATGAAACCATTGACTTGGAAAATGGACGTTTTAAGCTCCATAATTTTTATATTACAGATACTCACAAGCTAAAATCCGCCACGACAGAGGAAGTTTTGCTCTACTCTAGCAATATTGGTATGGCAAAAATAGCCCAACGTTTAAGCCCACAAGAATACAATGCAGCCTTACAAGCCTTTGGCTTTGGCAATTTAAGTGGGATTGACTTGCCTTATGAGCGTATTGGCGTGATTCCAGATAGCAAAAGGTTCCAAAGTGAAGTCTATCGTGCAACTGCATCGTATGGTTATGGCTTGCGCACAACTTTTATCCAAATGCTTAAGGCTTATAATATTATTACAAATCACGGGGTTTCTTATGAGCCTTACTTGGTAGAATTTATCCAGGATTCTAAATCTATTCGTTACAAGCTTAAACACCAAACTCCTATTAGAATCCTAAGCGACAAAACCGCAAAAGAGGTAAAAAACACTTTAATAAAAGTTGTTAATGAAGGCACAGGCAAAACCGCACAAGTCAAAGGAGTAACCATCGGGGGAAAAACTGGCACTGCACACATTGCACAAGGTGGAAAGTACGTGCGCAAATATAATAGCTCATTCTTTGGCTTCGCAAATGATGAAAAGGGCAATGAATGGACGATTGGCATTAGCGTATTTGAGCCTAACGAAACAGAAAGCTACTTCGCAGCACGCACTGCCGTGCCGCTTTTTAGAGAGGTTGTTAATCTTCTTATCCAAGAGGATTATCTAAAGCCCTAAACTTACCAAGATTCCAACCCTTGTATCACAAACCGCTTACCCTCCAGCACGATAGGGTAAGAATCCCTAGTAACAAGGTCTATCAAAAAGCATTCATCGCCATTTTCTAATGTATATCTTTCCACAGGATAGAGTGAAAGTCGTCTTTTGACCTCCTCTAAATCCTCACATAATGCGCTGAAGCCAAACATTACAAGTTTATAAGCAAACTCTTCCATATCGGATTAGGATTCCAAACTTTTAATACGCGCAACACCGCTATCAATTGCAGCTTGGGCTACAGCGTTAGAAATAAACTCTTTTAATCGTGTATCAAAAGGGCTTGGGATAATGTATTCTTTGCCAAACGCAAACTTTCTCCCGTGTATTTGTTCTAATTGCACTCTTAAATCTTCAGGAATCGGTTTTTCTGCAACAGCAGCAAGTGCGTGTGCGGAAGCAAGTTTCATCTCCTCATTAATACATCTTGCACGTGCTTTTAATGCGCCTTTAAAAATATAAGGAAATCCTAATACATTATTAATTTGATTGGGATAATCACTTCTGCCTGTCGCAATAATAGCATCTGGTCTTACTTGATGTACAATCTTTGGGTCAATTTCGGGAATCGGGTTACTCATTGCAAAAATCATAGGATTTGGATTCATTCCCTCAATATCTTTGGCACTCAAAATATCCCCACGAGAAAGTCCAAGCACAACATCTGCACCCTCTAAAGCTTCCTTATAAGAACCAACTTCATAAGAAATTGCAAAGTCTTTTTTAAATCCGTTTAAATCTTTTCTAAAAGTCGTGATTGCCCCTTTGCTATCAAACATAATGACTTCTTTTGCTCCTAGATTTCGTGCCATTTTCGCACATGCAATCGCTGCACCACCTGCTCCCAAGACAACAATTTTTAAGTCTTTGGCTTGTCTGTTTGTGATTTTTAATCCGTTGATAATTCCAGCAGTTGAAATAATAGCCGTTCCGTGTTGGTCATCGTGCATAATTGGAATATTTAGAACCTCTTTTAATTGTGATTCTATATAAAAACACTCTGGCGCTTTTATGTCCTCTAAATTAATTCCACCAAAGGTTGGAGCAATACTTCGCACAATGTCAATAAATTTATCAGGATCTGTTTCATCTATTTCAATATCAAATGCGCTAATATCGGCAAATTTCCTAAACAATGCTGCTTTACCCTCCATTACAGGTTTTCCTGCAAGTGCACCAATATTACCAAGTCCTAAAACTGCAGTGCCATTTGAAATAACCGCAACTAGATTGCCTTTAGCTGTGTATTCATAAGCTGTATGTGGGTCACGTTGAATCTCCTTGCAAGGGACAGCGACACCAGGGGAATAAGCAATAGATAAATCGTGTTCATTCTTTAATGGTGTGCGCGCAACGACTTCAATTTTGCCCCCTTGATGATAAGGAAGTGCGTCTGGATAGGTTTGTTTTAAGTCTTCCATTGTGAATCAATGCCTTAGAAATTAAAAATTTAGTCAGCATTTAAGCAGAATAAAAATAAAATCGCATTTAAATTTACTTAAATAAAAATTAAATTCTAAAAATTATAAGTAATTTAATGAATTTTTGGTTGATTAATACTGCCGTATAACCTATAATTTTTAGTATTTTTAGAGCCTTTTATAAGCAAATTTCCGTCCAAAGTAGATTTGTTTAGATTCGTAACAATTTTAGAAGATTGAATCTGCAAGTTTTGTGGCGTTGAGTTTTTGGAATCCTTTTTCAACTGAAGCGAAATCATACTGTGTAATTGATTATCTAATAAAAGTTGATTATAAATAAAACCGCTAAAAATATGATGCGCTAGATTCTGTTGTGTTACTTGATTCAAAGTGCGCAAAAGTGCAGTATTTTGAAGTCTTGAACTAGAAATATCAAAGTTTATTTGGCGCGTGTTGCGTATAAAATCCTCTTTGACATTCAGATTAGCTATTCCTTCAAAATAATGTGGAATCTCAGGAAATATTGTATAAATTTGGGAACTCTTTAGCTGATTTAATTGGAGATTTAAGCTCGTTTTACTTAAATTCAAATTAAAAGTATCACTTTGAGTGCTTAAACTAGAATCTTTTGCAAGACTTTTAGAATTTACCTGTTGTGTGGCATTGAAAATCTCCTCATCTACAATTACACCTTTTAAGTTTAAAGATTCATTCGTTGCGATCCCTTTTGCATTCAAAGTGCCTTTAAATAGGCTTTTATTGCGATAAGAAAGGTTTTGCAGTTTTTTAAGCGTGAATTCATAAGGAATCTCAAAGGTAAAGGGCTGCAAGGAGATTTTACCTTCTTGACTTTTAAAATTTGCAGAGTTGGAGGTTAAAGCGTAGCTTAAGATTCCTCTTCCTTGTGCTAACTCCATTTTAGAATCCATTTGAAATACTATAGCTGGAAATCCGATATGCGTATAACTTTCTATTAGAGGACTATTAATCAGTAAATTTTGACTTTGCATTAAAGCAACTCCAGAGATTCCACTTGCAAAATCTCGTAAATCTAAATCAAGATTCAAAGTTCCACTCAAAAAAGCAGGTTGATTAAAAAGAGTAAAAAGTGCACTTGCCTCCAAGTTTTGGCTTGTAATATTAAGAGTATTAGCTTTTAGGTTTTTTAAATTTAAACGAAAGTCTAATGGCGATTGCTCTAGGGTTATCGCCCCATCAACTAACATATTTTTTGTGTCGCCCTTAGCGATTCCTTTTATATTTAATGCTCCATTAAGCGGAATCCCAAAAAATGGTGAAAGTGGCGAGAGATTTTGAAAATTAAGATGAAATTCTGTATTTGTAGCTAAAGTTGTAAGATTGCTTACACCCTTAAGAGCAAAATCTCCGACACTAGAATATATCTTGAGATTGTGTTTTAGTGCATTATGATGAATCTCGCCTTGTAACTCACCCATAAAACGTGTTGTTGGAATAGGAAGATTAAAATGAGATAAAAACTCTTTTGCATCTAATTCCCCACCCTCTAAATTTATATTTAAGATTCCATCATAAAGACTCTCATCTCCTGATTTTGCACGCAATAACTTTTGCAGTACAGGAGAGGATTCAGAATTCAACGAATCTCGCACTTTATTTAATTCTAATTCAAAGCTTAAGATCCCATCACCATAAGGGGTTTGATTCAATAAAGCAAAAAGTGCAGCCAATCTCGCATTTTTGGAATGCAAGTTTAAACTTTGCAAATCCAAATAAGACCAATAGATATTTAAATCACTTTGAGAATCCAAAAGATTGCTTTGTGCTTGTAGGGTATAATCCGCAAACTCTCCGCTAAACTCTCCCTCCACCCAAGTATTGTCGCTGAAATTCAATATTTTATCTGCTAATTTTATGCTCAACCCTTTAGAATTTAGCATAAAATTACCCCTTAAATTGCGTAAAAATAAAGAATATTCACTTTCCAAAAACAATTCTAACTGCCCGTTTTGTGCCACAGCTTCTAAAGAAATATGTGAAGGAGTAATCTTGAAATGCCTTGCTTGCCATTTTAAGCACGTTTGAGATTCCAAATATGCGAGTAAAAAATTCCTAACATAAGTATTGCCAAAAGGAGAAAATATAAAAGCAAATAAGCCCAAAATAATTATTAACAAACCCAAAAAGACTAAAAAAACTTTTCGCATTAGTGAGTATTTAGAATGAATGCTTTGTCTCATTATGGGATTGTGCCTCTAAAATTTGCTAGAGATTAGGCTTCAAACTACTGCCCACAACGTTTTTTACATTGCTCTGCAGCTTGAGTACCTTTGCCATATTGCGCGTTACAATTTTGCAAACAACCTTTAGTTTTCACTGCTACACACATTCCGCGTACCTTTTCACATTCATTAAGGCATATTGCTTGGCTTTTGCCCTCATTACGACATTGACTTAGGCAATCTCGTTTAACATCATTACAATTAGAACTAGTGTATAAAAAATTCTTCTCGTCTTTACTGCAACCATTCAAAAAACCAATCATTCCGATACAAAATAAAAAAATAATAAAAAAGCGATAATTTTCCATAAGGTCAAGTGTAATCAAAAATTCGTTAAAAAAACTTAAAAATTAGGCATTTTTAAAAGAAATCAAGATAGAATCCACAATTTATTTGTTTGTAAAAGGGAATTTATGGATTACAAAGATACATTAGCATTGCCCGCGACAAGTTTTCCTATGCGCGGAAATCTACCACAAAACGAACCAAAAACTTATTCAATATGGAAAAATAACGGCATTTATCCAAAAATGCTACGAAATCGCCAAAATGCAAATGTTACTTTTAATTTACACGATGGACCGCCTTATGCAAATGGACATATCCATATCGGACACGCACTCAACAAAATTTTAAAAGATATAATAGTAAAGCAACATTATTTTCAAGGGAAAAAAGTTTTTTATACACCTGGTTGGGACTGCCACGGACTACCAATTGAACAACAAGTAGAAAAAAAACTAGGGAAAGAAAAAAAAGATTCTTTGCCAAAAGTTAAAATCCGAGAACTTTGTCGCAAACACGCAGAAGAGTTTGTAAAGATTCAAAAGGACGAATTTTTAGAACTGGGAATTTTTGGCGATTTTGAAAATCCTTATAAAACAATGGACTTTGCCTTCGAAGCAGAAATTTACAAAGCACTTTGTGCTGTGGCAAAAAAAGGATTGCTAAAAGAACGCAGTAAGCCTGTTTATTGGAGTTGGGCTTGTCAAACTGCTTTGGCAGAAGCTGAAGTAGAATATAAGGAGAAAGAGAGTGATTCTATCTTCGTTGCTTTCCCTTTACAACAAGACGCGCTAGAAGCACTAGGTGCAAAAGAACTAGAGATTCACCAAGCTTTTTGTGTGATTTGGACCACCACACCTTGGACATTACCAGCTAATAGCGGAATCGCACTTAATCCCGAAGAACTCTATGCTTTAACGCAGGATAATAAAATTATTTTGGCTTCTCAAGTAGAGAAATTATCCCAACTAGGTATTGTAGAAAATAAGATTTTAAAAACCTTTAGAGCACAAATTTTAGAAAACAAGTATGCAACCAATCCACTCAATGGTAGAGATTCTAAAATCATCTTAGGAGAACACGTGGCAAGTGATGAGGGGAGCGGCTGTGTGCATACTGCTCCAGGACACGGGGAGGACGATTATTTCATTGGATTGAAATATGATCTACCAATGCTTATGCCTGTAGATGATAAAGGTTGCTTTGATGCAACATTAATCAAAGAAAGATTGTTTTTTAATCCTGATGAGTTTGTAGGAAAATTTATTTTTGATACACACTCAAGAATCTTGGAGCTTTTGGGAGTACATTTACTAAAACATAGCAAAATCAAGCATTCCTATCCGCATTGTTGGCGCTCACATCAGCCTGTGATTTTTCGTGCCACCGCGCAATGGTTTATTCTAATGGACGAACCCTATACGAGCAGTGGCGAAACTCTCCGACAAATTGCATTAAAGCAGATTAGAGAAACACAATTCTATCCAGAACACGGAATGCACAGAATCTATTCTATGATTGAAAGTCGTCCGGATTGGTGCATTTCAAGGCAAAGAGATTGGGGAGTGCCAATTGCATTTTTTAAAGATAAACAGAGTGGAAAAGTGTTATTGGATTCTGAAATTTTAGACTTTGTTGCAAAAGTTTTTGAAACAGAGGGTTGTGATGCTTGGTGGAGCAAAAGTATAGAAGAATTATTACCATCAAAATATAAAAATCAGAGCGAACATTTAGAAAAAGTGCATCATATCTTAGATGTTTGGTTTGATAGTGGAAGCACTTGGAAAGCGGTGCTAAATAACGACAAATATACAAGTGGTAAATTTCCTGCGAATATGTATTTAGAGGGAAGCGACCAACATAGGGGTTGGTTTCATAGCTCTTTACTTGTTAGTTGCGCTATTAATGAACACGCACCTTATCAAAGCATTTTAACACACGGCTTTACAATGGACGAAAATGGTGAGAAAATGAGCAAATCCAAAGGTAATGTTATTGCTCCCAAAGATGTGTTAAAAGAGTTTGGCGCAGAAATCTTACGACTTTGGGTAGCACAAAGTGATTATCAAAACGACCAAAGAATCTCACAAAATATCCTAAAACAAGTCAGTGAAAACTATCGCAAGATCCGCAATACAATTCGTTTTTTGCTAGCCAATGTGGAATCGCTAGAGCAACTAGAAGTCCAGCATTTTAGTCCGATTGATTTATGGATTCTAATGCGCGCAAGAGATTGCTTTAACCAAGTGAATACACTCTTTAATGAATATGAATTTTCTAAAGGTTTGCAAGAACTTAACTACTTTTTAAATACCGAACTTAGTGGAATCTATTTAGATATTTGCAAAGACAATCTTTATTGCAATGCGCGAGATTCTAAGGAGCGTAGAGCCGCACAAAGTGTAATGGCTCTTCTATGTGGGAGATTATTTGGGTTAGTCGCGCCAATTCTTACCTATACAATTAACGAAGCATTAAGCCATACACAAAGCAGAGCCTTACTTGAGAGTTGTGGAATCGCAGAGATTCAGAACAAAGAAACTGCTGTGCTTGAAGTTCTCTATCAACCACTTCCTTGCTTTGAAAAGCCCAATATAGACTTTGAAAGACTACTCACTTTGCGCTCATATTTTTTAGAACAAATAGATAACCTTAAAAAAGAATCTAAAATCAAATCTACATTAGAAGTAGATTTGATAGTTCCAGCAAAAATAGCAGAGTTTAAAGAACTGAATTTATGGCTTATGGTAAGCTCGGTGCAAAGTAGCAAACAAGATTCTAATGTATTAGCAACTTTTACCTTTGAGGGAGAAGATTATTCTATTTGTCAAGCCAAAGGACATAAATGCCCTCGTTGTTGGCAGTTTATCTCCAAAGCAGCAGATGAATCTTGTGTGCGTTGCACAGAAGTATTAGAAGCACATTAATTTTACAAGTTGCCAAACAAGCAAGAATCTTAAAGTTTTTGCTATAATGTTAGTTTTATTCCAACTAAGGCTAGAGTATGCCAACGTTTTTTGATTTAACACAGCCAGTAGGTTTGGTAGAAACTTGGGTTAGCATTTTTGTTGTATGCTCTCTGATGTGGCTTGGTTTTGTCATAGTCAAGCATATTAAAAAGCGAAAAGAGAAATAGACACTTAATATGCGCTCGATGATTAGAAAGTTAATGAGAATTTGTCTGTGTGATAAATGCAGAACCCCAAAGATTATTTGAGGTTGAAATAATCTTTGATTACCTCTACTTTATCGGTTTTTTCCCAGCTAAACTCTGGTAACTCTCTACCAAAATGCCCATAACTTGCGGTTTTTTGGTAAATCGGACGCAACAAATCTAGTGATTCTATAATTCCACGTGGAGTTAAACGAAAAAGTTTTTTTACGCATTCTTCAATTTTAGAATCTTCAAATTTGCCTGTGCCGTGTGTATTGACTAGAATAGAAACGGGTTCAACTACGCCAATTGCATAAGCAATTTGAATCGTAGCTCTATCACAAATACCACTTGCCACGAGGTTTTTAGCTACATAGCGCATTGCATACGCTCCACTTCTATCCACCTTGCTTGGGTCTTTTCCACTAAATGCACCTCCTCCGTGTGGGCAACTCCCACCATAAGTATCCACAATGATTTTGCGTCCTGTTAAACCTGCATCGCCTTGTGGTCCGCCGATGACAAATTTACCCGTAGGATTCACAAAGTAGCGGATATTATTGCTTTCAAATTCTTTCGGTAATACCTTTTTAACAACCTCTTCAATTACTGCACTTCTTAAAGTGTCTTGTGAAGTTTCTGGGCTATGTTGGGTGGAAACTACAATCGTATCAATTCCCACAGGCACACCATTTGCGTATTTAATTGTTACTTGTGATTTTCCATCAGGACGCAAAAAGGGTAAAGTGCCATCTTTTCTAGCTTTTGCTAACCCCTCTGTGATTCTATGAGACAGATAAATTGGTAAGGGCATTAGCACATCTGTTTCCCTGCACGCATAGCCAAACATTAACCCTTGGTCACCTGCGCCAATTTCCCCATCTTCTCTATCTACACCTTGATTGATGTCTGGGCTTTGTTCCCCTACACCATTTAGCACACCTGCGCTATGATAATCAAAACCGTATCTCGCATCAATGTAGCCAATCTCACGTATCACACGTCTAGCAATGTCTTGCATTGGTGCATAAGCTGTTGTTTTTAGTTCGCCTGCAATAACACAATAACCATTAGAAAGTAAGGTTTCACACGCTACTCTAGCCTTTTTATCCCGTTCTATAATGTAATCTAAAATTGCATCACTGATTTGGTCTGCCATTTTATCTGGGTGTCCCTCGGTTACAGATTCAGAAGTGAAAAGAAACTCTTTTTGCATAAATTCACCTTGTATTTTAATTTTTTTGGATTCTATCACAAAAAACTTAAGAAATAGCAAAAAGTATCATTAAAATTATGCTCTATCTTATGGTTAAATCTCATATACCAAATATCAAAAAACAATGTTCCTCCAGCATCTTCAAATTCTATTTTCTTACCACAAATGCTAAATGGCTGATGATGAAATGTTGCACAAAGCAAATCAAAATCTAGTAAAGATTTAGAGTTTATTTGTGTTATCACTTAGGGAATTTTCATTAAATTTTTTTCACCCTCTCATTAGTTTCACTTGACAAACACTTAGTATCAGGCTGTATAATTTCAAAATCTATTTTTAGATTTTATCCATTTGACAAGGAGTAAAAATGCAAAATACAATTTCTCACTCTCGGCGAGATTTTCTGAAAACTTCCGCAATGCTAAGCATAGCAGGTGTAAGTGCGACATTCATACCAAATCTTTTACAAGGAGCGCAAAATTTGACTAAAAACAATAAAACTCAAGCAATTTTAAATGAATTTTTCACGCTCAATAATGGCAATAAGATTCCAAAACTTGGGCTTGGGACTTGGCGTATTGATGATAATGTGGTAGAAGCGGCGGTGCGAGAGGCTTTTAAGGTGGGTTATCGCCACATTGACACTGCACAAGCCTATGGCAATGAAAGAGGTGTGGGCGAGGCGGTGAGAAAAAGCAAAATCAAGCGAGAGGAACTTTTTATCACAAGCAAGATTCGTGCAGAATATAAAGATTATAAAAGCGCGAGTGCTTCCATAGATACTTCTTTAAAAACGATGAAGCTAGATTTCATTGATTTAATGCTTATCCACAGCCCACAGCCTTGGAATAGCTTTAGAAAGGGCGATTATTTTAAAGAAAATGTAGAAGTCCATAACGCACTAGAAGACGCGCAAAAGGCAGGTAAGGTGCGTTCTATTGGTGTAAGTAACTTTTTGCAAAAAGATTTAGAAAATATCCTCAAAAACTGCAAAACTAAACCCGCAGCAAATCAGATTCTATGCCATATTGGCAACACGCCTTTTACATTGTTGGATTATTGCAAAAAGCAAAATATCCTCGCAGAAGCGTATTCGCCTATTGCGCACGGAGAGCTTTTGAAAGACCCTCGCGTGATAGAGTTAGCAAAAAAATACAATGTCAGCCCCGCGCAAATTTGTATCCGCTATACTTTAGAGTTAGGACTTGTTTCTTTGCCAAAGAGCAAAACTCCCAAATATATAGCAGAGAATGCGCAGGTGGATTTCACATTCTCAAAGGCAGATTTGCAAACGCTTAAAAAGCTTACCTTTAAGGATTATGGTGAGCATTCATATTTTCCTGTGTTTGGTGGGAAGTGAAATAAATAAGCAATGGGAATTAAGCAAAATCCCTTGACAAACACTTAGTATCAGGCTTTATAATTTCAAAATCTATTTTAAGGAGAACAAATGAAAAAAATTTTACTTTTAAATGGTGGCAAAGTCTTTGGAGGCTCTGGTGGGAGGCTTAGCCAAACTTTGCACGATGTCGCAAAGCAGACTTTAGAGAATCTTGGCTTTGAGATTTTGCAAACGCATATTGATAAGGGTTATGAGGAGCAAGTAGAGGTGCAAAAATGGCTTCAAAGTGATGCAATCATCTATCAAATGCCCGGTTGGTGGATGGGTGAGCCGTGGATTGTGAAAAAATATATTGATGAGATAGGTATTGCTGGGGCTGGGAAGTTTTTTACAAGTGATGGGCGGCATAGTAATAATCCAACTCAAGGCTATGGCACAGGCGGACTTTTGAAAGACAAAAAATATATGTTTTCTCTCACTTGGAATGCTCCGATTGAGGCTTTCACAGAGCCTAATGGATTTTTTGAGGGCGTTGGCGTAGATGGCGTGTATTTGCATTTACACAAAGCACACGAGTTTATGGGAATGCAGGCTTTGCCGAGCTTTATCTGTAATGATGTCGTCAAAAATCCGCAAGTGGAACAATATATCAAAGACTATGAGGCGCATTTGAAAAAGGTTTTTGGCAAATAGAACTTTAGTAAGCGCAAGGTTACGCGTTTTAGATTCTAACAAAGGAGCAATAATGACAAATCGTAGAGACTTTTTAAAGAATCTAGCACAACTTGCAGGAGCAGTGGCATTCACGGCTTATGTGTCTTATCCACTTTTCGCACAAAATGTGAAATCCCAAAGCACACAAGGCAAAGATGAAAGGCTCAAAGTGCTGATTATCGGTGCGAATGGGAGTGTCGCAAGGGTAGCTACTACGATGTTTTTACAAAATACCAATGTAGATTTGAAACTTTATTTACGAAACTCAAAGCGACTTTCCCACCTCAAAAGTGCGCGTGTGGAAGTAGTGGAGGGTAATGCACTTGATGAAAATGCGCTCAAAAAGGCAATGAGTGATGTCAATGTCGTCTATGCGAATCTTTATGGCACAGACACGCCGCAAATGGCAAGAGTAATTATAGATTCTATGCAGCAAGTGGGGCTTAAAAGGCTTGTGTGGATAACTTCCTTTGGCGTGTATAATGGGCAATACCAAGAGATTCCAGAGAGTGAGCTAAGGTGCATTGCAAACTATATCGCGCCGCACAGAGAGGAAGTAAAGATTATAGAATCTTCCCCGCTTGATTACACGATTATCCGAGCGCAGTGGTTTAGTAACGCCGATGAGATAGACTATGAGCTGACGCAAAAGGGCGAAGCCTTTAAAAATCCAAGTGGGAAAATCTCTCGCAAAAGCATTGCGGATTTAATTGTCAAACTCTGCACGACAAAGGATTTTGGCATCAGGCAAAGCTTAGGGATTAATAAGCCTTTGAGGTAAAAATTTCTTCATTTGCTCTATCGTTTGTGTATCTAGTCTATCTCCGCGATTGCTTAAATCCTGCACAATTTCTTCCCAATCCTCTTGCTTAAGATTCTGTCCAAATTTCGCTTTTGCAGTTAAAGATTCCACAAGGATTTTTCCTACAAATACACCTTTTTCTTGACCGATAAATTGCCCTTTCTCCATATCCATTGTTTGATTATTTGGCTCATATTTTTGAACAAGGCGCGTTAAAATATGCTTTTTCTCTGCCAAGTCTTCTACCACGCAAAATTGTCCTTCTAAAAAGATAGAAAAGAAAAATTGCGTGGGAATCATCGTGTGATGTAAAAAGTATGAGGGGATATAAGCATAAGGCTTTGCTGCGCTAAAGGCAACTTTGGGATTTTGCTTTAAAAGTGCGTATTTGCGTCCAGCCTTTGCTCCGTGCAGATAAATTTTAGAATCCTCATAGCAAAAGCTAAGTGGCACAGCATAAGGGATACTATCAGGTATTACGAGTGTGCCAAACTCTATTTGGTTTAAAAATTCCGCAATCAACTTAGAATCTTTACAATCAAAATCTTTGCGCCGCATTGCTTTCCTTAAGAGGTCTTTAGCTTTAGATTATAACATAAAATTATCATTTCCTTTTCTCCCGTCCATTGCAAAGCACAATTTCTCACTCTCGGCAGAATTTTCTGAAAACTTCAATGATAAATTCTAAGCTTTAAAGTTTAGGCAAGATTTTTTAGCTCACCTTTGATAATCCCGCTCAATGTGCGCACAAGTAGCCATATAAAAGTAAGTGTTACAGCAATTAAGAGTATACTAGAGAGTGCAACAAAGAACATTTCGTCATTGCTTACAAAGGCATAAGATTCATCAAATTGAGATTTCAAGCGTGATAAGGTAAGAGATTGCGTAATTTTAAGACTTGCAATACACATTGCAGCTAAAGGGAAACTAATCGCCCACCACGAGATTCTGAATGGACAGCATTTGCCGATTTGAAAGACTTGAGGCAATAGAGCAAAAAGCAAAAATAATCCAATGAAAAGCAGTGCGTAGCTTAGAGTATCCACGCTACTAAGGAAGCTAAAGTCTTGAATGAGCACGGCATAGGCACTTACTCCTGCACCAAATGGAGCTAGAAGTATCACAAGGGTGGGCATTAGCTTTTCAGGGAGTTTTTCAAAAAACACGATACGTGCAAAAATAAGCGCACACAGCACGATACTCCAAAAGAATCCAACACCCACACAAAATCCAGCAATAATAAAGCTAAAATCCTGCACCCATACTTTATCCACAAACAAAGGCAAGGCTAAGGGCAAGTCTAGCAAACCTACGACAGGGATAATCCACGCAGGGGTAATATGGGAAAGCTCAAGCTTGTTGCAAATCCAAAATTGCACGATATGCACACTAAAGATAAACATTAAAACTGCTCCTACAACCCACACCGCAAGGCTTAAGGATTCAGGAAGTCCAAGTCTATGGAGTGCAAAGGGCAAAAGCAGTAAAGAGATAAAAAATGTGCCAAAAAATGGACGCGTCAGAGGCGAGACAAACTCAAGCTTGACACTCTCAAAGCTGCTTAGAATCTTCACAGCATAGGCACTTACTAGCCCTATAAACGCAATGAGGGCAAGGAGTGCAAAAGAGACAGAAAGAGCAAAGCTAAAATTAGCAAGGAGAGTTGAAGGCAAGAAGTTTGTGTTATGGGTTGGGGCAAGGACATTTTCTGTATTTATGGTGAGGTTTTGGATTAAGCGCATCATTTTATCCCACGCCACGCTGATTGCACTAAGCCCCATACACGCACCAAAAAAGCTTATGGGCAGATAGCTAAAATAACCTTTTGTTTTATATTCTTGTGTCATTTTGGATTCCTTATATGGCATATTATTTTGTATTATATTTTAATTGAGATTTATTTAACTTTTTCTTTATTTTATCGTGCGTATCAAAATCTTTTTCAAACTCATCTTTTGGTTTGCTTTATATTATTTATATTTTTAGAATCCTCACATATTGCTTTGCTTTTTTTGCATAAGGCAGAGTGTGCAAATCGTTAAAATGCACTTTTATAAGCTCCCGCGCATTTTTGGCAAAGAATTTCTCCATTATTTTAAGCGTTTTTCGCGCTTGTTTTAAATCCCCTAGTTTATAGCACTTATAGAGACTTTTGCACTCTTTAGGCTCTAAAAAATGGGGTAAAAACTTATATTCCTTGCCTAGAGAAAAAGCAAAATTATTTTGTCTTAATGCCACACGCCAAGAAAGCAAAATCAAAAGCCCCTCTCTCATCATCGCTAAATGCGCGTTTGCAAGGAGCAATTCGCCTCTTAAAATGTCCTTGTGTATGCAAACATAGCGCCAATACAATTCATTGCAGCAGTCCAAAAAGCTCTGTTTGGTTAGAGGCTTGATAAAAAACGCACTATCGCTTGGCTCATTGATAGGCATAAATTGATTATCCTTATCAAGCAAAACGCGCATTAGCCGCTCATTGTCCCTATACCATTCTATGTCCGCAAGGGGAATAAGGCTCAAATCTATGCGTACTCCATCATCAAAAAGCACTAAAAAGCTAAACCAGCCCTCCCTTAAATCAGGCGGGTAAAGTTCCATAGATTCGGGCTTTTGGAGCATTAAAATATTGCCAAAGATTTTAAGCCATTCCTCATCGTTTTTAAAGGATTCTAAGTTTTTAGCGTTTAAGAAAAAAGAAATATCATAATCGCAAAATTTATCTTGCTTGATGTTGGGATTTGCCCTTGAACCCTCTAATGTAACCGCGCGGATAGAATCTGTGCGTTTGGCAAAATCTAAAATAAGGGCGAAAATTTCTTTTTGCGTGCGCATTGTGGATTCTCCTTTTTAAAGGCTTAAATTTTGCTTTGCATTTTACCCTAATAATTTGATGATTTAAAGGTGCAAGCTGCTTTGAAGTTTCTCGCCCTATTTCTCACTAGAAATGCTTATAATAAATCTGTTCAGTGTTTATTAAGATTTATATATTATAATATCAACATATATCAATATAATAATAAGGTAGTATTTTTTATGGAAAGTCAATTACTAGAATTTTTCAAATTTTTTGCCATTTATTTCGTTGAGTTATCATTCCTTTTTGTCATCGTATCTGTTTTGATTGCTTTTTTAAACAATAGATACAAAAGCACCTTTGAAAAGCATTTAGGCAAAGATTCTTATCTTACTTATCTTAGTTATATAAAAGCTATTCTTTTGGGCTCTCTTACGCCCTTTTGTTCTTGTTCTACTATTCCCTTGTTTCGTGCATTGCTTAAAGCAAATGTAGTTTTTGGTGTATGTATCGCCTATTTGCTTACCTCTCCGCTTGTTAATCCTATAATTGTGGGAATGTTGTTTGTGGCTTTTGGACTGAAAATCACATTGATTTATGTAGCTTTTTTGTTTGTTGCTATTTTTGTTTTATCCACTATGATACAAAAACTTGATACTCAAAAATTTCTACAAGAAAATTTTAAAAGCACGAATAATAATGACCACCTTAGAGCTAAGAAACCTATTAATTTTACATCTTTTTCTACTTCTGTCCTGCAAAAATCTAGCTCTTGTTGTGATACTCAAATGAATAAGAATATGTCTTGTTGCACAAAATCTAAAAATAAAGATTCTATAAAAAATTTATTTTTTCAAAGTTTAAAGGACTATAAAAAACTTGTTCCATATATTGCCATAGGTATGGGTATAGGAGCTTTTATACATGGTTTTGTGCCACAGGATTTTTTACAAAATTATCTTGGTGGGTTTGGGATTTTAAATGTGATTTTTGCTGCATTTATTGGCATCTTGCTTTATGTTAGGGTGGAGGCAATTATACCTATTGGTGTCGCATTACTTGGAGTTGGCGTCAATGAGGGTGTAATAATGAGTTTTTTAATCGCTGGCGCTGGTTGCTCTTTGCCTGAACTCATATTATTAAAAAGCATATTTAAGTTAAATTTTTTAGCATTGTTTGTTGGGTTGGTTTTATGTATTGCCATAGGATTTGGTATGATTATTTATTTTTTATAGTGAGGCATAAGATGAATAAGGTTGATAGTTTTTTAAACATTGTGGGTGCGCTCAATGATGAGACGAGAATATTAATTTTGAATTTTTTATCTGTAAATGGTGAGACTTGCGTATGTGATTTGCAAAATATGCTAGATATGAAGCAATCACGCTTATCAAGGCATTTGAAAATATTAAAAGATTCAGGCTTTTTATATGTAAATCGCAAAGGTGCTTGGGCGTATTATGGGATAAATAATCATTTAACCCCTTTTCATCAACAGGCTTTGCAAGCCATAGAAGAGCTTGATTTAAGACGTTTGCCACCTTTTTAGTGTTGGGAAAATTTTAGTGCAGTGCGTTTTGAATTGCTCCTTTGAAGTGATAGGCATACCGCAGTTTTGGCAGATTGTGTTTTGCATTAAGAATCCCTCTTTTTTCTTTAGAATCTATTCTTTATACCATTTTGGCGGATTGTTTTGTAATGGAGAACTTCCAAATATATCACGCATATCCAAAACGTTCTTGACATTCCAACTATCCAAAGACTGATTGAATGATTTTGCCCCATAAAACATCTCTTTCATATATTTCACGCTACTTGTATTCCACTTATCCAAAGGCTGATTGAAAGATTCTGCTACAGCAAACATACTATGCATATCTTTTACTTTGGATACGTCCCAAGCATTTATATTTTGATTAAAGCTCTTTGCCTTAGAGAACATATATTCCATATATTTTACCTTACTAGTATCCCATGATTCTATCCCGCTGAAATCTTGCCTTGTGCTTCCTTCAAAAAGTTTTGCCATATCAGTAATGGCAGAAGTATCAATTTCTCCTAGATTAATACTTTCATCTTGGACAAAAGCCTTTAATTCCTCTCTAGTCTTTGGAAAATATTTGTGTTGAGAATCTGCGTAACTACTAGATAAATTAAAGACCATTATTGCCAATAATGCAAAGCCTACTTTTTTCTTTGTCCCCATTTTATACATTTTATTCTCCTTGCTTCACACAAGATTACTCGCCACAAGTTCGGCTTGAGCTATGATTCTATCTGTTGCGAGTTTTTGCATATCCGGTGGATAGCCATATTTTTGCAACACCCTTTTAACTGCCACACGAAGCTTTGCTCGCACAGATTCTTTATGCTGCCAATCTAAGCTAACATTTTGTTTGAGAGTTTGAAAAATCGCTATGGCAAGTTCTTTTAGCTCATTTTTACTCATCACTTCTTTTGCATTTTCATTTTTGGCAATTGCTTCATAAAAGGCATATTCATAGTCTTTTAATCCCAAATCCTGCCTCTGCGTATCACTCGCAATAAGTTCTTTGCTTAGGGCAATCAACTCCTCTATGGCTTCTGCTACACTAAGGAGGTTGTTTTGATATTTTTGCATTGTCTTTTGCAGTCGCTCTATCAAGCTTTTTGCAGAGAGTGCAGAGTGAAGGCGCGCACTTAGTTCATCGTTTAAAAGCTTTTGCAAAGTCTGCAAGGCAAGGTTTTTGTGTTTATGAGAGGCAAGCTCGCTTAAAAATTCCTCTGAAAGAATAGAGAGATTGGGCTTTTTAATCCCTGCGCTATCTAAAAGTTTCACTACCCCCTCACTCACAATCGCGTCATTAATGATTTGTTTAATTGCGCTTTGCGGCACGAGAGATTTTCCCTCCTCCTCTCTTTCGTATTTTTTCAAAGTTCTTTTGATGAGGTCAAAAAACGCCACATCTTTTGCGATTTTCTCCGCTTCCTCGCAAGGTAGAGCCATTACATAGGATTTTAAAAGCCTCGTTGCATTATCCAAAAACCGCTTTTTGCCATTTTCTTGGGCTAGGATAGTTTCTAAAACTTGGGCGATAAATGCAAGTTTATCCTGTGCTTTAAGCCTAAAATACTGCAAATAATTCATTCCTTGCAGCATTTGGGCGGTAATTTCATAGTTTTCTTGCATTTTTTCTATGATTTTTGTCTTGTCTTGTATAAACGCGCCTTTACCTCCGCTTTGCGTATAAAACTCTAGTGCATTTTTTAGCTCATTGGCAATGCCTAGATAATCCACGACTAGCCCCGCGGGTTTGTCCTTATATACGCGATTTACTCTCGCAATGGCTTGCATAAGGTTATGTCCGCTTAGGAATTTATCCATATAAAGCGTATGCAGCGGTGGCACATCAAAGCCAGTAAGCCACATATCGCACACGATAACCATTTGTAGCTCATCATCAACGCTTTTAAGTCTTTTAGCAATTTCGCTTCTTTGCGCCTTGCTCGTGTGGTGTTGGCTTATCTTTTCTCCATCATCGCTCTTTGCGGTGATAATCACTTTGATTTTGCCCTTTGTGGAATCCTCATTATGCCACGAGGGATTTAAATGCACGATTTGCTCATATAAAGACACCGCAATTTCTCGGCTCATACAAACAATCATCGCTTTGCCTTGCAAAATCTCCTGCCGCTGCGTAAAATGCTCTAAAATATCCTTTGCGATAGTCTGCAACCTCTCCTTTGCCCCGACAATCTCGCATAACCTTGTGGCTTTGGCGTTGATTTTCTCTTGCTCCTCACTTTTGCTTAGTTTAGAATCTAGCGCGCTTAAAATCTCTTGCCCCTCTGCGCTTAAAGCAATTTTAACTAATCGGCTTTCATAATAAATTGGCAAAGTCGCCTTATCCTCTACCGCTCTTGCAATATCATAAATATCAATGTATTCTCCAAAAACGCGCCTTGTGTCCGCGTCCGCCTTTTCTATCGGCGTGCCACTAAAACCTAGATAAGTGGCATTTGGCAGCGCGTCTCGCAAATATTTTGCATAGCCATAGCGGAGTTGCGCCTCCTCATCAAGTCGCGCTTCAAAGCCATATTGGCTTCTGTGGGCTTCATCGCACAGCACGAGGATATTTTCCCTCTTGCTTAGGCATTCAAAGCTTTCTTTCTCGCTTCTAAACTTTTGAATCGTGCTAAAGACAATGCCTCCACTTGCCCTTTTGAGCTTTGCCTTTAAGTCCTGTGTGCTCGTTGCAAGGATTGGCTCTGTGCGTAAAAGCTCCTTTGCCTTAGCAAAAGTGCCAAAAAGCTGCTCATCAAGGTCATTTCTATCGGTGATGATTAAAAGCGTGGGATTAGCAAAGCTTATAATCGCCTTTGCGCTAAAAAACACCATTGTGAGACTTTTGCCACTCCCTTGCGTGTGCCAGAGCACCCCGCCTCTCTTATCCCCACACATCGCACTTTTAGCAGATTCTATTGCCTTTTGCACCGCATAGTATTGATGATAAGCAGCGATTTTTTTGTTGATTTTTGTCGTGGATAAGCCTGCTTTATCATAAAAAGTCTCTTTTTCAAAGAGGATAAAAAAGCGCGTAAATTCCAAAAGATTGTGAGGCTTTAATACATCAGGTATTTGGGGCATTTGCGTATCGGTTTTATCCTCGTTGTTCCATACCATAAAGCGTGTGAAGTCCGCACTCAAGCTCCCCACCTTGCTATTTAGCCCATCGCTTACCATACATAGCGCATTGGAGATAAAAAGCATAGGAATCTGCGCCTTGTAAGTTTGAATCTGATAATAGGCGTTTTGCAAGGTAGCATTTGGATTTAGAGGATTTTTAAGCTCACACACCACTAAGGGTAAGCCATTGACAAAGAGCACAACATCAGGGCGTTTGGGCATTTTAGATTCAAAATGGAGTTGATTAGCGCACAAAAAGTGATTGTTTTGCGGGTTTTCAAAATCTAGCACTTGCAAGAGAATGCCTCGCATTTCACCATCAAGTAGCACTTCAAGCGGGATACCCTGCGTAAGATAAGCGTGGCATTTCGCATTTGCTTCTAAAAGCTCCTCATTTTCAAGGGCTTTGAGTCTAGCCAATGCCTCGCTTATAAGCTGCTCTTGGATTTCATAACTTAGGTTAAGATTGCAAGGTTTGGAATTCACAAAGTTAATCCTCCGCACTGCCTCTTTAAATTCGCCCTCAAGTATCCACTCCTTGCTGTTGCGCTCTAGCTCTTTGCCGCTTTTGTAAGTGTATCCTGCGTTTTCTAAACCTTGCAGGAGCAAGGATTCTATGGCGTTTTCATCAAGCTTTTGAGGTTCTTGCATTGTTTTTCCTTAGGATACTTCATTTAATATTGCCTTTTTGAAATCCTCAAAGCTTTCATATCGCTCTACTTCCCCATTTCGCACTTCTCTAATAGCTTCCAAAAGCTCATCACTTGGCTGCTTTTCTAAGGAAGTTTCGTTTTGTTCTATGATTTTTATCTTGGAATCACACGCCTTTGCCATACTCTTTACCGCTTTTGCAAATTGTTTATTTGCGTTTGTAATAATTAAGGTCATTCTTGCTCCTTCCCTTGTTGTATCTGCCTTTAGGATTCCACATTTTGCGGGATATTATAGCAAAAGTTGGGTGAAAATTAAGGAACAAGTATTGAAATAAAAACTATTTAGAATATTTTTGGTAAAATCCTTTTGTGTTAATTTTGCATTACTTTGTTATAATGCTAAAATTTAATGAAATAGAGGGAATTAATATGCGAGCTTTAGATTTAGCAAAATACATTATCAATACTTCCAAAAAAGGCTTGAGTAATTTAGAATTGCAAAAAACAATGTATTTTGTAGAGTTAGATTATTGTAAAAATACAAAAAAACATTTAGTAGATGATGATTTTGAAGCTTGGCAATATGGTCCTGTTGTTCCTGAAGTTTATTGGAAATACCGAAATTATGGTGCGTGTTCTATTGACGCGACAGATGATGGGATTGATTTAAATAATATTTGTGCGGATGAAATAAAAATTATAAATTCAAGTATTATTCGTTGTAATAAAAAATACTCTTGGGATATGGTAGCTGAAAGCCATAGAGAAGATGGAGCTTGGAAAAAAACAATAGATAAGGGTTTAGCTATTATTGGCAAAGAGCTCATCAGAGAAGAAGCTTTAAAATATGGAATTTGAAAACAATAAAGATAAAACGTTAAAAGAAATAGTTATTTCTTTATGTTCTAAAGAAATTAAAGATGAACAAGAACTTCAAGAAAGATTAAAGGAATTAAAAGACATATATGAAGATAAAGATTATAGACATAGATATGATGAGATTACAGCAGCTATTTTATCTAATAATCCAAATTTACCCAATGATAATGCAGGCGAAAAAGATTCATTAATGAATGTTTCCCAAAATATGCGTTTTATTTATGAAATGGCTAGCCAAAATAAAGATATGGATAAAGAGATACTTAAGAAAATAGAAAAACTTTTTGTGCATACAAATCTTGAATGTGTAAGATTAAGAAGTTTAAAAGACAATTTTAACAGAGTTGGCGAGAAAATAAAAGATTATGATGAAAAAATGAAAGACATTAAACAAAAAGAAAAAGAAATTAAAGAAAATCTTGAGAAACAACAAACACAATATATTGTAATATTAGGGATTTTTGCTTCTATCGTTTTGGCTTTTGTGGGCGGTTTAACTTTTTCTACCTCTGTGCTTGCCCATATTCACCAAGCAAGTATTTACAGGCTTATTTTTGTGATAAGCTTCATCGCTTTATTTATTGGAAATATTCTTTATTATTTATTTGATTTCTTATCAAAAATTGCTCTAAAACAAAAAGAGGAAATTTCTTTTTTTAAAAGACCAATTTTTTATTTTAACATTATAATTTTACTTATAATGTTAGGAATAAGTGCTGTTTATCTATATAAAAAATGCATACTCTCACACCTCCATTTCACCGCTTAGTAATTTTGGTAGCATTATATCACGCAAAGATTCTAGCTTTTGAATCTGCTTAGAGTTATTGTAGATTTTATCAAAAAATCCTTTAGCTTGAATCTGAAAATCATTCAATGTTGTTTTATCGGGTAAAAGCAAAGTATATCTTTTTATTTTCTCTACATTAAGATTTTGTTGCGCTGAACCCGAAGCCAATAAATTTAAATTCTCTCTTTCATTTTTTAAAAAGCAAAAAACAAATTCTTTGCTACACTTTGTCTCATCTATTATTAATCCACAAGCCGCTTGATTAAACGCAGAATCTTGAGTTAAAATTCCAAGTCTCCCAACGGTGGGTGCTGCATATATTGCTATGATAATAGTATCCTTAGGAAAAAGTTTTGCCGATGAATTTTCAAGTCCATCTTCTGTAATTGTTTGAATACTATCAAATAGAAAATTATCGTCAAGCTCCTTTGTAGAATACCAATTAATTTTGCCAGAATAATATTCCTTTATTCTTGTAGATGGCGTTCCTCCTGAAGCTATTTTTAGGCAAATATCATTTAAAGTTACTTCCTCCCACTCGTTGCGTTTAGGATTGTCTATAAAGGTATGGCGGAAGAGAGTTAGGCTTAAGGATTCTAGAGTTTTGTTTTGGCGGTGGAGTAAGTCTATCTTATCGTCCAAACTACTTAGAATCTCCGCGATTCTCTGCTGTGTCTCAAGGGGCGGTAAGGGGATTGTAAGATTTTCTATATCAGATGGCTTAATGGCTGGATAAGCACTTGTTGAGGCTTCGGCTATTAAATCTAAAAATTCTATTGTTTTGTTAAGCGTCAAAAAATAGTATAAAAATTTAGAATCTAAAATATTTTGATGAGTTGTAATTGTGCAAAAACCTGTTGAAACAACTAAATTTTTACTCGGGTTTTTTATAAAGCCAAAGTGTCTTTGAATGGGACGAACAAGTGAATAAATAATATCATTATCTTGAACAAGCCTTTTGGCTCTACTTGGCAAATCCTTTAAATCAAAAGTTTGGAGAGATTCTATTCTGTTATCTGTAATTGAGCCTGTATCAAGATATTGAACTATATTGTATGGATAATTTTTATCAATACTTTTGCAATTTGTTTTTATCATCTCCCCCAACCTAACCTCTTTCCATTGCTCTTTATGGAGGGATTCAAAGAAAGCAGAATGAAATGGCGCGTTTGCAGTCGTGTGTTCTTTGTGATTGTGCGTTGTTGTGCCCATTGCCGCCCTTTTGGCTGTAATATTTTTATTCATTTTCTGCCTTTGTGTGTTTTATATGTTCTTAAGGTATTAATGCTATAATCCTTGCTCATTCACGGCGGTGCTTTACGCTTTGCATATATCTTTCATTTTTCTATTAACGCAAGGTTGGCTAGAATCCTTTTATTTAATGCCTCTTCCTCTTGCATTTGGGATTGCAACTCCTCTTTTAAGCGTGTAAATTCTGTCTCAAAGTCAAAATCTTCCTCACTTTCTTCCAAGCCTACAAATCTGCCCGGTGTCAAAGTGTAGCCAAGCGCGGCGACTTCTTGTAGGGAAGCGGATTTGCAAAAGCCCTTGATGTCGGTATAAGGTGGGGTGGATTCTAAATTTTGAGAATCTGTATTTGTTAGATTTTGCGCCTTTGAATCTTTAGAATCTGCAAAATCTGTGCCTCGTGGATTTTGTGCTTTCTGCCACGCGTGGTAAGTTTGGCTTATCCTTTGAATATCCTCTTGCGTGAGAATACGATTTTTACGATTAATCAACTCGCCACAATTTCTTGCGTCTATGAAAAGGATTTCTTTATTTGTTTTGGAGCGGCGGATAAACCAGAGACTTGCGGGGATTTGCGTGTTTAAGAAAAGCTTAGCGGGGAGATTGACAATACAATCAATGAGATTAGATTCTATCAAGTTTTTGCGTATCTCGCCCTCTGTCGCCGTGTTGCTTGTAAGGCTACCTTTGGCAAGGACAAATCCCGCCACGCCTTTAGGGGCAAGATGATAGAGGAAGTGCTGAATCCACGCATAGTTTGCGTTTGTAGTAGGGGGAGTGCCAAACTTCCAACGTCCATCAAGCTTTAAGAGTTCGCCGCTATAATCCGAATCGTTAAAGGGCGGGTTGGCGATGACAAAATCCGCTTTTAAGTCCTTATGTGCGTCATTTAAGAAGCTACCCTCGCTATTCCATTTAACTTGTGAGGAGTCAATTTGTCTTATGGCAAGATTCATCTTCGCTAGTCGCCAAGTCGTTTGGTTGCTCTCTTGTCCATAAATAGAAATATCATCAATGCTACCTTGATGGCTTTGCACGAAAAGTTCGCTTTGCACAAACATTCCCCCACTGCCACAACAGGGGTCAAATACGCGTCCTTTGTAAGGCTCTAGCATTGCAATAAGAAGCTCTACAACGCTTTTTGGTGTGTAAAACTGCCCGCCCTTTTTGCCTTCACTTAGCGCAAACTCGCCTAAGAAATATTCAAAAATATGTCCCAAAATATCGCTACTTTGGGTTGAATCTCCTTGTAAAGAGAGATTAGAGAGTAAGTCAATCAGCCCGCCTAAGCAAATAGAATCTAGATTTTCTTTGGCATAGACTTTGGGCAAAACGCCTTTGAGGCTTGGGTTTTCTTGCTCTATGGTTTGCATTGCATTATCTAAAAGGCTGCCGATATTGCTTTGTTTGGCGTTTTCCATAATGTAGCCCCACCGCGCCTTTGTTGGCACGAAAAACGCATTGTAGGCAAGGTATTCGTCTTTATCCTCCGTATCTCCGCCTTCACTTTGCACTCTTTCAAAAGTAGCTTGAAAGCTATCGGAGATGTATTTTAAGAAAACTAAGCCCAAAACGATATGCTTATACTCGGCGGCGTCAATGTTTTTGCGGAGTTTATCGGCAGATTTAAAAAGTGTTTGCGCCAAAGTTTTGTGCGTCATAAGAGCCTCTTTGTTGTGGGATTCTTTTGGTAATATTTTACCAATTTTTTTGGCACAATTTTACCTTAAATAGAATGCACTCTCCAATAAAAAGGCTCAACTCTCCTTAAGGATTAATCATTTTTGCTTTTGTAATAGCAACCGCAGCTTTGGCAGATTGTATTTTGCATTAAGAATCCTGTGTCATATACTCTGCGAGGAAGTTAAAAAACTCTTTGGAGACTTCAAAATGCCCAAAACGCAGTTTGCTTGCGTAGGCTTTCCATTCTTGGTGTGTCTTTGCCACGCTTAAAGGGCATTCTCGCTTAATTTCACTCCATAGCACATTGCGCCTAAAAGGGAAAAATCCCTTAAACATCTCCACTTGATACACATTTTCATCTGCGATTTCACCTAGTGCGGTGAATGCTTGATAAGGCTCTTTAGATTCCATAGTAAGCTTTGGGCTATAATAGATGATTTTATCATTTTGCTTCATTCGTTTAAGCGGTGCGGCTTTGCCGTGGCAGAGTTGGCAAAATCCCCCTGCTTGTCCTATTTGAATATGATTTTTTGATGCTATGCCGATGAAGTAGCGCATTGGAGCTCCTTATTTTAATTATTTAGTGAAAATATCAACATTCCAAATTTTGAAAAATTTCTGTGTCCTATCCCTTATGGTATCTTCGTTCCATATTGTTTTATCGCATAGCTCTCTAGTAATAAGCAAATCCGCACAGCTTTTAATGGAATTTTTACGACTTCCATCGCCATTAAGCTTGATTTTCCAAGAAGCATTTTTTATTGCACTATTAAGAGAGCTTTTTAAAAGCGTCATATTGCCTATTTGATAGATTAAATCCTCTGCGTGTAATTCATCTTTTGCAATACTTTTCCAATTTTCTTCCCACGATTGTGGCATAAGATGTTCCAATGTCCATTTATAAGAAAGCTCTATACTATCTTGTGTCTTTTTATTTGTATGGCGTCTATAAAGTTCTATCCAAAAAAGGATTAACGCAGCTTTTTTATTCGCAAGATAGTCATCTTTGGATATTAAGCAATCCTCAATTTCATATCTCTTTGGAATATCTTTCAAATTATTTTTCAAAAATTCTAGGGGGTTGGTCTTGTTAAGCTTTTTTGTCATATTTGCAAAGAGTTTATTGTAATCTTTTGTGCTTTTAAAACATAACCAACGCGTAAGGATAAAAACTTCTAGTAAATTTAAGCACTTTTTCATAATATCAGAATTGTTTTTAAGGTTGAATTTTAAAGCCAAAATTAAAGGCATTATTGTATTTGTATCTGTAACTTTTAAAATATGAAACAAGCGTTGCTCATCATTTTCAAAGCATAATGGAGTATCTTTGGTAATGTATGGAAAATTTTGATAAATTAAAGCATATTCTTTGATTTTCTTTAAAAAAGATTCTAGTTGTTGCGCACTAAAATCTCTTGTTTTTTGTTTATAAATATCACTTAAGTTTTCTAAAGTGTCTTTCTCAACATCAAAGAATCCCCCGATAATCGCAAAAGAGTGTAAGAAAATCTCACTTTGCACCCTTTTAAGCCTTCCTGTGGCAATTTCCTCTTCCCAAAATCCTTATTTTCTTTTGCTTCAAATAAATCTTCCCAATACTCCTTATAAAGCTTTTCATAATTCGTCTTTAATGCCATAGCTTTTGCGAAGAGTGCATTTTTGATAATATCTGTTGCAGTGAGTTTTAAACCTGCAGTGTTAATAGAGTCAAAGATTTTTTGTTCGTCTTCATTTGTGTCTAAATTAATGGTAACCCATAATTTTGAATTGAGAATAAAATCTAAAAATTCTTTATAATTTTTCATTTCCTCTATTCGCTTTGTAAAATACTCATAACATCGAATTAATCTATTTTTGATTTTATCCTTATCTTTGCCTTCTTTGTATCTTTCAATATTTTGCAAAGATACAAAATCTTTAGCCTGTAGAATTTGATTAAAAGAAGTTTTATCAACCTTAGAATGTTGAATTTTTGGATTTTTTTCTTTGGTTGGCTTTTTGAATAGATACTTAACATTGTCTTGTTTATCATCTTCATCTAACTTATCATATAAAGATTTTACGAGAATAGAGAAAGTTGTTAATCTTTGTTGTCCGTCAATCAAGCTTCTTTTTGTCCCCTCTCCTGCATTAGTAGGAAGTTGTTTTAAAACTATTGAGCCTAAAAAATGTTCTCTGTTATTTGTATAACTATCTTGTAGGTCTTCAAAAAGTTGTTTCCACTGGTCTTCTTCCCATACATACGCTCTTTGAAAAAATGGAATTTCAATCAAAGATTCTTGCTCCATAAAACCAAAATTATTTTCTGTTGCTTTCATTCCCTCTCTTTTTTCTATTAATTTCCAAATCTAATATTATAACCAAAAACCTAATTTACAGCAAGTTTCAGCCTTTCGCCCCTTGTGCTTTCTCTTTGCGTTTTCTCACCCATCCCGCACAGGAATGCGTAAAATTGTTTTAAGTTTATGCACGGGAGTTTTGTTTGGATTACTCAAATAGATTTCGTGGTGCGCCCTTGTGAGATTATCTTTGCCGATGTCGTTTTTCAAACCATTGTGTGCGATAAATTCCTCTATTTTTGCGAGACTTTGTGGCTCCTCATCATACGAGCCGATATGTAGTATCTGTACGCAAAGCCCCTCTTCAAAGCGCAATAATCGCGCTTTGGAGCAGTCTATGCCCTTTTTGCTCTGCACCTCTTCACACGCCCATTCAAAGAGTTCTTGCGTGATAAAATCAGGCTGGGCAATCATCGCTTGCCATTTGAAATTTGCCTTATTGCTCAAGTCCTCATTACCCCACCACAAGCTTTCTAGCGGAGGCACGACATATTCTATATAGTCTTTCAAAGCCTTTGTGGTTTTGCTCATTTTGAGCGTGTAGGAGAGGGTAAAGAGAGTTTTTAAAGCTGCTTGATACGCGCCATTTGGTTCATTTGGATTCCCTTCTCCTTGCACACTTATAAAAGAAAGCATTGGCACAAAAAGCTTTAAGGGTGTAGGTTTGGGCGCGTAGCAGTCTTTATAAACCTTTTTAAAATCAAATTTTGCACTTGCAGGATTTTTTGGTGGCATTATGGAATCCTTTTGTTTTCTATTTTTTATTTCTTAAACCTCACGCTATATCTACCTCCACCCATAAATATCAAGGCAATACAAGGGAGCATATAGAGCAAATGCAGCTCAATTACCCACGCGCCGTGATTATCAAGGGCAAAAACCTCAAAGCCTGTTGCAACATAAATCGCCACAAGCATTGTAAAAGCCTCTAAGGCAGCAGCTATACGCACTTGATAGCCTACAATTATCAGCAATGGCGCAAGAACCTCGCCGATATACGCACCATAGGCAAAAAATATGGGTAATCCTTGAGATTCCATAAAACCCTCTATACCGCTTATACCATTTGTGATTTTATTGACTCCGTGAAAGAGCATAAGCCCACCTACGCATAAGCGCACAATCAATTTGCCCAAATCGTCATTATACAACATTGCAAATCCTTTTTATTGATTTAAAACCCCGCATTCTATCAAAAAAAAAAAAACAAATTGCAAGGCAATGAATAGAATATTGAATGAAGAATAGGCACAAAATCTTTTTGCATAAAATCTGTGCCATTATATCATTAGAATCTATAATTCAATGAGGCTTATTCTTTGGCGCATTTTAATCTCTCCACTAGAAAGCAGTTTGATAAGTGCAGTCGCATAAGTGCTATAAGACACTCTACTTTCACCCTTTACATTGACTTTAAATTCCTCGCCTATTAACTCATAATTTTGCGATTTACCCTCATAAAAAAGTGCTGCAGGGCTGACATAGAGCCAATTGAGATTGCTTTTGCGCACAAATTCAAGTACTTGCGCAGTTGCTTCTGCCACTCCCATATATTCCTTAGGAAACTCTGGCGTATCCATTAGTCTAAGAGTATGCGTTGTATTCATATACAGACTTCCTGCACCTCCTACTACGATGAGCTTTGCCTCATTGCCTTGCAAAATTGCATTTAAATGCTCAATATGTTTTAAATGCAACGATAAATCCTGCCATTCTCCAAAAGCATCAATAATCACATCAAAGCCTTGTAAATCAGCACTTGTAAGTGAAAACATATCTTTCACAACAAGATGAACCCTCTCATCAAAATGCGCTTTGCTCCTCACAAACGCACTCACTTCAAATCCTGCATTGATTGCCTCTTGCACGATTGCACTTCCCGCCCTACCTTTTGCTGCTAAAACTGCGATTTTCATTTTGTCTCCTTTGAATTTTAAATGTTGAAATATAAAATTTCAGCTTTGCAATTTTATAGAACTTAGTATTTATAATCAAGTAAGCACTTTTTTAATATATAATATCTATTTTGATACTATTGTATAAATTTGGGATTTATTTGTGCTATAATTTTTGAAAACTTTAGAATCTTGCGTGTAAATTATAGAGAAAAGAGGTGCAAAATGAATGCGTATATTTCAGAATGTCCGATTGAGACGACTTTAAACCTCATCGGCAATAAATGGAAAATCATCATTATCCGCGATTTGCTAAGTGGCACAAAGCGATTTGGTGAGCTTAAAAAGTCTGTGGGTGCGACAAAAAATCAGAGCATTTCTCAAAAGGTTTTAACTCAAAATTTGCGCGAATTAGAGGAAGCAAAGTTGCTCAAAAGAAAAGTGTATGCAGAAGTGCCTCCACGAGTGGAATACAGCCTCACTCCACTTGGGCAGAGTTTGGAGTGTGTCTTAAAAGCTTTAGAATCTTGGGGGGAAGGCTATAAGAGGGAGCATTAGGGAAATGCGTCTATATCCAAAGCGCAGTTTGCTTACGCATTGTTGCCACTCATCGTGTGGTTTGCTACGCTTAATGGATACTCTCGCTCATACACTTGATGAGGATTTGCGGTTTAAGCATTCTTAAACCTTTTTTAAGCTCCTCACACGCTTTTTTATACATTTACTTGCCCAATCATAATGGCTTGAAGTCGCACTCACACAATAGCTCCCAAGACTTGTGTTGCCACACCACTTGTAGTGCTTTTTGACAAAAAGTTCCTTTGGTGGCAGAGTTTCTATCAGCTCCATACATTCTATGTGGCTTTTTTCTAACATTGCCTTTGCGTTCTCTAATGGCGTGCTTTGGTGCTTTTGCCAAATCTCCCTATTCATCGCGGGATAGGTTTTGAAATTATAAGGCGCAGGGAGAAAAGGCACAAAATCACTCGTCCTCTCAAGGTTTGTGCGCACAAAGCGAAGCAAAAGTATCTGCCATTCATACAAATGCACAAGCACATCGCGCAAAGTCTTATCTCGCTCATTATATTCAAAGGGTGCGCTTTGTTGTTCAAGCGGGATTTGCTCTATCAACGCAAGCAGAGATTCATAATTTTTCTGACTTAAAGCAAGCAAATCGCTTTTGTTGGTAGGGCGTGGCATAGGTGTCCTTTGAACAAATCTCAAGGCATTATAAGATTCTAAAACTTAATTGTCAAACGTGCAATCCTCTATCACATCAAAGTGGATTTTGGGGTATAATGCGTTTGTTTAAGTTCTTGGCATTAGCTGATACTTAAACTCACGATTTCATATGGCAGTGTGGGAGCGGCACTAAGCAGGAGTTTAGAGGATTTACTGCACAATAGATATTATAAAACGCCATTTAAAATCAAAGTTTTTCCATTTAAAAACGAAGTGCTTTGAT
>NZ_CANBCA010000012.1 GCF_947367035.1 uncultured Helicobacter sp.
CCCCTCCTTTCCCCCCCCCCCGCGCCCCCCCCCCGCTCCGCCCGGCGGGGGGGGGGGCCCTTTTCTTTAGGCTTTTGAAAGTAATTCAAAAGCACAAAAAAGAAATCAAAGATTATCAACAAGCTATTCAACATTCCCCCTCTTTGAAATATCCCCCTTTAAAATCTCTCAAGGATTATGCCCAAAGTGTAGAGATTCAAAATCAGCTTACTTATCGTTTAGGAGAAGAGTTCTTAAATGCCTATAAATTTTGGTGGTGTGGAGGATTGCTTTATTTCTTGCTTAGGATTCCAAGCATTAAGGCGGAGGCGAGAAAGCAACCTCAAAACCAATGGAATCGATCTGAAATTTATTTGAAAGAACTTTTGGTGCGCATAAAACACATTGAAGCCATCAGCGATATTTTTTGGACTTCTAAGCTTAAAGACATTGCGTTTCGTGGGCAATTAGGACAAGACGCATTGGCTTATGTGCTAAATGGCTGCAAAAAAGAGGGATTTTTTGTGGATATTGGAGCGCATAATGGGTTGATGATTTCCAATTCGTATTTGTTTGAGCAGATTGGTTGGAAAGGAATTTGCGTGGAGGCAAATCCTAATACTTTTGCGAATTTGGAGAGGAATCGCAAATGCGATGTCTATAATCTCGCTGTATTTTCTAAAAATATCGGAATTACACGTATGGCAATTTCAAAGAATAGTGGATTAGATACCTTGGAGATAAATCTCACAGAAGCACACAAAAGGAGAGTGGAAAAAGGAGGGGAAATATCTTATGTAGAGGTGCAAACGGCAACTTTTAATGAGATTATGGCAAAGTATCCCGAAGTTTCGCATATTGACTTTATGTCCTTAGATGTAGAGGGTGGGGAGCTAGAGGTGCTAAAGGGGATTGATTTTGACAAATATACTTTTGGTTGTATTGCCATAGAACACAATTATTTCAAAGATGCACAAAAAGAAGTGGGTGGATTATTAAAAAGCAAGGGTTATAGAATCTTGATGTGGAATGGTTGGGATTATCTTTTTGTTAGAGATGAAAAGATTCGGTGGAATTGGTAATTCATCATTATTCAAGATAAAATTTGTTAAAAAGTAAAATAATGGAATCTTGTTTTTAATTTATTGGTTTTGTCGATGTTGTGCCTCAATTATTAGAGGGTTTTTTAATTTAGTAAAGTCTTGAAGTCCTCTTCATTGATGATTTTAACACCCAAATCTTGCGCTTTGGTCAGTTTTGAACCTGCATTTGCACCACAAAGTAGAAAATCGGTTTTTTTAGAGACACTCCCACTAACTTTTGCACCAAGTGATTCTAATAATTCCTGATAATCTTGGCGTGCTTTGGAAAGTGTGCCTGTGATGACAAAAGTTTTGCCTTTAATTTTAGAGTCTTGCACAAGGGGTTGTGCGCTACAAAGAGGAGAAATAATCTTTAATAAACGCAAAAGTCGCTCAAGATTGACTTTGCAAAACTCACTTAAGGAAGCCGCCATTTCTTCTCCAAATCCCTCAAGAATGATAAAATCCTCATAAGTTTTTTTGTAAAACTCTAACCCAAAGGCATTAGCTAGTTTTTTGCTTGCTCCCTCACCAATGTGTTCAATCCCAAGCGCATTAATGAAACGCCATAATTCTACCCCGCGCGTTGCTGCAATAGCATTTAGGAGATTACCAATTTTTTTATCCTTAAAGCCTTCTAATCCCTCTAAATCATTTGGTTGTAAATAAAATAAATCTTCTATGGAATGAATTTTTCCTGTATCAAAAAGCATTTCAACGATTTTTTCTCCCAAACCATCAATGTTTAATGCCTTTTTGCTTGCAAAGTGGATAATAGCATTTTTCACACGCGCTTCACAGCTAAGATTTTGGCATTTAATAAGTTTTTCTTCAATCAGTAATTCACTCTTGCAAATGGGGCATTTTGTTGGAATTGGACAAGGAGTTTGTGTGCCATCACGTAGGGCAGGTAAGGATTTGATGATTTTAGGAATCACATCACCACTACGAATTAAAATGACAAAATCATTGATTTGAATATCTTTTTTGGTAATTTCATCAAAGTTATGCAAGGTCGCACGACTGACTTTTGCTCCCTCAATCCTTATGGGTTCAAGTTCTGCAACTGGTGTGATGACACCTGTTCTTCCTACTTGCAGAGTGATTCCTAGAATTTTTGCCTTTTTTTCAATGGCTGGAAATTTATAAGCACAAGCAAAACGAGGTGCTTTGATAGTAAAGCCAAGTTTCCCTTGCAAAGGAATAGAATCCACACACACTACCATTCCATCTAAGGTAATAGGATAGGAATCGCGTTTGGAGATTAAATGAGAATAGGCTGTTTCAATTTCTTGAATGTTGTTACAGAGTTCCACGAAAGGAGATTTTTGGAATCCTAAAGTATAGATTTGTTCCATAAGCGCAAAGAAGCTATTTTGTGAAGTCTTATTCATAGATTCCATAAAGTCTGCAATATCATACGCACCTACGCCCCAAGGAATAAATTGTAATTTTCGTTTTGCAGTGATTTTGGGGTCAAGTTGGCGCAAACTCCCTGCTGCTGCATTGCGTGGGTTGGCAAAGAGATTTTCTCCTTGTTGTAATCGTTCAAGATTCAGCTTTTCAAAGTCATCTTTGGCAATTACACATTCTCCACGAATTTCAATGCGTCCTTTGTAGGCAATTTTTAAAGGAATGCTTGGAATTGTGCGTGCATTTTGCGTTACATTCTCTCCGATAAAAGCATCTCCTCTTGTTGCAGCGCTTTTTAAGATTCCATCTTCATAAAGGAGATTTAAGCTTGCTCCATCAAATTTAGGGCTGATAAAGAAATTTAAAGTCTCACAATTACTTCCACGCAAAATGCGTTCAATCCAATCTTGTAGTTCTTGGAGATTAAATACATCTTCTAAACTCCACATTCTTTGAATATGGGTAGATTTGCTAAAGAATTCTAACACTTTATCACCCACGCGTTGTGTAGGTGAGTCTGGGGCAATCTCGTGAGGGTTTTTTAATTCATAATCTTTGACTTTGCGATAAAGTGTGTCGTATTCCTCATCACTCGCAATAGGGTCGTCTAAAACATAATAATGTTTTGCCCATAAATTTAAATGTTCAATGGCTTGTAAATATTCTTCTAAAGTCATTTTAGATTAAGTTTTAAGGCTTCATTGTCCATAATGCCAATGCCTTTAGACAATGTGTTTTTGGCAATTTCTTGTGCTTCTTGTAAAGAGTGCATTAAGTAAGTTCCACATTGCAGAGGATTTGCCTCTGGAATCTCATTAACTTCTAAAATGTCTTGCATACTTTTCTCCCACGCATTACGCACTTCTTGTGGGGTTGGTTTGCCAATAAGGCTCATATAAAATCCTGTGCGGCAACCCATAGGGGAAATATCAATAATTTCTACCTTTTGGCTGTTTAAATGGTCACGCATAAAGCCTGCAAAAAGGTGTTCTAATGTATGGATTCCTTTTTCGCTTAATATTTCAACATTGGGCTTACAAAAGCGCAAGTCAAACACACAAATTTCATCGCCTTTTGGTGTGTGCATAACCTTCCCAAGACGCACTGCTGGAGCTGGCATAAGTTTATGATCTACTTTAAAGCTATCTAAAAGTGGCATTGAATATTCCTTGATGTTAAAATGGAAGCAATAATGTTAGCAAATTTCTATTAAAATAAGCCTTTTGTGTGTAAAAGGTTTAAGATTTTCAGGCTTAAGGCAGAGAGAGGTAAGGATTGCAAGGAAGTTTGTGTGAAAAACTCTAAGGAATCGTTAATTAAAGAATTATTATTTAACAGAGAATCAAGGCACTCAAAAGGACAAAGATATATTTCTATTTTAAGATTGTATTTTGTGTAAGAATGTTTTGACCCCCCAATTTTTTGACTTACTTCAATTATAGGTGGTGGAATTTGAGGAAAGTTATAAAGTCCGAAATAGAGCTTATCTTGGCTTTTTAAAAGTGCAATTTTGGAATCTTGAATGAAAATCCCAAAATGCAGAGTTTGTTTGATTGTTTTTGTTTGTTTGGTTTGTGTAAAAGTTTGCCAATTTTCTTTACCTAAGCAAAGATTATTTAAAGGACAAATTTCACATTTAGGAGATTTTGGCAGACAAATGAGTGCGCCTAAATCCAATAAAGCTTGATTGTGATTGAAAGCGTCTTTGGGATTTAAAATTAACTTGGCTTTGGATTCTAAAATAGAGGGAGTAGCAGAATGTAAGGCAAAAAGTCGCAAAAGAATGCGTTTGATGTTAGAATCCACAAAGCTAACAGGTAAATCAAACCCAAAACACGCAATTGCTCCAGCAGTGTAAGCTCCGATTCCAGGAAGTTGGCGCAAGAGATGTATATCGCAGGGCAAAGGATTTTCATAAGAAATAAGAGCCAAATTGTTTTTAGAATCCTTATGCAGATTCGTATATCGTGTTGCATTATTTAGGTGATGAATACAAATTTGTGCGAGTTTGTGTAGATTTCTTGCACGGGAGTAATAACCAAGTCCTTGCCAAGCGTGTAATACCTCGGTAATATCCGCTTTGCTTAAAGCTTGGAGATTTGGAAAACGTTGTAAAAAAGGGAAATAGAATCTTTCTAGCACTGTTTTGACTTGTGTTTGTTGGAGCATCATTTCACTAATTAATACGCAATAGGGGCGATTAGGGGCTAGTCTATCACGCCAAGGCAGATGATGGCGACCTTGTTTTGCATACCAACTTAAAAGTGCTTTTTGAGCATTTTTAAGCTTATTTGCATTGAGTTTGGAATCCATTACAGATAAGGATCAACGCGTTCTTTATAAAGTTTAAGGATATTTTTGGAATCTTGAAGTTCGGAGGAAAGGAGTTTTAGGGATAGAGTGTTGAATTGAATTTTTTTGCGCAATTCCAAAATTTGTTCTATGCAGTCCTCTGGAGTGCCGACAATCATACATTCCATAATTTTATTTTTATTAAAAAATGCTGCCCTAAACTCCTCGTAATCACTTGTTTTAATAATGGCTTCAAAGGTTGGATTGGATTCATTGGCACGAAGCATACATTGTGTGAAAATATCTACACCTATTTGTGCTTTCTCTTGCGCGACACTTCTGTCTTCATCAATATAAATTGCGCGCGTTAGCACAAACTCCAAGTCTTTTGCTCCATTTTGGGCAAAAATATCATAAATCTCTTTAGCTCGTTTTGCTTCAAGCGTTAAAGCTCCTAAGAAATTATAGCCTCTTTGTGCCGAAATTTTCAATGTCTCCTCGTGGTCACTTGCGACATAAAATGGAATCAAGCCTAGCGGATGAGGACAAATGCTAATATTGTTGAGGTCAAAAAATTCTCCTTCGTGTGTTACTTGATTTTTAAAAAGCAAGTTATGCACAATCTCGGCATTTTCTAACATAATTTTACGATTATTTTGAGGATTGTTTCCCATTGAAATATCAAAAATTGGAAAAGCCCCACGTGCGAAGCCAAAAAGGAATCGCCCACCGCTTAATAAATCTAGTGTAGCAATTTCTTCTGCTAGTTGAATAGGGTGGTAATGGGGTAGTAAAATAGCAGCACCTCCTACTTTGATTCGCTCCGTGCGTGCAAGTGCATAGCCTATAAGTGCAAGAATGGAAGGGCAAAGTGTGAAGCTATTAAAATGATGTTCTCCAATCCACGCTTCATCAAATCCCAATTTATCAGCATATTCTATTAATTCAATCGCATCTGAAATGGCATTTGCTTCATTATTTTTCCAATTTTCTACTAACTCAAAAATGCTACTTTTCATTTCTTAACTCCCCTTTTGTCTAAATGAAATTTTAAAAAAGTTATAATTATATCATAAAGATAAAGAAAAAATAAACCACGCTCTAACGGTGTTTTAACCCCACATTTAAAGCTTGTTCTAGCAGTTCTTTGCGTGCAGGATTGGCTTGTTTAAAATGTCGCTCTACTTCTAGGATTAATTTGGCATTTACCCCTTTATGTGAAGTGAGAATAGCAAAAAATTCTAAGTCAAAGTCTGGCATTTCCTCCATATAGCGGTCATAGTGGATAAAGGCTAAATCCGCGTATTTTGCTAGTGTGTTTAAATCGTTATTTTGCTTCTTTAAAGATTCTAAAAGAGTGCTGGCATTTGGTATCTCAAAGTTGCTTTCCTCCTGGATTTTTCTTGGTTTCTCTCTTTTTAATGCAATAAATAATGCAATCAATAGAACCAAAACGATAACAAATATAGAACTAAAAATTAAAATTTCTTTTTGCATTTTGCGCCTTTGTGTATAGTCTGTGAAATTATAACAAATTTAAATTTTATAGAGTTTTGGTTATAATCCTAAATTTTAAGGAGTATTATATGAGTAAAGAAAATTTTAAAGCCAAAGTAGAATCATTGCAAAAAGAACCAAACTATAAACAGCCTTTGGGATTTGGAATTTGTTATGCTGATGTAGGAGTGATAAGTAATAAGGTGTTACAAGCGACTTATCCTGTGCTAAATTGGGGTGAAAACTTTGGTTCTTATGCGATTTTTGAATCTCTAAAGAGCGAATGTGAAGTGCTAGAGGAATGTGAAAGTGAATTAGTACTTGGAATCACAGAAGAGTTCGTCCTAAAAGTCCTAGAAAACTTCGCACCTTTTTTGGCAGAGACACAAGAGAATCCAAATGCGCATAAAAATGTCGCAGTGGTTTTAGAGTTGCAACGCGCTTTGCAAGAGGATAGAATCTATACAGAAAATGGAGATTTTCGCTACCGATTTTGTGCAATCTACCAAGATGTGCAATGCAAAAGTGTAGAATCTGCTTATCTGAAATTACTTGCCCTCTCACTTGGCAAAGCACCGCTTAGAAGTTTGCAACTAGAGGGAATCTTTGGGCTATTAACCAATGTGGCGTGGAGCGGTAATGTGCCTTTTGAATTGGAATGGCTAAGAGAAAATGAGATTGCCTTAAAGATGCGCGGAGAGTTTCCAGCCATTGACTTTGTGGATAAATTTCCACGTTACTTAATGCAAGTGATTCCACAATATGATAATATTCGTCTGCTTGATACTGCTAAAACTCGCTTTGGAGCGTATTTAGGCAAGGGTGGTTATACACAAATGCCGGGTGCGAGTTATGTGAATTTTAATGCTGGAGCAATGGGTGCTTGTATGAATGAGGGGCGCATTAGCTCTAGTGTGGTCGTAGGTGAAGGAAGTGATGTCGGCGGAGGTGCTAGTATTTTGGGTGTCTTAAGTGGTGGAAATGCTGACCCAATTAGCATTGGTAAAAATTGCCTTTTAGGAGTGAATAGTTCCACAGGCATTAGTCTAGGCGATGGTTGTATTGTAGATGGTGGAATCGCAGTTTTAGCTGGGACAATCTTTAAAATCAATGAAGAGGAAGCGAGAAAAATCGCGGAAATTAATTCAAATTTTGAAGTAAGAGAAAGTGGAATCTATAAAGGTAGAGAGTTGTCCGGCAAAAATGGAGTGCATTTCAGGCAAGATTCTAAAACTGGTGCAATGATTGCATTTCGTTCTAATCGTAAGATAGAGTTAAACTCGGCTTTGCATTAGATGATGTTAGATATTCCTTGTGCGTGGAGCGAATATTTGCTTACCTTACCTTTTTCAAAGAAGTGCGTGGATTAAAGAGGGAGTTGAAATAGATTGCCACGACTTGCATTGCAAGTCTCGCAGGGACGCAGTAAGAGATGAATACCATCTTAAAGCTAATTGCTTGTGCGGTAGCGGAATTGTCCCTTCTTAAGCACCATATCCATTCCCCCGATACTATAAAGCCATTTGTTTTCAATTGTATTTTTCATAAATGCTGCCATTTCTCCTTTGACATTTTTATGATAAACAATGCCTACACCATCGGTATGCCCGATAGAACAAACTGTCCCACGATGATTAAATTTGAATATTTTTTCAAAAGCTTTATTTTCTAGTTTTGCACAAAGGAGTTCGGCTAGATAATCTCCCATTTGTGCTGATAATTGTGCAGTGGGTGCGTGAATTGCATCTTTACTAGCAACAATTGCACAATCGCCTACTACATAGATATTTGGAAATTTCTCGCATTGTAATTGAGGATTGACTTTGATGCGTCCTTTTTTGTTTGGGATTTCAGAATTTTCTACAATATCACTTCCTTTGACTCCTGCACTCCAAATGATGGTGTTACCATAGACTTCTTGTGTTTGTCCCTCTTTTTCTACGATGACTCTCCCTTCTTGGATTTCTTTAATAGTTGCCCCTGATAGAATCTCTACACCAAGTGTTTTGAGTTTTGATTCTGCAGTTTGAACAAGGTTTTCATTGAACACTGGTAAAATATGTGGGGAGCGCCCAATACAAGTAACTTTTGGAATTTTTCTATCAATCCCGCAAATGAGGCAGAGTTCCTCTAGTTGTGTCGCAAGTTCTGCTGCGAACTCAATGCCTGTAAAGCCTGTGCCGCAAACAATGACTTGTAAATCTTTTGGATTCTTTGTATGCACAAATTCTTTAAATTTATTTTCAATATTTTTTGTTAGTTTGAGTGCTGCATTGAGCGAAGAGAGTTTATAAGTATATTTATCAACGCCAGGGATTCCAAAATTATCAGGCTTGAAGCCAAGCCCAATGATGAGATAATCATAAAAATACTCTCCGCCATTGCCTATTACTTTGTTTTTTTGTGGTTGAAGATTCTTGATTTTATCTTTAATAAATTCCACTTTTTGTGGATTGAGAATCTTGCGATAATAAATTCTTGCTTTTCGTGCGCTTAATGTTCCAATTGCTACTTTATGTAACAATGTGGTTTGGTAGTGATAATCGTGTTTGCTAATTAAAGTTATTTTTGCATTGCCACAATATTTTCTTTGTAATCCTAAAGCAACTTTTAATCCACCATAACCGCCCCCAATAATTAATATCTTTTTTGCCTCTCCACTCATTTGACACTCCTCGTTTGAAAGTCTAAAATTCTATCTTAAAATATTATTGTTAATAAAATCCTAAAAGGTTAAAAATTATTTTATTTCTTAAAGTTAAGTTAAATTAATAAACTGAAATTTAAATTAAATCATAAAAATAGTTAAACTTTTCGTTATAATTAACGATTTAATTTTATATTATAAGGAATGGGGATTGCAAAACTTTAAACGATATTCTCTAATTGTTGTTATTATCTTAATGTTGTATTTTTTGGTTGTGTTTCCAGAAGTGGCACAAATTCTTGCAGGTGTTGCGATTTTGCTCATTGGTATGATGAATTTAAGCTCTGGATTTAAGTCATTTAGTGGGGGACTTTTAGAAAAGATTTTAACTAAATCTACGGACACGCGTCTAAAAAGTATCGTATTTGGTGTAGTTACAACGATGTTAATGCAGTCTTCAACGCTAGTTTCTGTCATTTCTATCTCTTTTCTCTCTGCTGGCTTGATTACGCTTGCGCAAGGAATTGGAATTATTTTTGGGGCGAATTTAGGCAATAGTGCTGGTTCTTGGTTAATTGTAGGATTGACAAGTATTAATATTTCCATCTTAGCGATTCCGCTTATTGTGTGTGGGACGATTTTAAACTTCCAAAAAGACAAAGTTTTTAAAGGAATTGGACTGATTTTTATGGGTCTTGGATTTTTCTTTTTGGGTGTAGATTATATTAAAAGTGGTTTTGAATCTTACAAAGAGATTATGGACCTTTCACGGTTTAACTTTGATGGATTTAAAGGTGTCATTATCTTTGTAGGACTTGGTGCGCTAATGACAGGGATTGTGCAAAGTAGCCACGCAACTTTAGCGATTATCATTTCTGCATTAGTCAGTGGGCAGATTGGTTTTGAAAATGCACTTGCTGCTACGCTTGGAACAAGTGTTGGCGGTGTTGTAACTGCCGTGATTGCAAGTCTTAGTGCAAATATTGAAGGAAAAAAGCTTGCAATTGCAAATTGTATTTTTAATTTTAGTATCGCAATAATTGTGATTATCTTTTTCCCTTATTTTGTCCATTTGGTTAATATAACCGCAGATTTTTTAGGGCTTGCTGCTGATAATGTGGGATTAAAAACTGCACTATTTCATACATTGTTTAATCTTGTAGGCGTGATTCTTATTTCTTTATTTATTCGTCAAATTGTATTTATTTTAGACAAAACAATTAAAGCACCTCGTGATAGAGAGATGGATGCTCCTTTATATTTGGATAACAATATTATAGAATACTCTGACACCGCTATTGAGGCTTTACAGAAAGAATCTGTGCATTTGTATAATAATGCTTATGCGATGATTGCACATACAATTGGCTTTAATCGTAGTGATATTCGTGGTAAAGAAAGTTTTGATACGATAGTAAAAACGAAGAAATGGTTTAGCGGAAATGTAGATTTAGATTATCTTTATAAAAGAAAAATTAAAGTGCTATTTGATGCGATTCTTGAATTTTCCACTAAAGTGCAAAGATATGTAGAAGATGAGGAGAAAAACCAACGCATTTATTCTTTTAAAATTGCAGCACGTAATATCACAGAAGCGACTAAAAACTTGAAACTTATTCAAGCCAATATGAAAATATATTCCGTCTCTACTAATCCTTACTTGGCAGAACAATACAATACGATGCGCAAAGACTTGGGAGAATTGCTACGTAGTATTGAAGAGCTAAAGCTAATGAAAGATGAGAGTGCATATGTGATTTTAAAGCAAATTAGCGCAGCAAAAGATTTGCTAAGAGAATATGACCATCATATAATGCGTGATGTAGAAAAACTCATTTCAGAAGAGAAAATTAGTGCAACTAATGCAACATCAATTCTTAATGATAGTTCTTTTATCGGAGATATCGCGATGAGTTTAATGGAAGCAATAGAGGTTATTTTTACTAAAGAAGAATGGCTAGAGACTCAAGAAAATACAGAAGAAGAGCAAAAAAGCCAAGAATAATTTTCCTAATTACAGGAATAAGGGCAATGGCGTGTCCCACTCTTTCCTTGTGAGTATAAATAAGAATGATGTAGCGGAGTTGTTTAAGTGTAGCTTTATTATGACGCTTTTATAATTTTATATTTTAATTTTCTAGGATATTAATGCGAATTTTAATGATTTTTTGTTTGGTATTTTGTATTCAAATATGGAGTAATGATATTGAAAATACTTTAAAAACCTTGAATCTAACTCCCAAGATACAAGAAAGATTAAAAAGTGCAATGGTGGAGTTTTATGCAGAGAAACACGCCTATCAACAAAACGTTTATCGTATTCGGAATAGATTATTGCTAGACTTAAAAAATAAATCCAAAGTAGATTTGGAGCGATATAAACAAGCATTCAAAGAAGTGAGTGATGAATATATAGAAGCTAGAATTATATTTTATCATTCCATAGTAGAAATTTTAGATACAGAGCAAATGAATAAACTTTTAGAAAAGATTTGGGAGTAGTTGATGTATAAGATTTTGCTTGTAGAAGATGATTTAGAAATGCAGAAATTATTAGTAGATTATTTGCGCCAAAGCGGTATGGAAGTCTTGGCAACGGATAGTCCAAATACAGCGTTAGATTGGGTTAAAAATAAAAGTGGATTTCATTTAGCAGTGTTAGATATTATGTTACCTGAAATGGACGGATTAGAATTGTGTCAAAAATTGCGTAAAATTAGCGATATGCCTATTATTATGTCTTCAGCACGTGCAGATATTAGTAGCAAAATTTTAGGATTTGAACGAGGAGCAGATGATTACTTAGCAAAATCTTATGAACCCATTGAACTTGTTGCGCGAATTAATGCCTTATTAAAGCGATATTCACAACACAAAAGTGTGCGATATGGAGATTTGGAAGTAGATATTGATAAACGCAAAGTAAAAATCGCAGATTATAATGTAGAATTGACACCAGCAGAATTTGAGATTCTAAGCTTGTTGATTGGACACAAAGGAAAGCCTTATTCACGTGAATCTCTAGCTCAAGCAATTTCTAGCATTGCCCCAGATTCCTCTTTACGAAGCATTGATACACATATTAGGAATTTAAGAATAAAATTAGGTGATGATGCAAAAACACCTAAATATATTCAATCTATTTGGGGGATTGGTTATAAGTTTTGTGATTAAATCTTTTTAAAGGGATAATTTAAAATGAAAGATGAGTTGAAAATCCGAGGTTTCATTCCTCCTCTTTTTGTGCAAATTTATCTTTTATTTATTGTTTCTATTGGTATTAGTGGGACGATTATCTATTTAATTAATGTTAATAATCTAAAAAAAAATGAAGAAGCAATTCTTTCTAAAACAACTTTTTTAGCTCAACAATCTTTATTAGAGTTTATTAGCGGCAACACAATACGTTTGCGTGAGATTGTAACAAACAACCATTACAAAATCGTGCGTCAAATGCCAAAAAATGCAACGATATTATTAGAGAATCACGATTCTTTTGTAGAAATGAAGATTTTTAAGTTTGAAAGTCATTATGGCTTTGACTTAGAATACTTAGGAATGAATTTTGTTGCATTAAGAGATTACGAAGTGGAATTGTCTATGGATAGTGGTTTGAATTTATGGATTCTTTTAGATTTTTTAATACAGCTTTTAACCTTTGCAATTCTTTTAGTGTCTTTGTATCCTTTAAAGATTTTGCGAAGTGCTTTGCAAGAATTTACAAAAGGAAATTATAAAATTAAGATTCCAGTGCCAAAAGAGCCACAACAAGCGCAGTTGGCATTGAGTTTTAATGCGATGAGTGTAAAGATTTCTAAACTGATGATGGCACGAGAGTTTGTGCTAAGAAATATCGGACACGAACTAAAGACACCAATTTCTAAAGCAAAACTCGCATTAGAAATGATGCCAGAAAATTTACAAAAACCTCTTGTAATGAGATGTGTTCGTAATTTGGATAATCTTACAAGTCAGATTTTGACTTTTGAGAAAATTCAAGAGGGAGGAGATTTACTTGTATGGAGTAAGTTTGATGTGGAAACATTGATTGTGGAGACTTTACAACATTTATTTTTAGAAGAAGAGGAATTAGAAATTGACATTGAGGAGAATTTCAAAATCAATGGAGATTTGCAGTTTCTCTCTATTGCTTTAAAGAATTTAATTGGAAATGCAAAAAAATATAAAAGCAATGGAAAGATTATTGTACAAGCAAAATTAGAAAAAGGGCTTGAAAATATAATAACTTGGGGTTTAATGTCAGGAGTTAATGAATCTTTTGCGATAAGTGTTAGTAATTTTGGCGCACCCTTAAAACAACCCATTAATTATTATTTTGAGCCTTTTTCACGCGAAGATACCCACGCTTTGATTCAAGGCTATGGGCTTGGGCTTGGAATTTTAAAGGGTATTTTAGAATTACACCATTTAGGATTTGGTTATGTTTATGAGAAAAATCAAGTAAATGAAAACTCAGTAGAGGGGATTCATCACTTTAAAATTATCTTTCCAAAAGGAGTAGAATAATGGAAATTATAGGGATTGATTTGGGGAGTAATTCTTTACGTGGAGTGAGAATCCAAGTCATAGAGAAAGAATCCCACAAGGAATTTCTATTTTTAAGTGAATATGATACAACTGTGCGCACGGCAGAGAGATTAGAAGAGAGTGGTGAAATTTGTCAAGAGGCAAAAGAGAGGATTATTCAAGGTTTGCTTACGTTAAAAAGTGCATTAAAGATTACATCACAAGATAAAGTGATTGCATTAACAACACAAGCAATGCGTAAAGCACGGAATCGTGAGGATATTTTACAAGCCATTTGGGATTCCACACAGATTCAATTTCAAGTGATTTCAGGAGCACAAGAAGCACAAATTACTGCTCTTGCTCCAAAAATTGCAGTGCAAAAAATTGCAAGAACAAATCCAAAATACCAACAAGATTGTTTTTTGCTTGTAGATATGGGAGGAGCAAGTAGTGAGTTTATCCTCTGTGGAGAGGATATGGATTTAGCAAAAAGCTTTGAGATTGGAATCATTAGCGCAAAAGACCGCTATAAGAGTATAGAAAACCTATTAAAACATAAAGAAGAGTTTTTGAAGCCAATCCTTGCATTTATACAAGAATGTGCTAAAAAAGGCAAAAAAGCACATTTTATGATGGCAAATAGTGGAACACCTACAATGGTATGCGCATTTAAATTGGGACTTCAAACTTACAATGCTAGAGCGATTTTTGGGCTAGAATTGACAAGAGAAGATTTTGCAATAGAACTTACAAAGTTTTTAGCACTTTCAAAAGAATCCCAAATAGGACTTGTCGGAATGTATAAAGCCGATGTCGTGCCATTTGGAATCGCATTATTTGCTTGCTTTATGGAAGCTTTAGAATTTCAAGAATGTTTAGTGATAGATGAGGGTTTGCGTGAGGGCGCAGTGATTGCACATACGCTAGGATTATTGTAGTAGAATCTAAAGCGAATTTAAAAAGATTCAAGATAGTTAATTAGGATTCTTTATCTAGTCCATTTAAGACGGGGACAAATACACAATGTTCTAGCTCCTCTCTTTGATTTAAGATTCCGTTGTGTTTGATAAAACGCGTAATGATTTGGGCATTGCCTCTTTCTATAGGTGCGATGAGGATTCCATCTTCACCTAATTGCGCAACAAGACTTTGAGGAATTTCTTTAATAGAAGCAGAAAAAAGGATTCTATCATAAGGAGCATAAGTATTCCAGCCATTTTGTCCATCATCTAACTTGGTGTTAATGTTAGAAATATTGCACTTTTTGATACGCATTCTTGCTTCTAATAAGAGCTTTTCAATGCGTTCAATACTAAAAACTCTGCGAATAAGTTTGCTAAGAATTGCAGCTTGATAGCCACTGCCACAACCAATTTCTAGCACAGAATCCGCACCTTCGCATTGTAGGTATTCTGTCATTTTTGCTACAGTCAAGGGAGAGCTAATCCATTGACTAGCTCCCATAGGGAGTGCGTCAAGCGTATAAGCAAGATGGGTAAAGCCACTAGGAACAAAAATCTCACGATTCACGCTTAAAAAAGCTTTTTCAACTAATGGGCTAAGAGAGAATCTCTTAGAGATTTCAAGCACCATATTGGCGGTTTTTAAGGATTGCATATTGTTTTACTAAGCCCAATGTCAATGAATTTGCGCGCTTGAGTAATTTCATTAAAGTTCGCGTGCAAAGTAATCACTTCTTGGCTGTCTTCTTTGGTTGCATAGCCAAAAGGCGAGATGATTGCACTTCCTTTTGCGCAAGTATCGTTTGCTCCACTACTTGCAATAACAAAGCTTTGTGTGGTAATGGCTAGAGCTTTGCAGAGAGTTTCAAAGTTATCTTTGCGCTCTTTTCCCCATTGTGCTGGAACAAAGATCATATCGCAACCTTTGACGCGTTGCCAAAGATCAATAAAGCGCAACTCAAAGCAGTTAATTGCTCCACATAAAAGCCCATCAATTTCAAAAGGTGCAATTTCTTCTAAATCCCCGCTTTGAAAATGTAAATGTTCATTACCTAATGGAAAAAGTTTGTGTTTGCTTTGTTTGTGTAGCAATTCTCCTTTGTGAAAAACTTTTAAATTATTATAAAATCCCTCACGATATTTTTCAATCATTGTTAGGATAATTGTCCTATCACAACAAAGACGCAAGAGCGATTCTGTTGCGACTTTGGCAAACTCCGCTGCTTCGTCCATTCTCTGATAACAAAAGTTTGTTAAGCAAACTTCTGGTGCTAAAATGATAGAATTGCTCTCGCAATTTAAAATGAGATTCTTTAAATGCGCCAAGTTTTCTTCAAAATTTTGCTTTGTTTTAAGCTGTAATGAATAAAGTTGTTTAGAAATCATCAAAATTTATACTCCCTTTTGCGTAATTGGTTACATTTCCTTCAAAAAAATTCGTTTTTTGTTCATTAAAAGAGCTAAAAGAATCTACCCATTTAATAGGGTGTTTGGCATTATAAAGCGGGGGGAAACCCACACGCTTTAATCTATCATCAGCTAAGTAACAAATATATTCGTGAATAATTTCAGTTGTAAGTCCTAAGATTTGCCCTTGTGTAATGTATTCTCCCCAATTTGATTCAACTTTTACAGCTTCTCTAAACATTTCAATAACTTCTTCTATTAAATTTTTAGTAAAAGATTGTGGCATTTCTTTTTTAAGTGCATTAATCATATTTTGAAATAATAATAAATGTGTAACTTCATCTCTTTGAATAAAGCGAATCATTTGAGCACTTCCTAACATTTTCCCACTTCTAGCAAGGGTATAAAAAAAGGTAAATCCACTATAAAAATAAATTCCTTCTAAGATTTGGTTTGCAAACATCGCTTTAATGAGTGTATATTCTGTAGGATTAATGGCTAATTCCTCATAAACATTGGCAATATAATCATTTTTATTTTTTAATTTAATATCATTTCGCCACATCTCATAAATTTCATCAGTATTAGCTGAAATAGATTCTACCATTACAGCATAGCTTTGAGAATGCAATGCTTCTTCAAAAGATTGACGCACTAAAATTAAATTAATTTCTGGACTTGTAATATAAGGATTCACATTATCAATTAAATTATTAGTTTGCAAAGAATCCATAAAAATTAATTGAGCTAAAGCTCTATCATAACCGATTTTTTCTTCTGGTGTCAAACCATCTGTATAATCCCGTTTGTCTTGTGTCATATTCACTTCTTCTGGAAACCAAGAGTTTGCAAGCATTACTTTCCATAAATTATAAGCCCATTGGTATTTAATTTTATTTAATTCAAAAATACTTGTAGGATTTCCACCAAAAATTTTTCTTTCATTAACACTTTCTTGTGAGTTTGGATTATAAATTTTTTTGCGGTTAATCATCAAATTGCCTTAAATAAACATAAAATATTAAGTATAAAATAAAAGTAGAAATTATAAAATTTTAAAGATTTAAATCTTATTAATTATTTATGAATCACGCTTAAGGTAATCAATGAAAATCGTTAAATTAGATGTTAGTGGAATGCATTGTAGTGCTTGTTCTTCTACGATTGAAAAAAATTTGCAAAAAATTCCAAGCATTCAAAATATTAAAATCAATGCGATTAGTGGAAGGGCAAAAATTGCCTATGATGAAACTCAAATTTCAGAATCCAAAATTATTTCACTCATTACTTCTTATGGATTTCCAGCAAGTCTTGATGATTCTAAAGAGCAAGAGATTGCTTATATTAAAGGACTAAAGCAGAAATTATGGGTTGCGATTCCTTTATTTTTAGTCATTTTTTTATTACATATGCTAGGGGTGCATAGCACTTGGAGTGGAGTGGTGCAATTAGTGCTTGCAAGTGTAGTGCAGTTTTATTGTGGTTCGCCGTTTTATCAAGGGGCGAAAAGTTTTTTTAAAACAAAATCTGCGGATATGAATGTCTTAATTGCGCTTGGCACAAGTGTAGCTTATCTGTATTCGTTGTATCTTTTCATTAGTGGTGAGAGTGGATTCTATTTTGAGGGAAGTAGTGCAGTGATTTGCTTTGTTCTCATAGGAGAATATCTCAAATCAAGTGCGAAAAGAAAAGCAAGTGATGAACTGGAGATTCTAGCCAAGCTTTTACCGGCTCAAGCAAGGTTAATCAAGGATTTCAAAGAGGAACAATGGATTGCAGTAGATAAAATACAAAAGGGTGATAAATGTTTAGTAATAGGGGGTGAAAAGATTCCACTAGATGGTATTATCCTCTCTGGTAAGGCGGAAGTGAGTAGCGCACATCTTAATGGTGAAGAAGCGCCAAAAACATTGGAAGTAGGGGAAGAAGTTATAGGTGGGAGTTTGGTTCTTAATGGAGAGATTCTCATTCGTGCGAGTAAGGATTCTAATGAGTTTTTTGTTTATGAAATGTTGGATTTACTTGAACTTGCGCAATCTCAAAAGCCTCCCATTGGCGCACTTGCAGATAAAATAGCAAGTATATTTGTGCCGAGTGTTGTGTTGCTTAGTCTTGTTTGTTTTGTGGTTTGGTTAGCATCTGGGCAGAGTTTGGGGTTTGCATTATCTATTGCTGCTTGTGTGCTAGTTATCTCTTGTCCCTGCGCACTTGGACTTGCTGTGCCTTTAGCGATTGTGTGTGCAAGTATGAGGGCAAAAAAGGCAGAGATTCTCATAAAATCTCCAGAAATTTATGAAAAAGCTAAGAAGATTAAAACAATTGTGTTTGACAAAACAGGCACATTAACAAAAGGCGAGATTGTCGTCCAAGAATTTAAAATTTTATCCACTGATTATTCTAAAGATTTTATTTTAGGTTTGATTTATGCGATGCAGAGTAACAATCCTCACCCGATTGCTAAGGCAATTTTGAACTTTGCTAAAGATTCAACTACTATAAGCTTGGAATCCAAAAACTATGAAATAGGCAAGGGAGTGCAAGCAAGATTAAATAATACAAACTATTTTTTAGGTTCATTAGAATGGGTGGAATCTCTATGTGCAAGACAATTACAAGAGATTCCACGCGAGAATTGTATTGCACTTGGAGGGGAAGAGGAGATTTTAGCACTCTTTTATTTGCAAGATTCTATTAAAACGAATGCTAGAGCTACGATTGAGGCTTTAAAAATGCGTGGAGTGGAATCCGTGATTTTAAGCGGAGATAATGAGGCAAGTGTGGCAAAAGTGGCAAAAGAACTTGGAATCACACAATTTTTTGCTAGTGTCAATCCACAGCAAAAAGCAGAAACAATCACCCATTTAGCACAAAATGGCGCAGTTTGTTTTGTGGGAGATGGGATTAATGATGCCCTTGCATTAAAAGAAGCAAGTTTTGGAATCTCTTTCACACAAGCGACAGAATTAGCTCAAGAAGTGGGAGATGTTTTGTTGCTTAAAGAGGATTTATGGGGAATCGTGGAAGTCTTTGATGTAGCCAATGCAACTTTGACAAACATTAGACAAAATTTATTTTTTGCATATATTTATAATATTGTTTTGATTCCTGTGGCGGCAGGGGTGCTTTATCCTTATTTTGGAATCGTTTTACAACCTCATTATGCCGGAGCAGCAATGGCTGTAAGCTCACTAAGTGTAGTTACAAATGCGCTTAGAATTTCGCGTTTAAGGCTTAAATGTTGCGCTTAATTTTCATTCTTTTATTTTTTGCGAATTGGGTTTATCCACTTCCTTATTCTGTGCTAGAGGCAGAATATAGATTTAAGAATCAGACGATTTATGCTAAAGATTTATTACCTGATTTACAAAACAACTTTTTACTTTTTGAGATTCCTAAAAGTATCAATAGCTATCAAGTTAAAAGCTCTCAAATCGTTGAAAAATTTGCAAATGAGGGAATCTCTGTGGGAGCGAAAGCGCCAATTATTACTTTTAAACGCATAGTTGGAGGAGAAATTGAGGGGATTAGGAAATATATTTTAGCAGAGTTTTTGCGTGAATATCAGCAAAATAAGATTAAAGTAGATGCAGTGCATTTAGAACAGATTACGCCAATAGATTTTAACGAGGAAGCAATTGTGTCTATTGACTTTCACTCTAAGCTTCTTAAACGTAGGGAGGGGAGCTTTGATATAGTTGTGCAAGAAAAGAATGGGGAGAAACTAAGGAATCGTAAAGTTTATTTCAAATATGCAATAGATGCGACTTTGCAAGCTATTCAAACAAGTGAAGCGATTAGTGGAAGACAAAGTATTAATCACCATAATGCACGTTTGATTCGGATTCCTTTTGAACGAATCAGTAGTGCACTGATGAAAGAAAGCGAAATGGGCAAAGTAGCAGTGCGTTCTTATACGCCAAAGGATATTATTGTTACGCAAGATCGCTTGATTCTTAAACGTGTAGTAAAAAAGGGAGATAAGATTTCCATTAGTGTTACAGAGGAGGGTATATTGCTAGAGTTTATATTAGAAGCACAAAAAGATGGTGCGATAGGAGATGTGATTAAAGCACGTGCTTTACAAGGAAAGAAAACTTATGAAGTAGAGATTATAGAAGCAGGAAGAGGGCGGTTGCTATGAAACGTATTATTGTAGGCATTAGTGGAGCAAGTGGGGTAGAGTTAGGTTTAAGATTCTTAAGCTTTTTGCCAAAAGAGTTAGAAAAATATTGCGTGATAACACAGGGTGCGAAAGATACAATAACTGCAGAAAATTATAAGATAGAAAGCATTCCTAGTTTTTCTACGACTAAGGATATCGCAATTCCTAATCTCCTAGAATCTTTGCAAGGGATTCCTAATCTTGTTTTGTTTGATGATAAGAATTTAAGCGCCAATATCGCAAGTGGTTCGTTTATTTGCGAAGCAATGGCAGTGATTCCATGTTCGCAAAATACTTTGGCAAAAATTTCTTACGGAATTTGCGATTCTCTGCTAACGCGTGCCGCAAGTGTGATGATAAAAGAGAATCGTAAATTGCTTCTAGCCCCTCGTGAAATGCCTTTTAGTCCTATTGTATTAGAAAATATGCTAAAGCTCTCAAGGTTAGGAGTTCAAATCGCTCCACCGATTTTTGGTTATTATGCTGGGAAGAGTTTGGAGGAAATAGAAAGATTTTTGGTAGGTAAATGGTGCGATAGTTTGTTGATTCCTTTTGATTATAAGCGTTGGGGATAAGACGGAATGAGTGCTTATTAAGTCATTAAAAGATGTCACATAGGGATTCACCATTGTGCAAACGCGCACTTTTGGTGTGTTGGCATTCTAAAATGAGATTTTTTAGCACAAAATAAGCTTTACGCCCATTATCATTGGCAATAAAGCCGTTTTTTTGCTTTTCAAAAGAACAAGAGCTAGGTTTCAAATCAAGATTTTGATAAAGTACGTTCCAATCTGTTGGAAGTTTTTGCTGCTTTTGTGCTTTTAGGGTTAGTTTGAGATTTAAGACTTGAAGTTGTAGCTTTTTAATGCAAGCACTTTGGGTGTAATGGCTAAATTGTGGAATCCCAAAAGTAAGTAAAATGCCAAGTAAGGATAACACAAGCACCAATTCTAGTAGGGTAAAAGCAGGTTGATATTTTGACATTTTAAAACACAATAGAGCTACTAAGTAGTGGAATCCTAAGGGTTTGAATTAAGTTAATACTTTCAAGTAATTTTTCACAAGTATCGCCTTGTGCATTAGGATTGGTTTGTGTGGAGAGTTGTAAGAATTGCACATTTTTAGGATTGTTGGTAGTAGAATGGTTAGAATCTAGCAGAGTTGCACTCACACAAGGATTGCCATTTTTGTCTTGCAATTTGCTTGTAATGATATAATCCTGAAGATTCCAATTCGCACTACTTAGTGTAACAGCAGTCATAAAAGTGCCTTCCCCTTGAGCGAGAAAATAGGCAGGAAAAGAGGTTTTAAGCGTATTAATATCACTCTTAAGCGCAACGAGTTTCGCGTCATCACGGCTTGCAGAAATTTTTGGAATCGCAACAGCAGCCAAAATACCTAAAATCACCAAAATAAATACAAGCTCTAGCATAGTAAAAGCTTTTTTCATTTGCATAATTTTCCTTTGATTTAGAATCCTAGAGCTTTAATTTCTTGAGCTTGGATTGTAGCTGTTTTTAAATGGTTTGTAAAGGAATTGTGAAAAATTAAAGACAATCCATTGTTTATTATAGCTTTTAAAATGCTTTGCAAGATAGCAAATCTAAAGTAATCTGTACTAATCTATAATTTTGAATCAATGGATTACTGGAGGCGAGATATTAAATGATAGATTGCCACGATTCTTTACGGAATCTCAAAATGACGAAAAGCTAAGCTGTACCCTTGCAAGGAGAAGCGATAAGTCGCACACCATTTGTGATTGCGCGGAATCGTAGTTAAATCAATTTGCTTGTCGCATAAAGTGCGGCAGTTTCACTACGCAAAATATTGCAATTTGGTAAGCTAAAGCTTGGCTTATCTTGTAAGATTTTGCGTTCTTCTTGACTAAACCCTCCTTCACAACCAACCATTAATGGGATCTCTAAAAGAGAATTTAAAGGTTTTCCCTCAAAGTCTAAAATTGCAAGATTTGGATAATTCCTTAACACTTCGTTTAAGTTTGGTAGTATTTCAAGTTTTAATTTCATAATGCGTCCGCATTGCTCACAAGAGTTTTTTAATATTTTATCTAGACGTTTAAAATCTAGTTTGAAATGTTTTTGTGAATATTGTGCATAAAAAAATGTGATTTTATCTAAATTCAATTCATTGAACATTGGCAAGGTTTTTTCAATATTTTTTGGTTCAATCATCGCCCAAATCAAATGTCCTTTAGGAGGATTTTTAAGTGGAGTTGCTTGGGTTCGTTGTAAGGTCAGTTTCGCTTCTTTTTTGCCTATTTCTGTAATGATATAAAGATAGAGATTCAAATCTCTCCCATTGCGCAAATGTATAGATTCTAGTTTGCGCGTCCTACGAGAGTGAAAGAGATGATGATAGGCTTCATCTTTAAGGATAATTTGTAAATCCCCCGCATTGTCGTGAAGTATAAATTGCATTTAGATTGCCCAAAGTAATAGAGTTACAAAAGCGCATAAATCAAAGCCATATTTGAATTTTGCCCAGCGAAAAAATGCCTCTCGTTTAAGTTTATCCGCTTCTATTCTGATTAATTTTTGATGTTTATGACGTATAATTTCAAGTCCAAAGCATACTAACCATAAAAAGAGCATTGCTAAGATTTTCAAAGTCATCACAAATCCTAACATTGCCCAAATCACAAGTCCGCTAAAGAGACAAGCACTAAGTAATGTGTAATAAGCAGGTGCAGTGATAGCTAGAGCGCGGAGCTTTTGCGTATGGGATTCTTTGGAAAATAAGCAGTAGAGATTCCAAAGAGGTGGCAAAAGCAGAGGAAAAGATAAAAATAGATGAATAAAAAGTAGCTGTTCTCCGACAAATTCCATTGCATTTCTTTTGACTAAAATTTGTGTGAATTGTAACAATAAAAGTTTTCTTTGTAAAGCGTCAGGAATCGTGGAGTTTTAAAAATTAAAATATGTTAAGATTCCTTTTATTTATGTTGCTATTAAAGGAGTTCAAATGTGGATTTTATTTTCTCCAAGTGAGAAAAAACGACTAGAATATCAAGCGTTACAACAAGCAAAGAATCAGCCCTTTTATCAAAATTTTATTTGCAATCTCGGTTTAGAAAATGTTTTAAAGGCTTATATTGGGGTATTACGATGTGGGAAAGAATCGGAAATCCAACAAATATTTGGCGTGAAGAATATCATTTTAAAAGAGTTGGCTGAAGCACAGAATCTAATGCACTCTCCTTTATTACCCGCGGTTTTACGTTATATTGGGGTAGCTTTTAGCGCACTAGATTTTGAGCATTTAGAAAATTATGCCCAAGATTATCTCAAGAAACATTTATTGATATTTTCTAATCTTTTTGGTTTGTTGCGGGCAGGCGATAGGATTCCTTATTATGATTTGAAACAAGGGACAGGATTTAAATGGGGTGCGGTAGAGTTTAATACAAAGAAATTTTATCTTGAAAATTTTAATAAAATTTGGGAATATTTAATTAATAATCAAAAAGAATTGTCAAAGAGTTTTAACGGCACTTTAGAGATTTTAGATTTGCGTGCAGGATTTTATCAGAAATGCTTTGATTTGAGTAAAGTTCCAACTTATTTCCGTTTAAATGATTTATCCGTGTATGAACCAAATTTCATCAAAAATGGCAAAGTCGTGAGCCATTATGCTAAATATTATCGTGGCATACTTCTTAGAACTTGCGCAAAAGAAAGATTAGTGGATTTGGCAGATTTGGAAAATCTTTATCTTGAGGGTTTAGAGTTAGAATCTATCCAAACGAAACAGGATAAAAAGCAAAGACGCGTTGTTTTAACTTATGCGATAAAAAGCAAAGAAAAAAGTGTATAATACTTGCTACCTTTTTATTTTAAGGATTTAAACAATGAAGTTTTGCGGAAAAAATGTTTTAATTACAGGAGCTAGTAAAGGCATTGGTGCAGAGATTGCCAAAGTGTTAGCAAGAGAGGGCTTAAAAGTATGGATTAATTATCGTTCCAAGCCGGAACTTGCCGATACATTAAAACAGGAGATTCAAAAAGAAGGAGGAGAAGCTGCAGTAGTGTGTTTTGATGCGACAAAAGAAGAGGAATTTTTATCTGGAATCAATGCAATCCTTAGCAGTGAAGGGGAACTTGCATTCTTAGTTAATAATGCAGGAATTACAAATGATAAACTCTCTATGCGAATGAAAGTAGAGGATTTTACTTCTGTGTTAGAAGCTAATTTAACTTCAAGTTTTATTGGTTGTAAAGAAGTCTTAAAGATTATGCGTAAGCAAGGTTATGGAGCGGTGGTAAATATCTCCTCTATTATTGGGGAAATTGGCAATGTCGGGCAATGTAACTATGCAGCAAGCAAGGGTGGAATGATTGCGATGACGAAATCTTTTGCAAAAGAAGGTGGCAGCAAAGGAATCCGATTTAATTGCGTAACACCTGGTTTCATTGAAAGTGATATGACGAAGTCATTAAAAGAGGAGATTAAAGAAGCCTATGCACAAAATATTCCATTAGGAAGATTTGGCAAAGGAGAAGAAGTCGCAGGTGCCGTGGCATTTTTGCTTTCAAATAACGCAAATTATATCACAGGAGAAGTATTAAAAGTAAATGGAGGGTTGTATATGTAGCTCTAAGAAGTTTTTTAAGAAAAACTTAGCTACAATACTAACTTATTGAAATTTTTTAAGGAGAATCATAATGGCAATGTTTGATGATGTAAAAGCGGTTGTAGTGGAACAACTTAATGTGAATGAAGGAGAAGTAAAGCCCGAGTCAAAATTTGTAGATGATTTAGGCGCAGATTCTTTAGATGTCGTAGAACTTGTAATGGCATTAGAAGAAAAATTTGAAATTGAGATTCCAGATGAGGAAGCAGAAAAAATTCAAACTGTGGGTGATGTCGTAGCCTATATTGAAAAAGCAAAAGCTTAATTTCTAAAGAAGCAATCATTAAAGTTTAGCATACCTTATAAACTTTAGGTATGCTGTTAAAGCTACTAAAATTAAGGAGAAATATGAGACGTGTTGTGGTTACCGGGATAGGAATGATTAATGCTCTCGGATTAAATAGAGAAGATTCTTTTAAAGCTATTGTAGATGGAAGATGTGGAGTTAAAACAATCTCCTCTTTTGATGTCTCTCTCTTTCCTGTAAAAATTGCTGCTGAAATTACGGATTTTGACCCAACCTCTGTAATGGACGCTAAGGAAGTTAAAAAAGCAGATCGCTTTATTCAGTTAGGAATTAAGGCTTCCCAAGAAGCTATGCAGGATAGTGGTTTGCTAAAGGGTGATGGCAAATTACAAGAAAATATTAGTGCGGAGAGATTTGGGATAAGCTCTGCTTCTGGAATCGGAGGCTTAGGAAATATTGAAAAAAATTCAATCGTAAATTTTGAGCGTGGTCCCAAACGAATTTCGCCCTTTTTTATTCCTTCTGCTCTTGTGAATATGTTGGGTGGATTTATCTCTATTGACTTTTCTCTAAAAGGTCCTAATCTTGCAAGTGTTACTGCGTGTGCAGCTGGAACACACGGAATCAGTGAGGCAGGGAAAACGATAATGCTAAATTGTGCAGATAGAATGTTAGTTGTTGCAGCAGAATCTGCAATTTGTGGTGTTGGTATTGGTGGGTTTGCTGCAATGAAAGCCTTATCAGATAGAAATGACGCACCTGAACTTGCAAGTCGCCCCTTTGATAATGAACGCAACGGCTTTGTAATGGGTGAGGGCGCGGCAGCATTAGTGCTTGAAGAATATGAAACCGCAAAGGCAAGAGGAGCAAAGATTTATGCAGAACTTGTAGGATTTGGTGAGAGTGGGGATGCAAACCATATTACTACACCTGCTCCAGAGGGAGAGGGGGCATATCGCGCGATGAAAATGGCATTACAAATGGCAGGGATTCCTATTGATTATGTCAATGCACACGGAACAAGCACGAAATACAATGATTATTACGAAACTCTTGCACTCAAGAAAGTTTTTAATGGTGCAGTTCCTCCTGTTAGCTCCACCAAAGGGCAGATTGGGCATTGTTTAGGCGCTGCTGGAGGATTAGAAGCAGTGATTTCTATAATGTCTTTGCAAAAAGGAATCTTACCACCAACCATTAATCAAACCCAAAAGGACCCAGATTGTGATTTGGATTATATTCCAAACAACGCAAGAGAAGCAAAAATTAATGCAGTGATGAGTAACTCTTTTGGTTTTGGTGGAACTAATGGAGTGGTAATTTTTAAAAGAGTATAAGTCGTGGCAACTTATTTAGATTTTGAAATAAAGATTAAAACAATTCAGGAGAATATTGCAACGGCGCAATTAAAAAATGATACACCAGCTATTGCAATTCTACAAAAAGACTTGGATAAAGAAGTGGAAAAAGTTTATTCCAACCTTTCAGATTATCAGAAACTCCAGCTAGCGCGCCACCCTGACCGCCCTTATAGTATGGATTATATTACTTTGCTTTTAAAAGAGCCATTAGAGATTCACGGAGATAGGCACTTTTGTGATGATAATGCTATTGTGTGCTTTTTGGGTAAAATTGAGGGACAAAAAGTGATGGTGATTGGAGAAGAAAAGGGACGCGGGACGAAAAATAAATTGCAAAGAAATTTTGGTATGCCAAACCCAGAGGGTTATCGCAAAGCATTGCGTGTAGCTAAACTAGCTGAAAAATTTGAAATCCCCATTTTAATGTTTATAGATACACCTGGAGCATATCCTGGTATTGGTGCAGAAGAGCGCGGACAGAGTGAAGCGATAGCTAAAAATTTGCAAGAGTTTAGTAAGCTAAAAGTGCCAACAATTTCCATTGTAATTGGAGAGGGGGGAAGCGGTGGAGCATTAGCAATTGGCGTGGCGGATAGGCTTGCAATGATGCAATATTCTGTGTTTAGTGTGATTTCTCCAGAGGGTTGCGCGGCAATTTTGTGGAATGACCCAAATAAGATTGAAAGTGCAACACAAGCACTTAAAATTACTCCAGAATCTTTAAAGGAATTTCATCTCATTGAAGCAATCATTAAAGAACCACAGATTGGCGCACATAGGGATAAAGAGGGTGCTGCTCAAGCAATTAAAGATTATTTTTTAAGTGCTTTAAAAGAAATCCGAGCCGATTCTAATTATTTACAAAACCGCTATAATAAATTAATGGCTTATGGGAGTTTTCAATAATTTTTTAGCCCATTTTAGGAAGAAGTTTTGCAAGAGATTCCAAAGGTTGCTATTATTGGTGGAGGAGCAAGTGGAATCTTTTGCGCTATTTGCCTTTTATCTTATGGGATTCCAGTAGTTTTGTTTGAAAAAAACAAAATTTTAGGCAAAAAGCTTCTTGCCACAGGCAATGGGCGTTGCAATATTCATAATCGGCACACGAGCGCAAATCGTTATCAAACCTCAACTTTTAGCCTAAAAGAGATTCAAAATATTTTAGAGAATTTCAATTTTAAAGCCTTTGTAAAAATTTGTCAAAAATTTGGAATCGCATTGGAGATTTGCGAAGACGGCAGGGTTTATCCGCAAAGTAATTCCGCAAAATCCGTGCTAGAAGTCTTTAGCAATATATTAAAAGATTCTGAAAATTTTACAATGGCTTTAGAAACTGAAATTTTGGAATTGCGCCAAACACAAGAGGGATTCTTGCTTAAAAGCTCTCAAGGGCAAGGGGAATATTCTTGCGTAGTGCTTGCCTGTGGAAGCGAAGCCGCACCAAAACTTGGAGGAAGTGATAAGGGGTTGGAGTTAGCCAAAAGTTTGGGATTGGACATTGTCCAAACTTATCCCTCTTTGGTTTCTTTGAAGTTGGAATCCTCGTTGATTTGCGCTCTAAGTGGTGTGAAAATTAAAGCCAAATTGACGCTCAAAAAAGCCAATCAAATGCTAACTGAAGTGTTGGGAGATGTGCTTTTTACAGATTATGGAATCTCGGGTTTTGGGGTTTTAGACATTTCCTCTTATGTCCGATTGGAAAAGGATTTGCAAATAGTTTTAGATTTTTTGCCAAGCTTTGAGGAAAGAGCATTGGAAAATCAGCTCGCAAATCTTGTAAAAACTTATCCTAATCGGAATCTTATTTCGCTACTAAGCGGATTTTTGAATCCTAAAATCGCCAAAGTCTTTGCACAAAACTTTTCTTGGAATCCTAAAAATACGAAGCAGTTGAAGCAATTAGTGTATAGACTGAAAAATTTTGAACTTAAAAATCCAACGACAAAGGGCTTTGAAAACGCAGAAGTAAGTGGCGGAGGCATAAGTGGAAAGGAAATCAATCCAAAAACTATGGAATCCCAAAAATGCCCAAATCTCTATATCATTGGAGAAATGCTAGATATTGTCGGGAATCGCGGAGGATATAATCTTGCCTTTGCATTTTCAAGTGCTTGGATTTGTGCAGAGGCGATAAGGGAGAAATTTTGCCATTAATCAATGGAAGCCTAAAAGATTTTATTATTTAATTTTAGGAATCGTAACATTATCACCCTCTAGCGTAATTCCATATTTTGCAAGGTTAAAGTAATTCTCATCTACATAATAGATATTATGGAATCCCTGCTGTGCAAGCTGTGTGCCAAAGTCTGCTGCAGTCGCTCCGCTGTGGCAATAAAGCAAGATTTTTTTATTTGGATTTTCTTGTGCGATGAAAGCAATGCGCTTGAGGGATTCTATATTGAGTGCGTCTTCGATATGGCTTATCAAAAAATAGCCTCTTGAACGCAAATCAATCACGACAAATTCACTTAGGTTAATGTTTTCTAAATCTGCAGGTATTGCTAAACTTTGATTTTTGATATACATTTTGTGCCTTTTGCTTTGGAATATTCTTTAAATTTTGTTAAAATAAACCGATGAGAACGATTTATTATATCACAAAATTGCCCCCAGATTTGGAAAATTTTAGTAGGGATTTAAAGGAATCTATCACGATTTTGCCACTTTTAGAAATTCAAATACTCTTGGATTTCCAAATTTTAGACAAATTTCAAGCTTGTGATTCTTTAATCTTCACCTCCAAAAATGCTATTTTTGCATTAAAGAAGAATTTAGAATCCTTGCCTAATGCCACAGAAACAATGCGGAGATGGCACAATCTGCCAAATTTTACTTTGGGTAGTGGGTGCAATGAGACTTTAAAGAGATTGGGGTTAAAGTCTGCCTTTCGTGCGAGTAAAGCTTATGGTAATGAGTTTGCTCAAGAGCTAATTCCACATTTGCGAGGAAAAAAACCATTATTTGTTCGGGCGCACAAAATTTCTTCAAACTTCCCGCAAATCTTAGAAAATGAGGGAATCTCTTTGCAACAATCTATTTTATATGAGACTTTGCCACTTCAGCTTAAAGAATCACAAAAGAAGCCTTTGGAGCGAGATTGTGTGATATTTTTTAGCGCACCTTCACACTTGCGTTCCTTTTTATTGAATTACACTTGGGATTCTAGTTTTATCGCGTTATGTATTGGAAAAACTACACAAAAGTGCGCTTTGGAACTTTTGGATAAAGAAGCAAAGATTCTCCTGTCTCCTGAAGTGAGCAAAAAAGCTGCATTGGAATTTGCAAAAACGCTCTAATAGGGTAGAATTACGCAGTAGCTAGGATTTGACTACCTCGTCATTGCAGTGGAAGTTTTTAGAATCTTGCCTGTAAAGATTCCATTGCAGAATCAAGGGTGTATAAAATTTATAGATTGCCACGATTCCACAGGCAAAGTTAAAGTTGTGGTATAATCTGAAATCAATTTAAATTCTTAAAACAAACTTCCTTGCAATTTCAAAATTTATGGAGCAAATTCACATTAATGAAAAAAGCGAATCTTAAAACAACAGCAATTCCAAAGTTATTTTTTACTTATTTTTTGCCCTCACTGATTGCAATGCTTGCACTTTCTACTTATTCTACGATTGATGGAATTTTTGTTGGTAAAAAACTAGGGGAAAATGCACTTGCGGCGATTGGAATTGCTTGGCCTATTTTTCCAATTTTGATTGCTTTTGAATTGCTCTTTAGCGTAGGGGCTGCGGCAATGGCTTCTTATTTTCTAGGACGCGGAAAAGCCTTTCGTGCTAGAATCGTGTTTAGCAGCGTGTTTTATTTCGCGTTAAGCACAAGCGTAATAGGAGGAGTTGTGCTGTATTTTTATAGCGATTCTATTGCTCTTCTGCTTGGAAGCAGTGAGACACTTTTACCCCTTGTTTGTCGTTATACTGAAGTAATTTATCTAGGGGCTTTTATTATTGTGTTGCACCCAATGCTTGATATTTTTGCGATTAATGATAAGCAACCTGTCCTTGCAAGCTTTGCAATGATTGTTGGCTCATTAGTGAATATTTTATTAAATTATATCTTTTTGTTTGTATTAGAACTTGGAATCACAAGTAGTGCATTAGCAACATTACTTGGACACGGGATTGGAATGTGTATTTTGTTACAACATTTCTTACGTAAAAGGGGTGATTTGTATCTGATAAAAACTTTTGATATTTATGCGCTTTTGAGCGCAACTAAAAATGGAATCCCACAAAGTAGTTCCGAGATTAGTGTTAGTATTATGATGTTAATTTTTAATCGCACGATTATGGAGATTGCAGGAGATAGGGGATTGGCAATTTATAGTGTTTTAATGTATATAGGGATTATTCCTTTCACGATTCTGCTTTCTATGGCGCAAGGTGTGCAACCTATTGCAAGTTTTAATTATGGTGCAGGATTGATGGGGCGAGTGAGAGGAATTTTTAACTTTGGTTTAATTTTTAGTTTTTTAGGAGGAATCGTGCTTTATATTTTGTTTTTTGTCTCCTCTCCTTTTCTCGTGTCTTGGTTTTTGCCTAGTGATATTGCAATGCGTGATACAAATTTATTAAATGATACACAAAATGCAATGAAATTTTATTTTTTGAGCTATATTCTTTTGGGTGTAAATATTGTCAGTGCAATTTTCTTTCAATCTATTCAGCGCACATTGAGTTCTTTTGTGATTACCTTTGCTTATACATTGCTTTTTGCGCTTTGTTTTGTGATGATTTTGCCTAAAATCTATGGATTTTATGGAGTGATATTATCGTATCCATTGGGAATTTTATGCGCAACTTTTGTTGTATTAGGAATCATTATTTATGAATATAAACGAGGTATTTTAAAGAATTATTAAATAAATATAAAATTTTTCTATTATATTTTATGTTTTATAAGTATAATAGTTTATTAAGCGTAGTATTACACTTAATAAAGATTATTCGAGGTTAATCTTTAAATTTTAAACTTTTGAAAGAAGGGTTATCATGGGAACTAGAAAAGAACATGACTTCATTGGCGAGTTAGAAATTGATGATTCTGTTTATTATGGAGTGCAGACTTTTAGAGCTGTGGAAAACTTCAAAATGACAGGGAGAACTCTTAAAAACTATCCTTTTTTTGTTAAAGCATTCGCACAAATTAAAAAAGCAGCAGCATTAGCAAATAAGGAAGTAGGAGTGCTTGATGCACAAAAAGCAGATGCGATTGCAAAAGCAGCTGACCGATTAATTGCTGGTGAATTTATTGATCAATTTGTCGTAGATATGATGCAAGGAGGTGCTGGAACTTCTACTAATATGAATGTAAATGAGGTTATCACTAATATTGCATTAGAAAGTATGGGACACAAAAAAGGTGAATATCAGTATCTTCACCCTAATGACCATACCAATTTGGGACAATCTACAAATGATACCTATCCAAGCTCTATTAAAGTTGCAACTCACGAGAAGTTAGGACATTTACTTGAGGCAATGGAAGAGCTTAAAGCAGAGCTTGAAAAAAAAGCAAAAGAATGGAAAGATATTATTAAAATGGGTCGCACAGAGCTAGAAGATGCTGTGCCAACAACACTTGGGAATACATTTAACGCATTTGCAAGTTATATCAAAAGTGATATTACAAAAATTAAAGCAGCAAGAGAATCTATGGCGGTGCTTAATATGGGCGCAACTGCGATTGGAACAGGAATCAACTGCCACCCAGATTATAAATTTGTAGTAGAGAAAAAATTAAAAGAAATCACCGGTGTAGAATTTAAACCCGCAGAGGATTTCATCGCTGCTACACAAGATACAGCAGATTTTGTGCATGTCAGTGGCGCACTTAAAACTGCAGCAGTAAGACTTTCTAAAATTGCAAATGATTTAAGATTAATGAATAGCGGTCCTAGATGCGGACTTGGAGAAGTGAATTTACCAAAAATGCAGCCTGGAAGCTCTATTATGCCCGGTAAAGTGAATCCTGTAATCTGCGAAGTTGTCGGTGAAGCGTGCTATGAAGTGATTGGGAATGATGTAACAATTATGCTTTGTAGCGAAAGAGGTGAATTTGAGTTAAATGCGTTTGAACCTGGTATTGCTTATGCGCTTTTCAACTCTGTGATGGTTTTAGAAAATGCGATGAAAACTCTAGCACAAAAAGCAATTAAGCATTTGACTGCAAACCCTGAAGCTTGCAAACAAGCAGTGCTTAATTCTATTGGAATCGTAACTGCATTTAACCCTGTATTGGGCTATGAAAAGTCTGCAAGTATGGCAAAAGAAGCATTGCAAACAGGCAAATCAGTTGCAGAGATTTGTTTGGAGAGAGGTTATTTGCCAAAAGATGAGATTGATAAAATCTTAGACCCACAAAATATGCTCAATCCACAAATGAAATCAAAGAAATAAGGAATAATTAATGGAAATGTTAATGCTTATCTTGCAAGTTATTGTGCTACTTGGTGCAATTTTTGTAGGAATTAGACTTGGAGGAATTGGGATTGGTTATGCTGGAGGTTTAGGCGTTGTGATTTTGGGATTAGCATTAGGTATGAAGCCCGGTGCGATTCCGTGGGATGTTATTTTAATTATTATGTCTGTTATTGCGGCAATTTCTGCAATGCAATTAGCTGGAGGGTTAGATTATTTGGTTCAGATTGCGGAGAGAATCTTACGTTCAAATCCGAAGTATATTAACTATCTTGCTCCAACTGTTACTTACTTTTTGACTATTTTAGCAGGAACTGGACATACTGCATTCTCTATGATTCCTGTTATCGTTGAGGTAGCAAAAGAGCAAAACATTAAACCCTCCGCACCTCTATCTATTGCGGTGGTTGCAAGTCAAATTGCGATTACTGCAAGCCCTGTAAGTGCAGCAGTTGTCTATATGACAGGTGCATTAGAGCCACTTGGTTGGAGTTATCCACTTTTGCTTGGCATTTGGATTCCGACAACTTTTATTGGTTGTATGCTAACCGCATTTGTGGTTACAATGTTCTCAAATCTTGATTTGAGTTCAGACCTTGTATATCAAGATAGATTGGCAAAAGGCTTGGTAAAGCCATCAGTTGGTGCGCAAAATATGCAACTCAAAGAGGGTGCAAAACTTTCTGTTGGGATTTTCCTTGTTGGCGTTTTGGCTGTTGTTTTGTATGCGACTGCAATTTCAAAAATCGCTGGTAAGCCCGTCTTTATTGAAAATGTTATCGTGCCTAGAGATGCGGCGATTATGAGTTTTATGCTTGGTGTAGCAACTTTTATTACGATTCTTTGTAAAATTGAAGTAGGCAAAATTGCAGAATCTAGTGTCTTTAAATCTGGTATGATTGCGTGTGTGTGTGTGTTAGGTGTAGCTTGGCTTGGAAATACATTTGTAGATGGTTATAAAACACAAATCGGTGAGCTATCTAGTGATTTAGTTAAACAAATCCCAGCTTTACTAGCAGTCGCTTATTTCTTTGCAGCAACTTTACTTTATTCTCAAGCGGCAACTGCAAAAGCAATTACTCCGGTAGTTATCGCAGCACTTGGTATTAGTGTGGCAAATCCGGGAGATTCCTATATGATTGTTGCTTCTTTTGCAGCGGTTTCTGCGTTGTTCGTATTGCCAACTTATCCTACATTGCTTGGTGCGGTTCAAATGGACGACACGGGTTCAACAAGAATCGGTCATTACATTTTTAATCACGCTTTTTTAATTCCAGGTGTATTGGCAATTGTATTTAGCGTTGTCTTAGGATTTGTTGCAGTTGCTTTTGTATAAATCCTAAACTCTCAAGTTTCCCTTGAGGGTTTTTTGGAGCTTTTTACTTTCATTCTACTTCTCTTTAATTCTATTTACTAACCATTTACTTTTTGATTTAAGTCAAGGAGTTCTTACGAAAATCCGATTAAAATAACTCTCTTGAATTTAGAATCTATACTATGAAATGATTTTAGATTCAAAAAATACTAAAAGGAGCGTCACTTGAAAGGTAAAGAGCCTAAAAAACCGCTCTCATTTGTCGCTTTGTTGCTCGGGGTTTTGTGTGTATTTGCTTGTATTATAGGGTTATATACTTTCTATAATGCAAATAGTATGTCCTATTTTAGCAATGAAAGTGAAGCGTGTAACAACTGCCATATTATGAATGATGTTTATAATGATTGGTTAAAAAGTTCGCATTCAAAGAAAATTGCTGGAAAACCACTTGCAACTTGTAATGATTGTCATTTGCCGCATAGTTTTGTAGAGAAGTGGATTGCAAAAGCGGAAAGTGGAATAGGGCACGCGTATGCATTTACCTTTAAACTAGATGTGTTGCCAACAAATTTGAGTGCAACACAAAAATCTAAAGGAATGATTCAAGATAATTGCGTGCGTTGCCATAGCGAAATGGTGAGTAATGTCGTGAATCCTACGACTAATCCACACGGAAATGAGTCTCTTAGTTGTGTTTCTTGCCATACAGGGGTAGGACATAAACGAGGTTTTTAAATTATTTAGGAGGTTAAAATGCAAAAAAAATCGCCTTTAATGCCAATTTTGGTGGTGATTGTTTTAATTGTGATTGCTGGAATGTTTTGGCTAAACTCTGATATTAGCAAGAAACAAGTAGAAAGCACAGGTGGGTTAAGCTCTAAGGGCTTTGTAGAGATGAGTGATGAAAATCCAACTTTTGACCATTGGGGTAAGAATTTTCCAGATTATTTGGATATGTATTTGACGGTAGAAAAGCAAACTCCTATTTCAACAGAGTTTGGTGGGAATTTAGCTTATTCTAAACTAATTCGCTATCCGCAACTTACGATTCTTTGGGCAGGTTATCCTTTTAGCATAGATGCCAATGAAGAAAGAGGACATTTTTGGATTCAAGTAGATCAAATGGATACGGCTAGAAATAACAAAGATTTTTTAAATGCACACGGCTTTGCAGGATTTGGCGGACAACCTACAGCTTGTATGAATTGCCATAGTGGTTGGAGTCCTTGGTTGCTTAAAAATGTCGGAATCGGAGAGACTCTAGAAGAAAAGTGGATTTCTTTTAACTCTACTAAATATTGGACAATGATTAAAAATGTTCCAGCTGTAAATGGAATTGCTGAAAATTCACCAGAACATAGCGGACCTCACGGCGGAAAAAGAATGGGTGTAACTTGTGCAGATTGTCATAATCCAACAGATATGCAGCTTCGTTTAACACGTCAGGCTGCAATTAATGCACTTGTAAGTCGTGGCTATGAAAAAGACCCTATAACAGGAATCAAAGCAGGTCGCGATGAAATGCGCACACTCGTTTGCTCACAATGCCACGTAGAATATTACTTTAAACCAACAGGCACAAAAGTTAAGGTAATGGGAGAATCTATTGCAAATGATTCTAGTAAAAAATGGTGGAATGGCACACAAAAAACTTATGATGAATTTGATTCTTGGAGAGATGGCAACCAACCTACTGAAATTGAAGTTGCAGGTTTAGAGCTAGTATTCCCTTGGAGTGCTTGGAAGAAAAATGAGCCTTTTAGAATTGAAATGTTCGATGAGCATTATGAAAAAGTGCGTGATATTTTCCCCCAAGATTGGCAACACAAAATCACAAAGGCTCCGATGTTAAAGATTCAACACCCAGAGACAGAGCTTTTTAGTGGTGGTGTCCATGCGGCAAATGGTGTAAGTTGTGCGGATTGTCATATGCCTTATAAGCGTAAAGGGGCAAAAAAAATGACAGAACACAATATCACCTCTCCATTGCAAGACATTAACGCCGCGTGTAAAACTTGTCATACACAAAGTGAAGAATATCTAAAAGCACAAATTTTTGATATTCAAAAATCCATTGCATTTGATTTAAGAAGTGCAGAATATGCAACGGTTAGTTTAATTGAAGACATTAAAGTTATGCGTGAAAAACTTGGTGCATTGCCCACTTTCCAAACTGATGGCAAAGCAGATGATAAAAAGATTTCTGTGGCTTTAAAAGAACCATTAGAATTGCATCGCAAAGGGCAAATGAGAGGAGATTTCGTAGGCGCGGAAAACTCCACAGGATTCCATAACCCAAGAGAAGCAAGCAGAATGCTACTTCAAGCAGTTGAAATGGCTAGAATGGGACAAACAAAACTTGTTGAAATTGCAAATGCAAATGGAATCAAAGATTTTGAAACTTCTAATTTAGGATTTGAGGAGATTCAGAAGTATAATCCAGGCGAGATTCGCTACAAAGTGGATTTGAATGGACATAAGGCAGGAGAACGTTATTATCAACATAAAGAAATCAATGGTCCAGCTCCAAAAGAATTAATGGAGTTAGACAAAAACAATAAACCTTATAATTATAAGGTCATTGATTCCAAAACTTCTTCTTATTGATTTTATTTTAAGTTAGAGCGGAATCCTTCGTGATTCCGCCTAAGGTTTTTTTATCTTCTATATATTATCTAACAGATTTTGCTTTGCCAGGTTTTAGGCACTTTTTTCTTGAATAGTAAGGGACAAGGAAATATAAATTTTTATTAAGTTTTAGTTTTATTAATTAAATATTAAAATTTAAAAGGTAAAATTTCACAAATTTTAAAACTAAGGTTAAAACATGAGAAAAATTCTTATTAGTTCTATTGTGGCGTTGTCATTAATGCAAAGTGCAAGTTTTGCAAAAACTTATGCAGAAGTAAATGGTAAGCCAATTACCGAAAAAGATGTCGCTGCTCTAATGCGTTCATTGCCTGGGGTCGCCTTTGAACAGCTCCCAGAAGATGCTAAGGGACAAATCATTAATCAAGCAGTGGAGCGCAGACTTTTAATTGACCAAGCCAAAAAAGATAAAATTCAAAGTTCTAAAGAATATAAAGAGGCACTTGCAAATGTGGAAGAAGAGTTAGCACTTGAAGTTTGGACGAGAAAACAGATTGAAAAAATCAAAGTAACCGATTCAGAAATCAGTCAATTTTATAATCAAAATAAATCAAAATTTATCCAACCAGAAATGGTAAAAGCAAGTCATATTTTAGTTAGCAGTGAAAGTGATGCTAAAGCTATCATTGCAGACCTTAAAAAGACAGGTAAAAATGCTAGTGCAAGGTTGAATGCAATTATTAGAGAAAAAATGCAAAATGGCTCTGCAAAAGACGGAGGGAATTTAGGATATTTCGCTAAAAATCAAATGGTTCCAGAGTTTTCTAATGCAGCCTTTAAACTCAATAAAGGAGCTTATACTACAACACCAGTTAAAACGCAATTTGGCTATCACGTGATTTTGGTTGAAGATAAGAAATCCTCTGGCACTTTAGCATTAAATGACATAAAAGGGCAGATTGAACAAAATCTAAAAATTAAAAAATTACAAGAAAATATTAAAAAAGAAGGTGAATCTCTACGTAAAAAAGCAAAAGTTGAGATTTTTAAATAAGGAATCTTAATGCTAGTTTGTGGAAATGCAATTTTAGAAAAAGCAAATAAAGGGAACTATGGTGTAGGTGCTTTTAACTTTGTAAATTATGAAATGCTAAGTTCGATTTTTGAAGCAGCGAATCTTAAAAATTCTCCTATTATTGTGCAAGCAAGTGAGGGCGCAATTAAATATATGGGTATTGATATGGCTGTTGGAATGGTTAAGATTCTATCTAAACGTTATCCTCATATTCCTGTGGCATTGCATTTAGACCACGGAACAAGCTTTGAATCGTGCGTGAAGGCAATTCGTGCAGGCTTCACTTCCGTGATGATTGATGCAAGTCATCATTGTTTTGAGGAAAATTTAAAAGAGACCAAAAGAGTAGTGGAAGTTGCACATATTGCTGGAGTGAGTGTAGAAGCAGAACTTGGACGTTTAATGGGGATTGAGGATAATATTTCAGTAGATGCAAAAGATGCGTGTTTGGTAAATCCAGACGAAGCAGAAGAGTTTGTAAAAGAATCCAAAGTAGATTTTCTAGCTCCAGCAATTGGCACAAGCCACGGCGCATTTAAGTTTAAAGGTGAGCCTAAACTGGATTTTGGACGTTTGATTGAAGTCAAAAAACGCACAAAGATTCCATTAGTATTACACGGAGCAAGTGCGATTCCGCAAAATGTTAGCGAAGCATTTTTGACAAGTGGAGGAGATTTAAAAGGAAGTAAAGGTGTGCCTTTCACATTTTTACAAGAAGCAATTAAAGGTGGAATTAATAAAATCAACACAGATACAGATTTAAGAATCGCATTTATATCTGAAGTAAGACGCGTGGCTAATGAAGACAAGACGCAGTTTGATTTAAGAAAGTTCTTTGCCTCCGCTAAAGAATTTATGATTAAAGTAATTGCTGAGAGAATGGATATTTTGGATAGTTCTAATAAAATTTAAATAAAGGAATAAAATGGCTTATTCAATGGGAGATTTAAAAAAAGGTTTAAAAGTTGAATTAGAGGGGATTCCTTATAGAATCACAGAGTATCAGCACGTAAAACCTGGGAAAGGTGCAGCATTTGTGCGTGTGAAAATGAAATCATTTTTAGATGGTAGAGTATTAGAAAAAACCTTTCACGCAGGAGATAAATGTGAAGAACCAAATTTGCAAGAACATTCTATGCAGTTTTTATATCACGATGGGGATTATTTTCAGTTTATGGATAATGAAAGTTATGAGCAAGTTGGTTTGAGTGCAGAGCAAGTAGGAGAGGTTGCTAAATGGATGATTGATGGAATGGCGGTTAGTGTTCTATTCCATAATGGCAAAGCTATCTCTGTGAATGTGCCACAAACTGTGGAGCTAAAAATCATAGAAACTCCTCCCAATTTCAAAGGCGATACAACAAGTGCTGGTAAAAAGCCTGCTACACTTGAAACAGGTGCAGTGGTGCAAGTGCCTTATCATATACTAGAGGGGAATGTAATTCGTGTCAATACAGAAACAGGTGAGTATTTAGATAAAGTTAAATAAGGAAAATGATGAGTGCAAGAGTTTTAATTCCAATTGGAAAAGGATATGAAGAGATTGAGGCAATCTCTGTGATTGATGTATTAAGACGTGCAGGTTGTAAGGTAATCCTTGCAGCAGTTGATGAGGAATCTCAAAAGACTTTGGTGGTAGAATCTCAAGGGGGCGTGAAGCTTGTTGCCGATATTAAAATTATAGAAGTTTTATCAAGTAGCATTGATGGTATCGTTCTACCAGGTGGTTGGGAAAATACACAGAATCTTATCAAATCCAAAGAGTTAGGAAAACTCTTGAAGGATTTAAGCAAGAGAAACAGAATTATAGGAGCGATTTGCGCCGCGCCTCTTGCGCTTTTTAAACACAATATCTTAACAACTCAAAGATTTACTTGTTATCCAGGTATTGAAAAAGAAATTAAGAATCCTAACTATGAACCTAATTCTAATGTCGTGTGCGAGGGTAATCTTATTACTTCAAGAGGACCCGCAACCGCATTGGAGTTTGCCTTTTTCTTGGCAAGTGTTTTTGCAGGAGAGCAGCAATCTGAAGAAGTGCAAGTAGGAATGTTGAACGTTTGAAGCCTTTTAAAATCATTAGAAATTGGAGTATTATCGCAGGAATAGGAATCCTGACGAGTGGTTGTTTGATTGGTTATAGAGATTTGATTTATAATCCGCAAATTCTAACACAAGGAATTTCAAAAGAACAAGTGATTAAAAAAGCAGTGAATTATGCACTCAATCCAGAACAACTTGAAAATGATATTAAAAATCTACAAGCAAATTTCAAAAAGGTTGTTGTAACTTTGACGCAGAATGCTTCTAAAAAATGGGGTGAGAATAATACACCCACTGCCTCACAAGATGTTTATGTAAAATACACGGATTCTTATCTCTCAAGGGCGCAAGTAGATTTTACTAAAGGTGTTATTTCAGTAGCGACACTTGATACAGAGAATCCAAAAGATTCACTCAAAAAAGCAATAGTTACAACACTTCTTACACCAGAAGACCCAGAGGATGTAGATTTGTATTCTGATAAAGAGGTTGCTTTTACAGGTAAGCCTTATTTAGCAGATTTGGTAAAAGATAATGAGGGTGAAGTTGTGCTTTATCCTTGGAGGGCAAATCGTTATGCGGATTATTTGATAGAAAATAAATTGCAAACAACAGAGATTACAGAAAAAGGTGAGAAAAAAAAAGTCTATTTTGTGCAGTTTGATATGGTGGAAGACCATATCATTCAAAGTGAGCATAAATATGGAGAATATGTTGCGATTTTTGCTAAAGAGTATAAGCTAGAGCAAGCATTGATTTTTGCAATTATTAAGACAGAATCTAGCTTCAATCCCTATGCCGTCAGTCATATTCCTGCTTATGGGTTAATGCAAGTTGTGCCAGCAAGTGCAGGAAGAGATGTTTATAAGGCATTAAATAATAGAGATGGAATCCCAACTAAAGAAATGCTTTTTACGCCAAAAACAAATATTCAATATGGCTCAACCTATCTTAATATTTTATTTACGCGCTACATTAAAGGAGTCAAAAACTCTTTATCACACGAATATTGTGTCATTGCGGCATATAATACAGGAAGTGGCAATGTGTTAAGTGTGTTTAATAAAGATAGAACAAAAGCAGTTCAAGTGATTAATTCTATGACTTCTGCTGAAGTTTATCGCAAACTTCGCACTTCTTTAAAGTATGAAGAGGCGCGGAATTATTTGCATAAAGTAACAAACGCTAAAAAAGAATTTCAATCACAGAGCCTTACTCAAAATATGGAATCTCAAATCAACCAAACTCTTCATTTAAGTTCAAAATAATCAATGGAAATTTATGAGCTGATTCAAACCCCTAGATCTTGTAGTTATTTGCCTAATTTAGAAGCATTTTTTCGTTATTTTTATATTAAAGATTGTAAAACCTATTTGTATCACGCATTATTGGAACGTGGTTGGAGACGCTTTGGCAATTATTTTTTTGTGCCGATTTGTAAGGCTTGTGATGCCTGTATTTCTATTCGTCAAAATTGTGTGGATTTTGCGTTTTCTAAATCGCATAAGCGCACATTAAAATCCCCACTTACTTTGCAAATCACGCGGCCAAGGGTTAGCGACACACATCTAGCGCTTTATGATAAATATCATCAAATAATGCAAAAGAAAAAAGGATGGGAATATCAAGGAATCACTTTAGAATCGTATTATGATACTTTTGTGCAAGGTTTTTTAGACTTTGGTTATGAATTTGATTATTATATTAAAGATAAATTGGTTGGTGTCGCGTATGTAGATATTTTGCCTCCCGCAATTTCAGCAGTTTATTGTTATTACGACCACGATTTTGAACATCTTTCTATTGGCACTTATTCTATTCTTAAACAGATAGAAGTTGCAAAAAGGTATAATATCAAATATCTTTATCCTGGTTATTGGATACAAAACCATCATTCAATGGGCTATAAAGAGCGGTTTAAGCCTTTTGAGATTCTTTGTAATCGTCCGGATTTACACGAAAATCCCCTTTGGGCTAAGGAGTAGTTTTGCATTATACAAATAGACTTTCTTGGTGTTTTGAAAAGATTGCCCATCACGCATTTTATCCAACAATACAACGATGGATTAATAGAGCGTATGTAAAAATCTTTAATGTAAAGTTAGAGGAGTTTGATACTTTAGCAAATTATCCTACACTTAATGCGCTTTTTACAAGGTCGCTTGTTAGAATGCGAAATTTTGATAAAACCGCTTTTCATTTAATTGCACCTTGCGATTCTGTGGTTATGGAGTTTGGTCAGTGTCAAGAAGATTATGCGATGCAAATCAAAGGTAAAAGTTATCGTGTGAGTGATTTTATTAAAACCAAGTTAGCAGAGGGTTATTATTTTATAAATTTCTACCTTTCTCCGGGTGATTATCATAGATTCCACGCTCCTTTGACTTTGAAAGTTAAGCGATTGGAATTTATAGATGGTAGATTACAAAGTGTTTATGAAAAATCACTTTTAAAGCATAAAGAGGTATTTGTTAAAAATAAACGTGTGGTGTTAGAGTGTGAAGATGAATTTGGAGAGATTTTATACTTTGTTGCAATTGGTGCATTAAATGTGGGTAAAATTCAAATAAATTTTGCCCCAGAAGTGGTCAATTTTAAAACTTCTCAAATATTAAATTTTGAACCACCTGTATTGCTTAAAAAGGGTGATGAAATAGGAAGTTTTTTAATGGGTTCTACGATTGTGCTATTCACTAAACATTGGCAATATGATTTAAACGAAAAAGAAAAAGTTTATTTTGGACAATGTATTGCAACACATCTTACAAAAATACAAGCTAAAAACTCTAAGGAGATTTAAGTGAAACAGAGAATTAGAAGTCTATTAAATGAATTAGATGCGCTTTTGGTTGCACATTTTTATCAACGTGATGAAATCGTTGAAATAGCTGATTTGACAGGAGATAGTCTAGAATTAGCACGCAAAGCAAGTCAAAGCGAAAAATCAAAAATTATTTTTTGTGGTGTTGGTTTTATGGGACAGAGTGTGAAAATTTTAGCTCCTCTAAAACGTGTTTTTATGCCAAAAATTGCGTGTTGTTCTATGGCTAGAATGATAGATAGTAGTTACTTTGATAAGTCCATTATGCTTTTAAAGAGTTATGGAATTACCGATATTTTTCCCATTACTTATATTAATTCAAATGCTGAAGTGAAAGCAAAAGTTGCGGAGCTAGAGGGTGTAGTCTGCACAAGTTCTAATGCAACAAAGATTTTGAATTTTGCCCTAAAGCAAAACAAAAAAATATTTTTCTTACCTGATAGATGTTTAGGACAGAATCTTGCGATTCAAAATGGGTTGAAAAGTGCAGTTTTAGGTGTAGATTCTAAGGAGAAAGTTCAAGAAGCGGAGGTGATTTGTTATGATGGATTCTGTTCAGTTCATCAACTTTTTACTCCACAAGATGTTGAGTTTTATCGGACAAAATTTCCGAATATTTTGATTGCTGTGCATCCAGAATGTCGTCCTGATGTTGTCCAAATGGCAGATTTTGTGGGTTCAACAAGTCAAATTATCCAATTTGTGCAAAACTTAGAGGAATCCCAAAAGGTTGCAGTTGGGACAGAGTTTAATCTCGTCCATCGTTTAAGAAAACCCAAGGGAGAGCAAAATACTTTTGTGTTAAGCTCTACAAAACCAGAATGCCCAACAATGAATGAAACCACTTTGCAAGATGTGTTAAAATGCCTAGAGGCGATTAAAGATGGTGAAACTTATAATGAGATTTTGTTGGAAGACTCTGTTGCAAATTGTGCGAAAAAAGCATTGGATAAAATGCTACAATTATCTTAAATAAAGGAGTAAAAATGCATAAAATATTGTTAGATAATTTCTTAAAAGAAGTTTTAAAAGAGGACATTGGACACGGAGATTTATATGCGCGAATGAAAAATGACACAGAAGTGGAAGCTTATGTGCTTGCCAAAGAAGAGGGTATTTTATCTGGAAGAATGTATATTGAACGTCTTTGTGAGCTACTGAATATAAAATGCAATTTTGTTTTTGATGATGGTATGGTTTTTAAGAGAGGAGAGAGAATCGCCTCATTTGAAAGTAATATGAGTGAGTTATTGAGTGTGGAGCGCACAATTTTAAATTTGTTAGAACATTCTAGCGGAATCGCAACGCTTACGCACGAATATGTTAAAAAGATAGAGGATACAAATTGTGTGTTACTAGATACTAGAAAAACGCGCCCACTACTGCGGGATTTTGAAAAATATTCCACGCGCAATGGTGGGGCAGTGAATCACCGCTTGGGTTTAGATGATTGTTTGATGTTAAAAGATACACATTTAACAAGAATCCTTTCTCTTAAAAAATTCATTGAAGATATACGCAATAAGATACCAATCGTTACGAAAATTGAAGTGGAATGTGAGAATATTTTACAAGCCAAAGAAGCATTAGAAGCGCAAATAGATATTTTAATGTGTGATAATATGGAAGTTGAGATGATTAAAGAAGTTGTAAAAATGCGAAATGCACTTGCTCCAAATGTTTTACTTGAAGCAAGTGGTAATATTAACTTGCGTAATATTAGAGAATATGCCACAAGTGGCATAGATGCAGTATCAGTAGGTGCGATTACTCATCAAGCGGTTTGGGTAGATTTGAGTATGAAAATAGATTAGAAGTATAATGCGTGATAGAGAAAAGGCGTTTATCTGTGCATTAAAGCAAAGTGGTGCAACCTTTGGAATCGGAGATGATGGCGTAGAAATTGGTCAATATATTCTTGCTAATGACGCGTTTTTTGAAGATGTGCATTTTAAATTTGAATGGACAGAGTTAGAAAACTTGGTCGAAAAGTGCTTTTTGGTTAATTTGTCGGATATTTATGCGATGAATGCACTACCAAGTTTTTTGTTAATTAGCCTTTGTCTGCCACAACATTTCAAAGAAGTCTCTAAATTGGCACAAATCATAGGTAAAAATGCAAAAAAATATAATCTAAAAATCATAGGTGGTGATACATTAATCGGAGAGAAATTGCATTTTTCTTTAACGATTCTAGGGAGAAAGAGACATAAAACTTTATTAAGAAAAGGTATAAAAAGAGGTAATATCTTAGGATATATTACAACCAAAGGTGCATTAAATCATTCAAAAATGCAGAGTTTTGGACAAAATTTAAAACATTTAAGAAATATCCTACGATTTTATTCTCATAAAAGGATTCCTAAATATTCACGTTTTGCTAAACCGCTTTTATATCCTAAAATGATTTTTGAACTAAACAAAATCGCAAAAGCGGGTATGGATATTTCAGATGGAATATTCTTAGAACTATCGCGTTTAAGTGAAGTGAATCGTTTAGGCTTTAAACTTTTAAAATCTAGTGGGGATTGGTTTTATTCTCCTGAAGAATATCAAATGTTGTATGCAGTCGATAGTAAGAAACTCAAAAAAATGCAAAATACTGCATTAAAATTTCATCATCAGTTCGTGCCTTTTGCTGTGGCGATTCGTGGTAAATACTCTGCAAAAAAGGGAAATTGGCATAGATAAGATTCTATTGTTTTAAAAGTTTAAGAGATGGATTGCCACGAAGTCTAACGACTTCTCGCAATGACTGCGTGGGATTCGTCATTGTAAAGTAGAGGCTGCGGCAATCGTATTTTGCATACTTGCGATGGTTTTTCTATCCTTGCAAGGACAAAGCTAAGATATTCTCGCAAAGGGCAGTGAATTACCAAAAATGGTGGTATCCTTTGTTGTTATAGCAATCACGATAGCCTTTTTTGCTTTTGCCATATCCACCACCTTTGTGATGACCATATCCATAACCCATTAATCCGCTTTCTCTTGCTTGAGATTCGCTCATAGAGCTTAAATGTTTTTGCATTTCTAAATGAATGGCATTATGATAGGCTTGATGTTCTTTTTGTGTCATATTATCACACGCATTCCAATGTGCTTCTCTTAGTCTATCGCGAAATTCTCTTGCGTCTTTGACTTTCATTTCTTGCATTCGCTTATGAATCTCCATTTTGTAATCAGGATAATCTTTGGGTGCAACTTTGCCCGATAGCTTGATGAGTTCCTCATTGCTTGTTTTGGAATAATCTGCCCCAAAGAGAGCTGAAGTTAAAGTGCCAATCAATGCAAGAGATAAGATAATTTTTGTTTTCATTGTTTGCTCCTTAAAAATTTTTTGAACAACGAATTATAATTTGCCAATGTGAAATGAATGTAAAGTGAAAATAAAGTCAATGTGAAGGGGCAGAAATTCTATAAAGTTTTTTGCGCTCACTAGAGCTTGCAATGTTTAGTTGAGCTCGGTATTTAGTAATTGTGCGCCGCACCATTTTGAGATTAAATTTTTCTTCAATGAGTTCTAGGATTCTATTATCACTAAGCGGTTTTTGTTTATTTTCATTTTTGATTAAATCAGAAACAAAATCTTTAATTGTCGTATTTGCAGTTTCTTCATCAATTGCAGTGGCAAAGAAATTTTTAAGAGGAAAGATTCCACGCGAACACTCTAAAAATTTATTAGAAATAGCGCGTGAAATAGTGCTTTGTGCGTGTCCAAACTCTTCGGCTAAATCTTTAAGTTTCATAGGTTTTATCTCACCACCTTTGAAAAACTCATATTGATATTCTACAATCATAAGTCCAATTTTATAAAGTGTAGCTTTGCGCATTTCAAGCGCATCTACAAGGTCGCGTGCTTCTTTAATTTTGGTTTTGACAAAATCATCTTTTAATGCTTTGTCTTGTTTGTTTTGTGTTTGAATTTCAATGCTTGGGTAATATTTTTCGTTGATTTGCACCTGAATATTATTGGTCTCTTCAATCACTAAAATATCAGGGATAATTGCAGCTTCTTTTTGAAAGAAATCCAATGCTGGAGGATTTTTGAAGCTTTGAATCACTTTCATTGCTTTTTCATAAAGTTTAACATTTTTGTGCTTTGTGTGATTTTCTAAATCTTGTAGAATCTCACAAACTAAAGAATAAATTTCATTAGATGCATCCAAGTTTTCTAGTTGAAAATAAAAAGATTCTATCAAATTAATTGCTGCGATTCCGGGTGGGTCAAGATAAGCAAAACGTTTGCGCACCTTTTCAACCTCTGTCGCACTAACAGGAGACTTTAGTAGCTCACTACAAGTTTGCGCAATTTGCTCACAATCTCCTTCAAAATATCCCTCTTCATTGAGATTTTCAATGATTTTTCTAGCAATTTCTTGAGAATTTGTCGTAGGAAATAAGGGTGGGACGATTTGTCCATTTAATACAACTTCTAAAGATTCCTCTTGAACACAAAATTGCTCTATTCCGTCTCCTTCCAAACTAGAACCTTTCGCTCCTCTTAGGATTTCTTTTTGATGTTTTTTTTGATTAGAGTTTTGTGAGCTGAAATCTTGCGCTATGTTGGATTTCACATTGAAGTATGGATTTTCTTTACCAAACTCTCCTAAAGTTTCTTCTAAATCGCCCATTCCACTTTGAAGAATAGGAAGCCAACTTTTGAGTGTAGAAGAGAGTTTCGTCTTTAGTGTTGTTTGGGTCTGTGTGCGTAGCTTCATACTTTGAAATTTTCACCTAGATAATGTTTCCGAACAAGCTCATTTTTATAAATTGCATTAGAATCCCCACTTGCTAGTAAAGTGCCTTTGTTGATAACATAAGCACGATGACAAACTCTAAGAGTTTCACGCACATTGTGGTCTGTGATGAGAACCCCAATGTTTAATTCTAGTAATTTTTTGATAATGTTTTGAATATCTAACACTGCAATAGGATCAACACCCGCAAAAGGTTCATCTAATAAAACAAATTTTGGTTTTTTAACCAAAGCACGTGCAATTTCTACACGCCGTCTTTCCCCCCCGCTTAAATTAATTCCTTTACGATTCCGAATTGGTTCAATACCAAATTCTTCTAATAGCTCTTCAATGCGCTTAATTCTTTCATTTTCATCTTCTAAACAAACTTCTGCCGCAATTAAGAGATTTTCTTCTACGCTTAAATCTTTAAACACACTAGATTCTTGTGGCAAATAACCAATTCCGAGTTGTGCCCGTTTATGCAAACTTAATTTTGTAATTTCTTTATCATCAAAGCAAACTTTACCATTACTTGGTCTTAAAAGTCCGCAAATAATATAGAAAGTTGTTGTTTTACCCGCACCATTTGGACCTAAAAGTCCTACAACTTCTCCGCTTTGCACACGTATAGAAATCTCACTAATGATTTTTGTTTTTTTAATCGTTTTGCTTAAAAGTATCGCTTCTAATGTGTGCATTGATTATCCTTGAATAATATTATATTTTCTTTTTTGTGATTCTATGCTAATGATGATATGACAAAAAGGTAAGCCAATTTGTTGTAGAATTTTAGCTAAATTTTCATCGCCCCATTCAATAAAATGCCAACCTTCCTTCTCAATTTCTTCTAAAAATCCTAGTGCAAAAATTTCCTTTAAATCCTTGTTGTAAATATCATAATGATAGATTTGATTCCCATACTCTAATGCCGTTAGAAAAGTCGGAGAAGTAACCTTTGCTTTACTTCCTAGTGCATTCACCATTGCTTTAACTAAGGTTGTTTTGCCACTTGCTAGATTCCCGCTTAGTAAATAGATTCCACGATGATTTTTTAAATCTAATGCTTCACAGAGTTTAAAGAGTTCCTTTTGACTTAAAATTAATTCCATTCTTTACTCACTAAATTTTATTGGATTGGGCGCACTTTAATTTGCCTAATTTCTAAAATTTCCTTTACACTTTGCAATAGGGGCAATTCTAAAGCGGCATTCACTTCTGCTTGTGCGGTGGTTTGTGGTTGTGAAGTCTGTGATGAGGACAGGGGTTGAGGATTGGACTTTATGTTAGAATCATTGTTTTGTGCAAAAGGAGTCTCGGATTCTTTTAAGGTAGCTTGTGTGGGTGGGGTTAAGCTTGGATTGGAGATAGATTTAATTTGTGTTTTGAGACCAAAAATCTCCAAAACAAAGTTTTTAATAATAGAATAGCTGTTTTTAAGTCTTTCACGATTTGCCCCACTTGCTAAACTCTCCCAAGTAAGCGTATGGTCTATGAAAGAAACAAAGCGAATCTCTTGGGAAAAAATTTCTCCTAATTCATAGTTGCGTTCATAAATTTTTTGTTTTAACAGAGCAAATAAAGCAGAAGCTTTTTCTTCGCTTGGTTGTTCATTGAAATCAAGATTTGTTTTCGCAGATACAATAACTGGGGATTCTATTGTAGATGGGGTTTGTAAGGTAGAAAATGCAGAATCTGCAAGTGATACTTGTGGAGTTGCGCTTTGTGGTGAAAAGAATTCTGTATTTGATGTATTTAAAATTTGTTTGGGTAAATTTTCAAATAAACCTTTTTCTAAGTTAAGAATCGCATTATCAATTTTTTCTATTTTGAGAGCTTCTAGCATTTTAAAAACACTAAGGGTTAAAACAAATTCATCTTCAGAGCCTAAAAACAACAATTCTTTGGCTTGGGTTAGAATCCGAAAGAATCTATCTACAATGAGTGTATTATAACGTGAATCCTCACCCTTTAAAAGCTTATCTTTTAGAAAAATACTCATTTCATCTAAAAGCATTTCGCATTCATATTCAAAAAATGCTTCAATTTCTTGTAATAAAATCTCTCTCTCTTGCTTAAAGATACATTCAAAAAGTGCATTAAGACTTTGAGGGTTGATAAGTCCTAGCATATTCGCACAAGATTCTGAAGTGATATTGTAATTAGAATAGATAATCACTTGGTCAAGCAGGGTTAAAGTATCACGTAAGGAGCCAGAACCACTACGAATTAGCATATAGAGCGCTTCTTCTTGATAGGTAATTTGCTCCTTTTGTAAAATATTTTTAAGATGTTCTAAAATACTTTTATCTGATATGCGTTTGAAGCGAAAGTGTTGCGTTCTGCTTAGAATTGTTGCAGGAAGTTTTAATGGGTCTGTGGTGGCTAGGATAAACTTGACATATTCTGGTGGTTCTTCAAGAGTTTTTAAGAGTGCGTTAAAAGCTTCTTTAGTGAGCATATGCACTTCATCTATGATAAAGATTTTAAAACGTCCCATATTAGGGTGATATTTGGTTTGTTCAATTAAATCACGAATATCATCAATCTTGCGAGAAGAAGCGCCATCTAGCTCTATGATATCAATATGTCGCATTTTATGTGGATTTGCTGCGATGCAGTTAGCACAAACTCCACAAGGTTTTGCGCACGGACCTTTTTCGCATTGTAATGCCCTTGCAAAGATTCTAGCACTAGAGGTTTTGCCACTTCCACGCAAACCAGAAAACAAATAAGCGTGTGAGAGTCGTTTGCTACTTAATGCCAAAGAGAGAGTGCGGCTAACTGCTTCTTGTCCAATAAGTTCATCAAAATCCATTGGGCGATATTTGAGAGCTAAGGCTTGTTGTTCCATAATCATTTTTTCCTAAAGTTAAAAACTAGAATTCTACACAAAGCAAGCTAAAAAATTGTTAATCTATTAAATTTTAAAGACCTCAAGTCAAAGTCTCTTGAATCTTGGATATAATGTTAAAATTTAACTTTAAAAGGATTTGATGTTGGATTTCAAACGTAAGCCGAGTGTATTTGGTGGGACAATGATTATTGCAGGAACAGCAATTGGAGCAGGAATGTTGGCATTACCAACCATTAGTGCGGGAATGTGGATTTGGTATTCTTTGGGATTGTTGGCACTCACTTGGTTTATGATGTTGCTTTCCTCTCAAGCATTGCTAGAAGTGAATCTACACTATAATCCCGGCTCAAGTTTTCATACATTAGTTTTAGACAATTTGGGAAAATTTTGGAATCTGATTAATGGCTTAAGTGTCGCCTTTGTGCTTTATATTTTGATTTACGCTTATGTGAGTGGGGGTGGTTCTATGGTTGTGCATATTTCTATGGTCGCATTAGATTATGAACCACCCAAGCTAGTTGCGGGTTTGTTTTTTGCGCTTCTACTTAGTGGTTGTGTTTGGTGGAGCACTTATATAGTAGATAGATTTTCTATTGTGATGATTGGTGGAATGGTTTTGACTTTTATCTTTGCGATGAGTGGTATGCTAAGTGAGATAAAAATGTCTTATTTGTTGGATTTAAACCACGATGGAAATCCTTACGGAATCTTTGTTTTTGTAGCACTTTCAACTTATTTGACCTCCTTTTGTTTTCACGCAAGTGTGCCAAGCCTTGTAAAGTATTTTGGTAAAGAATCAAAAAAAATCAATCAATGTTTAATTTATGGCACATTGATTGCTCTTTTTGCTTATATAATATGGAATATTGCGTGTGAGGGCAATATTCAACGCAGTGATTTTAAAAACGTGATTGCCGCAGGAGGAAATGTGCGACATCTCATTGAAGCTGCAAGTCTTAGCTTAAATGGGGCATTTTTGCTAAGAATGCTAGAGGGATTTGCTTTTTTAGCGGTTGCAACTTCTTTTTTGGGAGCAGGACTTGGATTATTTGATTATATGGCAGATTTATGTGGGTTTGATGATAGCCGATTAGGACGCACAAAAACTTTGCTTGTTACTTTTGCTCCCCCTATTATTGCAGGTATGATTTATCCTGATGGTTTTTTATTGGCTATTGGTTGGGCGGGGCTTGCAGCAACAATTTGGTCGGTTATTATTCCTGCATTATTGCTTAGGGCAAATAGAATCACGCATAGTGCTTTAGGAATAAACTATCGTGTAAAGGGCGGGAATTGGACAATTTATACCTTATTAGTTTATGGTTGTGTTGTAGGTGTATGCCATATCCTTTTCGTTTTTAATTGGTTGCCTATGTATAAATAGGAAAGAAAATGAAAGAAATATTATTGCAAGTTTTTCAATATATTCAAAAATACAATGAAGATAATTTTGATGTGCTATGTTTGACATTGGAATTTTTACTAGCAGGACAAAATAAATCTTTAAGTTTAGAGATATTAGATTCTAAAGAGAACGAAATCCCTCAAAGTTTCTATCTCTATTTGGAAAAGCATAATGTAGAGAGAGTAGAGATTCACCCAAAACTAAATTATAAAAAAATCTTAAAAATGGTGCAGAATTGCAAAGTAAATGCGCAAGAATTAGAAAGCTTTATCCAAACCATTGCTTTGCAAAAGACGATTTTAAAATTTTATGATTATGCGACACCAGCGGAAATTAACGCATTGGTCTGTGGGTTACTTCATTTACAAAAAAATGAGAGTATTTTTAATCCTTGTTGTGGGATGGGTTCTTGGCTTTTGAGCTTAAGTGCGCACCATAATGAATGTTATTTTTTTGGGATAGACATTCACCCTAAACTCATTAGAATCGCAAAAGTTCTTGCTGTGCTTTTAAACTTTAAAAATTGTCATTTAGAAGTTGCAGATATTTTTAAACAATTCATTTCATTCAAAGGAAAAGATCATTTAAAAAATGAGGTGAGGAAATTTGATAAGGTTTTTTGCCACCCCCCTTTACTAACTCACTTGAATTTAAAATCTCCTAAAGATTCCCCTCTTGCGCCTTATACCAAAATCGCCCCAGAGATTCCATTTTTGGATTTTGTGCTTTCAAGATTTCATAAAAAGGCAGTTATTATTATTCGTTCTGCGTTGTTGAATAAGTCCATAGGGGAGCGATTGCGTGATTATCTTGTCGCTTCAAATCTAATAGAAACAATCATTGAATTACCAACAAATCTCTTTCCTCATCAAATGGGAGAGTTTTGCCTTCTTGTATTGTCGTCTAATAACAAACGCATTTTTTTTATTGACGCTCAAAGTTTTTATTTAAAAGAGGGCAAATACAATAAGTTAATTAATTTAGAAGAAATATTGGATTTGTATTCTTTCAAGCAAGATACCAATGTATCGCGCCTTTTGGATTATCAAAGCTTGAATTTAGAGAATCTTAAATCCTCCTATTATGTGCAAGAATGTGTAGAATCTAAAAATCAAACAATCAATTTAGGTGAGATTTTAGAGAAATGTTATCGTGGAGCGCGTATTGAAAATAAACAAGGTAAAGATTTAATAGGTTGTTATGACTTAGGCATTAAGGATTTTGAAGCTTATGGTATAAGTGATTCGTTTGAGGATTATGTTTTAAAGCCAAATATCAACCGCTTATATGAGCTAAAAGTGCAACCTTATGATATTTTGCTCTCTATTCGTGGTGTAATGCCAAAAGTGGCTATTGTGGGTAAAAGTGCAGCACAAAAGATTCTTTTACCCAATGCTGGAATCTTGGTGCTTAGAGTGCAAAATTCTTTATTAGCTAAAGCATTGTATTTTTATTTTTTATCTGCTAGAGGGCATTTAGAATTGAGTAAAATTTATCAAAGTAACAATGAGCGCATTGGAGAGAAAGAAATTAAACAAATGCCTTTGTCTAGAGATTTTTTGGATTCGCAGATTTTAGAAGATTATAATGAAAGTTTTTATGAGCTTTGCGCTTGTGGGGAGCAAATTAACATTCAAAAGCAAGGAATCGCAAAGTTATTGGGGTATGATGAATAGGTGTAAAATGAGTTAATGGATAAGGTTAGTTAAGCCATAAGCCTAACTAACCTTAAAAAAAGACAGATTAGAAGCTGTATTTTACTTCTAGTCGGACTCTTTGTCTGTCTTCGTCTTCAAAGCTTCTATTTACATTTGTAACAGGGTCAAGATAAGTTCCCTCTGTGGCGTCTGTCATCAAGTAAGCATAGTAACCGCTGATTGTAAGGTTGTTTGTATGTTTCCAGCTGAATCTTGGAGTGATTTCTTGGAAATCAACATCAAATTTGTTTGCTCTAAGTCCTGCTGCTGTTCTTTTCCATTCAATTTCATTGCTTCCCCAAACATAATCTAAACCGATTCTTAGTCTATCGTCAATCATTTTATAACCGATTGCACCATAGAAGACATTTAGGTCTTGCTCACTTCCAAATCCGCCTACACCTGTTGGTAATAATGCAGAAGTGCTTACACCTGTTGCAGTATTTTGCCACCAGATTGCTCCCGCGTATTTGAAGATTGTGCCATCATCGTTAAGTGTAACAGCTGTTCCATCTTGGAAGTTTCCTACATAACCTAGTTTTACATCTAGTGGCACACCAAAGTCTTGTGCGAAATCCGCACCTACATTGAATACAAACAAATCGTTTGCTTCAGAAATATCTGCTCTACCACCTGGAGCACCAGCTGCACCAGCTATCGCATCACTTCTTACACCTTGAAGTAGTCTAAAATAGCTATTTCCTCCGTGCAACGCACCTAGAATTGAATCTTTGCTATTATCTAATTTTGCTAGTGCATATTGTAATGCAGCATTAAAGGTGCTACCTGTCCAAGAAAGCTCACCTACACCAAGTGCATCCACTGCGTCTTGGATATAGAATCCCCAAAGTTGTGCGCCGATTGTCCCGAAGCTTGTTTCTGTGCTATAAATTCCTGCAAGAGCATAAAGAGGTTTTGTTACAGAACCACCATCGTTGTTGCCTGAAGCGTAACCTCTAGTCAATTCTAAATCATCAATACTTCAAGAATCAAATGCACCTGCTGCAAGAGTTAAACCTGTAATATCACTATTTAATGCTAGGATACCTGTTCCTCTATCGTCATCGCCTGCGTTGGTTACAGGAGTTGCAAGTCTTTGCTTACCAATAAGGATTGTTGTCGCTGTGGAATCTGGAGCGATTGTCGCATAGAATGTGCTTACACCAAAGCTTCCATCTTTACCACTTCCTAGACCACCTCCTAGACCGGGATAAGTGTTTCCGTGATTTACATTGTTAGATTCGTTGTTATACAAAATCCCTAAATTTAATCCAATGTTATTGACCACAGGAGTTTTGAAGTCTGCTACGGCTTTCCAGCGGTGAGTAGCGTTGCCACGATTTTTTGAAGGATAGCCATTTGTACCAGGATGACCAATATCGCCATAGTTAGCGTTTGGATTGCCATTGATAGTTTGTCTAGGGTCAATCACTCTACTATTTGGTAGAAATCCTTGATTATCAAATCTATCATCATTGTATCTGTATCTTAGATAACCACTGACATCAATGCCTCGGATTGCTTCTTCTAAAGGCTGAGCAAAACTTGCAGTAGAGAGCGCACCTAAAGCAACACTTGCTGCTAAACTTAATTTTAGAAATTTCATTTTAATCTCCTT
>NZ_CANBCA010000013.1 GCF_947367035.1 uncultured Helicobacter sp.
GTTTAATTGCATTTTAAGAAATTTAATTTTAATCTGCTCTTAAGTCTCCTCCTTTCAAGATAAAAATTGATTTACTTTTTTCATAGAAAACATTAGAAGTTTTTGCTTTATTTTTCCCCTACCACTTCTTTACAAAGTTGAGAGAATCTGCAAAAATCTTATGAAATTTAGGTAAAATTGTAGTAAAAAGAGTATGATTTATGGGATGGCTTGAAGGGGTTTTGATTTTTTGTTTTGGGCTTAGTTTTGGCTCTTTTGCAAATGTCTTAATCTACCGTATTCCACGCTCTTTAAATCTAGTATTTCCTGATTCTTTCTGCCCACATTGTCAAACAAGACTCAAATGGAGAGACAAGATTCCTCTACTTTCTTATCTTTTGTATTTAGCAAAGTGTCGCTATTGCAATCTTAAGATTCCATTTTATTATTTCTTAAGTGAAGTTTTAGGCGGAATCTTGGCAGTTTCTTGCTACGCGTGGCTTGGGATTTTTGGCATTCTTCTTTTTGGGCTTCTGCTGTGTTTTTATGTCTTAAGCGTGATTGATTGGGAATTTCTAGCGATTCCAAATAGTTTAAATTTCTTAAATTTGGCATTTGGCATAAGCTATGGTGCGGCAACATTGCCTCCAAATTTGCTTGGTATCTCTTGGGCGGAATCCCTATTATTTGCCACTTGCTTTATGGGGTTTGCAAGTTTCTTAAGACTATTTTTAGGAAGCATTACAAACAAAGAAGTCTTAGGTGAAGGGGATATTATTGTTTTTGGCACGCTTGGTGCAGGACTTGGAGGATTTGGAGGTATTCTAGCAATCTTTTTTGGTTCAACCACAGCACTTTTGACTTTATTATTCTTAAAATTTAGAGATTATCAAGCACTTCAGATTCCTTTTGTTCCTTTTTTGTTTTTTGGATTTATTTGTGTGATTCTCTGCCAATTCTTTGGATTATTTTGAAAATTTGTTGATTTTCCTAACAGGATTCAACACGATTTTAAAAAAATAAATTTACAATAAATTATTGAAGACAAAACAAATTAAAGGAAAATTGTATGCGAATTAGAGTGTATTATGAAGATACAGATTGTGGAGGAATCGTTTATCATTCAAACTATCTAAAATACTGCGAACGTGCTCGTAGTGAGGCATTTTTTAAATCTGGAATTGCGCCTTTGCAAAATGGAATCGGATTTGTGGTTAAAGAAATGCAAATTTGCTTTGATTATCCAGCAAAACTTGGTGATTTATTGGAAGTTCAAACACAAATCATAGGACAAAAATCAGCTTCTTTACAACTTTTACAAACGATTTATTTAACCAATTTTGAAATTCCTAAAAAAATTTTTTCTGCTACAATTACACTCGTTTGTATGGATTCAAAAACCAAAAAAATCACTAAAATCCCACAATGGGCACAAACAATTTTTGATACCTTAAAAGGCTATTAAATGGAACAAAAACAAAAAATCCAATATCCTTGCACTTGGCATTATCGCATTATCGGTAACAGCAAAGAAGAATTATATCTCGCTGCACTAGAGCTTATAGACAAAGAATTTATCCATTCGCCCGCCAAAGAAAGCAGTAAAGGCAAATATCATAGTATTAACATAGAAATAGTTGTGTCTAGCCAAGAAGAACGTGATACAATCTTTGCAAAACTTTATCACGATTCAAGGATAAAATTTGTCCTTTAAAGCTATTTTTTCAAGCCTTTTGATTACTCAAGTTTTCCTTAATGCAGAATCGCAAAATCTTGAGATTCCAAAATTTAATCCACAAATTGCTACACACTGCTTACTAAAACACTATAATGGACTAGAAATTGATTCACAAAATATCTTAAGATTCCATAACAACCAGGCTTTGAGTTGGGATCTTGAGCCAAAAGATACCAATCTATCCACTAAACTTGCTTATCAAAATGCCCTAAAGAATCCAAATTTAGCAGATTCCTTTGCTTTTCCTTATCCACTTGGGAATTTTGCCAAAATGCCCTATCAAGATAGTTCTAGGATTCGTGATATTTCACTTTTTTTTAGCATCTATGGAGCAAATGAAGCAGAAGTCAAACAACATTTAAAATCTCTTGTATGGTTAGATGGCACAGAAATATTATTTAACACACAAAATGGTGCTTATGACGCATTAGAGCGCGTCCGAAATCACTTAGCAAAACACATTAAATCTAATCCGAATCTCAAAATTTACTTAAATAATATTGGAGGCACTTTCAAATGGCGCAAAATTGCTAATTCTCCCAATCTAAGTGCGCATAGTTTTGGAATCGCAATAGATATTAATGTCTCAAATTCGCGTTATTGGCTATGGGATTTAAAAAATCACTTGGAAAGCGATTCCAAGTCTATTGCTATGATTCCATTGGAGATTATTGAATCTTTTGAAAGGGAGAATTTTATTTGGGGTGGGCGTTGGTGGCACTATGACACAATGCATTTTGAATATCGCCCAGAAATTTTATGCTATGCTAGAGAAATTTCAAAACTTTAAACCCTCTTTAGATGACATATTGAAGACATTTTTGACATACAACATAAAGCAACATATCGTGTCCTACGGGTTTAGCATTATAAGAATTCGTAACTTCTATTTGAAGGTTTTCAATCTCATTATTGCAAAATTCTTCAATTTTGCCACACTCCACACAAATGATATGGTCATGATGCAAACCACTTGCAATTTCATAACGTTTTCCACTTTTATCCACTTCAATAGAACTGATAAATCCCTCTTTTTCAAGAAATGAAAGAATGCGATAAATAGAGGAAATACTTGTATTAGCACAAGTTTTACGAATGATTCCAAAAATATCTTCGGGACTCAAATGTCCGCCATCTTCATAAAGTGCTTTGAGTATAAACTCTCGTTGTTTAGAATTTTTAAGATTATTTTTTTTAATAGACAAATGCAATCTATCTAAAATAGTCTTAAGAGATTCTTTGTATTTTTTCATTATGGGATCCTTTGTGTAGTTTATGCAGTAAAATTAAGCTAATTGTAGCAAAATATTATAAAATAAATCAAATATAAAATAAGAATCATTTTTATATTATATTAAGTTGATATTAATTATCATTTTATCAATAAAACTTAAATATTTTATAAGGAGTTGGAATGTCTGTTTTAGTAATCGGTGGAGATGAAATTACACCAATTAAAGCGGTATTAAAAAACTTGGGTTGTCAATCCATAACACATTGGGATTGCAGAAAAGAAAGTATCAATCACAAAGTTTTACCTCAAAATATTGATTGCTTGGTTATGCTTACTAATTTTTTAAACCACAACACAATGAAAAAGTTTCGCACAGAAGCAAAAAAGAAAACAATTCCTGTTGTTTGTGCAAAACGAAGTGTAAGTTGCTTATATTGTGAATTTATGAAAACATTTGATAATAAAAATTGTCCTTGTCAATAGTTTTTATTGTTGTTTTACTTTTATTTTTATAGAATTATCCTAAAAATTATATTTTATATTAATTTAAGGATAAGAATGTTATCTACTCTGCTTGAACCCCTTGGTAATCTAACGATTCTTATTGTAGAAGATGACCCTATCGCATTAGATTTGCTAAGGATTCCACTAGAAAGACGTTGTCGCAAGATTCTAACTGCCAAAAAGGGTGAAATTGGCTTAAAACATTTTAAAAATAATGTCATTGATATTGTAATTACAGATATAAATTTAGAAGGTAAAATAGATGGAATCACGATGGTAAAAACAATGCGAAAAACTAATCCGAATGTTCCTGTTATCTTTATGACTGCTTATAGTGATGAGGAAAAAATTAATGAGATGATTAAACTTAACGCCTGCTCACTCATTAAAAAAGCAGTGGATTTAGAAGAATTATTTGTGTTATTACTTGGAATCAATAAGCAATTACACAAGGAACAAACAGTGGACTTGGGGCAAGGAATCTTTTATCGTAGGCGAGATAAGTCTATTTTAAAAGGTTTTGCAGTTTTTGAACTAACCGATAGGGAATGTCGCATTTTAGATTTGCTTATTAATGCAGATAATTATCCCGTAACTTATGAAGAATTTCATCAAAAAATTTGGAAAGGTCAGCAAATGACAATGGATTCTTTGCGTATGCACGTAAATAGCATTCGTCGCAAAACCTATCACGACCTTATCCGTAATCATTCCCGACTAGGCTATAAATTAAATCGTGTTTTGTCAGAATAAAATAATGCTTAATATTTAAAATAAATTTTCAATTTAACTTGGCACAATCCAATCAAGATTTGCTTTTTTGGAATCCGATAAAATTTAGAATCTTTTAAGAAATTTGCACCTGTTTGATGAAAATGAAACCTAATCCCCGCAAGTTTTGCTTGCTCTTGCAAAGAAACTACCCAAGCAAAATCACACACTCTAGCATTCAACCTAGACTCTCCACCTACACTAATTTCTGCAATCTTACTAGAATCCAAATAAGGTAACTTGGGCAACAAGAAATCCTTAGTAAAATCTATTGTTTAATCCCTAAAAGTGTCGTAATCATCTCATCAATGGCTGAAATCATTTTAGCATTAGCACTATAACCTGTTTGGAATTTAATAAGATTCACTAATTCATCATCTACGGAAACTTCTGAAATTGCTTTATATTCTTTCTTAGTGGAATTATACACTGCCTCTTTAGTTTCTTGCGTTACTTGAGTCCCTTCTGTTTGAGAGGCAACCTTACCAGCAATATAGCGAAAATAATCACTAATGGTTTCGGAACGTTCTTCTCCGTAATAATCCGTGAAAGTAATTTTATCGTATTGAAGTTGCTGCATCATATTTGCCACTTCAAAGTTACCATTTACCGCCTCACGATAAGCACGAATCAAAGTTGGGTCATCACGATAAGCTCTAGCCAACTCTATATTACTCGCATCATTGCCATCAAAGAAACGATTAATACCAAATGCACCAGCAAAGTTTGTGCCATTATCTTGAATAGAAATATAAATTTCTTCTGATGGATTTTTAGAAACAATAGCAAAAGTTTGTGTATCATTATTATAAGTTGCTTGGAATCTATCATCAAAGTCGTTTAAAGCATTGCCATCTAAATTATCATCATTATTAGCATTGAGTTGGTCAATAATGCTCTGCATATTAGTAAGATTATCTATTTTGACTTCACGTGCGCCTAATTCATTACCTTGCTTATCATACATTACAACTTTAAAACTTCCTTCACGCACATTATAACCGCTAGTTGTTAGAGCATCTTGCGTATTAATATAAAGTTTATCACTACGTGCGCCTAATTGAGAGCATTGAGCATAAATATTATTGGTTGCTTCAATAATTCCATTTGCAAAGGTATCCAGATCGTTAATATAAACTTGCAACTTTCCTAAAGTTCCGTTGCAATTTAGCACATCTTCTGTGCGAATCAAATCCAAGAGAGCTCCCACCTTTCCTTCATTGAGAGTGTTTGTCAAATTATATTCTTTGTGGTCTCTACGCAAATACTTAATCGTATAAATTCCACTTGCATTTTGAGAATTATCTAATGTTAATGGGTGGAAAGAATCGCCATCAACAATAGATCTACCTCCAATGGTTAGAGTATAATCCTCATCAAAATCTGCGATATTTTTATTCACACACGCACTACCTTTAACTTCTTCTTTAAACACGCTACAACCAATTAAATTATTAATTTCAAACTCATATTGGTCTCGTAAATCACGTAAATCGTTTGCTTTCCTAAACAAATCTTGATTTTCATATTCATTGATTTGTTTATTAATAATTGATATTTGCTCTGCTAGACGATTCACTTCCTCAACTGCAACTTTGACTTCATCATTTAATCGTTGTTGTAAATAAACCAACGATTTTCGTGTTTCTTGAATATTTTTAGAAAGCGTATTGGCTTGTTCTGCTAATGCGATTTTTTGCGCTGGGTCGCCTGCTTTAGTGGATAAATCTTTCCACGCATTGAAATAATTTTGCAAATCATTGTAAATTCCTACTCCATCAATTTCGGGATAATAAGAGGAAGCTTCCCTAAGTCCAGCAAAACTTGTATCATAATAAGTTTTCTCTGAAGTTGCTTTTTTATAGCGCATATAAGTGTATTCGTCATGCACACGCTCTACCGTCATAATATTTAGCCCTTGTCCTAAAGCATAATTTTGCTTCCAAAGTGGAGTTTGTGCTGAACTTCTAACCACTTGTCTTGAATAGAATTCATTATTTGCATTTGCAATGTTGTTGCTAGTGGTATCCACCATAACTTGGTGTCCGGTTAAACCTGTATATGGAGTATTAAGTGATGAAAGTAATCCGCCCATAGCCTACTCCTTTAAACTTCAGTATGCAAAAAGGACGCATTGCCCAAAGATTGCTTTTTATAACCACGCTCTTCAATAGGGATAATTTTTCCTAAAAGTGAGGTATAAAATTCAGAAACGGCTAAAGACATTTTGCCAAAACGATAGTTAAGATTTTTTAAGATTTCTAGTTGGTCGTGGAGTTCCGCAGTGCATTCGCTAGCACCTTCTCCTAATAGCTTTTGCTTATCTTCATAGGTTAAATCCTCTAAACTTGCATTGGGATACTCTGTGTGCAAACGTTCTTCAATGCTTTTAGCATAGGCTTCTTTTTTTCGTATAAAAGATGCAACTAATTCTTCTTTTTGTGGAACTCTTGAAAAAATAGCTTCATTATTTGCGATTTTAATATCTGCAATATCTTGTTCCGTGATTGCAATGAGTGCTTTAATATCCTCTAAAGCATCTTTTAAAAACTGCAAGGACATGAGATAACTCCTAAAATTAGACTTATCTCTTATCTAAGCAATTCTTGTGCCAACTTTTCAGCACTCTCCTTTAAATCTAATTTATAAGTCCTATTTTGAATTGCAGATTTAATTTCTTCTAATCTAGAGCTATTAGAAGTCTTGCCACTTTTATCTGTTTGGGTTTTTTCATTGATTGATTCATTTTTAGCATTATTAATCTGCGAAGTATTTTTATTGTTTGCTTGATTAATTGCACTTGAAAAAACCGAATTATTCATCAAATGACTAATCATAAATTCTCCTTTCTAAAAAATGTTTCTATTATATCGGCTATTTTTTAAAAAACTAAAATGACTCACGGACACTTTTTGAAACATCTTGTAAAAACTTCTCTGTATCAGACTTTGGCGGAGCAATTTGCTGACCATCACCATATAATGGGACATCAGGACCTCCGATTTTAATTGCATATAAAATCACAAACAGCATAAAATAAACAAAGAGTCCAAATCCCATTGACGGCACAAACCAATCTTTCATTCCTTACTCCTTATTAATTTTAATTCAAAGAATGCTTTTTATTTAAAATGCAAAAATATATTTACAAGTATAGCAAAATTTTATTTTTAATAAAATTTAAAAAAATTCGTATTTTTTATAGCAAAATGCACCTTTTGTGCTATAATCCTTTTTCTCTAAAACAATTAATCCACTTAAACTATATAAAATAGGGGGACAAATTTATGCAATTTATTCAACTCATTAAGCAAGCATTTCTTAAAAATTCTTTAAAAACTTTTTATATCTTTACTTTGGGCTTATTAAGTGCTAGTGCCGCCGAAGTTCAAGAGTCCCAATGGGAACAAGGACAAACTCTTCTCACTTTTTTTGAAAAAAACAAGATTCCTTTAAAAGTTTATTACGATTTAGTTCCTGAAGATAAAGAGTTGGCAGATGAAATTATCAGTGGTAGCACTTTTTACACACTTTATGAGGATTCCAAACTTCTTCAAGCACTTATTCCTATTAATGAAAACTCTCAACTTCATATCTTTAAACAAGACGACTCTTATAGTATGCGAGCAATTCCTGTATCTTATTTTACAGAAGAACGCACAATCACTCTCTCGGTTGAAAATTCACCCTATAATGATATTGTCAAATTAACAGGGGATAAATTTTTAGCAAGTGATTTTACCCACGCTTATAAGGGAAGTGTAAATTTTCGCCGTGAAGTGCGAAAGAACGATAAACTAGCAATTATTTATGAACGCAAATATCGTTTAGGAAAAAACTTTGGTTCTCCTAACATTAAAGCTTCTATTTTAAATGTTGGCAAACGCTCCAAATACGTTGTCCGCCACGAAGATGGGCAATTTTACGATTTAAAAGGAAATAATTTAAGTAAATATTTACTAACTATCCCATTACACTATAAGCGCATCTCTTCTCACTTTTCTATGGGACGCAAACACCCGATTCTAGGGTATAAACGCCCGCATTTAGGAACAGATTATGCCGCGCCGCGCCATACGCCTATTCGTGCAGCAGGAAAAGGCAGAGTAATCTTTGCAGGAACAAAAGGTGGCTATGGCAAAACCGTAATTATCCAGCACGAAAATGGCTACAAAACACTCTATGCGCATATGCAAAAAATTGACCGCAGAATCCGCACAGGAGTCAATGTTGCACAAGGAAAACAAATTGGCACTGTGGGTAGCACAGGTCTTAGCACAGGACCACATTTACACTTCGGACTTTATAAAAATGGTAGTGCAGTTAATCCTGTAAAACACTTAAAAATTGCTCATTCAATACTTAAAGGCAAAGAAAAAGAAGGGTTTTTAGCCACCGCAAAAGTCTATCAAAAAATTTTAAATACCGCTTTAGCAGAAGGGGTAGATAACCAAACACCATTTAAAAAACTACAAGGCGGTTATATTGTTTATCTTAGCGTAGAGAATAAGAATTTAAACTAATGCAACCTAAAGATATTTCTAATATTCGCTTTTGTAGTTGCCACGATTCTAAGTATATTAAACCCAAGCGTATGCTTTTTCGCGAAAATGGCAAAGAACGTAGTTGGGATATTATTGAAGCACACGATAGTGTAGCAATTTTGCTCTACCATAAACCAAAAGAATCTTTCGTGGTAGTTAAGCAATTCCGCCCTGCAGTTTATCTCAAAGAAAGCATCCGTAAAACTCCCAATCTAAAAGTTGAATTAGGCTACACTTTTGAGCTTTGCGCAGGCATTACAGACAAAAAAGGGAAGTCTCTTAAAGAAATCGCACAAGAAGAAATCCTAGAAGAATGTGGCTATGCAATTCCATTAGAAAATATTAATAAAATCACTGAATTTTATAGTTCTGTTGGTTTTGCAGGCAGCAAACAAACGCTTTTTTTCGCCACCATTGATGAATCTTGTCGCCAAAATGAAGGAGGTGGTATAGAAGATGAAAATATTGAAGTTATGTTTATCCCTAGAAAAAAAGCGCATAACTTTATCTTAGATGAATCTTATCCAAAAACTTCAGGCATTATGTTTGCTTTTCTTTGGTTTTTTGAAAATTTCAAGGATTGTTAATGCAAAATTATTCTACACTTCAAGAACTCACTAAAAAACTAGACGAAATTAAAGAATCTTGGCAAATTTACACGATTTTTGAAGAAGAAAAAAAACGTTTTAATGAAGAATTTGATGCCCTCAAAAAAGATAAAGCTTCTTTAATGGAATCCTTTAATGACATCTCCGCTAGAAACGCACTATTGCTAGCAGAAAACAAAGATTTAGAACAAAACAATAAGACGTTAGAAGAAGAAATTACAATCAAAAAGCAAGAACTTGAATCCTTAAAACTCAATGACAATCAATCCTATCTTTCAGACATTCTAGATTCTAAATCTCTAACAACACAATATCAAACTTTAAAAAAGATTTTAAAATCCATAGAAGAATTATTTCAAAAAGACCAGCTTTCGCCCCCAAAAGCTTTACAAAAACTAGAAGTTTCTTACCAAAAACACCAACGCTTACTAGCCAATCCTGCCAAAGAATATGTAACTTTAGAATCCGCTCACACACTTTTTGACTTGCTCATCAAAATAAAATCTAAGATTAAAGAGATGAACCTAGAAATTTCAAAACTAGATTCAAAGATTCAAAATTTACGAAAATCACCCAATGATTCTAAAACGTCTAATGAAAAAATATAAAGCTCCTAAATTTTAACATTTATTTGAAAGTAGTTCTATGAAAACATTAAACCTTTTTGTCTCTGCCATAGAATATTCTGCCAATCTCCACTTAGCTAATCTATTAAAATCCCTACAAAAATTACAAATTTCTTTTACTCTTTATGGAATCTTTGATAGCACATTATTAAATCAAATCCTAATAGAATCGCAAAATGCTTACAAGACAAATAATAATCAGACAGATTCAAAACAACTTAATTCCAACACTATAAACAACTTTCAAAGCACTTATAACCCTGAATATTTCCGCATTATGGGCTTTGTTGATGTCCTCAAACGAATTCCAAAGTTTTTCCAACTCAAACAAGAACTAGCTCAAATTTCCCTTAAATGCGACATTGCACTTTTTATGGATTCCTCCTCTTTTAATATTCCGCTTATTCAAACGATTCGTAAGCTTCTTGATAAAACAAAATCCCAAAAAAAACCTCGTATTATTTATTATATCTTGCCACAAGTTTGGGCTTGGAAACCTAAACGTGCGCAAATCTTGAGTGAAATTTGCGATGAGTTGTGGGGTATCTTGCCTTTTGAAAAAGATTTTTATCCAAACTCCGCTCTTATTACCTATATGGGACACCCACTTCTTGATGCAATTCCTTACTCTTTTGATACACCACAAAACACACACAATATTGCTTTTATGCCTGGTTCTCGTAAGAGTGAGATTCGCTCACTTTTCCCAATCTTCAACCAACTTGCTAAATACCTAAAATCTCAAGGTAAAAATCCAATTTTAATTATCCCAAAAGCCTTTAAAAATGATGATTTAAGCAAAATTTATGGCGATATAAGTGCATTTGAACTCTCTTTTGATACTTATCTAGGATTACAAACAAGCGAATTTGCTTTTGTATGTAGTGGCACAGCAACCCTAGAATCTACTCTGCTTGGGATTCCAACTATTTTAACTTATAAAGCAAAACCTTTAGATTATTGCATTGCTAGAGCTTTAGTGAAGCTCAATTACATAGGTCTAGCAAATATTTTTTTAGAATTTTATTATTTTAAAGCGCCCAAAAATAATCCAAATCCTACCATTTTTCCAATCCACCCAGAATTTTTACAAGAGCAAGTGAGCATAGAAAATCTCAAAAAAGCTTATGATTCTTTTAATTACAAACATTTTTTTGAACAGAAAAAGATTTTATTTAGCTATTTAGCTCACGGAAGTGCAGAATCTTGTGTAAAAAAAATACAAAATTTTATGAAAAATTTGTAAAAATAAAGGGCTTTTTAACACTCTTTTTTCTACTATATCCAAAAGTATTTTATCTATAAAGGGAATCAAATATGGAGCCTATGACCAAATATGGTTATGACAAGTTAATCACTGAACTTAAAAATCTCAAGGAAGTTGAACGACCAAAAAATATTATTGAAATTGACACTGCAAGAGAACACGGCGACCTCAAGGAAAACGCGGAATATCACGCAGCGAGGGAGCGTCAGCTCTTTTTGGACGCTCGTATTAATGAACTAACACAACTTGTTGCGGACGCGAGAGTGATTGACCCATCAAGCTTGGAACACAACAAAATTAGCTTTGGTTCAACGATTAAATTAGAAGATTTGGATACAGAAAAAACTTTCACTTATACAATTGTTGGAGCAACAGAAAGTAATCCGGAAAAAGGTTTAATTTCTTACCATTCTCCTCTAGCAAAACAACTTTTAGGAAAAGTTGCGGGAGAGGAAGTCAGTATGAATCTACCAAAAGGACGCGTAGATTATGAAATCTTGGAAATATCCTATAAACCAATTCAATTTTAAGGTTTTCTTGTGGCAATACTAAAAATTAAAAAATTGACCCCAAACGCTATTATTCCAAACTATCAAAGCGAAGAAGCTGCGGGATTTGACCTTTGTGCAAGCGAAAATCTGACCTTAGAAAGAGGTAAGTGGGCTTTAATTCCAACAGGACTTAGCTTTAGTTTCCCAAAAAACTATGAAATACAAATTCGTCCAAGAAGTGGATTAGCATTAAAATATGGAATCACGATTTTAAATTCACCCGGAACGATTGATTCAGATTATCGTGGTGAAATCAAAGTGATTGTGATTAATTTGGGCGAAGAAGCATTCAAAATAAATAAAGGCGATAGAATCGCACAAGCCGTGTTTTGTAAGGTTAAAAAAGCTAATATTAAAGTTATTCAAGAGTTAGATGAAACCAAACGCGGTAAAGGTGGATTTGGAAGCACAGGAAAATAAAATTACAAATCACTAAATTTAAGGAGAAAATTTGAGTTTAAAACAAAATGTAGATTTTATCAAAGAAGAAATGAATAATGATGAAAAAATGCTAGAAAGTCTTATTCGTTTTGAAGGCTGGTTTAAGCGATATAAAACTGCGCTTATTGCACTTGCTATTCTTGCTATTGTACTTACCTTTGCTTATATGGGCAACAATTACTATCAAGAAAGCAGACAACAAAAACTCTCTAATCTTTACCAAGAAGCATTAAAAGGTGATGAAAAGGCTATCACTTCGCTTAAAAACTCTCAAAGTAGGCTTTATGACTTATATCTTTTTCAAAAAGCATTAAAATCTAATGATAAAGAAACTTTAAAAACATTAGAATCTTGTCAAGACCCAATTATTGCACAATTTGCAAAATTACAAAATGCATCTTTAACACAAAATTTAGATACACTTGATTCCAAAGATTCTGGAGATTTTGGCTATTTACAAGCTGCATTTTTACAAATTCAAGCAAACAAGAACCAAGAGGCTAAAGAAATTTTATCTAAAATCCAAAATGATTCTCCTGTTAGGGATTTTGCTAATGCGCTAGAACATTTAAGTATTCAAGGGGATGCTAATGCTAAATAATTCTTTTAAGAGTTTAATTCTATCTGCTTTCTCTATCATCGCACTATCATTTATTTTTAGCGGTTGTGGCTCTAAATATTATTTTGAACCCAAAGAGGAAGAAATTAAAGGTAAAGTTTCCTTTAATGATTCTATTCCATCACCTATTATTTCAATCGTGCGTGATGGCGCAACATTAAAAAATGGGCAATTCATTACAAAATATTCCGAGATTCCAAATGTTTATTTACCGCAAGACACACAATATCTCAACCAAACAGAAGATTATTATTTAGCTGGCACATACCGATCTTTATTGCTAATTGATAAACAAACCAATGAGCAAATCTCCATTGCATTTGATAATACCCCTATTAGTGCCTCCATGAATGGACCACTCATTGCAGTCATTTTTGATAATAATACTTTTGTCCTATATGATTTAAACAGAGGTCAAATTACCTATAAACAAGACAGCACATTAGCGCCTACTAACAATACACTGATTGCAGCACCTTATTTTTTAAGTGATATTGTCATTGTGCCAACCCTAGATGGAAAACTTGTCATTGTGGATAGAAACAATATGCAGATGATTCGTAATATTGTCGTTAATGGCGATAAATACTTTAATAATGTTATTTTTTTAGAAGCTATTGGAAATCGTATGGTTGCCGCCACACCTAAGCGTATTATTTCTGTTAGTCCAAGCGTAATTAATACTTTTAATGCCAACATTAAAGATGTTTTATTTTTTGAGGATAGAATCTTTATTTTTACCAGTGAAGGGGAAGTTATTTTAACAGACCAAGATTTAAACGAAAAACGCCGAGTTAAATTTCCTTTTGCGCATTTTACTGCAGCTAATCACGGAAGAAATATTGTTATTTTAGAGACACAAGGTTATCTTATCGCATTAGATGACGAATTGCAAAATAGTGCGATTTTCGCGCTTCCAAATGAAATTGATGAACCTACATTTTCTAGTATGCGTAAAATATTCATTGGCAATAAAATTTTAAAAGTAGAATAGAGGCATAATGATTCTCTGTGATATTGGTAATACCTTTTTGCATTTTTACTATCGCGGCAGAATCTGGAAAGAAGAAAAAAATAAACTCACTCCTAAAGATTCTAAAGAACTTGTTATGTATATTAGCGTGAATGAGGATTCTACAAACGCCTTACTTTGCACTCATCCTCGCTGTTTTGATTTAACGCCTTATGTGAATATTGATACAACTTACAAAGGATTAGGCATTGATAGAATCGCAGCCTGTAAAGCAATTAGTGATGGGGTCATTGTAGATGCAGGAAGTGCTATCACCGTGGATGTTATGCATCAAGGTATCCATTTAGGAGGCTTTATTATGCCTGGCATTACACAATATCGTAAAATGTTTAGTAGCATCTCCGTGTTAGATTGCGAAATAAACTTAGCAGTAGGTTTAGATACCTTTCCACAAAATACACGAGATGCTGTAAGTTATGGTATGTTAAATTCTATCGTCTTAGTGCTTAAACAAACTTCTAAAAATAAAAAAATTCATTTTACAGGTGGTGATGGTAAGTTCCTCTCAAGATTCTTCAAAGATTGTTTTTATGATGACTTACTTGTATTTAAAGGAATGCAGAAAGCAATTAATGAAAACTTTACCTCACAAGGAATTTATGTATGATAAAAGTTGCATTACCAAAAGGCAGAATCGCAGATAAAACATTGCAAATTTTTGAAACATTCATAGGCGAACCACTTCATTTTGAAGACCGCAAACTTATCTTAATAAAAGATAAGTTTCAATTTATGCTTGTGCGTAACCAAGATGTTCCAATCTATGTTGAAAGAGGAGCAGCGGACATCGGGGTAGTAGGATTAGATGTGCTAGAAGAACAGCAAAACTCACTTGTGCGCTTACTTGATTTAGAGTTTGGCAAATGTAAAATTGCCGTTGGTTCACCCAATCATTATAAAATGGATTTTTCTAATCCAAATTTAAAAATCGCAACTAAAATGATTAATATTACCAAAAGATTTTTTGCGCAAAAAGCAATGAGTGTAGAAATCATTAAACTTTATGGTTCTATTGAATTAGCCCCTCTTGTGGGTATGGCAGATGCAATTGTGGATTTAGTAGAAACAGGAGACACGATGCGTCAAAATAATCTTAAAATTGACGAAATCATTATGGAAATCAGTGCTTATCTAGTCGCAAATCCTAATAGCTTTTATATGCAAAAGCTAGAAATTCTTGAAATTCAAAATCATTTTAAAACGCAAATCAAATCTAAAAGGAGTTAAAATGGGGCAAACCATCACAGAAAAAATCTTTTCAGACCATATTGGCAAAGCCGTCTATGCAGGAGAAATTGTAGATTCTCCTATTGATATGGTAATTGGTAATGATATTACTACACCGCTTTCTATTAAAGCTTATGAACAAAGTGGAGCACAAAAACTCGCAAATCCTGATGGATTCTGTATTGTTATGGACCATTTTATCCCTGCAAAAGACATCGCAAGTGCAAATCAAGCACGTATTAGTCGTGATTTTGCCAAAAAACACAAACTCAAATATTTTTTTGATGAAAAAGATATGGGGATTGAACACGCTTTACTTCCTGAAAAAGGTTTAGTTGTCAGTGGAGATGTTATTATCGGTGCAGATTCTCATACTTGCACACACGGTGCTTTAGGAGCCTTTAGCACAGGTATGGGAAGCACAGATTTAGCCTATACAATGATTACAGGAAAAAATTGGTTTAAAGTCCCAAGTGCTATTAAGGTTGAATTACTTGGCAAACCTGCACAGCATATTTATGGCAAAGACTTAATCTTAGAATTAATTCGTCAATTAGGTGTAGATGGCGCACTCTATCAAACGCTTGAATTTTGCGGTGATGCGATTGCATTTTTGAGTATGGACGATAGGTTTTCTCTCTGCAATATGGTCATTGAAGCGGGAGCAAAAAACGGAATCATTGCTCCAGATTCCATTACACGTGAATTCTTAGCAAATCGTTCAAGCCTACGTGCAAAACCAAAAGAATTTTTCTCCGACCCTGATGCACATTATACACGCACTATTACGATTGATACTAGCAATCTAGAACCCATCATTGCTTATCCTTATCTTCCAAGCAATGGTAAAAGTATTTCCCAAGCAGTGCGTGATGATTTGAAAATTGACCAAGTTTTTATTGGAAGTTGCACTAATGGAAGATTGAGTGATTTAAAAATCGCTAGTGAAATCTTAAAAGGCAAAAAAGTCCATTCTGATGTTCGTCTCATTATCACACCTGGCACACAGCAAATCTATAAAGAAGCATATGGACTAGGTTATATTGATACATTATTAGAAGCAGGTGCGCTCATTTCAAATCCTACCTGTGGTGCTTGTTTAGGCGGGTATATGGGAATCTTAGGAAATGGTGAGCGTTGCGTCTCTACGACAAATCGTAATTTCGTAGGTAGAATGGGAGCGCGAAACTCTGAAGTCTATCTCGCAAACTCTGCTGTCGCAGCAAAAAGTGCTATTATGGGTAAAATTGCTGACCCCCGCACTTAAAACTACTAATTTGTCTTTTATTGCTCACTTTGCTAATCTGCATTACTACAAAGAATGCACAAAAGACATTCAAGCAATTTTAAGACTCTATAAAAGAAGTCCTATAAGCACCTATATGCAAAATAAAAGTAGGATTCCAAAGATATAGATCACGCACAGATTATGTGTGTTCATAATGCTTAAATATTCAAATTCCTTAAATAAAAATTATTATGGTAAAATTTTATTATAATAACTTCATTCACTGCCACTTTAATACAAATTCGCTTCCCTCACCCTCTTGGCTAGTCAAGAGGATTTGGATTCTATACATTTGACAAATCTGCTTTGCGAGTGCAAGCCCAATACCAAACCCTCCTTGTTGGGAATCACTACGATAATACCTTTCAAAGATTTTTTCTAAATCTTGCTTTTTAATCCCGCAACCATTATCTTGAATGCTTAAAAAATCTTTGCCAATCTTTACTTCAACTAAACCTCCATTAGAAGTATATTTTAACGCATTATCTAATAGGTTATCAATCACCCTAGCAATCCGACTACGATTTGCCTGCAATAAGCTTTCTTGATTACCTTCTAATACACTCTTAATGATAATTTCAATATTTTTTTTCCTAAAAAATGGCTGAAAATATGCGATACGTTCCTCTACTAATTGCGTCATTACAATAGTTTCAAGCTTCAATTCCTTTGCTGCATCAAAATTATAAAACAATAAATCTTGATAGATTTGTCCTAGTGTCTGTGCAGCAAACTTAATGCGTTCAAATTTTGGCATTACTTGGGGTGGAAGTTCATTAGATTTTATTCGTTCAATACTCATTAAAATCACGCTCAAAGGCGTATTAATTTCGTGTGTAGAATCTTTGATAAAAACATCAAGCGACTGGATTCTTTTACGCAGAGGCTTTAAACTAAACAGCACCAAAAAATAAGCTACAAGACTGATTGCAACAAATACCACCAAAAAACTTCCAAACATCAGACCCAAAAGCCTATAAATTTCTGCTTGAATGCCATTAGCAACAAGCACTAAAGAAAATTTCCCTTTCATTTTTGGGTTGAAATTTTGATACAGCTTTTGATTTAATTCCTCATTGTATTCCAACCTTTGATTAAGCAAATGCCAAAATTTTCCCCCTATTCGTTGTGTAATCAAATACATTGTGTCCTCTAAAATTACAATCCTATTATGCCGATGAGGATTGCTATTTCTCATTAATCTTAAGTTTTTTCCTTGCATAGATAAAATTGCATTCATTTCCTCTTGATTTTTTGGATTAGATAAAGAGCTAAAAATAACTTCTCCAGTATTTGTTACTATCATAAAAGGGATTTGGAAATCTTTTAAAACCTCTTCAAATAGCTTTTGAATATTCTCTTCTGTCTCTACTTGCAATCTTTCATAAAGACTGATGACTAGGGTATTTGTGCTTTCACTCAACATTGTAGCTTTAGATTCTAAAATTGCCATTTTTTCTTTTTGATACCAACCATAAAAAACAATGCCTAAAAAAATACAACTTGTCAAAATGTAAAGTGTTAAAATTTTTAAAGCAGTTTGTCTTACTTCCATTATTTCCTCATATTTGGCTTATAGCAATACCCTTCACCGCGCCTTGTGATGATATTGTCTTTACCGATAATTTGACGCAGATTTTTAATATACACACGCAAACTAAGCTCACTTGGCTCCTCATTATAACACCAAAGCGAAGAGTAGATTTGCTCTAAATTCACAAAGTGCCCCTCATTTTGCAATAAAATCTTTAGCAATTCTCTTTCTTTGGTTGGAATCTTTGCAATTGCCCCTTGATAATACAAAATTTCTTCTGCGCAATCAAAACAATATCCATTTTCAAACTCAAAGACTTCTAGTTTCTTACTTCGTTTTAATTGTGCCTCAATTCTAAGAAGTAATTCGGATAGTTCAAAAGGTTTTCGCAAATAATCATCACAGCCACTCCTAAAGCCTATTTCAAGGTCTCTAAGTGAGTTTAAGGCAGTAATGAAAATTGCTGGGGTCTCTTTGCCACTTTTACGAATGGAACGCAAAGACTCAAAGCCATTTTGTCCTTCTACCATCACATCAAGCAATAAAACATCAAAATGTTCTTCATACGCTTGATTGGTTGCTTCTATTCCATTACTACAACATACTACCGCATAGCCCTCCTCTTCTAAACATTCGGTAATAATTTCTTGTAATGCCACGTCATCTTCAAGTAACAAAATTTTTGCTTTCATCTCTTTTATCTCTTTTGTTTTGTGGATAAGATTATACCACAAGCAAAGTATATAAACTTCAACTTGGGTTGCGCTATAATTTGATGAATAAATTAAAATGAGGTATAGTATGGAATTGACAAAAATATTGGAATCTTACCCTAAAAATTTGAGTAAAATCCATCGCCATTTACCATTAAACTTGAATAAAAAAACTTGTGTCTATGGTGCTAAGGGGATTGGTAAAACAGAAATTATCTTAAATCACTATGCTAAAGAGGAATTTAATCCACTAAAAAAAATGTATTTAAACTTGAGCGATTCCCATCTTAATCATCATAAATACTTAGATTATTTGCCTGATTTTATTCAAAAAGAAAAAATTGAAATTTTAATTATAGACCATTTCAATCTTTCTCTTTTTCCCTCTACTCTCTTAACTCGTATTGCTAATACACCACAAATCATTCTCATTACACAATCTCCTTTCATAGACAAAAATTATTCTCTTATAGAGATTTCACCCATTACTTTCCAAGAATTCACACAAATGCGCAAAATTCCTGTTGATGATAGTTTGAATCTCTATTTAAAATTTGGCAATTTACTAGAATCTGAAAGCTTTAATGAATACAAAAAAGGGGAATTTTTAAAAATGCTTGCGGGAGATTCTACCAACTTTTGGATTTTGCAAAATCTTATTTTACATCTAGGGCAAAAAGTTTCTATTCATCAAATTTTTACTAAACTCAAAAAAGAGAGAAAATTATCAAAAGATAGATTCTATGAATATTGTAAAACTTTAAATGAAAGCAAAATTTTGTTTTGGCTTACAAAATTTGAACACAAATCTGCACCCAAAAAGCTATATTTTTGGGATTTTACACTTAAAAATTCTATTTCTTATGAGCGAAATTTCACATTATTATTTGAAAATATGGTTTTCTTAGAATTACTTTATCATTTCAAAGAAATAATATTTTATACAGATAAACTTGATTTTTATCTACCAACTTTATCTTTAGGGATTTTTTGTATGCCCTTTATTCAAAAAAATATCCTTGAAGCGCGTTTGCACAAAATTACAAAAGAGCGCGAATTTTGCGATTCCTTTTTAATTCTATCACTTAACGATAAAGAATCGGGCGAAAATTTAGGCACACCTTACCAAATTCTACCCTTTAGAGAATTTGCTTTAAAAGATTCTCTACAGACAACTTTAACTTAAAAATTGTAATGATAATTTTAGATTCTTAATTTGTGAATAATATAGATATAGGTAGGTTCCCAATTTCTTTGTATAGCTTTAGAAATTGTAATAACCCACCTTAAGAAAATCTTTGAATAATTATTTTAGCATAAAGCGTCTTAGCGCATCTTCTACTTCAATAGGATTAGATTTAGAGATAAACTCATCTGCGTTCAAGGAACGCGCCATATCCTCATTACTACTGCCACTCATAGAAGAATTCACTACAACAGGGATTTTTGAAGTAAGTGGGTTCGCTTTGATTTGTTTAATCACCTCAAATCCACTTGCTTCTGGCATTTCTAAGTCTGTAATAATAATTCCTATCTTAGAAATATCTGTTCCATTAGCAAATACATAATCTAATAATTTCTGTCCATTAACAAACGCTTTATGCTCTAAGCCTATTTTTTTAAGAATATTCTTCATTGTTTTAATCACACTTGGTGAATCATCTGCAAGTAAGACTTCTTTATCAGTCATAATTTGCTTAATCTTATTCATTTCATCATTCTTTTCATCTTCAATCCAAGGAAAAACATCTACAAGCATTTTTTCAATATCTACAACTTGCACCAAGCGTCCATCAAAATAACGCGTTCTACTAACTAGCTTACTATTTAGTCCAGAGTTTCCAATCCCAGCACTCTGCTCAATTTCTGTCCATTTCTTATTTAAAATTCTATCTGCTTCGTAGATTTTCACACCCACAGTCCATTTGGAAAATTCACAAATCATAATGACTTCATCATCACCCGGAGCACGGACAATAGCATAAGGGTCAAGATTTTTTGTTTTATCCGCAACATTATAATAAAACCACTTACGCAAATCAATGAGGGGAATTGTAAGCTCACGAATCGTAATCAATCCATCCACCAAAGAGCTTCCTTCGTGAGAAACCACCGTAATTTCACCGCGATATTTGACAACTTCACGGATTTTAAACACATTCACTGCGTATAAATCTTTATCTTTTTCAAGCCTAAAACATAAAAGCTGCAATTCATTATTTTTGTGTAGATTCGTTATCTGATCAACATTAGATAAATTTGACATTTCCGAAGCCTTAAATAAAAATTTCCGCTATTATAACATAAAGCAAATTAAAGTTTTAAATACTTTTGTAATATTCTCTAAAGGATTCACATTTTTCAAGCAACTCGGCTTGTGTGCCATTGGCTATAATTTTACCTTTTTGGAAAAAATAAATTTTTTGCGCTAAGGAAACGGTGGAAAGTCTATGTGTAATAATAATGACAATTCTATCTTGCAACAAACCACTAAGCGTATCCCTGAATTCTTGTTCTGTCTTATTATCTAGCGCACTTGTTGCCTCATCTAAAATCAAAATTTCTGGATTTTTATAAAGTGCGCGCGCAATAGCGATTCTCTGTCTCTGACCCCCACTTAAATTTACGCCAAACTCATCTAATATCGTATGAATTCCATTAGGGAGAGATTCTACATATTCTAGAATCCTTGCTTGTTGCAAGGCTAATTTAACTTTCTCCTCGTCTATTTCTCTGTTATAAGCAATATTTTGTGCAATACTATCATTAAAAATAAAAATTTTTTGCGTTACAATAGCGATTTTAGAACGCAAACTTCCTTGCGTAAAATCTTGAATATTTGTATCATTAATGATAATTTTTCCGTTATTTGGGGCATAAAGGCGCAAAAGTAAATTAACAAGAGAGCTTTTTCCTCCCCCGCTACTACCGACTAATGCTATGCTTTCTCCACGTTTAACTTCCAAATTTATATCGCTTAATGCTTGTTTTTGTTGATAAAATAGATCCACATTTTTAAAAACAACTTTTTGTATTGACTCATTAAGCTCCTTTTCTCCATCTTGGATTCTTGCACGTCTATCTAGCATTTCAAAGATTCTATCACTTGCGGCAAAAGCAATTTGAAATTTACTATATAAGTTATTTAAACTCTTAAAAGGTGTATAGAGCATAAAAAGTGCAGTTACAAAAGAAAAAAAGGAACCTGCTGAAATCTCATCATTAATAACTTTCTGTCCGCCAATCACAATGACAACCGCAATGGCAATAGCACCTAAAGTCTCCATTAAAGGAGAAGTTAATTCTGATACACGCACCGTCTTCATAGAAATCTTAAATATTTCTTTATTATAATTTGAAAATTGATTACATTCTATTTTTTCGCTTGCACTTGCTTTGATGAGTTCCATATTATTAAAAATTTCAATCAATTTAGAAGATAAATCCGCATTTTTTTCTTGCAGCTTTTTTGAATTTTTCCTCATACTTTTTGCAATTCTTGAAATAGGATAAAGAGCTAAAGGCATTACAACAAGCCCATAAAATGCCAATTCCGGACTTTGATAAATCACTACCACTACAAGCCCAATCACAACTAAGCTATTCTTAATTGCTTCAATTAGATAGTTAGAAACTGCATTTTGTATAACACTGACATCACTTGTAACACGCGAAACTAATTCTCCATTCCGATAACGATTGAAAAATTCCATTTCAAAAGTTAAAATTTTCTCCAAAAGAATTTCCTTAATTCTACGCACAATATCCTGTCCTACAAAACTCATAAAATAAGTTTGAATCCATGCACCAAATCCTTTAGAAAAGTAAGCTAATACTACAAAAAATGGTAAAATTTGAAGCATAGTCGCGTCTTTTTTGATAAAAATCTCATCCAACACAGGTTTGACGAGATAAGCACTTGCAGAACTTGCGCCTGCAACTAAAATCGTGCCAATAATGGAATAGAATAAATATAATTTATACTCTTTAACATAAGGAGATAAACGGATAAAAAATTGTTTCAAATCGTTTTCCTTTTCATTGTTACTCACTTCTCTACTTCAATCACAGATTGAAATCAAAAAATAATTGTATCCTGATTAACTTTTGGCTGGTATTTAATTGGGGATTCATCCGTATAATAAATCCTCTCCCCCTCTACTATGCGACTTTGCACACCCGCTGGAATCTGAAATTTACGCTCTAATCCTGGGTCAATTTGTAGTATTTTATCAAAGAAATATGAAAAAGCGGGTGCGGGTGCAATTCCACCTGTTTCACTATAACCCATTGGTGTATTATCATCTTTGCCATACCAAACAATCGCTTCAATACTAGGCGAAAATCCACAAAACCACGCATCAACATTATCATTTGTCGTGCCCGTTTTTCCTGCTAGTTCAATACCCTCTACCCTTGCACGCTTACCTGTGCCAACATTAATAGCATTTTGCAAAATATCTACAATCAAAAAACTCTGCTTTGGTTTACTTACTTCACGCTCTTCCCCGCTAAAATAGGCTATATCTCCACGCATATCTATGATTCTATCTACAAGCATTGGAGAAATAACCTTGCCATAATTTGAAAATACCATAAAGTTTTTTGCCATTTCTAAGGGAGACGCCCCAAAACTTCCTAACGAGATAGTCAAGTCTTTTGGTACATTTTCAAATCCATAACTTAAAATCTCATTATAAATTCTATCAAATCCCACTTCCTCTACAAGATTAATTGTTGCAAGATTGAGCGATTTAGTTAATGCAGTTTTAAGTGAGATAAAGCCACTTAATGAGCTTCCATAATTCTTTGGCTGCCATTTTTTACGCACATTACCCACTCTATATTCATAAGTGCGTGCAATATCTGGAATCTGATAATTTTGCGCTAATCCTGAATTAATAGCACTTAAATATAAAAATGGCTTTACACTACTGCCAATTTGTCGTTTGCTTTGTGTCGCACGAGAAAAATTACTCTTTTGATAATCCACACCCCCAACAAGTGCTAGAATTTTACCTGTTTTATTCTCTAACACGACAAAAGCACCATTTAATTTTTCCTTCAAAGATTCGTCTTCTTTGTGTCGTGATAGAATCTGCTCATAGCCAAAATACAATGCTTCTTGTGCAATCTCTTGATAATCCAAATCAATATTCAAATAAATTTTATAACCCGCAGTTTTAAGGTCTTCTATACCCATTAATTGCCTTTGCACCTCATCTACAACATAAGGAGCAACATTTTTTGTCAAAGTGTCATTATAGACTTTAGGCTGCTCATTTAGACCTGCTTCTAGCACTTCTTGGGAAATCCAGCCTACTTCATACATTCTTTGCAAAACATTATTGGCTCTTCCTAAAGAAAAATCATAGTTTTTTGTTGGGTCATAAAAACTTGGGGCACGTGGCAAGGAAACCAACATCGCAATTTCTTTTAAAGTTAAATCCTCCATTTCTTTGCGAAAGTATCCAAGTGCTGCGGTTTTAATTCCATAAAATCCGTGTCCAAAATAAGTATGATTCAAATAAACTTCTAAAATCTTTTCTTTCGTCAAAATCGTCTCTAATCGCAACGCTAAAAGGAATTCCTTGATTTTACGTTCAATCGTTTTTTCGCGCGTTAGGGCGATATTTTTAATCAATTGCTGCGTAATTGTGCTTCCACCCTCTGCATAGCGAGCATTTTTGATATTTTTAAACATTGCCCGAATAATCGCATCTATATTTACACCAGGATGCTCAAAATACAAAGTATCCTCAATTGCTAAAAGGGCTTCAATCAAACGTGGTGGAATCTCTTCAAAAGTTGTATAAAATCTAAATTCTTCATCAAAAATATTTGCAACCAAACGTTCTTGCCTATCAAAAATTTGTGTTGCAATCGGCGGTTTATAATTCACGATTTTATCTGTGTCATTGCGAATTTCAGAGTAAATTTGCACGATAAAAATCCCAATTCCCACTGCAAAAACAACCCCAAAAATCATTAGGATTCTTAAAAAAATCTTTAGGAAGCTCATAATCATAAATTTAATAATACCTTTTTTATTCATTAAAAATTTTTGCATTTTAGCATAGAAAATCTAAAACTTGCAAATCTATTCTCTTGCTTACCTCGTTCTTGCAAGGATTCTTTGAATCCTAAGTAATCCATAATTCAAAATCTCACTTATAATTCTATTTTCTCATCATTGCGAGACTTGATTTATCAAATTGTGCCAATCTATTATAATAAAGCAGATTATTAAAGATAAGATTCTATGTTATGGTTTTGCAGGTGCAGGTAAGTGTTTTAGCTTTTCATCACAAAAATATAAGAGGAAAATTCCAAGCTACGAAAGTAACTTGGAATCCTTAAAATAAAAATTAGAAAGTATAGCGCACTTCTACTTGTAAGCGATTTCTATCTTCAGAATCTGTAGAATTCGCAGGTAATACACCTACATTTTTAGGAGATATATTCTTATCTCTATCCGTAGTAAGCATCGCATAATAAGTGCTAAATGCTAGATTTTTTGTATATTGCCATCTAATAATAGGTGTAATTTCTTGGAAATCAATATCTCCATTACTACCAACTCCATATTTTAATTCATTGGTTCCATTAACATATTCAATGCCAACATTGAGATTATCCAAAATATCATAATTCAAGCTACCATAGAAAACGCTAAGTGAGTTACCTTGATGAACATTTGACATAGATTGTCCCTCAATTGGAAGCGTAGAAATACTCACACCCGTAGCATTGTTTTCAAACCAAATTTGCCCTACTTTGTTAAAGCTCCCCTCATTATCTAAAGACACTGCATAAGAATCTTGTGTATTACCCATATAGCCTAGCTTTAATGCAAGTGGCACATTGTAATCGTGGAATCGCACTCCTGCCTCTAAAGTATAAAGGTCTGCTCCTCCACGCACTCTTTCTCCATTATATGCTGCTTGTGCAAGTAAATGTTGTGGGTCATTGTCTAGGTTTGCAAACGCATATTGTCCTGTGATATGGAATAAACTATTGCTAAATCCAAGCTGCAAAAACATTCCACTATCTAAAATATCATCAATTTTAAATCCCCAAATCTGCGCTCCAATGTTTCCTGCGCTTGTTTCATAATTCGCTAATGCTGCAATTGTATAAAGAGGCTTTGTGATAGAACCTCCGGTATTATTGCCTGTAAAAGGATCCACATAACCCGGCTGAAAATCATCAATACTCCAAGAATCAAACGCCCCACCGACAAATGTCCAATGGCTTAAATCTGAATTCATCGCCAAAATCCCTGTTCCTCTATCATCTAATGGGTCATTTAGAGGAGTGGTAAGAATCATTTTCCCTGCTTTAATCGTAGTGTTTGTAAAGTCTGGAGTGATGACAACATTAAATTCTCCCACACCAAAGCTACTATCTTTACCCGCACCAAACCCTTTACTAGAACCTTCAGTTCCAGGAATAAGGTTGCCATTATTATCATACAAACCATTTCCGTGATTTACATTTTGCTCTGGGTTATGGTAACGCACACTTAAATTCATAGACACTGCGTCCATTACAGGAGTTTTAAACAACGCTTCTGCACGCCATTGATGTCTAGCAACCCCCTTATCTGCATTATCTTTCACATAATTTCTATCCGTATATCTATCGTCTCTATAACGATAACGAAGCATACCGCTTACATCTACTCCCCTAATAGCTTCCTCTAAATCCTGCGCACTTGCAGAACTTACGATTCCACAAACTGCGACACAAGCCGCCAAACTAAGTTTTAGAAATTTCATTTTTCTCCTTTCATATTAAAAAGGGTAAAAATTTACTTAAAATTTACTTAAAATTTACTTAAAATTTAACTGCATTATATCTCTTGCGATTCTATAAATTGCACCTTTGTAAGACTTTTTAAAGAATCTTGGCATAAGGTAAGATTGCGCAGGTTTATTGTCAAGTTCTATGTCTACCCCGTTTGTAGATCTCAAAATTGGCAACCCACAAGATTTTATTGCACTAAAGCATTTCTTTATGCTAAATATAGATTGTTTCGCTACACGTGCATAGCACCTCGCAAGGACAAGTGGTAAAATCTAAAGCGCAAAATATTTTGCTTCTTTGTGTGGCACAATCAAAGCAGAAGTCGTAGCTTCTGGTGTCATCTGATAAGTTTCACTTAAATCAATGTCAAACTCTTCAGGATTTAAAAGCTTAAATAATCCCTGACTTAAAGCCAAATTTGGACACGCAGGGTAGCCAAAGGAATATCTCTGCCCACATTGAGAATCTAGCCCAAGCTCTGCCCTAACCCTTAAATGCACAAAATCCGCTAACGCTTCAGCTAAATCCATCCCCAAAGCGTGAATTAAATAATATTTATGATATTGTGATTCTTGATATAATTGCTTTTCAAAAGGTGCAAGCTTATGTCCGCTAGAGACTAAATGCAAAGCGCAAATATCTCCTTTAGGATTAAAGTAATCGCTAAGACACAAATAAGGCTTCTTGCCACTTCTTGGGAATAAAAACTCTTCAGAATCACTGAAATTAGAATCTGCACTTAACTCCAAGATTAAACCCTCTTCTAAATTTAATGGTGCTTTTGTGCGTGTTTTAAAATACCCATAAAGCACGATAGGCTCAAAGATTTTCTGTTCTATCAACTCTTGCTTGAGATTTTCAAACATTGGCTCTAACTCACGCTTTTTAAATTCCAAATACTCCTCTTTTTTTAGCTTATTATATCCCCAGTGATGTTTAAAGAGTAGGTCTTTATCCACTAGATTAAACACCTCTTCTATTTCTTCTGTATTTAATTTTAAATGTTTACGCCCAAAAAAGGGTGCTTGGTGCTTTGGATATTCAAAATCTAATGCACATTTTATCGGTAAAATTTTAGATTCTTTTGTGTGTTCTTTTTCAAGTTTTTTTCCTAAGCGCACTTCCTTACGAAATATTACTTCATCTTCATTAGAGTGCGCCCTTTCACTTGGTAAGCTTAAATCGCTAAAATCACCCTTTTGGATTATCTGCATTGCCGCAACACTATCAAAAGCATCTTTACAATAAAAGATGATTCCATCATAATTTGGCTTACAATATTCCTCTACAAAATTACGATTCAATGCTGCACCTCCAAGCATAATAGGAATCGTGATTCCAAGCTTTTTAAGCTCTTGTAGGTTTTCTTTCATCACTAATGTGGATTTTACTAGCAACCCACTCATTCCAATGCAATCTACCTTTTGAGATTTTATAACTTCTAAAAACCGCTCCAACTCTGCCTTAATTCCAATATTAATCACTTCAAAGCCATTATTGGTTAAAATAATATCCACTAGATTCTTGCCCACATCATGCACATCTCCTCTTACTGTGCCAATTACAATTGTTGTTTTGCGTGTGCTTTGTTTTTTGGGTAAAAACTCATTGAGATAATCCACGCTTTTTTTCATCACTTCGGCACTTTGCAAGACAAAAGGCAGTTGCATTTCTCCATTGCCAAACTTCTCGCCTACAATTTTCATTGCATTGATGAGAATCTCGTTAATAATGCGCTCTGGGTTGATATTTTCTTTCGCTTCAGGCAAAAGTTTTTGCATAGCGCTCCAATCCCCATTAATAAGATATTTTTCAATCCTTTTTTCCTCACTTAGATTCTCTTCTTCTTTGGCATTATTCAAAGACATTCCCAGTTTAGATTCAAAATGCTTAATAAATGCGTATAAAGGTTCACTTGTTTTTGTGTTATTAAAAATCAAATCCTCACAAACTTTAATATCCTCTTTCTCTATTTGTGCATAAGGAATCAGATGAGCAACATTCACAATTGCAGTGCTTAATCCCTTTAAAATTGCGTGATGCAAAAAGACAGAGTTTAGACAAATCCTCCCCTCTTTACTTAAACCAAATGAAATATTAGAAAGCCCTAACGTACTTCCAGACTTTGGATAAAGTCGCCTTAGCTCTTGAATCGCATTTAATGTCTCTATTCCCGCAGTCCAATATTCCTCATCTCCACTTCCAATTGTAAAGGTAAGAGGGTCAAAAATAATATCCTCTTCGCGCAAATGGTGTAAATTTTTTGCGCGTTCCATCATTATTTTAGCACATTCAATTTTGCGCTCAAATGTCTTACACATTCCCTTCTCATCAATCGTTAAGCATATAAGGACTGCGCCAAACTTTTTTGCCAATCTTGCCACTTTGTCAAACTTTTCTACGCCCTCTTCTAAATTAGCAGAATTAATAATTGGGCGTCCGCCGATTAACTTTAATGCAATTTCTAATGCACCCACTTGTGTAGAATCCGGCATTAGTGGAAGTGGAATCTTCGTTGCATAGCGTGCAATGAGCTCTTGCATATCACGACTTTCTTCTCTTCCTGCAAAAGCAACACTCACATCTAAACAATGCGCTCCACTTTGCACTTGCGCACTTCCTACTCCTAATGCCCCCTCATAATCCTCTGTAAGTAACAATTCACGAAACACTTTAGAACCTGTGGCGTTAGAACGTTCTCCAATGAGTAGCGGTGCTGGGGTTTGTTTAAGCTCTAGTGAGCTAAAGAGTGAGGCAATACTTGGCTGATAATTTCCCTTTGGAGGAAGTGGAATCGCATTTTTTGTTTTCTGAACAAGGAATTGAATATGCTTGGGTGTTGTCCCACAACAACCTCCAAGTAGAGCGACTCCAGGAATCTCTAAAAAACTCTTTTGTATTTCGCTAAATTCCTCTGCTCCCATAGGATAAAAGGTTACCCCACCACGATTGCTTGGCAAACCTGCATTAGTATGGATGGAAATAGGAAATTTACACACTTCGCTTAAATGCAATAAATGTTTATGCGCTAAATCTGGTCCAAGCCCACAATTCATTCCTAGCGACAAAAGCGAAAAAGGTTCTAAAATATGAAAAAGCGTTGTAATATCTGTGCCAATTAGCATTGCTCCATTCGTTTCAATCGTAACAGATACCATTACAGGAATCGTAGGTTCAACTGCTTCACAAGCGTGTAATGCAGCTTTAATTTGCAACGGATCTTGTGCTGTTTCTAGCAAGATTATATCTGCACCCGCTTCTTTAAACCCCTCTACGCATTCACAATATCCTTCAAACATACTTTGATAATCAATATGTCCTAAACTCGGCAATTTCGTGCCAGGTCCTAAAGAAGCTGCGACAAAAAGTGCGTTGTGTTGATTCTCTAACGCGTTATGCGATTCTATACTTTGCTTTGCAAGTTGCACCCCAAGCTTTGCAATTTCCCTGCAATACGATTCTAACCCATATTCTGCTAACACCCAAGGCATTACTCCAAAAGTATTGGTTTTTAAAATATTTGCCCCTGCTTGCAAATAACTCATATGGATACTTTTAATCACATCTTTAGCAAAAAGATTTAAAGCTTCAGAACAACCCTCTAGCTTCTCGCCTTTGGAATTTTCTCCCCAAGTGGGAATATTTCTCTTTTGGATTTCCGTTCCCATTGCGCCATCAAGGATTAATACGCGTTTGCTTAATAACTCTTGAATGCTCATTTTAATGCCTTTTTGTTGCACGACTTAACCAAAACCAAATTCCACCCAACAAAACAATTACAAAAAAAGGAGCAATTGCAGGATAATCTCCTATTAGTTCAAAACCTTCTACCAAAATTCCGCCTGAAAAATATCCAGCCATTCCAATACTCACACTCCAAATCACTGCACCAACCGCATTATAAAGATTAAATTTCAATAAAGAATAAGGCGTAAGAGCAATTGCAAGTGGCACAAGTGTTTTGAATCCATAAATATATTTTTTAACCACCAAAATCACCGAGCCATATTTACGCATAAGCAAATGCACCAAAGCAAGTTTGCGTCGATGCGATGCGAGATAAGGTTGCATCATCATCTTTTGATAACGCGCAAGATAAAAAAGCAACCAATCGCCCAAAAAATTTGCCACACAAGCCACTAAAATACTAAGACTCAAATCCATTTTGCCGGCAAAACTCAAAATACTTGCACCCACAAGAGCGATAAATCCGCCACCAAGAGAATATAAAAATAAAATCGCATAGCCATATTTTGCTATTAAATCTATCGTTTCTTGCATATTTTCCCTTAAAGATTCTGCTAAATTTAAAAATAGAACTTTAGCGAAAACTTCTCGTTTTTATGATAAATTCTGCTAAATTATATAAAAATCCAAAAATAGCGCACTCTCTCTATTAAAAAACAATAAAATATCAAATGATTTCCAAGCTTTTATTCACCTGAAAACTTAAAAGTTTTTCAAACATAATTAAACAAAAACTTTGTAGAATTGCGCAAATCAAATTTTAAGGATTTTTTATGGAAAAGCCGGTGGTTAATAAAGAGGCAATTAAGCAATTTTTTAACTTTTGCAAAGAAAATGAAGTAGAGTTTATTGACTTCCGAGTTACGGATATAAAGGGGGTTTGGCATCACTTTTCTTTCAGTGCTAGCTCTATTGATGAGGATAGTTTTGAAGGGATTCCGTTTGATGGTAGTTCTTTTCCTGCGTGGCAACCTGTTAATAAATCGGATATGATTTTAATCCCCGACCCCGTGCGATACTTTATAGACCCATTTACTGCAGATACAACTGCGGTTGTGTTTTGCGATGTATGGGATATTTACAATGATGAACCTTATGAGAAATGTCCGCGCAGTATTGTTAAACGTGCTATGAAATATTTAAATGATAGTGGAATAGGTGATGTTGCGTATTTTGGACCAGAAAATGAATTTTTTATCTTTGATTCTATTAAAATGCAAGATTCTGTAAATTGCCAATATTATGAAATTGACACGGAAGAAGGCGAATGGAATCGCTCTAAAGAATACGAAGGAGTTAATCTCGGACATCGCCCCGGCACAAAGGGTGGTTATTTCCCTGTCGCACCGGTAGATTCTATGGTGGATTTGCGTGCAGAAATTGTTAAAGTGCTAAACCAAGTGGGTTTAGAAACTTTTATCGTGCATCACGAAGTAGCACAAGGACAAGGAGAAGTTGGGATCAAGTTTGGTGATATGCTAGAAGCCGCAGATAATGTTCAAAAGCTCAAATATGTTGTCAAAATGGTTGCTCATCTCAATGGAAAAACTGCAACTTTTATGCCAAAACCTCTCTATGGAGACAATGGAAGTGGAATGCACACACACATTAGCATTTGGAAAAATAACAGAAATCTTTTTGCAGGAAATGCTTATGAGGGTCTAAGTGAAATGGCAATGCACTTCTTAGGTGGTGTACTTAAACACGCTAGAAGTATTGCGGCTTTCACTAATGCTTCTACAAATTCATATAAGCGTCTAATTCCGGGCTTTGAAGCACCTAGTATTTTAACTTATTCGGCACAAAATCGCAGTGCTAGCATTAGGATTCCTTATAATAGTGGGGAAAAAGCAAAAAGAATGGAGTTTCGCTTTCCCGATAGCTCAAGCAATCCTTATCTAGCTTTTGCTGCACTCTTAATGGGTGGTTTAGATGGCATTATTCACAAAACAAACCCAGGAGCTCCTATGGAAGTCAATCTGTTTGAACTCACCTTAGATGAAATACGTGAAAAGGGTATTAAACAACTTCCTCATACACTAAGAAGCGCAATTGAAGAAATGCTTTTAGATAAAGAATTCTTTAAAGTTGGTGGGGTTTTTAGTGAAGAATTCATTCAAACTTATAAACAATATAAATTTGAAACTGAAATTTGGCCTTGGGAGGCTCGCCCACACCCGTTTGAATTTATTACAACTTATAGTTGTTAAGGTCTCATAGATGTTACAAATCACAAATCTTGGAACTTAAATCTAATAGTTTTTGTGACTTTGTATAATTCTTGCATTCAAAAGACTAAATTTATTTAAAAATTTCCAAATATGTGCTACAATATATAAATTTTTATTCTAAAATATTAGGTTTTAATATGGAATCCTCAACAGCAAATCTTTTAAGTAACTTTATGCCTATGGTGCAACGTTATAAATCACAATTTGCGTCATTTAATACTTTACTTAGCAAAACAACACTAACAGGTAAAATTAGCTCACTTGATATTGCAGAAAATCTTTTTGACTATATGGAAACGACACAAGAAAAGTTTGAGAATCTTCAAGATAAACTCATTGAAACTATTTTGGAACAGAACTTTTTAAACTCTTATGAAGAAGCAGATACTTCCGTGAAAATTATTTCTGAAATTTTTAACCTTTATCTCCATAATCGCCACGAAGACATCTCAACACTTGCAAAAAGCAAATATTTGTTGGAACAATGCTTAGACTTTGAATCAAATAAAAATACTAATCAAGAAAAATCCAAAATTGCATTAGAGAAAATTATTGCTTACCTGAAGAGGTTCGGCTCTAGTAGTGCCGTTTATAAAGATATTATACTCTATACAAATAATGGCACACTCTTGCAAGCAATTGATTTAGGACAGAATTATGCTATTGCTTATCAGACTAAACTAGCATCTATCCTTGAAGCACATAATATAGAGTCTTATGGGGAATTTTATCAAAAAGTTGATTTTTACAATACCAAAGAAAAAGAGCAAGAAGATAGAACAGAATTTTTCTTTGTAGTGCCACTGCGTCAAAGCAAAGAACAAGCACCTAGCATTGTGATGGTTTTTGTCATCAAGATTCAAGAAGAATTTAAAAGCATTCTTGAACGTTTTCCATATCGTTTGCCACAATCTAATCTTGTTGTTATCAACCCAAAAAATCACATTCTACTATCTGACAATACACGAATGTTTCCTAATGGACAATTACTTAATTTAAGTGAGCATAAAGACTATACATTTCTAGAATATCGAACCAAGGTCTGTATGGTAGCACTACAGCAAATTGGAAACATACACGGCTTTTCAAGTATTGCTGAACAATGGCGTATATGTAGGATTGTGCCACTTTATGTTGCATTTGATATCAAAAAACAAACAGATTATAAGATTGACCACTTTTTACTAGAAAATTCTTTATTAATTACAAAAGACCTAGATATTGTCATTGCAGAAAGTGAAAATATTAATGAAGAATTGGGAGATGTTGTGATTAATGGTGAAATTATTGCCTCCAAAAGCCATTCTTATGCACTCAATCCGATTTTAAACAACATTAGAATATTAAGTGAAGAAATGAATACTCTTTGCGTCCAATCCACAGAAGAATTACAAAGAGGCATCTATAATGCTCTTTTTAATGTAATTGGCTACTATTCTAAATACTCCACACTTATTACGGATAGCCTTTTTAGAGAATGTGTGAAAGATGCTAGTTGGCTAAAAAATGCAATGGAATTTAAGCTCTACTTAAAAGAGCACACGGAGGGCAATCTTACCCCTGAAACACTTGCAAATACTAAATCTCTTTTGAGTCGCCTAAAAGAAAATTTTAGAAGTTTTTACAATATCGTTTTATTTGATAAAGAAGGTTATACCTTACAAAATTCTCTAGACAATATTCATTGTAATGCAAAAAAGCTTGGAGTGATGGACCGCTTTAATGGTAGTAATATTGATAATCTCATTGTTTCAAACTATGAGCCAACATTATTCTATGAGGATAAAAAAACTATTCTCTTTTATAATACAATCAAAGGGGAAAATAATCGTTTATTGGGTGGCTTACTTTATGTCTTAGATTTAAAGAAAATTCAAGAGTTTTTAAGCAACGCCCTACCAAAAGATTCTGCAATTCTATCGGACAAAAGTGAAATTTTCAGTGTTGCATTTGATAGTCAAAAAAATATCCTAGCTACGACAAAAGAAGATTTCAATTTTGAAGATTATAATTTAACTGAAACATTTGATTTAAAAAGCTTAAGTAGTTTCAAAAAAATTGTTCAAATTGGACAAAAGCATTATCTTATTTGTAGTGAAGTTTGTAATCCTACCCAAAGTGCTTTTACAGAATATACCAAACGCTCTCTTTACGTGATGATTTTTGTCGCGGTTAAAAAAGAAGAAGAGCCTGAAGAATATTCACAAACCGAATCACTAGAATCTCCTCTCCCAAAAGATTAATATAAGATTTGTTTAAAAAACCTTTTAATCAATCTTTAACACTGCTAAAAAAGCTTCTTGTGGTAACGCAACTTTACCAATAGCTTTCATACGCTTTTTACCTTCTTTTTGTTTTTCAAGCAATTTGCGCTTACGCGTAATATCTCCACCATAACATTTAGCCGTAACATTTTTGCCCATTGATTTAATGGTTTCGCGTGCAATAATTTTATTGCCTACACTTGCTTGAATTGCAACTTCAAAAAGTTGTCTTGGGATAATTTCTTTCATCGCCTCCACCAATTCTTTGCCACGCTCATAAGCTTTAGATTTCGGGACAATGATGCTTAACGCATCTATTACCTCATTTGCTACACGAATATCAAGCTTCACTAAATCACCCTCTTGATAATCTAATGGTTCATAATCAAAGCTTGCATAACCCTTTGTGCAAGATTTTAATTTGTCATAAAAATCCATTACAATTTCATTGGTTGGAATGTAATATTCTAGTAAAACTCTAGTTTCCTGTAAATATTCCATTTTCTTTTGAATTCCACGCCGCTTATTTAAAAGTGTGATAATATTACCCAAAAACTCACTAGGAACAATGATAGTTGCGCGCACATAAGGTTCTTTAATCTGTCCGATTTTCTGCTCTGGCGGTAATTCGCTTGGGTTTTGGATATAAACAATCTCTCCATCTGTTTTACTGACCTCATAAACAACCGTTGGCGCAGTAGCAATTAAATCTAACCCAAACTCACGCTCCAACCTTTCTTTAACCACTTCCATATGTAATAACCCTAAAAACCCTATGCGGAATCCAAAACCCAATGCCACAGAAGTTTCAGGTTCATAAATCAAGCTAGAATCATTCAATTTTAATTTATCTAGCGCATCACGTAAATCCTCAAATTTATCTGTGTCAATCGGATAAATCCCTGCAAATACAAATGGCTTTGCAGGTTCAAATCCAGCCACAGGCTCCTTTGTGCGCACTTTAAAATCTGTCATTGTATCGCCAACTGCGATATCTGTTACATTTTTAAGCCCCAAAACCACGATTCCAATTTCTCCATTTTGAATCACATTGGTTTTCGTTTGACGCAAAGGATGTGGATACATTAACTCTAAAACTTCGTGATTTTTACCACTCCCCATAATATAGAGATTCTGTCCTACTTTAATACTTCCATCAAATACACGCACAAGTGCTAATGCGCCAAGATAATTATCAAACCACGAATCATAAATCAATGCTTTTGTTGGAGCATTTGGATTGCCACTTGGAGCGGGGATTCTTTCTACAATGCTATTTAATAATTCTGTAATTCCAATCTTTGCTTTCGCGCTGACTTGTAAAGCATTAGAACAATCTAGCCCAATTGTCTGCTCAATCTCATTTGTTACACGTTCAACATTTGCAGCAGGCAAATCAATTTTATTTAAAACAGGGATTATTTCAAGGTTATTCCCTAAGGCGATATAAACATTTGCAATCGTTTGTGCTTCCACGCCTTGACTTGCATCTACTACAAGCAATGCTCCATCACTTGAAGCAAGGGAACGAGAAACTTCATAACTGAAATCCACATGTCCTGGGGTATCAATCAAATTTAAGATATAATTTTCACCTTTATAATTATAATTTAACCGCACACTTTGAGCTTTTATCGTGATTCCTCTTTCTTTTTCTATTTCCATAGTATCCATAACTTGTGCGCTCATCTCACGCGCACTAATTGCTCCACAAGCTTGAATGAGGCAATCCGCTAGAGTAGATTTGCCGTGGTCTATATGTGCAATGATAGAGAAATTACGAATCTTTTGCATTCTATCCATAAAAATTAAACCTTGCTTATCAATTTTAAGCTAAAATCTTAGCAAATTTACACTTAATATTTTTGGCTATGCTATAATTTAAACTTTGATTTTTCCTTGCAAGGTGTTTTATGAAAATACTTCATTTCTTTACAAAACCTTTAGATTTTATTACTAAATATTTAAAAACACTTATCTTTTTGTTAATTGTCGTATTAATTTTCATACCTAAGAATAATGTGCCTGAGCAAGATGCAAATGTTGCTAGAATCAATTTGTATGGTGCGATTTTGCAAAGTGATAACTTTTTAGAAGAATTAGAAAAACTAGAAAAAAATCCAAATATTCAAGGAATCTTACTTGTGATTGATTCTCCTGGTGGGGCGATTGCTCCAAGTATAGAAATTTCTGAAGCTATCAAACGTGTTAATCTCAAAATTCCTATCATTGCGTATGCACAAGGTGCAATGGCAAGTGGGAGTTACTTAGCAGGGGTTTGGGCAAATTCTATCGTGGCAAATCGTGGGGCGCTTTTGGGCTCTATTGGTGTTGTGATTAATGGGGCAGATATTAGCGAATTAGTAGAGAAACTAGGAATCAAACCACAAACACTCAAGGCTGGAATCTACAAAGAAGCTGGAACTTTTATGCGCACTTGGACTCCTGAAGAAGAAACAATGTTAAAAAGTTTGATTAATGAACAATATCAAATGTTTGTCAAAGAAGTTGCAACTGCAAGAAATATTGCAATGCAAAATGAACCAAACTTTGCACAAGGTAGGATCCTAAATGCTAAAAGTGCGCTAGAACTTGGATTGATTGACCAAGTTGGAAACCTTTATGATGCGCAAAACCTACTCTTTCAAAAAGCAAATATCAAGAATCCAAAATGGTATAAAGAAGAGAAAGATAAAATTGAAATTTACTTAGAAAAAATCTTTGGGGATAATCTTTCACTTAGTGTTCAAAATGGAATCGCTTTAGCATTAGAACAATTTTTTAAAATTTGGCTAAAAGGCAACTAATGCAAATGATATTAAAAATCCAAACACCCGACCAAAAGGGCTTAATTGCAAACATTACACGTGTAATGTTTGATTTTAATTTAAATATTTTAAAAAATGATGAATTTGTAGATACAGAAAACAATCTCTTTTTTATGCGCTCTGAAATGGAAGGTGATTGTAAGATAGAATCACTAAGAAATGAAATCTGTTCTTTGCTTTCTACGCAGGCTTGTGTAGAAATCTTTGAAGCGAAGCGAAAAAAAATCGTGATTTTATGCACGAAAGAAAATCATTGCTTAGGAGATTTACTGATTCGCTATGATAGCGGTGAGTTAAATGCAGATATTTTAGCAATTCTATCTAATTACACGCTTTTAGAGCCATTATGCCAAAAGTTTAATTTGCCTTTTATTTGCATTCCTAGCGAACATCTTACCCGCGAGGAACACGAAGCCAAAGTCTTAGAAACATTAGAAAAATTCCCAAGTGATTATATCGTGCTTGCAAAATATATGAGAATTTTAAGCCCAAAATTTGTCCAACAATTTGAAGGTAAAATTATCAATATTCACCACAGCTTTCTTCCGGCATTCATCGGTGCAAACCCCTACAAACAAGCTTACGAAAGGGGAGTGAAAATCATCGGGGCTACTGCACACTTTGTAAACAATGCATTAGATGAAGGTCCTATTATTTATCAAGATACTACTAAAGTCAATCACGCAATGAGCTGGAAAGATATGCAAAAAAGCGGACGTGATGTAGAAAAAATTGTGTTAGCCAAAGCACTCAATCTTGCCCTAGAAGAAAAAATTTTTGTTTATAATAATAAAACAATTATCTTTTAATCTTCAGTGAGATTCTATTATTACACCGCCATAGAAGAATATCAGCACAAAAATCTAAAAGACAATCAAACAATAAAATCAAAGAAGCCATTAGAATCCAAAAAGATACAAACACAAGTTTAATTGCACGAATTAATAAAGCTAAGGGGACCAAATGAAAGTAGAAAAAAGCCTAGCTATTGCAGTAGCTAAGCTAATGAATTACAATGAGAAAATTATAACAAAATTAAATCAAAAAATCAATCTTAGAACTTGATATTAAAACAAACTAGCATTTTCGCTTTGTTTAGATAATTGTATATCAGAGAAAATCTCTTTTTCTAAATAATGCCATTCTAGATCTGCTGGAATAGAAGAATCTAACAAAGTTTGCGAGTTTCCACTCTCTCCGATATTTTGAAAAGAACGCGCACTATATCCTGCGATACTACCACCTTTCATAAAATATGCCGTTACTCCAGCACCTATTCCAGCCCCCAACAAAAATGCGTCTGTTTTAGGTGAAATACACCCGCTAAAGAAAACTGCCACACACGCAAAATAGCCAAAGATTAGCATTTTTGTAATATTTTTTTGTTCCATTGTTTGCCCTTTTGTAAATAGAATTCTAATTTTCTCTAAGCACACTTTATTCCAAAATTGGATAGAATCGCAAATTTCAAGCAAAAACTAATAATTAGGGCAAGGTTTAACAATGTTTGGAATGGGATTTTTTGAAATTTTAATGATTGCGGTTGTGGCAATTATTTTTTTAGGACCAGAGAAACTGCCTAAAGCATTAGTCGATGTAGCAAAATTCTTTAAAGCTGTCAAAAAAACAATGGATGAAGCCAAAGACAGCATTGAACGCGAAGTGAATCTAAATAAAATCAAAGAAGAAGCTCTAGCTTATAAAAACAGCCTCACACAAGATGTTCAAACTCTAAGCAAAGATTTAGAATTAAAAGAACTCAATTTGGATTTTAATAAGGACGATTTGCTCTCTCAAGATTCCACGACACCAATACACCATCCTAAGACTCCCCAAACCCCTACCACTCAAGATTTAAAAGATTCTACATCACAGAATCCACATTCCAATCCTTTGCTAAAAAGGGAAATTATACCCAACAAATCCAAACCAACCGCTTTGAATTTTGGCACAAATTTAGCACCATCGCCAAACCAAGAGAATATAGAATCCCAAACGACAAGGAATGAGAATGTTTGAAGATTTAAAGCCCCATATTCAAGATTTGCGTAAATGTCTAATTCGTATTACTCTTTCACTATTGATTACTTTTCTTATTTCTTTTTATTTTTGGGAATTTATCCTAGATTGGATGGTTGCTCCGCTTAGCACTGCACTTCCAAATGGACGTGAAAGCGTAATTTTCACACAAGTTGGAGAGGCATTTTTTACTGCGATTAAGGTAGCGTTTTTTAGCGGATTTATTTTTGCTTTACCAATTATTTTTTGGCAAATTTGGGTTTTTGTTGCACCTGGTTTATATGATAATGAAAAAAAACTCGTGATTCCTTTTGTTATCTTTGGGACTTTTTTCTTTTTATGTGGTTGTGCTTTTGCTTATTATATTGCTTTTCCTATTGGCTTTGGTTATCTAATAAACTTCGGCTCACAGCTTTTTACCGCACTTCCTAGTATTGGGGAATATGTGAGTTTCTTTGCTAAACTTATGGTTGGATTTGGAATTTCTTTTGAATTGCCTGTTATTACATTCTTTTTAGCCAAAATTGGACTTATTACAGATAGAACCTTGAAAGAATATTTTAAATATGCCATTGTGTTTATTTTTATTCTTGCAGCAATTCTTACACCCCCTGATGTGCTTTCGCAATTTTTAATGGCAATTCCACTTGTTTTACTCTATGGATTATCCATTATGATTGCCAAAATCATCAACCCTTACAAGCCCCAAGAAAAAGTAAATGAGAATGAGGCAGAAAAAACAAATGAGTGAATTACAGCTTTGTAGCTATGATTATCTGTTACCTAAAGAATGCATTGCCACTTCCCCTATTTTCCCCAAAGAATCTGCAAAATTGCTCGTTTATGAACGTGCAAGCGATAAAATCACTCATACGACTTTTAAGGATTTTGCCACATTTCTTCCGCAAGAGACGCTATTGGTTTTCAATAATACGAAAGTCCTACCTGCAAGACTTTATGGCACAAAGATTACACAAGATTCCAAAGATTCTAAAACAAAAGGCGCAAACATTGAAACACTCTTTCATAAAGAAATTGCCCCTAATATCTATCTAATGCAATTTAAAGGGCGTTTAAAAGTCGGGCATTTGGTGGAATTTGAAGGAGGGATTTTTGCTAGAATCTTAAAAGATATTCAAGAAAATGCACTGGGGGTGGGGTTTAAGGAAGCAGAATTTTTTAAGATTCCACAAAGTGCCTTGCATACTCAATCCATTCAATCCTTAGAATCTCCTTTAAGTCGCGAAGAGTTTTTTGAGTTTTTAGAGCATTTTGGGCATATTCCCTTGCCTCCTTACATTAAGCGACAAGATACACAAGAGGATAAAAACAACTACCAAAGTGTTTTTGCTAAACATTTAGGCGCAATTGCCGCACCGACAGCTTCCTTACATTTTAGCGAGGAATCTTATAAAGATTTAAGACAAAACTTCCAAAACACGGAAGTAACACTTCATATCGGTGCTGGAACTTTTATTGGCGTTCAAACGGAAAATATCTTAGAACATAAAATGCACAAAGAATATTTTTGTATCTCCCAAGATTCTGCAGATAAAATCAAACAAGCTTCCCATATTACTGCTATTGGCACAACTGCTACGCGCACGATTGAAGAATTTGTTAGAAGTGGTAGGCTAAAAGGCGAATGTGATTTATTTCTACACCCCCACAATAAACCACGCAAAACCAATGCCATTTTAACAAATTTTCATCTGCCAAAAACTACCCTTTTAATACTTGTTGCTTCTTTTATCGGGCTAGATAAAACAAAACAGCTTTATAAAGAAGCGATTGCACAACACTATCGCTTTTATTCTTATGGTGATGGAATGTTGATTCTATAATGAAACAAATTCTACAAACTCTACAACCCTCACAAATTACGCTATTAGAATCCTATGCTAACCTACTCTTGCACTGGAATACTATTCATAATCTAAGTGGAGCAAAAGATTTGCCAAGTATTCAAAAAAACATTCAAGATTCTCTCTATCCTTTGAACTTAGAATCATTGAATCTATGGGTTAAAACTAGCCTACTAGATGTTGGCAGCGGCAATGGCTTCCCAAGTATTCCTCTAGGAATTGTTCTAAACATTCCTACAATTCTATGCGAACCTAATACCAAAAAGTCGGCTTTTTTGCAAAATATTAAAGCCAATTTAAATCTAAAAAACTTTACAATTCAACGCAAAAAGATAGAATTGCTGGAATTAGATTACAAACCAAAACTCATTACTTCTAGGGCAACTTTTAATGTGAAGGAGTTTTTAGAAAAATGCTCTGCACATATTGCGCAAGACACAACTATTTTACTCTATAAAGGTTCAAATTTCAAAAATGAGATTCCACAAGGTTTGCGATACAAGCACTTTCAACACGGCTTACTACACTATCTTATTATTTCAGGGGAAGATTTAAAATGCTAAAGTTTTTCTTATTCATTTTGCTTATTGTTGGCATCTATTACTTGTTGTTTCGTAAAAAGACAGATAGCGCAAATCATTCAAAACAAAAGCCACATTCTATTATGCTAGAATGTGTAGAATGTGGCACTTATGTTTCTAATGAAGAAGTCATAATTAAAAATGGAAAATATTATTGCTCTAAAGAATGTGCCAAGCTTCATTAAAGGACAAAAGAATGCTTATTTTAAATCACCCTTATATTGAATCTTTAAAGATTGCTCGTGTGCGCTCCAAAGAGGAAATTGCAAACACATTGCCCTCTGATTTCTTAGTCTTAACTTGTGATTCTTTGATACAAACTTTAGCCCTCGCCCGTTATTGTAGCAGTAACACAATTACCTATGCGAGCCTTGTTACAAGCATTAAAGAATCTCTACTTTTAGTCAATTTAAATGTGCAATTTTTACTTTGTACTGACATTAACCTAGCCAAATCTTTGCAGAAACTTGCAGAAACTTATCTCTTTGACGCAAAAATCTTGCTCTGCATTCAAAAAGAAGAAGAAATTGAAAAAATTGCAGAATATGGCATTGATGGGGTTCTCTTTGCAAGTTTTTGAGACTTTGGAATCCTTTGCGCCTTTTAATGCACTTTGCAAGGAAGATTTAATTAGCTTAAATCAAATCACAACCTTTAAAACTTTTGCTCCTAAAGAAATATTGCTTTATGAGCAGACGGAAATTCCCCATTTATATTTTTTATGTCAAGGCTTATTAAAACTTTATAAAGTCAATCGTTTTGAAAATGAAGTTTTTTTAGGACTTTTAGACAATGGTTTATTAGTGGATTTCAATTTAGAGAACCGATGGATTTCTTTTGCCAATATTGAATGTGTGCAAGATTCCATTGTTGCTTGCTTTGATGGAGTTAAATTAACTCAAATTTTAGAATCCAATCCACGTCTTTTGGCATTATTTTTCAAAGAAACTCAAAAGAAAATTGCACTCTTTGAGGAAGTAATCCAAAAAAATCTAATCTTTGATAGCACTGCAAAAATTGCTTATACTCTCTATTTTCATCTAGATAATTTCAATACACACAAAAAGCAAGAAAACGCTTGCTTTTTAAATATCCAGCCAGAAACCCTTTCTAGGACACTTAAAAAACTTCATCGTGATAATATTTTAACCACTAATAAGCAAGGAAAAATAGAAATACTAGATCCACAAAAACTTCATAATATTTTTAAACAGGATTAAAAATGACTAAAATTGTAACACGCCTAATTATACTTGGGATTCTCACAACCTTTTGTATTTCTACAATGATTTTATCTGTAATTTTCATCAATCGACTTGGAATCCAAGATGGCTATATTATCAATATTGCTGGCAAAGAACGAATGTTAACACAAAAAATCACCAAAGAAATTTTTATTATCAACTCTCAAAATAGTCAAGACTACACCGCATTGAATTTAGCTTTAGAAGAATTTGAAACGAACCTATACACCCTACGTTTTGGTAATACACAAAAAAACATTGACCCTCCCTCAAAAAAAACAATCACAACAAAACTAGAAGCCATTTACGCACAATGGGTAACTTTTAAGGCATTAGTAGAAGACTTTAAGGACACCTCTAGCAAACTACATAAGGATAGAAAATTTTTAGAAGAAAACAACACAAAAATGCTTATACTCTCTGATAATATCGTCAAAGCAATGGTGGAATCCAAAATGCCTGCTAAGCTAATTGATGATTCTGGACGCCAACGTATGCTCACGCAGAAAATGGCATATCTTATGATGCGTTATTCTCACATTTGGGACGACAAATCTTATCACGCCTTTAAAGAAAGTTGTAATCTCTACAATAATATTATTACCGATTTTTATCAAAATGCAACCTATAAACACATTCCAAAACTTGCAAACTCTATTCAAGAAGCCTATGAATTTTGGCAAATTTATTCAGAGCATATTCATAATGTATTAAAGCTACAAGAACGCGTTGTGGAAGATTTAAAGCAGATTACATCACAAAATACAGCAATTTTAAACGAAATTGACTGGACGGTGAATCTTTATTCAGACCTTTCAATCCACCTGCGCACCTATTTAGAAAAATTCCAGTATGTTGCGGGTTTCATTATGATATTACTTGCGCTCTACTCTGTTTATAATCTTTTGGATATTAGAGCGCATTTAGGTCATTTCTTGCATAAAACACGACTTCTTGCTAGCGGTAAGCTTAAAAATAATCCTGCCGAAGTCATTCAGCTAGAAGGAGAAAGTGAGTTATCTGAAGCTTCACAAAATCTCTCGCATTTTTTACAACGTATAGAATCCACCAAAGAAACCTCCAAACAAGTTATTCATTTAAGCGAACTCATCAATGAAGAAATAACAAATATTAGTGAGGCGATTTTGCATAAGCTTACCTACGCAAAAATCAGCAAAGAAAGACGCAAAAGCATAGAGGATAGCATTAACTTAAGTGAAGATATTGCAATTCAATCTGGCGAACAACTCATCATTACTGCAAGATTGATAGATAAACTCCACAGAATCCTAAAAGAAATTGAAAATTGTTGTGATTAAAGATTGGGTAAATGGGCTTACAATTTTAAGATTCTAAATTATGATTTGGAGAGGTTATTTTTCAACTTAAATCCAAAATGCTTGGGTTGATAAAGATTGATTAAGTAAGCAGCAAAAACTGCCATACTTCCTCCAATGAACGTCAAAACACTTGGAATCTCACCTAAAATTACAAAGCTACTCAAAAGTGCTGTTACAGGAATTAATAAATTAAAGGAACTTGCTTGTGCTGCACCTACACGGGCAACACCCATATAATAAATACTTGTCCCAACTGCCGTAGATAGCACCGCAACAATAAACATCATCCACCAAAATCTTGCATCAAAATAAAAAACTTCAAACATTGCGGGTTGAAAGAAGAAAATAGGAGAAAAGAACAATAGACTAAAAAAGGTAATATAAAGATTAATTGCCACGGGGTGGATTCCGATATTACGACAAATAAGCGTTAAAATAGCCCAATCTAACGCACAAAATACAAAAAGTGTATTAAATTTACCAAAAAGTTCTTGCCAACTTCCCAAATTTAGCAAACAAATTCCTGCAACAACACCCAAAAATAAACCTAAAATTTCATTTTTTTTCATTTTCTTACTAGAATTTTTCTTCAACTTATAAAGACTAAAAGTTAAAAGATATGCAAAGATTGGTATGAGTGTTGTTACAAGCACTCCCCCTTTTCCTGCACTCCCATAGTTTAAACCGATAAAATACATAAAAGAATACAAACAATTACACAAAGCAGCTAAGATTAAAAATTTAAAAGTGTGTGTATCAAGACGCAAAGGAATCTTAAGTAAAATGACAATGGGAATAGAAGCAAGCAAGGCAAAGAAAAAACGCCAAAAGGTTATAACTTCTGCTCCAATGTAACTGACCATTACTTTACTACTAGGCCACGAAGCACCCCAAAACACCATTGCTATAACTAACAATAGATAAAACAACAGGTTCTTATTCATTGCTACTCTTTTTGAAATCTTTTTAAAATCTTAGCAAAAATTTCATCACAAGGTGAAAGGTAGTATTTATTTATATTTTATTTAAGATTCTTTTCTAATTTTTCAAGACGCACTTCATATTCTTTTTGCATTTTAACTAAATTAGCTGTTGCTGTGATTTGATTGAACAACACCCAAAGACTAAGTGAAGCAAAGATAACTATAATCACACAAGCAATCAAAGAAATTTTAATTGCTTTAGTTGCCATAGTTTGAGTAAGTTTTAGTGCATTTTGTATTTCACTTTCTTGCATAGAACTCCTTTAAATGATTTGATATTTTTGCTTAAAAAAATAATGAAATATAACCAAAATAAATGAAAAAATAGCTAGAATCATTACAATGCTAGCTCCTGCTTGCAAATCATAGAAATAAGCCATTACAATTCCGCACAACATACAGACAAATGAAATCAAACTTGCCCCAAACATCATCTTAGCAAGCGAAGCAGTAAAAATCTCGCTACAATATGCTGGGATACTTAAAAGTGCGACAATAAGAATAATCCCAACCGAACGCATAGAAATAACAATCCCCAAAGCAATTAAAATCATTAAAAACACACTAAACAATCTTGTATTAATTCCTTGAAGTTGTGTAAATTCGCTATCATAAGAAATTCCTAAAATAATGCGATAATTTAACCCCACAAAAACTATCAAAAAGAGACCAAAAAATAGCATAAAATAAAGGTCATTCTCTGTGATACTTAAAATACTACCAAACAAATATCCCATAAAATCCTTATTATAACCTGGCGTCAATTCAACTAAAATCACACCCAATGCCATACCAAATGCCCATAATGAACCAATAAGAGAATCTAAACGTTCTTTTGCAAACAACAACATATAAGCAAGAAGAATTGCACAAAATATACTAAATCCCATAGCTCCAACCAAAATCGGCAAACCAAAAAACGCTGCGATTCCAACTCCCCCATAAACGCTATGTGCGATTCCACCTGCAACAAACACCATACGATTTGTTACGACAAGTGTGCCGATAATTCCACAAATAATGCTTGTGCAAAACGCTCCACAAAGTGCATTTTGCACAAAAGTATATTCTAAAATATCAATCAACAAGCCACTCCAAACTTTCTTCGTTAAGTTCAGTCTTAATCCTATCCATTTTGATTGTAGCATTTAAATAATCTGTAATTTCAAGCATATCAATGAGTGCATTACGCATACAGCTTGTAGCACCCGGACTTGGCGTCATATTAAAGGTAATACCTTCTCCACTTTTAATCTTTTTTTCTCCTAAAACAAGTTTTTTTTCTTTTTTATCCAACACTTGCGGACGGATTCCACCAAAACCACTCGCATAAGTTAAGTCTTCCAAGGTAAGAGAAGGAATGATTTTTTGTGCTTCTTTGATAAAGAATTTTTTGCCAATACTTGGCACTTCATATAAGAAATTTCGTAAAATATAATTGCGAATCTCACTATCTGAAAACAAATCCCACATAATCTTAGTTGTAGCCATTTCTCCAAAGCCAGAAGTTTTTAAAAAATCCAAATAAGTGCCACTTTTAAAACGTTCTAACTTAGGAAGAGAAAGTGCAGTTGGTCCTAAGCGGTTTTTACCTTCTGCTACGACATCTGGGTCTCCGTGAATTGCTGCAAAAGGCAGTTTTGGGTGTTGCACGGTATAAACTTTTCCTCTTAGTTTATCACCAGGAATAAAGAAAAAGCTCCCTGCTACAGGAAGGCAACCAAGTTCTAAACCAAATCCCATATTTTGTGCCAAAAGCAAAGAATGCGCACCTGCATTAACCAACACAAAAGAAGCAGTGATTGGCTCTTTACCATTTGCGCGAATGGTGTATCTCCCATCTCCTTGTTTAATAATATCTTTTACTTGATAATTAAAGAGGACTTGATGCTCATCAAAAACACTTTGCTCAACCATATGATGAGCCACAGAACAAAAGTCCATTGCACAAAAACTTTTGCGTGTTCCAGAAGCGACAACATTCTCTACGCGATCACTCCCATCTTTCATTTTGATGATATTAGGCTCAATCTCTTTAATCTCTTCTTTGGTGAAAAATTCCAATTCTGGATAAATTTCTTTAAATTCTTGATGGCGTTTTTCTATGAATTCCACTTCTTTATCCCCTACACCAATCGCCATTTTTTGATATTCAAAAATACTTTTATTCTGCAACTGATGAAACAAAGCATACGAGACTAACAATTTCGCTGACCTTGAAACCTTTTTTGCTTTTTCAAAGGTATAATTTGTTTCAATATCACCTGCGTGAATTGTTTGAGAGTTATTGTTGCCACTAGAACTAAGTGTAGCGGGTGCTTCGTATTTTTCCAACAAAACTACTCTCTTTAAATCTGTATAATGCGTTAGTGCATAAAATAATGCACTTCCAGAAATCCCAGCCCCAATAATCGCCACATCATAAGAATTATTCATTTTTATCTCCTAACTATATAGAGTGCCACAAACCCATAAGTTCTACTTCGCAAAAATGCTCTTCCCCTGTATCACAAGGAATATTAAGATTGCTTGGTAAATTATGTGCTGTAACTTCTTTATTAACATATAAAACTTTTTTTGCACAATCTAGCAAAACCGATACATCATGACTAATCATTATTATAGTCTTTTCTTGGTTGATTTGCCCTAACAAATCGTAAATCTCTTTTTGGTTTTTTTGATCAATGCTTGCTGTTGGTTCATCTAAAATCAAAAGATTCGGATTTCCACACAATGCACGCGCAATTAGTACTCTTTGACGCTGCCCACCAGAGAGTTCGCCAATTTTCTTATATGCGTAAGATTCCATATGAAACTGCTTTAATCTCTCCATTGCAATTTCTTTAGCATTTGCAAATAAAAACCCACCAAAAAGTTTAGGTTTTAAAAATCCCATCATCACAACTTCAAGTGTTGTAATAGGAAAATGACGATTCAAAAAAGTATTTTGTGGCACATAACCAATGCGCAAATTTTTGTCTTTTATAATTTCACCACTTGTTGGTTTCAACAATCCAACCAAAAGACGCGCCAATGTGCTTTTGCCACCACCATTTGGTCCAATGATTGCCCAAAAATCACCCTCACAAATCGTCCAATTCACATTATACAAAATTCGCTCTTTGGTAAAATAAAATTTAACGTTTTTACATTCAATAATTTTTTTATCTTTTTGGGTTTGCATCACTTAATTCACTTTTTAAAAACAAATTTCGCATACCATAAATGCGATGAATTAGTAATTTCTCTTGATTAATACCTTGTATATTTTTACCAATTTCAAGAGGAGTAATAGCAATTTTACCAATAATTTTTCTACCTTCTTGTGTTTCATTTTGTAGCGTTCTTAATCCCCAAATATCGTGCAAAATGTAAATTTGTCCATTGAATTGCCCAAGATAAAGCATAATATGCCCTTTCATACCAAGTAATGTGCCAAATGGAATCGCATTTTGCTGGATAGATTCAAGCTTTTGCTCCGTGTTTAATAGACTTAAATCAAAATACAAAGTAGAATCTTTTTCTCCTTTAACACTATCCTGACGCATTTGAGCCTGTGAATTTCTAGGAAGATAGAATCCAAAATTGCCTAAAACATCGTGCAAAAACATAGAACAATCCCTATTGCCAAACATTCCACCCCAACCATATTTCTCACCCACGATTCCTTGAGTCAAATGAGCAACCTTTTGACTAGAAAAACTCATTGGAAATTTTGCAAAAGAATCTTGGTCTAATATCACTTGAAGTGAATAGGCATATCCACGCGAATTGCGTAAAAAAATTTGACTTTCGTATTTGTCTTTTGTGCTTCCAAGCAAAGGTAGAAGCATTCCGATACGCGCAGATTCCAAATATTCTTGATGGTAATTTTTAATAGGCGTTAAATCCTTAGTAACAACTAAAAAATCTTGCATTTGCTTTAATTCTTCCACTTGATTATCATTCAAGATTCCAACATCTAGGGTTAGAATCCATCCACTGACAAACCCACTCTCTACAAATGCCCATTTACCTGAACGCGAATAATGCGTAATTAACACGGGTGTTCCCAAGTAAATAGACGAATTTTGCCAATAATCAAAAGGGAATCCTTCTCCTGCTTGACTTGGGTCATAGAATCTTGGTTTATTAGTAGGTAAAACACGTAAATTAGAATTTCGTGTGATAATTGCGGGTTTTTTTACACTTGGATAAGCGTCTAAGTTTGCTTCAAACTCCAACAACTTAATTTCCTCTTTGCCATAAGGCAATAAATTTTCCCCAAAGCCTAAATTCTTATAGGCTGCTTCTAAGCCCCATTTCAATTCCTCTGCACTATGTTGCGGTTGTTTATCAAAAGGAGAGAAAAAATGCGTTAAATACTCCTTTTTTAAGGCAAGTTTTTTTACAGAATTTAAACTTGGAGATTTTTCAACAAAAGGCTGTAAATCTTGTATAGGTAAGGTTATTATAATATCTTTTGGACTTTCTAGTTTTGACACGCAACCGCTAAAAATTAACCCAAAATATAGTATAGCAAATATTAAATTTCCATTTTTTATCTTCATAGATTTTTCCATTTTTTATTTTTCAATCTACCATATATAATTTTGATAAGAATCCTCATCAAAACCTACTATAATGCCATTGGAATATTCAATAATTGGTCGTTTAATCAACATTGGCTCTTTAATGAGCCATTCTTTTATCTCTTTCTCTGTCAAGTTTAAATCTTTTAATCCTAATTTCCTATAAGTTGTACCTTTTTTATTTAATAATACCTCCAAACTGGCAGACTCTAGCCAATATTCTAAATTCTTATGCGTTGGTGGTGTGATTTTAAAATCACACCATTTATATTCAATCCCTTTGGAATCCAAAAATTTTAACGCCTTCCTAACACTTCCACAATTTTTAATTCCATAAACTTTTACCATAATGTCCCTTTAAAATATTTTTAATGCAAAAATATAGAAAATAATTCCTGCAAATATACTTGATACAGAGTTTTTAGAAACTACAAAACATATAATTGCACAAGCAATCCCTCCAATTTCATAAAACCCATAAGTCTCACTCCAATTTGTATCTTTCAAGCTAAAAAATACTAAAAGCGTCATAATGAGTAAAGGCATAGTTTCTTGTAAATAGTTTAATAATGGAGATTTAGTCGCTCCTTTAAAGACAAAAAAAGGTAAAAATCTTGTTAAGGCAGTTCCAATAGATGCAGCAAGAATTGCCCAAATAACATAAAGATTACTTAAATCTTCACTTACTTGTATGTCCATTATTTTCCTTTAGACAGTTCAGGCTTTGGAAAATTTTGTGCCTCCTTATTGCTAACTCCAATCCATTTTTTAAAAATCAATAAAAGAGTAATTCCACAAATTAAGCTTATGATTAAAAATTGCTCACTCGGAAATAGCAAAAGACCCAATATACCAAGTATTAAAGCAATATAAAAAGGTTTTTTATTCTTGGAATTTTTCAATAAAGCTAAAGTCAAGACACTAAAAAGTGCCGTAAGGGCAAACTCTACTCCTTGTGGTTGAAACCCTAATTGCTCACCCAAAAGGATTCCTATTGCACAACCCAAAACCCAATAAATATGGTCAAAAAGAGTAATATAGAGATAATTTCTTTCCATTTCTTTTGGAGTAAAATTTAAAGTTTCCTTATTAGTTTTCAACACAGCAAATGTTTCATCTGTCAGTCCAAAGAGAATATAATACTTACCAATACCAAAACTCTTAATTTCATCTATAATAGCTAGAGAATAAAACATATGACGAATGTTTAGCAAAAAAGAAGCAATTGCGATTTGAAAAAATCCTGCGTGAATGGCAAGCAAAGAAACAAGTAAAAACTGACCTGCCCCTGTAAAAATTAAGATTGCACTTAAAATACCAAAATACCAAGCCAAATGCAACTTAGAAAACAAAATCCCAAAGGCAATACCAAGTGGTAAATAACCCATAAATACCGGTAATGTCTGCACAAAACTTTTAAAAAACATATCCACCCAATGATAAAATCTAAATGTATATTATAACATTTATAATGCTACGAATTTTATAAGAATTTCAAAAGTTTATGCTGTATTTTAAATTAACCTGCAATATCTAATCTCGGAATATAAGAATTACTTGTGGCGCTAGCTATATAACTTTTCATTGCATACGCAATCAATTCGTTTTCAAAAAATGGCTTTTCCTCTTGCTCGCTGGAGATATTTTGAGATTCTTTAGGAGTAGAATTTTGATTAGTAGAATCATCTGTTCTTTGAGAATTGGAATTCAACTCTTTAGAATTTTCTGTCTCATTAGAGTCTTTCGCTCTCTCTTCAATCTCTTCTGCTCGCTCTTTTGCCTGTTCATTTCTAGCTTGTACTTCCATTTGCGCAGCATTTGCAGCAACTTTATAATCTTGTGGGCTTGGGTCAGAGGGAGCCATTGCTGCTGAAATAATTTGACGCGCATTTTGAATAGTTTCTTCTGGTGTTCTACCTTCTTTCATTGAAATTGGCACTTCACCCGATGTAGCATACATTTTACCATCTGGTCCTCGCGTATAACCAAAACTGGCACCCCCACTAACTACACCTGCTCCTGCTCCAACGTGTGCTGCCTCGTGCGCACGCACATTTGCATCAATTGCAGCTAACTCACGCACATATTGTTGCTCACTCTCATCTAACTTTTCTCCAGTGGGAGATTCTGGTGCAATCACATCTGTTACCTGTGATGCCTCCTCATCACCTACGGGTTGTGTATTTTGTGATTCTATTGTATCACGAGAAGTTGTTTGAGAATCTTGTATTTTAAAATGATTGGAGTAATTTTGCAAACCAAAATAAGAATTTGTCATAATCTGCATTTATTTATTTCTCCTTGTCAAATTTCAGCTATTATAACTCAAATTGAAATAATAATTGATAAATTTTAATGATTCCAAAATCAAAATTACTTGCAAAACTTCAAAACTCCCGTATCAGTTATTAAACTTTAAAAGAATCTAATTGGCTATTTAATGCACTTGCTTTTTGAGAAATCTCTTTAGAAATTCCATCAATTAAATGCACTGCTTTGCTATTTTCATCAGTTAGCCTCTGCACTTCGCTGACTTGCTTTAAAATATCATTAACTGCCGCAAAAAGCTCGTTTGTTTTCTGCAAAGATTGAGAGGAAGCCTCCACAGCATCTTCTAATGATTGGACACTTGTATCCAAATCTTCCGTGCTTTCTATAGAAGTATCTGCAATATGCACTGTATTTAAAACATTTGCACCCATCGCATTGTTTGCATCAGAAACAGATTGAATAATTGTATTAACTACTGCATTAATTTCACTTAAGCTTTTTTGTGTGCGTTCTGCTAGTTTGCGCACCTCATCAGCCACGACAGCGAACCCTCTTCCTGCCCCTCCTGCACGTGCCGCTTCTATATTCGCATTCAGTGCGAGCAGACTGGTATGGTCAGCAATATCCGCAATGATAGCTAAAACATCTTTGATTTTATCAGTCTCTTGTGCGGTTTGTGCGAGACGTTCTGCAATATCACGTTCAACATTTACATTGCCTTGCACTTCATTGATAACTTTTAGTAAAATCTCTTTTGTTTTAGATAGATGACCAGCAGATTCTTGAATGTCGTGAGTGCTTTTTTGCA
>NZ_CANBCA010000014.1 GCF_947367035.1 uncultured Helicobacter sp.
GGTATAGAGGCAAAATATTCCGTTAAAGTTCGCACAATTGGCACTCCAAAAGGTCTTAAAAATAAAGGTGTTTTAATGATGTCCAAAAAACGCATTAAAGTCAAATCTAAACCTGAAAATTTACCAAAAGACTATGAAATCAATGTAACGGATTTAGATGTAGGCGATGTTGTGCTTGTAAGAGATCTACCAGCATTTGATGGTGTAAAGATTGTTGAACGTGATGATGTAGCCATCGTTGGTGTTATAAAATCTCGCTAAAATATGTTTTTGATTGTAGGTTTAGGGAATCCGGGTCAAAAATATCAAAATAATCGCCACAATATCGGTTTTAGAGTTGTGGATTCCCTAATCTCTTCACTTAATGCAGTAAAGCAAAGTGATAAAAATTTTCAAGGTGAAGTTTATAAATCTAATCAACTTCTACTCTTAAAACCCCAAACTTTTATGAATCTATCTGGTAAATCTGTCCAAAGTGTTAAAAGATTCTATAAAATCACTAACTTTTTAGTGATACACGATGAGTTAGATTTGCCTTTTGGTGCAGTGAAATTTAAATTTAATGGAGGAAATGGCGGACATAATGGATTAAAATCTATTGATTCTTTGTGTGGGAGTGAATATTATAGAATCCGCTATGGAATAGGTAAGCCAAATATCAAAGAACAAGTGACTCATTGGGTGTTAAGTGATTTTAAAAATGAAGAAGAAAATGAGAATTTAACCCTGATTGCACATTGTGCTAAAGTGGCTTTAGAAATTGCAAAGTTGCAATCCCCGCAAGAGTTAGCTAGTCAAATTTCTAGCCTTTTTACTTTAATGCCAAAATTACAAAATGAAACTCTTGGTCAAAGATTGAATGCAGATTTCATAAAAGGGCCATAAAAGCGGTAGAAAAATCAAATGAGTTTATTTTTTCGTTATATTGGAATTTTATATTTAAAATACTTTTTTATTTTATTTGTTTCTTTAGAATGCTTTTTTGTTGTGATTGATTTAGTAAAATATCTAGATGAGTTGCCTGATTCTGCAAACTTAATTGTGCTTTTATTAATCTATGATTTTATGTATGCTAGTCAATTTATCTTGCCTCTTTCTTTAATTTTAGCACAAATTGTGCTGACAATTGTTTTACTTAAAAACTCACAATGGACTGCATTTTTAGCACTTGGTTATTCAAAATTTAAAATATTTTTACCTATTTTTATCCTTAGCTTCTTAATAACATTGTTTTTCATTATATTGAATGCAACGCCCTTTGCTTACGCAAAAGAAAGGGTAGATTTAATTATTAACGAAGGTTTCTTGGGAAACTTTAAAAATGACTTATTTGTGAAATACAATAATACCTATATCTATTTTGAAAAAATTTTTCCATTATTGCAAAGTGCAGAAGGGGTGTATGTGTTTGAACTTAATCAAGATAATAGTTCTATTTTAAGCATTGTAGAGTCTCAAAAAGCAATTTTTAACGGGGAAGAATGGGAGTTACAGAATGTTATGATTACAAATTTTAATGATGATAATTTGCAAATTGGACAAAATCCTCTCATAATCCAAAAGAGAGAAACTTATGTAACCTTATATGGATTTAAGCCTAAGATTTTAGAAAACATTTATGAAAAAAAAGGGAGCATCTCTATTATGGACGCATATGAAGCCATTTCACTTTTAAAAGAACAGGGTGTAAATACGCAAAAAATTCGTGGCTTACTCTATAATTTAATCTTTTTTCCACTTTTTGCACCTTTGGTGATGGTTTGTCTTGTTAACTTTACCCCAAATTCTAATCGTTATGTAAATTTAAGTCTGATTACATTGAGTATGATATTAGGAATATTGGTAATGTGGGGGGTATTCTTTAGCTTTTCGAGGTTATCTATCAGTGGATTCTTGCAGCCAGAAATTAGTATTTTAATACCTATTTTTATACTATTTTTAGTAAGTTTTTGGACATTAATCAAAATGCAAAAAGCATAATTTATCCTAAGGAGTGAAAAATGACAGCACTTTTAAGCGTCAGTGATAAAAGCGGAATTGTAGAGTTTGCAAAAGGTTTGCTTCATTTGGGCTATACAATTCTATCCACAGGTGGGACATTGAAAGCCTTGCAAGAAAATGGCGTTCAAGCATTAGATGTTGCCGAATATACACAAAGCCCAGAAATGTTTGATGGACGTGTGAAAACTTTGCACCCCAAAATTCACGGCGGGATTCTATATCGGAGAGATAACGCGGAGGATAGAGACAAGGCAGAAGAGTTCGGAATCTATAACATTTCTTTAGTATGTGTTAATCTTTACCCCTTTAAAGCCACAATAAAGCGCACTAATGATTTTAATGAAATTATTGAAAACATAGACATTGGTGGTCCATCAATGGTGCGTGCTGCGGCAAAAAATTTTGAATCTGTATTAATTGTTACAAATCCTAGCGACTATAAAGAAGTTTTGACACGTCTTAAAAACAATCAAAATACATTAGAGTTTCGTCAAGGTATGATGATTAGAGCTTTTGAACATACTGCGCACTATGATTGTATGATTGCAAATTATATGAATCAACGTTTTAATAATGGATTCGGTGAATCTCATTTTATCTCTGGAAAGCTTGTCTCTCCAACGCGTTATGGAGAAAATCCTCATCAAAAAGGTGCATATTATGAATTTGGCGATTTTTATTCCAAAACTTTTAAGCCACTTAAGGGAGAAATTAGCTTTAATAATCTAACAGATATTAATAGTGCAGTCAAAATCGCTTCAAGTTTTGGCAAACGCCCTTGTGTATGTATCGTTAAACACGCAAATCCTTGTGGATTCGCACTTAAAAATACTCCAGTGGAATCTTATATAGAAGCACTCAAATGTGATTCTATCTCTGCTTTTGGGGGTGTGGTAGCAGTCAATGGAATCGTAGATTTGAATCTTGCAATAGAAATAAATAAGATTTTCATTGAAGTATTAGTTGCCCCACAAATCACATCTGAAGCTTTAAATCTTTTTACAACAAAGAAAAAGATAAAAATTTTTGTCTGTGGTGGAGAATATTTGGAATTTCCGCAAGATGCACAAGATTTTAAACATATTGAGGGTGGATTTGTTTTACAGGATTCTGATTCCATTACAGAGAATGAAGTAAAAAGCGCCAGGTGCGTTAGCAAAACACAGGCGACAGAATCACAAATGCAGGATTTAGAAATCGCCTATAAAGTCGCAAGTTTAGTAAAATCAAATTGTGTAGTTTATGTGAAAGATTCCGCAATGGTGGCAGTGGGTATGGGCATGACAAGTCGCGTAGATGCTACAAAAGCTGCTATTAGAAAGGCACAAGAAATGGGACTAAATTTAAAAGATTGCGTTTTGGCAAGTGAGGCATTTTTTCCTTTTAAAGACAGCATTGAAGAGGCGCATAAAGTAGGCGTTAGTGCAATAATACAGCCCGGTGGAAGTATCCGAGATGAGGAAGTCATTGAATGTGCTAACACTAATGGAATTGCGCTTTATTTCACAGGTAAAAGACACTTTTTGCACTAATTCTTACGCTTACCAAAGGGGTAGGGTAGGGATTCTATGCTATGGAATCCCAAAGCCTCTTGTAAGTTTTTGTTATATTTCCAAATTCAAGCGATTTTGTCCTTGCAAAGATTCTTGAAATTTCTCTTGAATCGTTTGCATATTAAGCCCACTAACACTGAAAATATTATCTTGCTTTTGTTCCTGCGAGATTTTTAGCGATTCCTCAAACTCTTTTTGTTTCTCTAGTCGCTTTTGCTCTTGCTTTTCTTGCAGTCTTTTTTCCTCTTGTTTGCGCGCTGCATTCTCTCTTGCGATTCTGCCATCAGGGTCGCTTGAACCGCTTGTTATCATCGTGATTTCTCCTTTGGCGTCTATGCTATAACTTACTTGCGTGAGAGTTCCTGCAAACATTCCTGTGTTTAAGGATTGCATTGCCGCTAAATTTTCCTCTAGCCACTGCATTTTTTCAGGATTTTTCAGTGCTTCTTGCAAGAAGGCAGGGGATACGCTAATAGAAGCTGGGATTCCCTCGATACTTTTACCTGCTTGATTGAACCCATATTTTTGCTTTAATTCCTCTTGCAATTCCTCCAAAGTTTGCGGCTTTTTAGAATCGTTGGTGATAGTTGTAGCTACCATATCGTCTGTTTCATAATAGCTTATGAGTTTCGCTCCTAATGCCGCTGCATTTGCCTTTGCTGCTTGATAGCCACTTGTGTTTGTGTGAATGGGATTCATCATTGCTCCTAAGAATTAATTTAGGAATATATCGGCTTTTTTTAAAAAAAATTTATAACTTAATTCATTATTTCTGTTGTGTTTTTTAGTTTTTGTTTGTCAAAATGCGTGTAAATGCGCGAAGTATCTAGACTCGCGTGTCCAAGTGCTTCTTGGACTAGCACTAAGTCTTGGCTTTTTTGATAGAGTAGGGTGGCAAAACTATGTCGCAACATATGCGCACCATTTTTCTCCTTGCGGATTCCATTGGTTAGTAAAACTTGCTCAACAATGCGGCTAACATAAGCTTGTGTCAGCTTTTTACCCTTATGGTTACAAAAAATCAAATCGTCTTGCACTTCATTAGGACGAGAATTTACCCAACCTGAAAAGTCATTATGAATGTTTTTTGTTTTTATCATTACAACACGTGGTTTATTACCTTTACCACGCACTTGAATGATGAAAAATTCCCCATCTAACATAATGTCTTTGATTTTCAGATTCAATGCCTCACTGACGCGAATCCCTGTATAAATAATGATTTTTAATAGCAGACGATTGCGTGCGCCCAAAGACTCGTGTTTAAAGGGAAAACAATCAATTCCATTTAAAAAGCGATGCACCTCATTTTCATTCATATAAGAGGGTAATTTTTGCCCACTTTTGCCACGTAATCCACCCCAATTTTTAAGTTCAATGCGAAAATTATAAGAAGCGCCATCCTCATCTTCATTTTGTTTATCAATAAAGCTAAAGAAATTTAAAAGTGTTATGCGATAATTTTTTTTTGTTGCATCTGAAAGCGCACTCGTATGAATAGTCAAAAACTCCTTAAGCATCTCTTCATCTACTTCTTTAATACTTGCAAGTCCTAGATAAGTTAGATAATTATAAAGTTTTAAAAGCGGTTGAACATAAATATTAATACCGATTAATCCAGCATTTCGGCATTGCTTACAAACCTCTTGTAAATCTTTAATCTCTGTAATTCCACGTCTTAGTTTATTCAAAGCATTGATGATTTCCTTCTTATCTCTTACTTGATGATTGGATAAGCTATTAAGTTTGCTATAAATAAAACGTTCCATCCAAAATAATAAATTCATTGAAAAATCATCTTTAAAATCAACCGAATAACGCAATAAGGATCCTTATAGTTTTTATGGCTTTATTATTATACAGAAAAATTATTAATTTTGTATTGAAAACTATAATTTTCAAACTTTTTTTATTTGGAATCGCAAAAATGTGCTTGTGGATTCTATGTGCTCTATTTTTTAATTTTTGCTAAATCTTTGTTCTTTCTCTAAAGTTTTTTTGAGACTTTTACGATATTATAATATATTAAAATTTGGGGAGCTAAAAATGGCAATTGCATTTCAAAACAACAATCCATTTGGCACTTTTAATAATCCTTTTGCAAGCAATTCATTTGAGAATCTCAAGCCACATATCAAGCAAAATGGTAGAGAATCCAACGCAAAAGAATCAAGAAAAGTAAATGAAAACACAGAAAATCAAGTAGCAGAAACAACAAAAAACCCATTGGACGTATTAAGGTCAAGTCTCACAAGCAAGATTTTGGGTGGGCTTTTGAACTTTGGGCTACAAAATGCAAAAAACAATGCGGCAAATTTACATAATCTTAGAACTCTACCCAATGAAATGAAGCCAAAAGAGGAGCAAGGTAAGCCTCTAGCATTTTCAAATCCGCTAGACACTTTAAAGGAAGTTACAAAACGAGATAACACAAGCAAAAATACTCCTGAATTAAATGAACTAACATTTCTCAATGGCGACAAAGCTGGTACTATTGGCAGTGTGAAGCCAGAGGATATAAATATTGTCCGTGCAAGTAGCATTGAAATCCAAGAGAGTATCACCTACACAATCAGCTACGATAGCGCAAGTGGGCAGTATGCACAAAGCCTCTCCTACTCTTCCTCGTTGGTCGCAAATTTTGATTCTGAAATCACAGATAAAAATGGCAATACTTTCATTTCGCGCGCACAGCTTGTAATAGGCAAAAGCCTTGAAAGTCAAATCACAGGTGGTGTAGAGAGTGTCAATGACACACTTAAAGGTTTCTTGGAAGGACAAAAATTTGCACTAGAATATGATGGCGAACTAGACGAGGAAAGCTTCAAAAACAGCGGATTAGACAATATGCTTTTGATTATGAATAGCAAGAATAATGCTATTGCAGACACCTTTAAAGAAGTTTTGGGACAAAAAAATGACTTCGGTAAAATCTATGGAAGAGCTGATGAAGAGCTAGTTTCACTCTTTGAAAATTTGCATAATCAAAAAGCACGAGAGAAAAACTCTAGCTTACAAACAAAAGAGGATAAAATAGCTTTCCTCCAAAATTTGATTAATTCTAGCCTTGAAATATTTGTTGGGATTCCTAAAGAAAATCAAAACAACCCTACTCTCCAAGATTGGCTCAAAAGCTCAAATGCGCTTACGATTTCTACTTCCTACGAGCAATATAGCGCACAATGGATAGGTAAAAAACTTGACAATTCTGAATCTGGCTTGTGGTGGTATGGCTCTTATTCTTCCAAGAGTGCTTCTTTCAAATTTGAAGCCTAAAGGGATTCTACAACCACCCTCCCCCTAGCCTTTGCTAGAAATCTAACTCGTGCGTCAAATTTTTAAATTTAATATCCTCTAGCTGTTTTTTAATATGTTTATTTTCTTCGTTCAAAGAATCTAGTTGCGCTTGAAGTTGAATCAAATTGCGACTTGTATAATAAATATTATTACGAACATAGATTTTTGGCACAAAAATTAAAAGGGCAATAAACATAAAAACAAACACAAGGCATACGCTTTTAAATGGAATTTCTTTATAGTTTAAATCTACTTCTAAAACTGCTTCTTTTTCCTCTAAATTTAAACTTGTGGTTTGTGATTCTGTTGATTGAAAGGAGTTTCCCATTTTTCTTTTAAGCAAGAAATTATCTAATGAAATGAGGTTTTCTTCTGGTTCTTGTGCTTTGGAATCCTTATAAATAAACTCTTGGTTAGCTTTTGCGTAACGTTCTTCTAAAAAATCTAAATTTTCTTCAGAGATATTACTTTCTTTTTTGAAAAGTTTTTCCCAAAAATTTCGTTTTTGTATTTTGTCTTTTTGCTCTAAACGTAGATTTTCATAAGATTCCATTTCGCCCTCTAAACTCAAAGCTACGCAACTTTGCACTGCGTGAGCGTGGGTTATTTTGCAATTCATCAGCATTTGCACTAAGTGGTTTTTTATAAAGATTCCGACCTTTTTGATGCCCTCCTCCACACGCACAGCGCATAACATTGGAATCACAAATGCAATCCTTCTCCCATTCCCTAAAAGTCATTTTAACGATTCTATCCTCTAAGGAGTGAAAAGTAATGATGCAAACCCTCGCACCCTTGCACAAAGGATTCTCTTCTATAACTTTTAACAACCGCTCCAATTCACCTAACTCATCATTAACTGCGATTCTTAAAGCTTGAAAGGCTTGTGTAGCAGGGTGAATCTTAGGGTGCTTAAAGTGCTTGGCAATAAGAGAACTTAAGGCTTTTGAGCTTGTAATTTTCTCTATTTTACGCGATTCCACAATCAAACGCGCAAGCTTTTTATACTCTCTAATCTCTCCAAAATCTCTAAAGATTTGCTCCAATTGATTGGGGGTATAATGATTCACGATTTCTTTTGCATTTAAAATTTGCTTTTGATTCATTCGCATATCTAATTGTTCTGAATCAAAGCAAAATCCACGCTTTTTGTCGTCAAATTGCAAGGAAGAGACGCCAATATCTGCTAGGATTCCAACGATATTTTGATGTAATTCCACATTTTCCAAAAGTTGCTTTAGCACCTCACTATATCTACCAAATTGATAAGAAAATCGTTTTCCAAACCCCCTTAATCGCTCACTAGCAAAGGCAATAGCATTTTTATCTTGGTCAATCCCAATAATTTGTAGTTTAGGATAAGCTTTTAAAAGTGCTTCACTATGCCCACCAAAGCCTAATGTGCAATCAAGGAACACCCCACCCTTTTGCACTAAAGGGGTCTCAAAGGATTCCAAAACTTGCTTTAATAAAACGGGAATATGTGGAATCTCCATCATTATTTATTCTTGTAAGCGAGAAATTTGTGCGCCTAGTTTTGTAAGTTTTGCTTCCAAATCCTCATAGCCTCTGTCTAAATGATAGATTCTATGGATATTTGTTGTGCCTTTTGCGACTAAACCCGCAAGAACTAATGCGCTAGAAGCGCGCAAATCAGTTGCCATCACATCAGCTCCAATCAATTCATTGACTCCATAAATTGTCGCTGTATTACCACGCAAACTAATATTTGCTCCCATACGTTGCAATTCGCTTACGTGCATAAAGCGATTTTCAAATAACCTCTCTTCTATGATACTGCTTCCTTCGCATTGTGTTGCAAGCGCCATAAATTGTGCTTGCATATCTGTGGGGAATCCAGGATATTCTGCCGTAGAAAGCTCAAAAGCATTGTGTTTTTGTGCTGGATAAATTGTAATAGAATCGTGATTAAAAGTAAGCTTAAAACCGATTTCTTCAAGCTTAGAAATTACTGCACCTAAGTGGTGTGGGTTAATTTTATGCAAAGTGATTTGAGAATTTGTGATTGCTCCAGCACATAGATAGGTTCCTGCTTCAATGCGGTCTGGAATCACTATGATTCTATCGGGTAATTTCAAACCTTCTCTATTGGTGCCATAAATTTCAATTTTATCACTTCCAATCCCAAGAATCTCTACGCCACTTGCTTTTAAAACCTCACAAAGTTGCACAACCTCAGGTTCTTTAGCCGCATTGATAAGAGTTGTTTTACCTTTTGCCATTGCCGCTGCCATCAGAATATTCTCTGTGCCTGTGACGGTGATTTTATCAAAGTTAATCGTTGCACCTTGAAGTCCCTCTTTGGCTGTTGCAACAATATATCCCCCTTCAATACGAATCTCTGCACCCATTTTTTCTAAAGCTTTAATATGCAAATCCACCGGACGCGCACCAATGGCACAACCTCCGGGCAAACTCACTTCACAATGCCCAAATCTACCCAAAAGTGGTCCTAGCACTAAAATAGATGCGCGCATTTTACGCACAATATCATAAGTTGCTTTGGTGCTATTTAATTTAGAAATTTCAACACTTGTGGTGTGTTCATCTATTTTACAAACTTCACAACCAAGCATAGTAAGGAGGTTAAAAAATGTTTTCACATCTACAACATTGGGTAGATTTTCAAGTGTAATTTTGTTAGTAGTTAATAAAGTGAGCGCAATCAAAGGTAAAGCAGAATTTTTTGCTCCTGTGATATTGATTGCTCCTTGCAAACGTGATTGACCTGTTAATGCTAAAAAATCCATTTTACCTCCCTATTTCTTTTTTCCTTTTTTTTCATCGCGATTCTTTAAAGCAGAACCAATCACCGTTTCTATTTCTTTTTTATAATTTGGGTTTGCTTTCACAATCTCTTCTCTATAATTTACAACTCTATCAATATCCATTTTAGGACACCAAGAAAGAGCACCAATAAAGTCAATGCGTCCTTGATATTCTTTACTCTCTTTGCTTATATCACCAAAATGCAAAAAATATTTATTAAAAGATTCTAATGCTTCTTCTAATAACTCTTGTTCAGAATTTTCATCTTTAAAGATTGAAATAAGATAATTAATATTTTGAAATTTTTTCTCTCGCCCTTTTAGCACTGCAAGGTAAGATTGAATTCTTTCATAAATGATGAATCCACCGCCAAGTAAGAAAAATGGCAACATCAAAATAAACAAAAATAAAAAGGTAAAAAGGTAAAAATTAAAATTATACATTTATTGACTACTTTTTAATTTATCATAGAAAATGTTTGTTGCTTTCACGAAGCCATCTGCGCTTCCACAATCATAACGCACGCCTTTAAATTTATATCCAAGCACCATTCCTTTTTTGCATTGCTCAAAGAGTGCATCTGTAATTTGAATCTCGCCATTTTTACCCGGTTTTGTGCGATGAAGAATCTCAAAAATATCTGGCGTTAAAATATAACGTCCAATGATTGCTAAATTACTTGGAGCTTCCTCTTGACTAGGTTTTTCAATCATATGATCTATCATAAAAACATCATCATCTATTTTTCTTCCTGCAATCACGCCGTATTTACTGACTTCCTCTAGAGCAACTTCCTCTAGAGCAACGATGGAACAACGATATTTTGCATAAATTTTGCACATTTGACTTAACACGCCCTCACCTTCATTATCACACAAATCATCACTCAAAATGACTGCGAAAGGTTCATTTCCGATTAAGCTTTCTCCAACTAATATTGCGTGTCCTAGACCTTTCATCTCCATTTGTCGCGTATAAGAAAAATTACAAGATTCCAAAACACGCCGAATATCTTTTAAGAGATTTTCTTTGCTTGTGCCTTTAAGCTGGTGTTCTAATTCATAATTGATGTCAAAATAATCCTCTAGCGACCTTTTTCCTCTTCCCGTAACGATTGCCATATTAAAAATTCCTGCTTCCATCGCCTCTTCTACACCATATTGAATTAGTGGCTTATTAATAATGGGCAACATTTCCTTTGGTGTTGTCTTAGTTGCAGGTAGGAATCTTGTGCCATAACCTGCAGCTGGAAATAAGCATTTTTTAATCATTTTTTCTCCCTTTATAAATAATCTAGCAAACCACTTTGATAAAGCGCATAAAATTGAGCGGCAGTGCGTGGATTCCGCGAACCTTTTTGAGTAGCGTATTGGAGTGCGATTCTGCGGATTTTTTCCCATTGTTTTGTATTTTTCAGGTCTTTAAAATATCCCGCCAATACTTCTAAATATTCTGCATTGCCTTGTGTATAAAATCCAATACATAAAGGAAATCTATCACTTAGAGCAATTTTATCCTCATTCCCCTCATAACCAAAGAGTTCATTCTCATCGTAAAATTCTGGCAATAAATGGCGGCGATTAGAAGTAGCATAGATTTTAATATTCCTAGGTAATGTTTCTAAGCCACCTTCTAATAGACTTTTTAAGCTTTTATACGTTTTTTCATCATTCTCAAAACTTAAATCATCGCAAAAAATAATGAATTTATAATGTTTATTGCGTAAAATATCCAAAATCTCTGGTAAAATCTCTAAATTTTCCTTTTCAATTTGCAAGACTCTTAAGCCCTCTTTGGAATATTGAAGTAAAATTGCCTTGATTAAAGAGCTTTTTCCACAACCTCTTGCGCCCCATAATAACACATTAACGCCTAAGTTTTGATATAAAAAAGCTTCTGTATTGGCGCATAGAAGTTTTATTTCTTTTTCTAAACCTAAAAAGGAATCTAAATCTTGTGATTCCACTTGACTAATGCCGTGTATATAGCCACTTTTACGATAAACTGCTGCAATCTGCAATTCCAAATTCCAAGCAAAGTCTATCATTCACCTTTCCCTTTATCTTTTAGTGATTCTTTAGGTATTTTCACAAGTGACTTAGAAATTGCCTTTTTTGATTTGATATTCTTTTGTTTTGTATTTTTAAGTTGGTAAATTAATTGTTCATTTTTGTATGAAAAATAAACAATTCTCCCTTTACTTAAGTTCCCAAATAATATTAAATCACTGATTGGATTTTTAATCTCTTGTTGAATTGTAAGTGCTAAGGGACGCGCACCAAGCTCTACATTAAAGCCTACTTTTGCCAAATATTCTTTTGCACTTTTTTCCAAAACGATTTGAATGCCTTTGGATTGGATTTGCTCGTTTAAATCTACAATGTTTTTATCTACGATTTTTAAAATCTCTTTTGGACTTAAAGCATTAAAGGCAATAATAGCATCTAAACGATTCCTAAACTCTGGAGAAAAGGTTTCTTTGATTGCACTAGAAAAGCGTGTATTAGAATCTTGTTTAAACCCAAGCACAGGAGATTCTTTAGAACCAACATTAGAGGTTAAAATCAAAATCACGGAAGAAAAATCCACACTCTGCCCGTTGTTATCTGTTAATTTGCCGTAATCCATTACTTGTAAAAATACATTCAAGACCTCTGGGTGTGCCTTTTCTACTTCATCTAATAGTAATAAGGTATGCGGATTCTTTTTAATCATTTCTGTTAAAATTCCACCTTTTTCATAACCTACATACCCTGCTGCTGCACCGATTAATTGCGAAGTAGAAAACTTTTCCATATATTCACTCATATCAATGCGTTCAAAGTTGATGTTTAATGACTTGGCAATCTCTTTGGCAAGTTCAGTTTTCCCTACGCCGCTTGGACCACTAAAGAGAAAAGAACCAATCGGTTTATTTGGCGCACTTAAACCAGCTTTATTGCGTTTTAACGCACTAACAACTTCCTTAATAGCATTTTCTTGTCCAAAGATTCTGGTTTTGAGATGTTTTTCAAGATTTTTAAGCAAACTTTTATCATCTTTTGTCGCTTCAATCTCTGGAATCCTAGCCATTTTAGCTACCATTTGTTTGATGCTTTGTAGGTTTATCTTTCCACTTCTGCCATCTAATTTATAGCTTGCACCCACTTCGTCCATTATATCAATGGCTTTATCAGGCAAAAATCGTTCGTGCAGATAACGCACAGAGAGTTCTACCATTAATGCAATCCCCTCATTAGTATATCGGACATTATGATGATTTTCGTAATATTTCTTCACTCCTTGTAAAATCAGAATGCTTTCCTCAATGCTTGGTTCTTTGACTTCTACTTTAGCAAAACGGCGAGAGAGGGCTTTATCTTTATCCAAAAAGGAACGATATTCCGCATAAGTGCTTGCTCCAATGCAACGCAACTTCCCATTACCTAGCATTGGTTTTAATAAATTGCTTGCATCCATACTACCACTATTAGTTGCTCCCGCGCCAATTAACATATGAATCTCATCAATAAAAAGCACGATATTCCCGCGTTCTAGTACTTCTTCACTTAAGAGTTTAATTCGTTTTTCAAAATCTCCCCTATATTTTGTGCCTGCCACAAGCGAACCCATATTTAACATATAAATTTCTGTGTGATTTAAAGGACTTTCTTCTTGCACAATTTTAAGAGCTAATCCTTCAGCTACTGCTGTCTTACCAACACCCGGTTCTCCGACAAGTAAAGGATTATTTTTCTTTTTGCGCAACAAAATCTCAAAACATCGTCTAATTTCTGTTTCCCTCCCAACCACAGGGTCAATCCTGCCCTCTTTTGCCTCTTTAGTCAAATTGGTGCAATATTTTTCTAGTGCGGATTCTGATTTATCCTCCTGTTTTTCGCTAGAATCTAGTGAGTTTTTCTCCCCTGCTTTATGTAAATTCTCATTAAACTCTTCTTGATTTTCTGTAATGTATTCTAAAATATTTAAACGCGTGATTCCTTGTGTCTTTAAAATTTGTGTGCAAAATGCTTTTTCTTCTTCTAAAATGGCTGCCAACAAATCACTGACTTGTGCTTGCTTGCGTTGTGAGCCTCGCACGTGGCTTATCATCATCTCAATGACACGGGTAACTGCTAAAGTTTCTTGTGGCATTTCACTATTACTTTTATATTCTGGAAAAGTGGTTAAGAAATGCTCTAAGTATCTTTTAATTTGCTGTTTCATAATATCAATGTTTCCACCACATTCTTGAAGGGCTTTAATAACCTTTTGATTCTCCAATAATGCTTGAAAAATATGCTCTAGCGTTAAATACTCGTGTCCTCTAGTTTTTGCTTCTTTTTGTGCATTTTGTAATACAACATTTAATTCTTTACTAATTTCAAACATAATTTTCTCTTATATTTTTTCTAAAATTGCACGCAGTGGATACTGCTTTTCTTTTGCCATTTTACGCACCTGCACAGCTTTAATCTCTGCAACATCATAAGGATAGATTCCGCAAACCCCCTTACCATTATGATGAATTTGGAGCATTAGATTGAGCGAATCTTCAAAGTTTTTATGAAAGACACTTTGCAAAACTTCCATTACAAATTCTTGTGTTGTGTAATCATCATTTAGCAAAATGACTTTATAACGGATAGGTTCTTGGAGTTTTTCTAAAACTTCTGTTGTGCTTTCATATTGTGCGTCTTTTGGCACGGATATTCCTTTTTGTCTTTATAACGCTAAATAAAATCTTTAATTATAACGCTTTTTCATTGATTTTTACAAGACATTTGCGCTTTAATTGCGGGAAAAGATTTGATTTATTGCTTTTAATTATAAAATTTTTATAAATTTTCCTTTAGACCATTGTTTGCAAGAGTTTGGGAATCTTTCTCCTGTTTGATAAAAAATGCTGTTTTGATAGGACAATGCCTCTTGCAAATCGCTATATTGCGAAAGTTCTGGAGGCTTTATGTGGGGGTTAAGCGCATAAAGACTTTGGAGGATTTTAAGCTGTTTTTTGTGCAAATAAACAATCCGTGCCATTCTAAATGGCAAAATCACTTTCTTAAAAATATTTTGCGATTCCACAATGACCAAGCCTAGTTTGCAGTTTAAGTGATTTTGCACCCGCTCCTTTGCACCATAGATTTTCTGCGATTTCTCTACTTTTTGCACTCTTGCTTGTAATTGTGATAACTTATTCTCCCAAGGTTTCGCGCCCAAATAAGGTATAATGCACAATCGCAATTTGCCTTAAGGATTCCTGATAATCTTTGTTTGTATAACCATAGAGGCAATTTTCATTCTCATCAGCTCAGAAGTTATCCGCCCTTCCCAATCTCTCTGCGTTGAAATGATTGATAAAGAAATTCCATTTAGGAGTGAGTTTAAGCGTTTCTTTGCCGATGACTGCGTTTGAAATATCTTGGTCGCCTACTCTTGTAATAAAAGTGTGCATAAATTCTAACGCTCTACTCTCTACTTGAGATTCTCTCCATTTCTTAAGGTTAATCAACATAAATCCTGTATTAAAATACTCTTTCCTAAAAGGAAAGACAAAATCCGCTTGTGTGGAATCTCGTGCCTTTAAACGCTTTTCTTGATAGGGATTGCTACAATCTAGCACAACTGCGGCGATATTTTCCCCTAAATCCAAAGCAAACAATTCCTCTAAGGGGCATAAAACAAGCATTTCTATATCTAAATATAAACATCTGTCAATTTCTTGTGACAACACGGAAGCAAGTTTGATTCTAAAATATGTCAAATGATTCGTATGGTTTGTCCATTTGGGCGAATCCTTAAATTCCTCGTCGCTAAGAAAATGCACGAGAATACGACAGGGATAAAGGGCATCGAGTTCTTTTTCAAGCTCTTGAAGTTTATTTTGCACACAGAGAGAAAGAGAATCACTCAAAATATGGGAGCAATAGCCTTGCTCACTAGAGTCTTGCGGGGGGGGGGGGGGGGATTTAGTTGCCTCTTGTTTGCAAGTTTGCTTCAATGCAGTTTTGATAATGCTCATCATCAAAAACTGCATTGTATTTTATGTAATTTTCATCAGCATTAAAAACAATATGAAACATCAACCCTCTTTGTGATTTAAATAATGGCGGAATTATAGCATAAAATGGTGTTTTAAAGCGGTAGGGATTAGTCATTGCGAGAGGCTTTAACCTCGTGGCAATCCATAATGTTGGTTGAAGTAAAGATTCTATGGAATCGCACATTTAAAATTCTGTATTTTTGGATTCTTATGGAATATTTTTTGATTGTCAAGATTATAGATTGCTTCGTCATCGGTGATTCATCACACGTTCAAACTCATTTTGCTTTTTTGATTTTTCTTGAAAATGCAGCCAAGATTCCACCGCACGCAATGCAAATCATACCGATGACAACTAAGCCGTGTGGCACTTGGTCTCCTAGAATGATTCCTGCCAAAGTCGCCATAAAAATAGTAATATAAGAGATTGCCCCAATCATCGGTGGATTACCTAAGCTATAAGCCTTAGTCAAATAAATTTGTGCATAAGTTGAGACGATACCAAGTCCCAAAATCAAACCCCATTCTTGTAAATTTGGCATTACAAAAGGGGCAAACAAGGCAATGGGATAGCTTTCATAAGGCATAAGCTGCGTTAAAAGCGACAAAATAGAACCACTTAGCATTAAAGAGCCAATAATCACTCTTGGGTCATAATTTTTAGCAAGTTCCGCGATAGAAAGGTATGCAAGCGCCGCACCAATCCCACTATAAATACCAATTAAGAATCCAAAAAGCTTAAATCCGTGCTTTGAGGATTGGAGATAAGCAAAATTCCACTAAATCCCATTAAAATCGCTATCCAAACCTTTAAAGATACATTTTTATGAGCAAAAATTACACTTAAGAGAGCCAAAAAAATTGGCGAAGTGTAAGAAAACGCATAGGCAGTTCCTAGAGACATTACAGACATATTATAAAAATACGCCATCATTGCGCTTCCACCTGCAAATCCACGAAAAAATAGAATGAAAGGCTTACCACCTTGTTGAGATTTAGGAGGATTTAGAATTAACGCACCTATAATCCAAATCAAACCAAAAAAATTCCGAGCAAATGCCACTTCTATTACAGGTAAATTAGGTGTCAGCATTTTGACAAACATTCCCATAGCCGTAAAAAGCAATGCAGCAAGAAATATAGCAATGATAGCTTGTTTATTGGATTCCAATTTTGATCCTTTTTTAAAAATTGTGGAATCTTACTAAAATTAAGATAAGATTTGACAAAGACAAAAGCTTAAAGTAAAATAAAACTTTAATTTAAAGGCTACAAATGGATAAAATTTATGGAAGCATTGCAATTATTGGACGACCAAATGCTGGAAAAAGCTCCTTATTTAACCGATTTTGCAAACAAAGAATCGCAATCACTTCAGAAATTGCAGGAACAACACGAGATATTAAAAAAGCAACGATTTCTTTACAAGGTTTGCCTTTTTTGATTTTAGATACTGGTGGATTAGAGAATAAAGATTCTTTGTTTGCAGATGTCTTTAAACATTCTATACAAGCGGGCGAAAGTGCGGACTTAATTCTCTATTTAGTAGATGGCAAAACTCCACCACAAACAATGGATAAAGAGATTTTTTATGCACTAGAACGCAAAAATCCAAATATTTTTTTGGTTATCAATAAAATAGATAATGACAAGGAAAAGCAACAGGCTTGGGAGTTTATGGAGTTTGGAGCAAAACAAGTCTTTCCTATCTCTGTCTCCCATAATCGCGGAATCTTGGAGCTTGAAAATGCAATTCTCTCCACTCTTAAAAATGATACATTAGAGCAACTTTTAAATGCAAAGGTAGAAGAGGATTTGGAGGAATTTTTAGAATCTGAAAACTCAACGCAATCTCAAGAGGATTCTATCATTAATATCGGAATCATCGGACGCGTCAATGTAGGGAAAAGTTCATTATTGAATGCTTTGCTTAGGGGCGAACGAGCCATCGTCTCCCCTATTGCCGGGACGACCATAGACCCCGTAGATGAAAAAGGAGAAATCAAAGGGCAATTAGTCAATTTCGTAGATACTGCTGGAATACGAAAAAGAGGTAAAGTTGAAGGTTTAGAGAAATTTGCGATGCAACGCACACGCGAAGTGCTAGAGCGCACAGACATTGCGCTTTTGGTGCTTGATGCTTCCGCACCTTTTGTGGAATTAGATGAGAAAATCGCGGGATTGATAGACGAATACAAACTCGGTGTGATTGTTGTTTTAAATAAATGGGATATTGCACATAAAGACTTTAAGGGGATAATGGAGGATTTTAAATTGCGTTTTAAGTTTTTAGAATACGCACCAACACTCACAATATCTGCTAAAAATGGGCGACACATTCAAAAGCTAGAAGAAGAAATTTTAAAAGTTTATTACAATTTTTCTTATCGGATTCCAACGGCAAAACTTAATGCAATCATCAAAGAAGCAACCTCTCGCCACCCGATTCCCAGCGATCACGGCAAAATTGTTAAAGTCTATTATGCGACACAATTTGAAAGTAAGCCGCCACAAATTGCATTGATTATGAATCGTCCTAAAAGCCTACATTTCAGCTATAAGCGGTATCTAGTAAATTTCTTGCGAGAGCAATTTGACTTTAGTGGCACACGTGTGATTTTCATTGCTAGGGGAAAAAATGATTTTGAGGAGGAATCTTAAAGTATTTTTCACTTCGTCATTGCGAGAATCCGTAGTATTTGTGGCGTACATTGCATTAGTAACTCACCTGCTTTATCGCAAATCTATAATTTGGAATCTTACTTGAAAGCTAACCACTTTGGCATTTCAAGACGCACAGAGTGCAACGAAGCAATCTATAATTGCACTTCTTTAAAGATTCCATTGCAAAGGCTTCTTTATGCACGATGATAGATTGCAACACTTGCGTTTGTAATGAAGAATTTCTGCCCTCTCTGTGAAACCTCTATCAATGACTTTTGAGATTGCGCAAACAAGCCATTAAAATAATCAGCAGATTTGCGACAATTAATCCACTAAAAAAGGCTAAAGCATTGAATGATTGCTGTTTTATAAGAGTCAAGATTCCAATCACAAGGAATCCATACGCAAAAAGACGCAAAGGAAGAAAAAACATTTTTGCACCTGTTTTGACATTGATAGTGCTGAAATTTTTCCAAATCTTACGCTTAGATCTTTTTGGCTTCTTTTGTGATTCCGCTTTGTCTATCTCCATTGCTTCTGATAGGTTGTGTAAATCTTTAGATTCTTCTTCCCGCAATTCCTCTTCAGCAATTTCTTGCTTACTTCTATAAAACTGCGCCAATGCTTCTAGCTCCTCTTTGGTTGCATTTTTGATAAGACTTTGGATTTTATGCTTTTGTATATAAAAAACGATGGAAACAATCAGCCCAAACGAAAGAAACGCAAAGATAAAATTAAGTGCAAAGGTTGTCCCAAAACCAATCCATACTCCTAGAGAGAATAATCCTATGATAAAAACAAAAGCCAAAAATAACTTTGAGAATCCCATTTTATTTAATCATCATCGTCTTCATCATCAAAATCTTTTGGATTATTTGCAGTAGAGGCATATTTTGGGTCTTTTGCAAGTTCGTCCAACTCTTTTTTTTGACGCTTGTAGGCTTTATAAACATTCAAAATCGCCGCACACACGCCCCACACAACACCAAGCCAAAAGAGCCAACGCATACTAAAAAGTGATTCTAAGCCATAACCAATCCCTACCCCAATTAACACCGCAACTACAATAGAAATCCCGAGTGTGGCATTAGAATACGCCAACATTGCATCTTTGTATTTTAACTCTTCTTTGGGTTTGAAATCACTTTGCGATTCTGTATTTTGTGTATTTTCTTGTGGATCTTTATTCGTGATAGATTTTTGTTTATTTTCCATAAGTTTTTATCTCCAACAGCACTTCTCTTGCCCTTTCTAACACACCATCTATTAAATTCTCGTCCATTACAGCGCAAATAAATCCTGTTTCAAACTGCGAGGCAGCAAAATAAACTCCCTTATTTAACATTCCTTGATGAAAGCGCGCAAACATTTCTGTATCACTTTTAAGCGCGTCTTGGAAGTTTCTTACCTTTTTGTCGTTAAAAAAGAATCCAAACATACTTCCACGCACACAAGTTTGCAAAGGAATCTGGAACTCTGTGCAGAGGCTTTCTAGTCCTTGCGTGAGCTTTAAGGCTAAACCCTCCAATCTTTCATAGATTTTGGAATCTTCTTTTAATTTCCGCAATGAAACAAGCCCAGCACTCATTGCCACAGGATTCCCGCTTAAAGTGCCTGCTTGATATACTGCACCCTTAGGAGAGAGCAAATCCATAATCTCTGCTCTCCCACCAAACGCACCCACAGGCATACCACCTCCAATCACTTTGCCAAAAGTTGCCAAATCACCCCGCACAGAATAGAACTTTTGCGAACCACATAAACTTGCCCTAAATCCACTCATCACTTCATCTAAAATTAGTAAAATTTCGTGTTTGTCACAAAGTTTTCTTAATCCCTGTAAAAACTCTACTTCGCTTGGCACAAGTCCCATATTTCCGGCAATTGGTTCTAGGATAATACAAGCAACACCTTTTCCTTGCTTTTGACTTAAAGCAATGCAAGATTCTACACTTGCTAAATCATTGTATTGTGCAACAAATGTATGCTTGACAAAATCTTGCGGCACACCGGGCGAGCTAGGATTTCCAAAGGTCGCCATTCCACTTCCAGCAGAAACCAACAGAGAATCACTATGCCCGTGGTAACAACCCTCAAACTTGATAATATCCTCTCTTTTTGTAAAGGCGCGAGCAAGACGAATCGCACTCATCGTTGCTTCTGTTCCGCTTGAAACAAAACGAATCTTTTCTATCCCCTCTACAATCTCAATAACTTCTTTAGCAAGTGCGGTTTCTAAAGTCGTAGGTGCGCCAAAAGATAAACCCTTTTTCACAGATTCTATGACTGCTTCCTCTATCTCTTTATCACAATGTCCAAAAATCAATGGACCCCAGCTCTGTACAAAGTCAATATAGCGATTCCTATCTTCATCAATCAAATATGCTCCCACCCCATTGGTAATAAAAGGTGGAGTGCCACCAACACTTTGAAAAGCACGCACAGGAGAATTAACACCGCCGGGAATTACTTGCTTTGCTTCATTGAAGTCATTAATACTATTGAGATAATTTAAAGATTCCATTTTTTCCCTTTCAAAAATAAATTACAAAGATGTTGAAATTTTAGGCTTCTAGACATCAATATTCAAAGCTTGCTCATTTAATCTTATGTGCGACAAATTTTGATAGATTATTCAAAATTTCTCCTCCCTTGCGGAATCCCAATGCACAAGCCTCATAAGCATAAAAAACATTGGGTTGATAGAGGCTCCCATTATGATGATTTTGCATTGCAAATGCTTGGTAAATCTCTGGATAGTTTTCATATTCCCCACTGCATTTATGAAGGATTTTCCCTTGTGCGTCCAAGATACTTACACTCTCTCCCTCTCTCCCAAAAGCGTGCTTTTTGACTTGTTTTTGATGGAGTGGTTCATAAGAGGTTTCAAGTAATAAAGGGTGATTGGGAAACAAATCCCATAGAACCTTTAACATTCGTTTGCTTTGAAACATCAATGTATAAGCAGGATTTAAAAAAATTGTATTTTTATTGGCTATCATTGCTGTGATGAGTTGTGCTAACTCTGGTTCATCTACTGCAATGCTTTCCCAAGGAATGAGTTTAAACCAAAATTCGTAGTTCTTATTATCAAAGCTTAAGCCATTTTGCTCCTCTAGCACTGCTTCGTGTGCATAACAAAAATTTGTTTCAAATCCTGCTTCTTTAGCGATGACTTCTAGCAATCGCACCGTGCGCTCTTCCTCTTCGCTGCCTTGAATGCTAGAAAAAAGGATCTTCCAACCCTCATAAATTTCATTAAAATGAGAAATATCCTCACCTAGTGTAATCATTCGTTTGAAATTATCCCCTAGCGCTTCATAGAGATTATTAAATTGCAAAGATTCTTTAAAACCATTTTTTTTCAACAATGCCCATTGGATAATGGCACTTTCATAAACCATTGTAGGCGTATCAGCGTTAAACTCCAATAGCTTAATGGGATTTCCATCTAATCCACCAGCTAAATCAAAGCGTCCATATAAATGCCAATGCACTTCTTCCTCCCAACTTCGTTCAATAGCTTCTACAAGATTAAATGGAATTCCAATTTCAAAAAACAAATCATTATCTATGACATATTGCCCTGCTTCTACATACATCTCATAGAGTTCGTTGGCAGCATCATAAAACCCCTGTGCCTCTTCCTCACTCATTTCAATAATCTCATCACTGACATAAGGTGTGTTATCAATATCTGTGTGCCAATTAAGCCCTAAATCTTCTAAATCCGCATTCGTAAGAGGTTGTGCATTTAAAATCTGCATTTTAGCCACCATAACTTGAACGAGAATTTGAAGTGCTAGAGCGATTCTGTGTAGAGCCTGTGTTGTTTGGAGAATAAAACCCACTGCGTCCGGCTGCTGCACCTGTTCTTGTATTGGCATTTTGTTTAAAAGAACTTTGGGAGCGTTCATAAGCTTGAGGGGTTTTATAGCTTGTTCTTTGTTGGGATTGGTAATTTTGATTATTAAAGAGCTTGCTTCCAATCCAACTTCCAAGAATTGCTCCTGCTGCACTTGCTAAAATAGTCTCTCCAAGTGATAATCCCCCTCCTGTTGGATTCGTAAGCTGCGAAGTGCCTGCTTCTATCTTTTTATTTTCCTCTGCGATGATTTGGTCAATTTCTTCTTGGCTTAAGATTCTCTCTTCCCCATTTTCGCGCAAAATTACGCGTGTTTGTGCGCTTGGAACTTCATCAAGTATTTTATAACTACCATCGGGTTGCTTTTCAATCGTAACAGTAGCACCTTTTTTGGCTGCCTCTTGAATGCCACTTTGTGCATTTTCTTGTGTGCCATTTCCGCAACCAACGATAAGTAAAACTGCGGCTAATCCCAAGCCGCTTTTGCTAAATTCACCCACGATTCTTGGGTCAGAAATCTTTTTTAAATACTTTTTCATCTAAACACTCCTAAAAAATATAAAGATTCTGTGCATTATACCAAATACAATTATAAATAAGTTATAAATAAACTCTTGGCTTTAAGTTTTTTGGAAAAAATCCTTAATTTTTTAAAATTATATTATGATAATTATTTTCATTTAAGTTTTTTAATTGTAAGATTCTATCTCATTTTTAATCACCTTGATTGAAATTTTGAAATGAAAGGGTTTTTATGAACATCAAAAAATCAAGTTTAAGTCTAATAGGGCTTTTGGCGCTTGCGACAAACGCAAATGCGCAGAGCTTAGAGGAAGCAATAAAGGGGATAGATGTCAGCGGATTTTTACGTTATGAATATGAAGACAATCGTTTTAAAAATCCTCAATTTAACAAAGACGGCGAAAAAAGCGGCGATGTAGAGCATACTTGGCACGCAGAAGCAGAGTTTAAAATCCCTGCTTCAGAGAATCTCGCACTTAATCTCGGAATTTATTATGAAACCTCTCAAAACACAAACCACGGCAAAGGCGTGGATTTAAACAACGATGGCATAATAGATAATTCGGAATCCTTTTGGGGTTATGGGCTTGGCTCGGGTAAAGATAATAGCTTTGGCGTAAGCACCTTTAATGCCTTGATTACACCGGATTCTACAAGCACAAATATCACGCTTGGAAAAATGCGCTTAGATACGCCTCTAAATGACGAAGGAGAGGACAGAGGAACAGGAATTTTGATTGTTAATAGCGATTTGCCTAGCATTAGTTTAGTCGCAGGAGCGTTTGATTCTTGGGCATTAGACGACATAAAAGATGATTTACCAAAAGAAGCAAGCATTACCAAACCGCTCTATCTGCTTGCGGGAATTGGGAATTGGGAGTTTGACTTTGGCAACATAGAATCGCAACTTTGGTATTTCCATATTGATGATATTGTGGATTCTGCATTCTTTTATCAGCTCGGATTCTATCAAGATTTCTTTCATTTAAGCGGACAATATGCTTATGCACAAACCAAAAGCTCCGGCGTAGCAAATCTCATACAGGCTTTGGGTGGAAATTATAATAGAATGCAAACAAAAAGCGACTTTATCAGCCTTGAAGCCGGTGTAGATTTAGCAAAATTGGAGATTCCATTAGATTTGAATCTTGGCTATATTACCAACACAAAAGATAATTTCGCAGTCTCTTTGGACGATGAGGGTGCATTGCAAATGGCGGGTGCGGTTTGGTTTGATAATTATGACACCACAGGAGTAAATTTTTCTGCGATTGGGGGCGCAATCAACAAAAATGCAGAAAAAGACTTAGATGTCTTTTATGCATTTTTGTCCTATGATTTGCTTGAAAATCTAAATATGGGAATAGATTATGTCAATGGTAAAAATAAAGTCAAAGATATTTCAAGTCGTGTTACAACAAACATTGACTTTTATGAAATTACACCAAATCTTACTTGGGGATACAATGAAAACTTAGAAATCTATGCCTATTATGCGTTTTTAAAAACAGAGCGTAGCGGAAATTATGTCTCTCCAGAAACAGGTTTGGAAAATAGAAATCAATTCAAAGTAGAAATTGTTTATACATTTTAATGGTTAAAATTTAAGATTCTATGAATCTCATAGAATCTTGTTTTGGAGGTTAAATGGAAACTTTTATCTTAGGATTTATTTTCGTTGGTGCGCTTTTATACTTTGGCTATAAACTTTACCCCAAAAAAGATAAGGGTTGCAGTTGCGGTTGTAGTGATTCTTCAAAAAAACCTCACAAACTGCAAGACAACCCATAATCCACATAGATTGCCACGACTTCTACGAAGTCTCGCAATGACAAAAACAAGCTACTGCGTCCTTAGCAATCTATTAAAAATCGCCTTTAAGATTTCATTGCAGAGTTTAGGAAATTTGCAAAAATTATTATAAAATATCCTTTTACATCGCTAAAAACTATCAAATATCAAACTTGGACAAATCAATGAAAAAATACCCATTAGGAATCCTACTTTGTGCGACTTGCGATTCTGCCTTTGTGATTGGTGCGCTTTTGGCTAATATCAAGGAAAAATGTGCCGATAAGGTGGATATTTTCTATTTGATTCACGATGGTTTTAGCAAGAGCGACAAAAAAGCCTTAAAACACAGACAAGAAGCAAGATTTTATGCGCACATCATTGCTAAAAAGCCCCATTTAAAATTGCCTCCTTTGGAATCTTATGAGGATTACAAGAGCGCAATCTACGAAAAGCAAACTTTCTCTTATCGCTTAGGTGCGAGCTTGATTCAAGCCTGCAAAACAATCCATAAAGGCGGATTAGTAAAATTCTATAAAGAAGCTAAAAGACTGCAAAAAGAATCACGGGAAAAATATGCGCCTAAAATCCTTTCTTAGTCTAGCATTTTTTGTCTTTTTGCTTTGCGTGTTACTTCGGCTTTATTATCTTTTCGCCCTTAGTGCCTATCCGCAATATTTTTACAATCAAGCTCCCTTGCTTAACACGCACGATGGCTATTTCTACGCACAAGGCGCAAAGGAACTCTTAAGACTTTATCAAGAATTTCGGCAGTCTTTTATTTGGGAGATTTTGCAATCTCCTATTTGGCATCTTCCAAACTTTTTGCAAGACTTTTTTACTCTTTCTATCTCCCCTCATCTGCCCCTTTATAAATCCACAAGTGAGATTCTTTCTCTCTTGACTGCATTCCTCACCCTTTGTCTTCCCTTTAATTTGGAGCAAGTCTTATTCATTCTCCCTGCAATCTTTGGAAGCTTAATTGTTTTTCCTCTTATGGCTTTGACGCGCAATTTTGGAGCGATTCCGTGCGCATTAAGCGGATTTTTGGGCGCAATGAGTGTGAGTTATTATAATCGTACGATGTTTGGTTATTATGATACAGATATGCTTGTCATTGTTTTAGGTTTGAGTGTTGGAGCGATAATCCTACGCACTCTTAGGACACAAAAAGCATTAGATTTTGCGACTCTATTTTCTTTGAGTGCTTTTTCCCTTTTGTATTATTCCCATTTGCGCTATGTTTTATTGGGTTATCTTTTAATTTTATTATGCTTTTTCTTGAAAGACTTATGCAACAAATCATCAAAAGAATCCCCAATGCAATGGATTATTTTAGGTTTATTTTTCATCTTAACTTTAGTAATTTTTTTTCCAAAATTCACTTGGATTTGGATATTTTTAGGATTCTTTTTAGGGTTTTTCTTGGATATTTTACACAAAACCTTTCCAATCCATAAAATTTTATTTTTTCTTTACTTTTTATGTAATCTAAGCCTTTTGCTGTGGAAATTATTACCCAGTTTCTTACAGAGCCATTATTTAAGCGATTATCTTGCCGACACTACAAATACAGGATTGCATTATTTTAATGTTTTGGATTCTATTGCGGAGGTTTCAAATATTGATTTTGGCGAGTTTGCCTATCGCGTCAGTGGTGGAATCGCTTGGTTTATTTTAGCGATTTTGAGCTATTTTGGATTGATTTTCAAGGACAAAAGATTCATTCTCTTTCTACCCTTTTTGGTTCTAGGTTGTTTTGCGCTTGTGCAAGGCTTGCGTTTTAGCTTTTATACTGTGCCAATCTCGGCACTTGGAATGGGATTCTTACTTTTTAAACTCCAAGAAATTTTAAAAAACTTTTCATATAAAATCCCAAAATTTCTTTTGATTGTTGGATTGATTTTGCTTGTCATTGCGCCGCATTTGTGGCATATTAGAAATTATGTCATTGCGCCGATTTTGGAAGCGAGCGAAGCAGAGATTCTGCGCTCTATTCCTACCAAAAAGGGAGATTTTGCGCTCACTTGGTGGGATTATGGCTATTTTGTCCATTATTTTAGCGATTTGCAAACCTTTGTAGATGGCGGAAGGCATTCAGGAATGCAAAATTTTCCTATTAGCCTTGCGCTTAGCACAAAAGAGGAGAGAATAAGCTACAATCTAGCCAAAATGCTTTTAAAGGGCGAGACTTTGGAATCTCATTTTCAAACACTTGGTATTCCAAAAACATTAGAAAATCTTAAAAACAAGCAAGAATGGACGCGTTCCCCTAACACACTTTATTTTATTTTGCCTTGGAGAATGCTTGAGATTTTTCCTAATGTAATGCGTTTTTCTCAAGTGGATTTAAGTAATGGAAAATCAACAAAACTTGATTTTTTTGCGCTTTCTCTTGAAGCAACAAAGGATAAGATATATTTCAAAAACGATATTACCTTAAATCCAAATACAGGCGAAGTTACTACACAAAACTTGCATTTTAAGATTCTTAAAAGCATAGATTTAAAGCAGCATACAACACAAATCTTTGATACACAAAGCTCACTTGTAGCCGTCTTTTTGCCCAATGGAAAAACTCTGCTTTGTGCGGAATCGTATTTAGAGAGATTCTATTTCAAAGGATTATTTTTTGAAAACTTGGATAAAAATTTATTCCAAAAAGTGCTAAAAAATGACAAAATAACCATTTACAAATTATTATAAAGGATTCGTATGGAGCTTACGCATTTAGATAAACGACAAAATCCCAAAATGGTAGATGTCTCGGCAAAAGATTCCACACACAGAGAAGCAATCGCAAGGGGCAAAATCACAATGAACTATGAAGCCTTTTGCGCAATTAAAGAACAAAAGGTAAAAAAAGGTGCAGTATTGCAAACCGCAATCATTGCAGCAATTATGGGAGCAAAGCGCACAAGTGAGCTAATCCCAATGTGCCACCCCTTATTTTTAACAAACATTCAGTGTAATATAAAAGAGATAGAAAGTGAAAATGCGTTTATTTTAGAAGTTAGAGCAAAAACCTATGGACAAACCGGTGTAGAAATGGAAGCTTTAATGGGCGTTAATATCGGTCTTTTGACAATTTATGATATGGTAAAAGCAATAGATAAAACAATGGTTTTAAGTGAAATTTATTTGGTTGAAAAAAGTGGCGGGAAGAGTGGTCATTTTGTGCGATTTTAATTTACATAAAACAAAATATTCTTCAAATTTTCTTTATTTTTTAATAAATTGTAATTTCTGAACATTTTCTTGCAAATTTTGCTTATTTACTCTTTATTTTTTTAAAGAATATCCGATATACTTTCATAAATTAAGTTGCATAAATTCATAAATGCCTTAATTACTAGGTTAAAAGCCACGCAATTTAATTCTAAATAATTTCGCCTAGATAATAAGGAGGTTACTATGGTTGTTACTGAAAGTGGAATAAATATTGCTAGCACACAAGGAAGCCTTTATACTCCAAGGAGTATTAATGGACAAAACAACGCAAAAGCACGAACAGAGTCAATGACTCAAACGCAACAAGCGCAGACAGAAATTGACAAATCGAGTGAAGAGCAAAAGATTCAAGAACAAAAACAAAAGCTCAATGAATTGGCTCAACAACTCAATCAAGAGTTGAATCCATTAAATACAAATGTTACCTTTGGGTTTAATGAAGAGATAGAAGGACTTTTTATCACTGTGAGCGAAAAGGATACCAATCGTATCATTCGCAAGATTCCAAGTGATGAAGCAATGCAACTTATGGCAAAGATGCGAGAAGTAGTTGGAATCATTTTTGATAAACAAGTTTGAGATTATAAAATAAGGAGATTATTATGGCTTTAGGAACTTTTGCTTCATTAGGACTTGGAAGTGGTGGCGTTCTTTCTTGGGATATTATCAACCAAATGCAAGAGCAAGAGGTCAAGAATCGCGTTAATCCAATTACTAAAAAAATTGAAACCAATATGGAGAAACAAACAGAACTTACATCACTTTTGACACTAATGGGTTCTTTGAACACCAACTTCAAAAACTTATCAGATTTCAGCACTTACCAAAAACGCTCTGCTTCTGTGGAGGGCAGTGGTGTTAAGGCAACAGCAGGTGAAGGTTTAGCGATTCAAGATATCAAAATTAATGTCAAACAACTTGCACAAAATGATGTCAATCAAGTGGGATTGAAATTTGCTTCAAGAGATAGTGTCTTTAGCACAGAGAATACAACCCTTAATTTCTATCATAATGGCACGAATTATAACATTGATATCAAAGCGGGTATGAGTGTAGCAGAAGTCGGACAAGCCATTACTGATAAAACCGATGGTGCAGTGATGGGTATCATTATGAAAACAGGTGGGGACAATCCCTATCAATTAATGATTCAAGGCAAAGATTCTGGTGCGCAAAACAAAATCTATTTTGGAAGCACACTTGAAAGTGCTGCAATGCCCGGTGGACAAATTAAAAGTGGAACATTAAAGATTGAAATTGGCGGCAAAGATGTCAGCATTGATTTATCAACCATTGGAAGCGAATTAGGAAATTCTGCTGAAGATAATGCTAAAGCGGTTTTACAAGCAGTTACCGACAAAATTAATAATGATGCTAACCTAAAAGATAAACTACAAAATGGCGACATCACTATTGGCTTAAATAGCACAGGAAAAGGTTTGCTTATTAATGACTCCAAAGGCGGTGATATTAAAGTAAAAGTTGAAAATGCTAAAATTCAAGCTGCTGCTGGAACTAGCGAAGTTGATACGGATTTAGGATTCGTAAAGACTTATGCAGGACCAAGTGATTTTGACCTTGTGAAAGGTTCAACTGCTGTGAAAAGTGGGAATCTACAAGGTGCTATTCTTATCAATGGTGAAAAAATTGATTTAAACACAATCAGCAACACAACAGGTGTAGATAATGCCCAAGCAATTGCTGATGCAATTAACAATAATACAAATTTATCAGGAAAAGTCTCTGCACAAGTCAAAGATGGTAAATTAGTTCTTAATAGTAATGATGGTAACAGTATAAGAATTAGTGCGGAAGGCACAGATGCAGAGGCTCAAAAGAAAGTTTTAGACCAGGTGGGTATAAGTGCAGGTAGTTATACAAATAGCCAAGAATTTTTATCCAAAATGGATATTACTAATATTCAAAATGCACAAAATGCAAAATTTACCTATAATGGGATTGAAGTGGAACGTGATAAAAATAGTTTTGATGATGTGGTTTCTGGACTTTCCTTAGAACTTACAGCAATTACAGAGACGAACAAAGATGTGATTGTGCGTGTTTCGCGTGATGACAAAGGAATTGCAGAAGAAATGGAAAAATTCGTAGAAAATTATAATGCAATGTATAACAAAATCACCGAGTTAATGAAGTATGATAAAGACACCAAAATTGCGGGTGTATTTAATGGAAATAATGATATTAGACAAATTACCAGACAATTCAACACTATCATTTCTTCTAATGATGTAAAAGGAAATAATCTCGTCAAATACGGAATCTATTTCAATGATGATGGCACATTAAAAATGGACAAAGAGAAATTTAACTCTGCATTTAAGGAAGATCCTGATGCCGCAGTGGCTTTTTTTAGAAGCACGACTAGCACGATTAGAGGAGAAGAAAAAGAAGTAGATGGCGTTTTTACAAAACTTCGTAATACAATGGATAGTTTAATTACAGGTAGCAAATCTACCTTAAAAGTTTTAGAAACCTCTCTTGTAGATGAACAAAAATCTCTGAATGAGGATAAAACTAAAACACAAGAAAGCATTAATACGCGCTATGATATGATGGCAGAGAAATGGTCAGCATATGACCAAATGATTGCCAAAATACAGAATCAGCAAAACACAGTGAATGCAATGATTCAATCAATGTATTCTTCAAATTAAGAAAGGAATTTAAAAGATGAAAAGCAGTTTAGCCTACAATTCTTATCAGCAAAATTCCGTTGCAGTAGAATCTCCAGCGAAGCTTGTAGAAATGCTTTATGAAGGTATTTTACGCTTCGCTTCAATGGCAAAACGTTGCATCGACTCTCAAGATATTGAGAAAAAGATTTATTATATTAATCGCACCACAGATATTTTTGTGGAGCTTTTAAATTCGCTAGATTATGAAAAAGGTGGTCAAGTTGCTCATTATTTAACAGGGCTTTATACGCACCAAATCAAGCTTCTCACTCAAGCGAATATGGAAAATAACAAAGATAAAATTGACATCGTGATAAAAGTAGTTAAAGGATTACTTGAAGCGTGGAAAGAGGTAAATCATGAATTGGCTTAATGAATTAAAAGTGGCATATTTGAATAAAAATGATAGCAAGATAAACGAGCTTTTAGACAATACACCTATCCTAAAAACTCGTGATGAAATGTTTGAAGCACTAGCAATTATGGAGCAAATTACTGAATATGCTAAAGCCCAAAAAGAAAAGTTAGGCTTAGAAATGCGCAAACTTAAGCAAACAAAAAATTTCTTCCCCCAACAAGAAAACTCTCAAAGGCTTAATATTTCTTTTTAATTGTTTGTATTAAAATACCTTTTTAACTAAAGGAATACAAATGCATTGGAAACCTATTGATATTGAAGATAAAGATTTGCTAACTAGCTTCTTTACTTCACAAAATATTCTTGTTTCGGACTTAACTTTTACAAATCTCTATCTTTGGCATTATGCGCGTCATATCAGTTGGGTAATTTTAAATGATTGCTTAATCATTAAAACACAATATCCCAATGAAAATCCATTTATATTCTACCCTATTCATAAACAAAATGATTTAAACAGCAAAAAACAGGCTATTATGCAACTACAAGAAATCTGTAAAGCAAAAGGCTTAACATTTTCTATCCATTCCTTAAGTCAGATAGATAAAGAAGAGTTAGAATCCCTCTTCCCTAACGAATTTGATTTTATCTATCGCGAAGATAGAAGCGATTATATTTACTCTACTCCCGAACTCATTGCGCTAAAGGGTAAAAAATATCATAAGAAAAAAACACATTTAAATCGCTTTACAGAACGTTACACTTTTACCTATGAAACCTTAAACGTGGATAATCTTAAGGAACTGATTGCTACCTATCAAAACTGGTTTGGAAAAATAAATGACACAGCAAGTGAAGGTTTAAGAAACGAATACATCGGAATCATAGAATCTCTTAAACAATTTTCAAAATTAGATTTTAAAGGTGGAATCTTGCGTGTAGAAGGAAAAATCATTGCCTTTAGCTTTGGAGAACCTCTTAACACTAACACCGCAGTCATTCATATTGAAAAAGCTGATATTGAATATCAAGGAGCTTATCAAGTGATTAATCGTGAATTTTTAGCCCACGAGTGGAGCACCTATCCTTTAGTTAATCGCGAAGAAGACTTAGGGCTTGAAGGTTTGCGCAAAGCCAAACAATCCTATAAGCCACTTTTTTTACAGACTAAATTTGATGCCATTTTAAAATCTAATTAAAAATCAAAATCCATTTATCTCCCAATTGTCAAAGCTTAGAATAAAGAATCCTCCACTTTATCAATAGTTTTATTGGACTTTTTCTAAAAATTCTTTTGAAATTTCTTGGTAAGGCTTTTCTTCTAGAGTCTCCTCTTCTTGTAATTCTTGTTGGACATCTAAAATTTTAAGAATTTTTTGATTACTTTTTGTTAATGCTTTAAATTCTACACGGCGTGAGAGTTCAGGAGTCTCTAAAGGCTTAGCAAAAGATAACCCATTTGCACGTAAAACACTAATGAGCCATTGTTTTTGCGCATCAATTTGCTTATTACCAAAACAATACTTTAAGACTTCTAATGCTCTTGCTTGAGAAAGTTCCGCATTTCCCAAATAACGAGATTCTAAAGTATTGGCGTTTTGCCATTCCGTGGAAGTATGCCCCTCAATGCGAATCTCTTCAATATCTTGCTTATATTTTTCTTGACTTAAAATTTTAATATAACGTGGAAAAAAGTCGTCCAAAATCTCTTTAAAACGCGCTTTAACCTCCTTTTGTCCTTGGTCAAACAAAATATCTGGCTCTTTAAATCTCACCGTATTATCTATATCTATTTCAGCGTTCCAATGTTCTAAATTCGTAGAAAACTCTGAAATCAAATCTTGATAAAGTTCCATTTGCAAATCTTTATGTGTCTTTGCAATATCACTCATTTGACGATTTAATTCTAAAAGTTCGGCGTTTTGAATCGCAAGTTTTTTTTCTGTTTTACTAATGACTACCATATAAGAGACAGCAACAAGCAAAAAAATCATCATAACGCCTGCCATCATATCTGAAATACTAATCCACTCGTTACCTTTATGAGAATTTGCCATTAACCTCTAGCTCCCATTAATTCTCGGATTCTACGCAAAAACCATTCATAATCTTGACGAAACCCTAAAGTAATATTTGAAAGCGCGCCATCCAAATCACCTAATGATTTACAGAGATTTTCATTTAAGCTAGAAGTCTGATTCAAGGAGGTAGAAATGTTAGCTTGTATGATTTTTAAAATTGTATCAATTTCCTTTCGGTTATTTTCTAGCGATAAATAGGTCTTTGCAAGTGCATCGCTTAGATTGTTTTGCAATTTATTAAACTCATTTAATAATTCTACGCTTGCATTTTTAGGCGTTTCTATACTTTGCCTTGTAAGAACTTCAAGATTTGCAAGATAGTTTTTTGCCATTTCAACTAAAGTTGTTTTAATACTTTTATCCAAAGTATTAAAGCTTATCATTATTTCTTTTGTATGAGATTGAAGTTGTGTATTGCTAATTTTCAACAAATTATTTGCCAAGTTTTCAGAATTCTCCAAAACCTTGTGTGCATTACTCTCAAAGCCTTGCGCAATAGCTCTTAAGCGCATTTGCAAATCTTGCTCTAGCTTCTCTTGAGTTTCTAAGCTTGTTTTATGAGTATTTTGAGCCATAGTGGTTAATTGCGTTTGATAAGCACTTGTTGTGTTTTTTAGAAATGCACTTAGAGATTCCAAAGCATTTTTATAAGATTCGCCAAAGCTACTACGAATTTGATTTTGAATTTCTACATTATGGTTTTGGCTCTCTTGTTGCATTGCAATTAAACTTTGATTAAACTCATTCATATTTTTTGCCATTAAATCTTGCAAATTTTGGCTATGTATTTGGTTTTGTTCTAGCAGAGTAGTTACACTTGTTCCAATTGTGTCGGTAGTTTTTGTCAAATTGTCTCTCAAATTTTCATTAAAGACTTGAAATCCCTCTTGTATGCTTTTTGTACTTTTTTTAAAAGAATCCATTAAGGTTTGATTCGTATGCACTAAAGATTCCTCAATGTTTTGTGTGCTTTGGCTTAGGGTATTTGCAGTATCATTTAATAAAGAATCCAAAGACTTAGTTGTCGTTAGCATAGAGCTTTCTATTTCTTTACTAAGGAGTGTTAAGGTTTCTTTGGAATCTTTGAAATTTTCTTCTAAAGTTTTAGTGGTATTTCCTAAGAGTTTATCAAAGTTTAACACAGCATTTGCAATATGTTGTTCTAATGTATCAGAATTTTTTACCAGACTTTTTTGTGTTTGCTCACCTAACTCTTGTAAATTCTGACTTGCTTTTTCTAATGTGCTTCCCATTTCTTGTGAATGGCGCAATAATGCCTCATCACTTCGTTTTGTTTGTTCCTCAATTAAAAGTAATGATTCTTTTTGTGCATTCTCCAAAGTATCCAAACTTTCTTCAAAGCTTTCTTTAACACTTTCTACACGTTCTTTAACACTATTTTCGATTTGTGCTATCATCTCTAAGTTTTTATGTTTCAATGCAGAATCACTCTCCATTAAAGATTCCATAAACTCTTGCGCCTTAGACTTTAAAAATTCCAAAGCCTCTTCTAAATGTTCTTTATTTTGCTCCAAATAGGAACGATTAAACGCATCAAAAGCACTCTGCAAAGCATTTAATTGTTCAGATTGCTTTTGTGTATCCTCTTCAATAGCTTTAAAACTGCTTTCTAATATTTCTTGTGTATTTTCTTGATGTAATTGTGTGCTTTTTGTTAAAAAGTTTTGCACTTTTTCAAGAGATTCTTTAGTAAATTCTAGTGCTTGTGCGTGCGTGTGCTGTAAATTTTGACTTAAATTCTCCACACTTCCTAGAGCCTTACTCGCATTTTCGTGCATTTTTTCAAAACCTTGTAAAAGCGAGGAAAGTTTTTCATTCTCAATTCTTGAAGCTTCAATGCTATGCGCTAAAGCATTATAAACTTCCAACACTTCTGTATTGCGTTTAGCAACTACTTCTAACGATTCTTTGGTGGATTCAAAAAGTTTCAAGCTATTTTTAAGACTTGAATCCAAACCGATAATGGAATCCTTATAATTGCTCTGCCATAAAATCATCTGCGACACGGCACTATTTAACTCTTTAAAATTATCTCCAAACTGGTCAGTAATTCTTTGATTAAAGTCTTTAATGACTCCTTCAAGTGCCGTAATCAATTCTTTTGAAGCCCCTTGCGCTAGATGATACATCGCTTCTTTTAAAGCAATATTTGTTTTGATGAAATTATCCTCTAAAACCTTAAAATTGTGTGTTTGTTGTTTATAATAAGTGTTTTGAGATTCTATTTGGGCTTGATTTTGTGTAACAATTTCTTGTAATTTGCTAAGAGATTCTAACTTATCTAGTTTCCCAGCTTGCAGAGAAAAATAATCTAACATATTCTCAAAATCACTTTTCACTGCTTTACTTTTTTGCAGAATAGAAAGCAAAATTGCTAGTGCCATTCCCAAAATAGAAGTATAAAATGCAGTTTTTAATCCCGCAAGAAGGGAAGGAACAGAGTTCTCTACATTACCGACATCAAAATCTTGCAAACCTACAAAAATACCTACAAATGTCCCCAAAACCCCTGCACTCATAATGATGGATTTAAAATCACGATGTTTTTGTTTGCCATAGCTTAAATAGTCCCAAAGTGCTAACGCAAACATAAACGCAGTGAAAAATAAATTAATAATTAGATTCTCCATTGTTTTTCCTTATTTTGATTTATCTTTTTTACCTTTTTTTCTTTGCACATCAAAACGTTCATCTTCCAACCAATCAGGTTTCTGAATCTGCGAATTTTTGCGATTAGCAAGATAAAGCACAAAGCGAATCGTTAGCACAATTACCATAAAAGTAACTACAGCTGAAATAATCATAGACAAATCATAGCTTTCCCTAAACATTCAACGCTCCTTTAACGACTTTGTTCCACTTGCACATCTACATTATCGTGTCCGCTAGAGCTTAAAACCCCAACTAATGCGACAAATTTTTCAAAAGTGCTTTTTTGATCTCCACGCAATAAAATTGGTGTATCCTTTGAAATCTTTACAATCTCACTTTGAATTTCCCCTAAACTCATCGGCATTTTATCCAAATAATATTGCCCTTGTGCATCAATCGTAATTTCAATACTCTTTAAAGGTTTGGTAATTTTATCAGAACCTTGTGCTTGTGGAATTGCAATAGGAATCTTGCCTTGTGCAATAAAAGTAGCACTTGTTAAAACAATCACCAACAAAACAAGCATAATATCAATAAAAGGCACAATATTAATACTATCCATTCTCCTAAAATTTCTCATTGTGCGCCTTTATTCTCCTTCTTTTCTTGCATAATCTCCCATTGCGCAACTAAAACTTCACTTCTACGCATTAAAAGGTTATAAAACACAATACTTGGAATCGCAACTAACAGCCCCCCTGCTGTGGCTTGTAACGCAAGTGCAAGTCCTGTCATAATGTTTGCAGTATCCACCATACCCGATTGTCCAATCTGGACAAAAGTGATAATAATCCCAAACACCGTTCCTAGAAGTCCGACATAAGGAGCATTTGAACCAATAGTTGCAATCAAAGTAAGATTCTTTGAAAGGTCTATTTCTAGTTCCGTCTTATTGGTATAAAGCACTAATTTAATGTATTTATAAAACAATAACCTCTCTAGTGTTGCCCAAAGTGCTATTATGCTCATTAAAACTAACACACCAATCACTCCATATTCTACGATTTCTTTTAAAGATACCTCTGACATTTTTCTTCTTACTTCCTTTGCATCTCTTTTAAAGTCTGTGCGATTTCTCGCTTTTGGATTTTTTCTTTTAGAGATTCGCGTTTATCGTGCAAATTTTTACCCTTTGCCAAAGCAATTTCTAATTTTACCCTATTACGAGAATTAAAATAAAGCTTCAACGCAACAATGCTCATACCAGAAACTTGACTTTTGCCAAAAAGTTTATCAATCTCTTTGCGATGTAGAAGCAATCTGCGCGGACGTTTCTCATCAGGTTTGTAGTGTAGGTTTGTAGTAGCAAGTGTTGCAATATGTGCTTGAAACAAAAATGCTTCTCCTTGAATAATTTTGACAAAACTATCTTTTAAATTCACGCGTCCTGCGCGAATAGATTTCACTTCACTCCCCTTTAGTTCAATTCCCGCTTCTAAACGTTCTAAAATGAAAAAATCAAAAGTAGCTTTTTTATTGGTTGCGATGATTTTCATTGCTTTACCTTTAGAGATTCTATTGGCTTATCCATATATTTTTGGTATTCTTTAAATAATGACTTCTTGCACCAAAAGCAACTTCCGCTTCCACTTAGAAATAAGCCTTCTTTAACATAAGATTCCAATTTTGGATAAAGCGCCAAAACTGCTACAAATAAATCATTATTTTCGAAAGCACTTTTTTGTAAAATCTCTTGGTTTGATATTTTTAGCCAATTTTGTGCTTTTGTTTGCTGAATTTTTGCTTCTTTATAAAAAGAATCGGAATATTTTTTGAAAACCTTTGCTGTTTCACAATGAATCTTTGGAGTAACAATTTCCACTTCAAAAGGTGCAAAATCTTGTGATTCTTTTCCTTTATTACACGATTCTATAATCTCTCCCCTCCCCTCAACATTAGCAATTTCTAAACCACTTAAAAAAAACGGCACATCACTCCCTACTTGCGCACCGAGATTTATCAGGGTTTGCCAATCCAAATTAAGCTTCAATTCTTGATTTACAACTTGTAAAAAACAAGCTGCATTAGAGCTTCCTCCACCTAATCCTCCGCCACTTGGTATCTTCTTATCCACGCAAACTTTCAAATGCTTTAACGCTTTATTTTGCGATTCTCTCAAATAGGGTTTTAGTAAGTCATAGGCTTTATAAATTGTATTTTGTTCCATTGAGCAACCAAAACAACCCACAATTTCAAAACTCTGTGCATTCCAATCAAAAAATAATGTATCATAAAGGTTTGACACTTTCATAAAGCGTGATTGCAACAAATGATAATTTATGCCATTAACATTAGTTTTACCAACTATTTTTAAAAATAAATTGATTTTTGCATAGGACTTATAAGCAGAATTTTGCGCCAAGAAATCGCAAACCATTATTTTTAAACTTTCTTTCTAGCTGCCACAAGCCTATCAAGCATATTCCCTTGTGTTTGTTGCTGAAGAGATTTTTTGTTTTCTTCTGAAATGGCAAGTTTTAATTCCTCACGCAAAATGAGTAATTCTGGCGGTGCATCAAAACCAATTTTTACATTGCCTTTATCAATAGAAATCACCTTGATTGTGATATTTTCGCCAATGGTAATGCTCTCATTTTCTTTTCTTGATAAAATCAACATAAAGGAATCCTATTTGCTAAATATTGTAAGTTTTGATTTTCGTATGAAATTATAGAGAAAAAATCTTCAAATTGCACTATATATTTTCCAAATTCATTAATTTTCAATATTTCTGGAGAAATCTTTTGACCCTCTTGCATATTCTTGCGCGTAACAAAATCATTTCGCAAATCAATGGTTTTAAAAGGTAAAATTTTTAAAGGATTGAGTGCTTTTTCCCCCTCATAGTATAATCCTCCCTCACTAATGCGCTCCAAATAACTAAGTGAACCTCTGCAACCTAGCTCCTTTGCAATTAATGCTCCAAGAGAGCGAATATAAGCTCCCTCACTCACCCATACCCTAAAACTAACAAAAGGGTGAGAATAATTCAAAAACTCTATTTTTTCTATCTGCATTGTTTGTTCTCTTAAAGACCGCTCTAATAACTCATTTTCTCCTTTGCGTGCCAGTTTATATGCCTTGACGCCTCCTATTTTTTTTGCACTATACTTTGGCGGGGTAAAACACACATTTCCAACAAAGCTTTGTAAAAGTGATTCTATCGTTTCTTGAGAAATCTTAGGCACTTTTTGCACTTCACGCACATTTTCCAAATCTAAAGAATCACTCTCCATTCCAAGCCAAAGTGTTGTTTGATAAACTTTAGGAGATTTTTTTAAAAAGCTAAAAAGTTTGGTATATTGTCCTAGCGCAACGAGCAATACACCGCAAGCAAAAGGGTCTAAAATCCCGCTAAAACCTGCTTTTTTTTCACCAAAACGCCTTTTTAAAGTGTTTAAATAATGATTAGAAGAAATAAAAAGAGGTTTTTTGGCAACAAAAATACGATTCAAACTTTAAAATCCTCATTTATTTTGCTAAAATTTGCACTTCAAAAATCTTTAACTTTAAGAGAATTTATAGAATGCAAAGTAGAATTTTAACATTTTTTATTTTAATTATTAGCTTATTTATTTTTTCAAGCTGCGTCAAAGTGCCTTTGGCAAATCCCAATATTTCTTATCCTAAACTCGTTTATATGAAATCACGCAATACAGACATCGTGCCACAAGATTTTGCAAACACTTTCATTAATCGTTTTAAAATTCTTTACGAGCAATCACCTAATAGAAATTTGCAAGAAGTGCGATTCTACTTCAAAGACTATTATAATGAGGCAAGAGAAGAGTTTTCTCCCACCGCTTTATTTAGCTTCACTCCACGTTATTTGATGAAGATGTATGTGCAAGTTATTACCACTTCACATATAACAAACTTCGCACAAAATTACCAAATCCCCGTAATAGGGTTTAATCCACCCTATTCACATAATTTTGATGGTTTGATTTTAAAAATCTTGCAAGAATAGAATATGATACAAAATCCTCATATTGATACTTATCGTGATGGTCAAGCCATTCAAAGAATCTTTAATGCTTTAAAAAAATTAAGTAAAAATTTAACACACCCTTTAAAAGTAATGGAAGTTTGTGGTGGGCATACGCATACGATTATGAAATATGCCTTACCAGATCTTTTACCTAATTCAATTGAATTTGTGCATGGACCAGGCTGTCCTGTGTGTATAATGCCAAAAAATCGTATTGATTGTGCCTATAAAATTGCAAGTCAAAAAAATGTGATTCTCGTTACACTTGGAGATATGATTAAAGTTCCCGGAAGCTATGGTAGCCTACAAAATGCAAGAGCAAAGGGGCTTGATATAAGATTTGTTTATTCTCCCTTAGAAGTATTAAAAATTGCAAAAGAAAATCCAACTAAACACATTGTTTATTTTGCTATTGGTTTTGAGACCACTACACCAATGTCTGCGGCTCTATTAGAACGTGCAATTTCTTTGAAAATTCAAAACATTTCTTTGCATATTAATCACGTGCTTGTGCCACCCCCACTTGAAACAATCTTAAATGCTTCAAATTGCCAGATTAATGCACTCCTAGCACCTTCTCACGTAAGCGTTATTACAGGTTCTAAAATTTATCAACCCCTATTAGAAAAATTTAAGATTCCTATTGTCATCTGTGGATTTGAACCCGTAGATGTAGGTGAAAGCCTATTAAGTATTGTCCAACAAACCATCAATCAATCTCCTCAAGTAGAAACGCAATATGCGCGTAGTGTAACAACACAAGGTAATCAGAAAGCACAAAATCTTGTTGAAAAATATTTTGAACCAGACGATAGTTTTTATTGGCGCGGACTTGGGGAGATTCCACATTCTTCCTTGCGTTTTAAAAAGGAATATGCAAATTATGATGCAAGCCTTATTTTTAAGGAGTTTTTAGGTGGAATCGCAAAAGAAGAGCATAAGGGTTGTTTATGTGGAGAAATTTTAAAGGGCAACAAAAAACCTTTTGATTGTAAGCTTTTTGGCATTTCTTGCACTCCACATAATCCATTAGGAAGCTGTATGGTAAGTAGCGAGGGAGCTTGTGCGGCGTATTACAAATATCAAGGAATGCGCCCTGTCTAGTTTAATAGCTTTTTTAATTCAAGTAGCAGAAAATTATTTAGAATATATGCAAACCTATGATAAAGGCTTTGAAATTATCAAAATCCAAAATGTTTCTAAAGATATTTTTGGAATGCGTTTGCAACTAGAGTATAAACTCAAAAGCACCGAAAACTTGATTCTTTGCACTCGGCTAGGCGAATTTGTTTTAGAAAAAGAATCAGAAATTAGCATTTTATCGTATGATGAAAAATCCAAAGCATTGAGCCTGACTATGAGCGAAAACCTTTGCAATATGCTATTAAAACAAAAAGAATCTTTGCAACTTATTTCAGATTTAAAATTTCTCATTCAAAATGTTATTCATTTTTATTCTCAAAAGCACTCCTTGCAACTTCCTACTATTCCACCTCCATTAAAACCTGATATTGACGCGCTTAAAACACTTCAAACTCCGCCACATTTAGAACAATTAAATGCACTCAAAGGAATTTTTGAATACCCCTTTTGCTATATTTGGGGTGCCGCTGGAAGTGGTAAAACAAAAGTCGTTTTACTACACGCCCTCGCCTTTTATCTCAAGGCAAATATTAAAGTTGCAATTCTTGCTCCTACTAATAATGCACTAGAACAATGCTTAATCACTTTACTAATAAATTTGGACGAAATTGGGATAGAAACTTCTAAAATTCTAAGACTTGGCACACCTAGCCAAAGCTTTGCTGAAAATTTCCCTAAAAATTGTGATTTATTGCTAGAAAGCAAAAATATAGATTATAAAAAGTCTCTACAAGACGCTTTAGTCATTGCGATGACTTTGGATACTTTTTTACGTAGAAGCGATTTACACAGCATAGATTTCAAACATTTTTTTATTGATGAGGCTGGATTCTCGCCACTCATTAAAACTCTACCACTTTGCGCATTTAATAAACCCATTACATTATTAGGAGACCATAAACAATTACAACCTATCTGCATATTAAACTCCTCTAATATAAAAGAAGCGCAATGGAAACCCTCAAGATTTTGGCAATATTCTGCACTTTTTATGGAAAAATTCTTTGACACCCAAAAAGATTCTTGTTTCTTAGATTCCACTTTGCCAAATGAGAATCCACCCATTTCGCATACTTTTACTTTAACACAAACTTATCGCTATGGTCACAATCTTGCACAATTACTCAATCATTATATTTATAAAAACAACTTGCAAGGATTGAACACTTATACGCATTTATATTATTTAGATACCTCACAAATGAAAAAAATGCCGCCTTTAGATAAGGCGGATTATAATGAAGCCACACAATGCTGTAACTTAGCGCGTATTTTTCTTGATGCACACCAAGATTTTGCGATTCTAACTCCCTTTGTTAATCAACGTCAATTAATTCTTAAAATAATGCCTACACTTTATAAAGAGGAATGTGTTTTTACAATCCATTCTTCTCAAGGGCAAGAATTTGATTATATCTTTTTTTCACCTGTTATTTTACATTATCACTTGAATAATTCTGATAATCAAAATGCACTTTTTGCACTCAATGTTGCATTTTCTCGTGCAAAAAAAGGAATTATTTTAGTCTGTAACAAAACTTATTGGCTTCGTCAAAGCAATCAATTTTTAAGTGATTTAATAAAGATTGCAAAGCCTTATCTGAAAAATTTTTGATATAATCAGATTTCATAAAAAGTGCAGGATAAATTTAGAATGAATGGTTTTCTAATTGGGTTAAATGCGCAAACAAAACGTGGTTTAATTGAACAAGCGCACAATAAGCGTAGATTTGAATTTGATTTGCGTATATGGGACGGAGATTTTAAAGAAATTTCACCCAATATGGAAGTAGAATTTGAACTTACAGAGGATAAAAAACAAGTTAGCGTGGTGCGTCCCAAACAAATTGTCAAAGAAAATTTTATTATCAACCAAACCAAAAGTATTAAAGATTGCATTTATGATTATTTTGGTGGCACTGAAAATCTTATTAGGCATTACCAAAAAGAGATTCAATCCAACAAAGAATTAGATTTTTTACGCATTAAGAGATTCTTATTTACAGCTTATAACGACCTCTTTGAGCTAGATAGCACAATTCAAAATTTTGCTTTAAGTAATCTAAAGTCTGAACTTGGAAAACTAGATAAAGAATATGAAGCATTTATTAAAAAATCTTCTTATCCACCACAATATTCTTATGAAAAAATATTTCTTGCACGGCAAATTGAGTTTGTGAAAAACGAAGAATTAATCCAAGCAACACAATCTATTATTAGAAGCGCCTCTATCCAACAAGCCTCTATGGGACAAGCGCTCAAAAATATGGAAAACCAATTTGCTGCACGTAATGATACAAGTAGTGCAAGTTATCTACAAGCACAAAATAATCTCAAAAATTTCCGCAAACGTTATGTAGATTTGTTGCATTATCTTTCACAACAAAAAGAGAAATTAGCCAAGATTACCAAAGCAGGAGAGGAATTTTCTGATAAATTTTTTGAACCATTTTTAAAAAGTTATTTACCGCTTACAAAAGAATTAAAGCAAGATTTCATCAAACTTTTAAATGCTAAAGCCTATGATTTAGATTTCCTGCTATGGCAAAGAGCAAAACGTAGTTTAAGCGTGCGAAGATTTTTTATTGAAGCTGGGATTACAGGCACTTATAGTTCTAAGACTTTTTTAAAATATTTTTTACGCAGTTTAGACCACAACAAAATCCGCAAAGAAACGAAAGGACTTTTTGATTTATTAAAATATCTTGAAACCCTTTCTAAAAAAAACATTTTACTGATTCAAGAGGATTTAAAGGATAGCAAAAATTATAAAGAACATCTTAAAAACTTTGATAATGAATTACAAATTTCCACTTCTAATGAGCCACGAGATAATTTGCGTTTATCTCACCCAATGGAATTTCATATTATCGTTATGGAATGGAAAGTAAAAGAAATGGATATTTTAAGCTTCAGAAAAAAATACATTGAAATTTTTAAAAATTCTGTTGGCATACCCTTTTTTTGTGCAATTATTCCAAAAGGAATGGAGGAAAAAACACTACAAAATGCTAAAGAAGAAGGAATCTCTTATTTTATTGTACAGGGGAATATAGACCAATTTATTGATATGATGCGTATGATTTTGTAAAATTTTGCGTAACCTTTGGCTAAATTTTGCTACAATAGCAAAATTATTTTTAGTTTTAGGGTATTAAATGACTTTTAACGCGAAGCTTGATTCTATTAAAACCTATGAAGCGGGAAAGCCTATTGAACTTGTTGTTAGAGAATTTGGAATCCCAAAAAATGAAATTATAAAACTTGCTTCTAATGAAAACCCGCTAGGTGCTAGTCCAAAAGCAATGGAAGCAATCATTAAGAATGTTTGCAATGCACATTTGTATCCCGATGATTCTATGTTTGCTCTAAAGGGTGCTTTAAGTCAATATTATAATGTGCAAAGTAGCGAAATCATTATTGGTTCAGGAAGCGACCAAATTATTGAATTCTGCATTCACGCCAAAGCCAACCAGCAAAGTAAAATTTTAATGGCAAAAACGACATTTGCAATGTATGAAGTCTATGCAAAAGCCGTAGAAGCACAAGTGATTCGCACAGCAAGTCATCAGCATAATTTAAAAGAATTTTTAGAACTTTACCAACAACACAACCCAGAGATTATTTTTCTCTGTATCCCTAATAATCCTTTGGGAGAATGCTTAGGCGCAGAAGAAACTTTTGAATTTCTAAATCAAGTGGATAAAAATTGCTTAATTGTAATTGATGGAGCCTACCAAGAATACGCCAAAGCAAAAGATTCTAGCAAAGCAATCCATCCAAAGAATCTTATAGAGAAGTTTCCCAATACAATTTATTTAGGCACATTTTCCAAAGTCTATGGATTAGGTGGTATGCGAATAGGTTATGGAATCGCAAAACAAGAAATTATTCAATCTCTTTTAAAGCTTCGTCCTCCTTTTAATATCACAACTTTATCCCTAGCTGCAGCACTTGAAGCGCTAAAAGACCAAGAGCATATCCAAAAAAGCATTCAAAATAATCTCACACAAATGTCAGTATTTGAGAATTTTGCCAAAGAAAAAGGATTTGAATATACTCCAAGTTATACCAACTTTATCACTTACTATTTTGAACCTCCCTTGGATTCCTCCCAAATTGCAGATTATTTACTACAAAAAGGAATAATTATTAGAAATCTTGCTTCATATGGATTAAATGCAATTCGTATTACACTAGGCACAGAGGAACAAAACAAAAAATTTTTTACATTATTTCATCAATATTTAGAACAAAAGTAGGGTTAAACATTGGATTTAAAAGCATTATTTGACCAAATTAGAAGCCTTTATAAACGGCTAAATCAAAAACAAAAAATTGTTATTTTAGCGACAATTGTTGCCGTAGTTGGCTTCATTGCTGCTCTTGTTGTTTGGAATTCTAGCAATAAAGCAGGAGTTTTATTTCCGGGCTATGCAGTTTTATTTGAGGGAGTAAGCCCAGAAGATGGTGCATTAATCGTTCAGCAACTTCAGCAAGATAGAATCCCTTATAAAATCCCAAAAGACAATACCATCTTAATTCCTCAAGAATTTGTTTATGAACAAAGAATGAAATTAGCAAGCAATGGAATCCCAAAAAGTAGCAAAATTGGTTTTGAAATTTTTGATACTAAGGATTTTGGAGCAACAGATTTTGACCAACGCATCAAATATTTACGCGCACTTGAAGGCGAATTATCACGCACCATTGAAAGTTTAGCGCCTATACAGAAAGCCACTGTGCATTTAGCACAACCTGAAAAAACCGTCTTCGTCAGCGAACAAACACCGCCTACCGCCTCTGTTGTCCTTACTTTTAAACCCGCACAGGCTTTAACACCTAAGCAAATTTTAGGGATTAAAAATATTGTTTCTTCTGCGATTCCAAATTTGACGATTGAGAATGTGGAAGTAGTTAATGAAAAAGGTGAGCCATTAAGCGAGTTAGATGAGCTAGGAGGTGCAAGAGAACTTGCCGCAGCGCAATTGCGCTATAAAACTAACTTTGAGCAAACTTTAGAAGAAAAAATCATCAATATTTTAACACCTATTGCAGGCGGTGCAGAAGGTGTTGTAGCAAAAGTTACCGCAGAATTTGACTTTGCACAAAAAGAAAGCACACAAGAATATTATGACCCTAACAATGTTGTCCGAAGCATTCAAGATTTAGAAGAAAAACGTGAAGGATTCCGTCCAAAAGAAATTGGTGGAGTTCCAGGTGTTGTAAGCAATATTGGTCCTGTGCAAGGGTTAGAAGATGATGATTTAAAAGAAAAATACGAAAAAACACAAAATACTACCAATTTTGAAATCAGCAAAACAATTTCTAATATTAAAGGCGAGTTCGCCACTATTCGCAGACTCTCTGCTGCTGTTGTTGTAGATGGTAAGTATTCTCGCCAACTAGATGAAGAAGGCGTAGAAAAACTAGAATATACTGCATTAAATGACGAAGAAATGGAAAAAATTTCAGCTCTTGTGCGACAAGCCATTGGTTATAATCAACAAAGAGGCGATGAAGTTTCTGTAAGTAATTTTCAGCTCAATGGGCAGTTATCTGGATTTAAAGCACGTACGCCTTTGGAACGATTCTTAGAAACTACAGCTGCTCTTTTAGCACCTTTTATGCCTCTGCTTAAATATGCAATCGTAGGTTTAATTCTATTCTTCTTCTATAAAAAAGTTATTGTTCCATTTAGTGAGCGTATGCTTGAAGCAAGGGCAGATGAAGAAGAAGAGCTTGAATCTCTAATTAAAATTGATGAAGACGAAGAAGAAAATAACGACCGACTTAACGAAGTGCGGCGTAGAATTGAAGACCAACTTGGCTTTGGCAGTGGAAATGAAGATGAGATTAAATACAATGTTTTATTAGAAAAAATCAAGGAAATTGCGATGGAAAAACCAGCCGAACTTGCGAATCTTTTTCAAACCTTAGTACATGATGAACTTGGGCTTGATAATATGGGTGGAGGAGGAAAACACTAATGCCTTCTATTACATTAAGTCCGCGACAACAAGCACAATACGATGAATTTTCAATGGCAGAGAAAATCGCGATTCTGCTTGTGCAATTAGGCGATGAAATCACGGGTGAGATTTTTTCAAATTTAGATTTGGATTCTATTACTGAAGTTTCTAAATATATTGCGCAAAATTCAGGGATAGACAAGGCACTTGGTGGAGCTGTTTTGGAGGAATTTTATGCAATCTTTCAATCCAATCAATACATTTCTACTGGTGGTTTTGAATATGCTAAAGAATTACTCTATCGCACATTGGGACCAGAAGCTGCAAAAAAAGTTTTGGACAAACTTGCCAAATCTATGCAATCTTCGCAAAACTTTGCCTATCTTTCCCGTGTGCGTCCACAGCAACTATCTGATTTTATTATCCACGAACATCCACAAACTATTGCTTTAATTTTGGCACATATGGATCCAACTAATGCGGCAGAAACATTAAATTTCTTTTCTGATGATTTGCGTGCAGAAATTGCGATTCGTATGGCAAACTTGGGAGATATTTCTCCTAATGTCGTCAAACGCGTTTCCACCGTGCTAGAAAATAAACTAGAATCCTTAACAAGTTATAAAGTAGAAGTGGGTGGAATTCGTGCAGTAGCAGAAGTTTTTAACCGATTAGGACAAAAGGCAGCCAAAGCAACTATTGCTTATATTGAACAAATTGATGACCAATTGGCAGCAGCAATTAAAGAAATGATGTTTACTTTTGAAGATATTGAAAAACTTGATAATAATGCGATTCGTGAAATCTTAAAAATCGTGGATAAAAAAGACCTGATTTTAGCCCTTAAGGCTTCTCCTGAAGAATTAAAGCAAAAGTTTATGTCCAATATGTCTCAAAGAGCTGGGGAACAATTTCTAGAAGAAATGCAGTTTTTAGGTGCCGTAAAAGTGAAAGATGTTGAAGCTGCTCAACGTAGAATCGTAGAAACCGTCCAATCTCTTTCAGAACAAGGCATCATTCAAATTGGCGAACAAGAGGATACCATTGAATAATATTAACGAACACGAAAATATCATTACAGAAGCGCATAAAGAAAGGCACGATATTAAAAAATATAATTTTAGAAATATGGAAATTTCTAATGAAATAGAATCTCCTGTTCAGCCGAATATGGAACCAAAAGTCATTGAAACACCACAACCTACTATACAAGTGCAAGAAGAGACTCCCAAACAATCTGAACCAAGCATAGATGCACCTGCTCTTAAACTTTTTGAAACTGAAGTGATTGATAAAATTCTTCAAAAAAGTGATGCTCTAGCGGAATCTTTACAAAAATTGCAAGAACAATTTGATAAACAAGAAAAAGAAATTGGTGAGAAAGTCAATGCCGCTAAATCCGAAGCTAAAGAACAAGGTATTAATGAAGGTTACCAAAAAGCTAAACAAGAGTTAGAATCTCAAATCAATAGCCAAAAGGAGCTTTATGGGCTAAGCATTCAACGCATTGATAACAATATTGCAGAATCCAAAAATCATATTTTAAGCTTAGAAAAAGAATTAAGCTCTATTGCGTTAGATATTGCTAGAGAAGTTATTGCAGCAGAAGTCAGTGCTAATAGTGCAAAAATTGCTTCTTCTCTAGCACGCACACTTTTACAAGATTTATCACAAAACACACAAGTAACACTCAAAGTCTTTCCCGGAGATTTAGAAGAACTCAAAGAATCTCTTAAAGATTTGAATTATGTTGTATTAGAATCTGACCAAGCTATTGCTAAAGGTGGTGTAGTGATTTTAAGCAGTGAGGGGAATATTGACGGAGATATTTTTATGCGCTTTGAAACTTTAAAAAAATCTATTTTGGAGAATAAGCTATAATGTCTTTGGATTCTAAATATTTAGATCTTCTATCACAAAGTGAATTTAGTGAAGAAGACTTAGCTACATTAAATGAACTTGCTCAAAAAGTGCGTGATAGAATCTTGGAAGTTGTTTCCAAAAATGGTGGTCATTTAAGCTCCACTTTAGGAGCAGTGGAGCTTATTATCGGTATGCACTGCGTTTTCAATAGCCCAAAAGACCCTTTTATCTTTGATGTAAGTCATCAAGCTTATGCGCATAAATTGCTAACTAATCGCTGGAATAGTTTTGAGAGTTTGCGACAAATTAATGGAATTAGCGGATTTACGAAGCCTAGTGAAAGTATGCACGATTATTTTATTGCTGGACATAGTTCCACTTCTATTTCTCTTGGCGTTGGAGTAGCGAAAGCATTTGCTTTGCAAGACATAGAAAATATCCCTGTAATTTTAATTGGTGATGGCGCAATGAGTGCAGGACTTGCTTATGAGGCACTCAATGAACTAGGGGACCGCAAATATCCAATGGTGATTATCCTAAATGACAATGAAATGAGTATAGCAAAACCAATAGGGGCAATTAGCAAATATCTTTCTGAAGCAATTGCGGGTAAATTTACACAAAACATTAAAAGCAAAATTGAAAATATTATCAATAATATGCCCAACACCACTTATCTTGCAAAACGATTTGAGGAGTCTATTAAATTAATTACACCTGGGATGCTTTTTGAAGAACTTGGATTGGATTACATTGGTCCTATTGATGGACATAATCTTAAAGAAATTATCAAAGCCTTACATCTTGCAAAGAGCATTAAAAAACCTATTGTTGTGCATGCGCAAACCCTTAAAGGTAAAGGTTATTCTCCAGCAGAAGGATATTTAGAGCAATGGCACGGCGTTAGCCCTTTTGATAGACAAAATGGCACAGCACTGACTAAAAATGCCACCAAATCTCCTACACAAATATTTTCTGAAACTTTGTTAGAAATTGCTAAACAAGATTCCAAAGTGGTTGGAATCACAGCAGCAATGCCTAGTGGCACAGGACTTGATTCACTCATCAAGGCATTTCCAGAGAGGTTTTGGGATGTTGCCATTGCAGAACAACACGCTACTACACAAGCTAGTGCGCTTGCTAAAGAAGGTTTTAAGCCTTTTGTTGTGATTTATTCTACCTTTTTGCAACGTGCTTTTGACCAAATAATCCATGATGTAGGTATTATGAAAACTCCTGTGAAATTTGCTATTGATCGCGCTGGAATCGTAGGTGAAGATGGTGAAACACATCAAGGCATCTTTGATATTGCCTATTTAAATATGATTCCGAATTTTGTGCTTCTTGCTCCACGCGACCAAGCGACTTTGCGCCTTTGTGTACATTTTGCTAATGAATTTTCCAATGCACCTTGTGCTTTTAGATACCCTAGAAAATCCTTTAAACTAAAAGAAAGTGTTTTTCAAGCCACACCTTTTAATCTAGGTAAATTAGAGGTTTTAGAGGAATCTAAAAGTGAAATTTTATTACTTGGCTATGGAAATGGCGTTGGTAGAGCCTATGAATGTTTGCTAGAATTGCAGAGAGAAAATATCACTTGCAGTCTTGTAGATTTACGTTTTATAAAGCCATTAGACAAGGAAAACTTGTTAGCTCTTAGCCAAACTTATAAAAAATGGTTTGTCTTTAGTGATAGTGTAAAACTAGGTGGTGTGGGGCAAATATTAAGCTCATTCGCGCAAGACTATGATTTGAGTATCAAAATTCATTCTTTTGAATTTGCAGACGCTTTTATCCCACACGGCAAAGTAGAAGAAATAGAAGAGCAGCTGGGATTAAACACTCACCAACTTACACAACAGATTTTACAGCTTCTATAAGGAAATTTATGCAAAAACTTCTTTTGATTTTATTTTTGAATCTTTTTATTTATGCACAAGATTCTGTAAAGTCAGAATCACAAAATGAAGAATTCCTCCACGAGTTTGAAAGTGAATACTCTCCACCCATCAAAGACCCTCTCATAAGCTATAATCGTTTAATGCACAATATCAATTGGGGAATCTATGATTATATTTTAAGCCCGACATTGGACATATATAATTACACAATACCACTTGGGTTAAGGATTGGAGTTTATAATTTTTTTGA
>NZ_CANBCA010000015.1 GCF_947367035.1 uncultured Helicobacter sp.
TAAAGTGTTGGATTTAATGAAGTTTTGTTTTGTGTTGAAAATTATAGTTTTCAAACTTTTTATTGTATAAAACCATAGAATCTCAAGTCAAACCCAGCTTGTTAAAACAACACTTAAGAATAAAAGAACTTTTAGCTAACCTTTTGTGGTTTAGCTATGTGATTATATCGGATTAATTTTGAAAAAGATTAGAGAGTTTAGACAAAATTTTGAAAAAAATGCAAAAACTTAAAAATAATGCGATAATACAAAGCAGTATAATTACAACGATGATTTTACAGATAATCATTTTAACTCTTCTATAAATTAAGGGCTTAAATTACAACTGCAGGGGTTCAAACCTGTGGCTAACACTCTCTCAAATGCAATTATCACAATTTATTTTTCCGCTAATTTTTACCACCAATGTTTTTTGATAATTTTGTATTGAAAACTATAATTTTCAAACTTTTTTTTAAGACAATATTTCTGATATATTATAAGGTTAAAAGATTTAATATGAACTTTCAAGCAGATTTAAATTTAACTTCTAAAACTAATTACAAATCAAAAGAAAAATCTAAAGATATTGTAAGATTCAGTTCTATCTTTAATCAAGTTGCACTCAAAAACTTTACCAAAATTGATATGGATATATTATTTTTTATTGTGAAAAAAGTATATAACAAAAGTAAAAAGATTGTAAAGTTTGAAATTAATGAGCTAATCAATTTAATTGATTCCAATGGAACGAGATTCAAAAACAAGAATCGTCTTTTAGCTAATATAGAATCTTTCTGTGAGAAACTGCAAACTTCGTTTATCAAAAACTATGTGATTAATGGCAAAACCACTGATTTATATCGCATTACTTTATTCAATATCAGCTCGCACTATGAAAATGGAATCCTAAAATTTATCAATGTAAAAATTACTCCCGAAGCAGTTAGATTCTTTAACAATATTCAAGAATACAATCTCGTAGCTTTTTCATTAGAGGAATTTTCTTTTATTAGCTCCAAACACTCCAAAAACCTTTATAGAATCGCCAAGCAAATTGAAAGAAGCAAGAGCAAGAGTTGGGTTGTTAATTCCTTTCTTTTAGAAAACATTATGGATATTCAAGAAAGCCACAGGGCAGAAGAAAGGTTAAAGTCCTCAAGGATTAAACAATTCTACCTCTCCCCTGCTCTTAAAGAATTAAATGGGAAAAACTATTTAGGAAACCCCTATTTTGAAAACAAACTCATCTGTGAAACTATCAAAGAAAACAAAGTAACCACCAATAATAAAGTTACGCATAATATCGTAGCTTACAAGCTTTCTTTTGTGGAAGCAAATAATGTGGAATCTTAGATGAAAGGAAGAACAATGAAGCTATTAGACAAAGAAAGAAATCTTTTGTTAGAGGTAAGAGAAATGCAAGATATGTTTTGTCTTGAAGATTCTCTGCAAAACACTTTTCATAAGAAAAAAGAACAACAAGAGAATCTCATTTCTTTTTGTGAGAAATCTCTACATTCTTTGAATTATAAAACACAAGAAATCATCTTAGTAGCAGAATCCTCTCAAGAATTGTTTTTATTAAATGGACACAAAGAGGAAACATATCTATACAACCATAAGAGTGGATTGCAATTGAAGCAACCTAATCTATTTTAAAAAGGAGAAAAATGAATCAAGAGCCAAGCTTTGAATTACTCTTAAGGATTAAAGAGTTAGAATCAGAAACAAAATATAAAATAGAACAAGATAAAAACAATAAGAATCTATTTTATTTCACAGAACCCTACTCTGCAAAACCATTTGCAGCATTAGACTATAACAAGGAGATTGAAAATGCAAGAACCAATTTTAAGACAAGCACATTACGAGAATGTTCCACTATATTCCTTGAGCGAGTTAGAGGAATTATCAAGGAAAGAGAGAATAGAAGCAGAGCAGAGAGCAGAGAAAGCGAGGATTTACAGGCAGGAAGCAGAGCAGAGATTACAAGAAGAGGAAGAGAAATTAGCAGAAGCGAGGAGAGCGAGAATAGAAGCAGAGCAGAGACTAGCAGAAGAGGAAAAGAGATTGCAAGAAACGATGAAATTAGGAGAAGAGATAGGGAACTTTATCAATTCTATGACAGCAAAATATGGCAACAAGAATTAACTCCCTTAGAGAGAATAAAAGCATTAGAATTAAACAAAAAATTTGAGGAGCAACACAAGCAATCTGAACCTTACAGACAACAAGCACTCAAAGCTTATCAAAAAAGCGGAGCAACTCTTGCTCCAAACATAAAGAATCCACAAAATGAAATAACTTCAAATACACAATCGCAATCTCAAGAAATTGCTCCTCCTAATTATGAGGAGATTTTGAATGCAGATAAAGGATTCAGAACAGAGAAAACGATTCAATACACAATAGAACAAATTGCTAAAGAGTATCATTTGCCCATAGAGCAAGTTAAAAAAGAAGTAGATAGGATTCTACAAAGAGAAACAAAAGAGAATCCTAAAACTCAAGAACAAATACAATCTAAAACGCAAAATCAAGAAGCAAATAAAGTGCAAGACAAGGTTTTGCCACCTAAAAGAGAATCAAAAACATTAGAAAAACCTAAGCCTATACAAGACAAAGAACAATCTTTAGGTAGAGGACGATAAATGAAGCCTATCCTTGATGTGTGCTGTGGTGGCAGAATGTTTTATGCGGATAAAGAGAATCCTAATGTGCTGTTTTGCGACAAAAGATTCTTTGAAACCACCTTTAAAAAAGTGGGTAAAGACGAAAAGTTTAGCGTTAAACCCGATAGGATTGTAGATTTTAGAGATTTACCCTTTGAAAATGAAAGTTTTTATTTAGTGATTTTTGACCCTCCGCATATTCTAAGAGGAAGCCAAAAATCCTTTATGGTGCAAAAATATGGGAAGCTTGATAAATCCTATCGCAAGGATTTAGCTAAGGGATTTTGTGAATGTATGCGAGTGCTTAAGAGCAATGGAACTTTGATTTTTAAGTGGAGTGAAGCACAAATTGCACTAAGTGAGATTCTAAAGTGCTTCAATCAAGAACCCTTGCTTATGCAAAAGACTTCCAAAACCTCACACTTTTGCGTGTTTTATAAGGAGTAAATAATGAAATTCTATCAAAACAATAAATTGGTTGCCACATTAGAGAAAACAGGTGCTTGTCTAGGCGAAAATCCAAAAACCAATAAAATAGAAACGCTAAGCATTTGGGAGCTAAAAGATGATAGAGAAAATCAAATTCACGACCTTGTTCTAGATTTTAAAACTAAGATTTTCACTGCAGAAATGCTTAGGGGTATATGTAAAGAATTCAGAAGTGAATTAGATTTAAGTGATGGGAAAGTAGAAATTGTCGCAGACAATCAAGAGGAATTAGAAAAACAAAGAATTGTTTTGGATATAAAGGGGTAGAAAAATGATACCGACAAAATTAGATTTTAGAGTATGGAGCTACTATGATAAAAAATATTTACCTCCAGAGTTTAAAGGAAGTGAGATTTATATAAATGCTTTTGGACATATCGGCTATACCAACCCAAAAAATGATAATCCTTGCTTGCCACAAGATGAATTAGAAATTGAATTATTCACAGGCTTTAAAGATAAGAATCTTGCAAAGATTTATGAGGGAGATATAGTAAGATTTGGTAAAGATGAGGAAATATATCGTTTTGTTATATCTTTTAAAAATGGTTGTTTTAATGCCATAGATGAGAAAGAATGCAACATAATACCGATAACGCTATTTAGACATTCAGAACATTATACAATTCTAGGTAATATCCACGAAAACCCAGAGTTACTAGAATCTTTAGAGAATTAACAATGCAAAAGATTCAGAATCTCATTCAGTCTTACAAACCCTTAGATTTTAGCTCCATTGATGAAAATCTCTTAGGAGAGTTCCCTATTCTAAGAGAATGGCAAAAAGATGAGCTTTTTATGTCTTTTGTAGAAAGCACAAAAGGAAATTATTCTATTTTTAGATATTCTTGCACTTTAAATCTTGAATTGCATCTAATTCCCAATTCTCTCTTTGATTATTTAGAAAAAATCTTAGAGGCAAATAAAAACTTAAGGTTTAGTTTTGGGATTAATGAAATACAAGAACGCAAAATCCTTTTTTATTCTCTCCGCTATGATATACAAACAAAAGATATTTTGCTTAGTGAAAACCAAGTTTTCCTAAAAAAAGAAAAATCTACTTTTGTAGAATCTAAAATAGAGGAGAGAAAATTTATTATCCTCAAAGAAAACAACGAATGTGTTTTTAAAATCTACAAAAAGTGGAAAAGAGAAAATGGGGAATCCATAAAACAATTTAACACAAAAATTTTTAAAACAAAAGAATGCGATTATCTCTTTGGTGATGAAATTTTAAGAAATTGCTTTTTACAAAGAATCCATACTCCTATTCTTAAAGATTTGAATTTATTGCCCACTTTTCTTTTATCTTATCTCAAAGTAGATTTTAATCTATTAAAAGAATCTCATACTATCCAAGACTTTGTAGAATCAGCCTTAAATCTTAAAATCCCTTTTAATCTTAACAAGCTAGATTTATTCACTGCTCTATCCTTTGGAATCTTTTTACAATTCATAGAGGAAAAAGAACAAAACAAATTCTATCAATTTGTATTAAGCAAAGATTGCCCTAAAATAAAATCTGATGAAGCTTTTTTTGAACGAACTTGTGATATTTTTTACAAAAGAAAGAAATTTAAAGTCTTAAACCTCTATTATTATTACTTACTTAAAACAATCCAATTAAGAGGTGAGGAATACAAATACTACAATAATGAATTTATATTGAAAGATTATACAAAGTTAATCTATGAGACGAAGTCAAAGATTAATCTTAAAATCCAATCTCCCCAAAGAATTAGTCAAGAACACGATTTACTAATCAAAAAACTCAATGAAAGTAAGATTACAAAAAGTAAAAAATTAAAAATTCATCAATCTTTTATCCATTTGAAGCTACCTAAAAACTTTAAACTGCTTAAAACAGAAAGAGAGCTTTTTTTACAAGGAGAGAAGCAAAATAATTGTGTTTATACACGAAAAGATAAAGTCAATAGAGGCACAAGTGCAATCTATCATTTAGACTATCAAGGAGATTACACCTTAGAGATTTCAAAAAAGAAAGAGAAATTTATCCTCTATGAGATGAAAGGAAAGCATAATGTAGAACCAACAGAGGAGATTTATTCTTATGTGCAAAAGGAGTTAGAAAGAATCAATGCGAATCTTAAATTAAAGGAGTATCAAAAATGAAAATAGAATCTTTTAAGAAAAGGCTTACAGAGCTAAATCTCACAAAAAAAGAATTTGCCACCATTATCGGAATGCCTTATCAAACAGTAGCGAATTGGAATCAAAAGAATCAAACTTCTGCTTGGGTAGATTCGTGGTTAGAGAATTATGCAAAAGCAAAAAAGTATGACTTCTTAATAAGTTTGATAGCTGAACACATAGGCGTTAAGGAACTAATGGTTTTAAAGGATAAGGATAAAGGGAGTAAAAAATGAAACAAATAGCAGAAGCCTTAAGGCAGACATCTGAAGCGTTAGAAAATGTGATTCTAGGCTATGGAATTGGAATTTTGATTCCCTTAAGCTATTGTTGTATTGTAGTTTTTTATACTCTAAAACAAAAAATAACTTTAAGGGATAAAGGGGGTAAAAAATGACATCCCCCTATTCCTCAAAAACTTTTGAAGCAATATATTGACTAACGCTTAATCGCTTTTTTTCCGCTTTTTCTTTGATGATTTGATAATCACTTTCAGAGAAATAAAGGCTTACAATCTTTGTTTTCTTTTTCTCCTGATTAATTGGCTTTCGTCCTCTATTTGCCGATTTTTTGCTAATGAAATTTTCCACTTCGCTTTCTTTGATTTCTTTGTTTTTGGATTCAAATTTATTCATTGCTCACCTCGCTTATCTCCATTAATTCTTGAAAAACTTTTAGAAAATCCTCTCTTGCTCTTTTGGAATTTTTGATTCCCTCTTCCACAATGCCTTTACCCTGCAAGATTGCTTCTTTTAAGGCTTCTCGCTCAAAGAGGATATTTTTTAATAAGAAAAAATCATTTTGGGTGTTTTTATTCTTGATAAAGTCTTGAAATTCCCCTATTTTATAATGCAAAAATGGATTCGTTGTAGCTTTTGTAATAGCAACTACGCCCTTTAAATTCCCATTTATCTTTTTGGCTTCTTTGAGGTATTCTAACATTTTATCTAAAACCACCACATCTAAACCATTAGGGATAGTCGGAATAATGCAAATATCACTATAAATCATCGCACTACGCATTTCGGCAGAATCCCTACCCCCTGTATCTATTACAATATTTTGATAGCTTTTTCTTGCTTGTTTGATGAGCTCTTGTAATTCTTTGCTATGACTGCTTTTAAAATCAAAAGGCATATTTTTTTTCTCTCTGAAAGAAAGGAATGCACTAACGCTCTTTTGTGGGTCTAGGTCTATTACAAGGCATTTGCCCTGCTCGTTTAACTTGGTTGCAAGATTAATGGCAAAAGTTGTTTTGCCGCTACCGCCTTTTTCGTTACAAATGGAAAAAACCATTTTTACTCCTTTAATTTGAAATTATATAAATAAATATTTTATAATGTTTTAAAACATTATAAAATGTTATTAACATTTTAAAATATTTTATTAATCTCTATTTCTTTCAAAATTATTTTCTCTAGCCTTTGCTTCATTTCTGTAACGCTATCATCATCAAAAGGCGTTTCAAGAAATTTGATTAGCCGATATTCCTCATTAAGCTTTATTAAAACTCCAAGCTCCCTGTCTTCAAATCTTACCATATCAATAAAATCTAGCTTGAAAGCCTCTTGAAAATAATGCAAAATCTTTTCTTTTTCACATTCTTTAATGATGATAGAATGATTTTGTAAATTATGTCCGATGATTGTTGAAAAGTAGCGATTTTGAGATTCAGAAAAGTTTGAATTTGTTTGTAATATCGCCTGTATATTATAGCCCTCTTTCATTGCATAGCCTCCTTTGTGTCAATTCCATAATATTTAAACAAAGAGGGAATCCTCTTGTTTATTTCTTTTTCTTTCAAGTATTCCTTAAAGGCTTTCGTGCAAACAACCGACTTTAAAAGAAAAAGCTCTTGATTCTCCAAAGTTTGCAAGAAGCTTTGAAACTCCTTTTGCAACTGCAAGTAATAACTTTCTTTTCTGCGCATTATTGCCCCTTTTTGTTTCGCGATTCTTTTTGCAGCTCTTTAAACAAATCAAGCATTTTTCTAACCTCTGAATCATCACCAAGTTTAAAGCTAAGATAAATGAAAAGCACCATTTCTAAAGGGTCGTGTTCTCTTTGTTCAGGGTATCGCTGATACTCTCTACCGATAATCTCCAAATCGTCATTTACGATATACACTCCATTATCCCCATTATCAGTATCCGCTTCCTCATAGTTTATTTCCTCGCCATCAAATACCTTAAAAGAAATTTCAGAGAGCTTATCAAATCCGCCCCCCAAACTTCGTGCCACTTTTAAGAGTGGCTCTATACTATCCATTCCACCATTCCAATGTTGATAAATCGCCCTTGTTTTCTCTTTGTTTGTAATGACACACCTATTTCCCATTTTTACAACCTTTCTTTTTAATTTTTATGTTATAATTATACAATAAAAAAACTAAAAAATCAAGTTTTTTAATATATTTTTACAATAAAAAAAGTATTTTTTCTGTGATAATCCCGCCCCCACAACAACAATAAACTAACAACAAACTTTTTTCCCTTTTTTAAGGGGTATTCCCCATACATAACATACATAGATACCAAGCAAACTTTAAAACGCTATTTAGTATTGATTCTATATAATTTCGCTCATTCAAATTTCAAAATAAAGGAAAAGAAATGATGAAAAATCATTTTAAACTGCTGCTATTAGCAGGTATTACGAGTTTTTTTGTAGCGTGTGGGGATAATGGATTAGTCGCGCTTAAAAATAATGGCTATAATAGTGAGCTTTATGATTATGGAGTAAAGCAAGTGCAAGAAAAATATCCTGATTATAAACTATATTCTTATGAATCTTTAAAAAGTGTTCCATTCTTAAAACTAGGAGAAAAAGCTTTTGTGCGCTCAAGAGATTTTGTAGCAGAAATGACACAAGATAAAACAAAGCAATATGTAGATATGATTTTTGCCTACAAAAGCGATACAGACTATAAGCTTATCTATGTAGAATGCCTTAATACAAAAAAAGGTAATTCTTGCCCTTATATTGTTGATAAAACACAAGGATTGCACTAAATAAAAGGAGGAATCCCTCCTTCTCCTTTTCCTCCAAACATTTAATATTATGCAGGTTGCATTGGTTGCGGAATCGGATTTGGAATCGGAATCACATTACCCTTTTCATCGTGATAAGCGATTTCTATATCCCCGCTTGCTTTTATGCTTTTATCCTCTTCCTCTTGCACTTCAGTATCCATTGGCTTTTTATTGTTGCTCGCCTTTAAATCAAATTGTTTCACAATCACTTGCCACGACTGCCTATTTTTAATTTCTCCTGTTGCTTCGTCTGTTACTTGATAAAGCTCTGTCATCAACTCTCCATTTAAAAGAAAACCATTTCCTTTTGTTGTGTAAGTTACTGCTGTTTTTGCATTTTTACCAAATATCACGATTGGAATCCACGAAGTTTGCTCTACTTTTTGTCCTTTCTTGTTTGTCCAAGCCTTAGAGATTGCAAGGACATTTCTTGCAAACCATTTTTCGCCATTTGCTTCAGTGCTTATGTTGCTCTCCCATTCATTACCTAAATATCCACAGAGTGTTACGATATTCATTTACTATCCTTTAAAAATATTTTTTAACATTATAAAATGTTAAAAAATAGTTAAAAATATTTTAAAAAATTTTAAAAACATTAAAAACTATTTTTTAATATTTTATAATAGCTTGAAAATTGTCATTACGATTCCATTCACCCTATTCCACGCGCGATATTTGATTCTGCGTGGAATATTCTTATTTTTTGCTTTTAAAGCATTTGTCAATGAATGCGGAACACACTTGATAATCATCTTTGTAGCCTTTTGGTAATTCCAGATTATTTTTATTTGCTAAATCCTCTGCTAGTTTGATTTGTTTTTCGCTTGGTGGTTTAGGAGCTTTAGTCTTTTTTAGTTTTTCAATCAAAGCACTACACTCTTTAGAATCCTCATATATCTCTTTTGGAATCTCTATGCCCTGTTCTTTTGCTAGTTTTTCTGCATAGGCTATTTGTTTTTCGCTTGGTTTTGTGTCTTTTTCGTTAATGGGAGCAAATTCCATTTTTTGGTGTAGAGGTCGTATGAAGTCTGTATATTGTAATTCTCCTTTTGCAATACAATCTAAGACATTTTCCATTTCTTTAGTGAATTGGGCTTTTGTAATCCATTCCTCTTTGTTGTTTAGCGTTTCAATAAGGCTAATTCCTTTTTGTGTAGGAATAATAATGCTTTCTTTGCCTTTTTTCTCTAAAATAATATAGCTTCTCTCTATTAAAGTAGGGAGATAGGTCGCATAGGTGCTAGGTCGCCCTATTCCATTTTTTTCTAAAAGGGAGATGAAGTTACTTTCTTTATAGGAGCTTGGAGCTTTTTTCTTTACCTCTTGCGTATCAAGTTTAGCAATGGCAATCTCTTCTCCCTCGCTAAACTCTACTTCTTGAATCTCTTTATCTTCCTCCTCTTCGCTTATTTCTTCTGCAAACACGCCCTTAAAGCCTTTATACAAGCATTTTGTGCTTTTAATGTGAAAAAGCATTGCTTTAATCGTAAAGGTGTAGTCTGTAATGGAGTTAATACAATCTTTTGCCTGCGAAAGAATTGTATTTTGATAGATGAGTGTATAAAGAGATTTACAATCTCCTTGAAGTTCTTGTTTGATATTGGATTCTTGAATTAGAGATTCTATTTGGCTCTGTGAGTGGTAATGTGTGATTCTAATCGCTTCGTGTGCTTCTGCTTGGCTTTGTTCTCCTGCTTTATATTCTCGTCTTTGATACCATTCCTCATTGCTTAGATAAGATTGTAATTCGTCCAAAAACTCTTTGGAAAGCGCATTGGAATCCGTGCGATGATAGGTTATTAGTCCTTTTTCAAACAAGGCTTGTGCGCATTCCATTACTCTACTTGTAGAGATTCCTAAAGTCTTAGAGGCAAACTCTTGGAGTTGCGAAGTTCTAAGGGGGGCTTTGGGACTACTCTTAGTCTCTTTGCTTTCAATTTCGTAGCACTTTGCAATATTTGGCAAATCATTAATGATAGAAAGAGCCTCTTGCTTATCATTGTAAAGATTGTTGTTTATTAGATAAAATTCTTTACCATTTTTACTAGAAATTGCTTTAATTTTATAATCCACCTTTTCTTTTAAGGGCAGTTTCTCATAAGCTTCAATTTCTCGTTGTCTTTGCACGATTAAGGCTAATACAGGAGTTTGCACTCTACCTACACTAATTTTTTCTTTAAATACTCCCGAATATTTTGAACTTAGAATAAAGCCTACTAATTTATCCCCTACTGCCCTTGCTTTCCAACTTTCAAACATTTTCATATTGCTTTGTGAAAATGGAATCGCATTACAGATACCTTTATCAATCCCACTTTCTGTAATCTCAAAAAATTCTGCTCTTTTAATGCTCTTTGGTTTTTTGTTTTTCAGCATTTGATAAAAAAAGTAACCAATAGCGTAGCCCTCTCTGTCTGGGTCTGTGGCGATATAAACCTCTTTGCCCTCTGATTCTTTTATGGCATTAAAGATATTTTTCTTTTTTCTATCATCGGTAAAGTCAAAAATTGGCTCATAACTATCAAAATCTTTTAAAAAATCTTGCGTTAAACCTTTAAAGTGTCCTGCGGTTGCAATGACTTTTGCACCTGTGATTTTTTGGATTTTTTCCACTTTATTTGGGCTTTCAATGATGATAAGCGCATTGCTTAAATTCATTCTATCTCCTTTTTATTGAATTTATTTAAAAAAATCAGAAGTAGCACTTGTTTTTCCATTACTTATGCCACTTTGGCTCTTTTTAAAACCATCATATAATTTTGTTGCAGTTTGTCCCATAGGTAACATTGATGTTAAGCCTCTTCCTAATGCTGTTTTGATTCCTGCTCCTGCTATTAATCCTGCTCCCCCTGTCATTGCACCTGTTGTAACCGCAGAACCCGCGGCTTTTAGAGGTGCTAATCCTACTGCATCGTCATTTTGAGTGCCTAAAATTTGATTTACCCAACTTGGAACTTTCATTAAAATCATAATTGCAATGACTGCAACTATCATCAATCCTAAAGGCTTGAAAAATATAAATGTTAAACTTGCAATGACTTGCTCTAGTTGTGAAGCATTATCTGGTATTAACTCTACTTTATTCAATGCTACCATAGGGAAATTGCCTATAATCATTGCAATCGGCGCATACATAGAATAAGAAAGATAAAGCTTCAACCAAGAGAAAAAATATCCCCTTAGTTGATTCATCATTAAGCAAGGAATCACAATAGGCGCAATGGACAAAATGATTGTTGCCATAAACTTTGTAACGATACAAATGGAAGTAATAGCTAGGATTAAAATCATATAGGTTAGCCACATTAATCCCCAAAAGAACATATAAATGCCTGCATATATGGCACTGATAAATGTAGGGTCATCAAACATAACTCCTTTACCTTGTTTTTTAAAATATTTGAATAAACTTTCGTATATCGCGCTCATTCCATTATTTAAAGTATCAATCCCATTTCCAAAACTTGTCGCAAAATCTGTGCTTCCAAAACTTTGAGCAGTAATGGCAGAAACATAATTGATAGGCAAATCTAGCAAATTCAGAAACTCATAATAAGCCCCCTCGTTTCTCATTATGACATAAACAATGCTTACAATGACTATCCAAATCAAAGCTTGGTAAGCGTCTTCTTTGTCAATTCCGCCCTTATGCAATCTTTTGATGAGCCAAAAAATCGCAATTAATCCTATAAAAGAATAAGCCAATCCATTAAAAAATATTGCTTGTCCTACACCATAAATCATACCCACGAGATTGGAAGCAATTTCGTGTAATTGTCCAAAAAGTGATTCAAATAAGCCTTTTGCACTTTCCTCTCCCATTTAGATTCCTTTTGAAAAAGTTTGTGTTGAAAGAATGTTTGTTTGTGTTTTTTCTTGTATGGATTCTCCATTACAAGTTTGTGTTGTGATGATTTCTTTTTCTATTATGGCATTACCCTCTACTTGAGTAACGCGCTTTGTTGTCGTCTTTTGTAAAGGGATAGAATCTAATTCTAATTTATAAGGAATATCTCTTTTTTTAATATTTTCTTTGGTTTCTTGTGTTGTGATTTGGTTTGTTTTTGTGGGATTTGTTTCGTTTAATCCTAAAAAATTTAAAAAATTAAGTAACATTCTTTTCCTTTTGTTCGTTTAAAGGAAGCAAATGCTCCTTTAAAGATTCTAAAAAACTCTTGGCTGATTCTCTAAGAAATACTTAACAAATTATCGCCCTCTCCCTTGATTTTCTTTTTCTTGCGCTTTCTCTTGTGTTTGAAATTGCGCTTTGTTAATCATATTGATATGTGCTTGGGTTGGCGTATATTCTTGTCCTTTATTCTGCGCATTGATAAAACGCATTAAAGAATCCGCGACAACACCTTCAATACCAATTCTTTGGAGATTTGGTAGTCCATTGGCGATACCATTTGCTAGTTTTTCTCTGTAATTTTTAATCGCATTCATATCGCGCTCTTTAAATTGGCTCTTATCAAGCCCTTTAAATTCGCTAATATGGTAAAGTGATTTGGTTTGCAGTTTTGGCTCTGGCAAATCCACCCGCTCTTTCACGACATAGGTTCGCCCTGTTTTTTCACTAACTGCCGTCATTGGCTTATTGGTTTTTGGGTCAATTTTATCCCTTAGTTCCCAAGTAGCCATATACTCCAAGCGGTAACAAGGCGGTTTTTTGTCATAAGGTTCGCCCTCTTTTGTGATACCTTTGTAGCTTTTAAGTTCTCCTCCTAATTTCCAAGCGTCTTTAATCTCAATGAAATCATTGCTCTTATAGCCATTTCCATTAGCAAATGTTCTTAATAAAGCATTATTTAATCCCATAAAAGGCTTACCTGTTGCGACATCATAAGGAATGGTTTTATCCATTTTGTCCTGTGTCATTGGCTGATTCAAGAATAGTTTATCTCTTGTCGCATACATTGCGTGTGAGATAATCGCAACTTTTCCTTTATTGACATTTTCCAATCTTTCGGCATTGGTTGCTTTTTCCCAATCTATTCTTTTTTTGGGTTCTGCGACTGCTGTTTCTTCTACTGCTGGCATAATATTCTCCTTATCTAAAGTATCAAGATTTTAAAATCTAAAGTATCAAGATTCACGAAATCTAAAGTGTCCAAAATACTAAACAAAATTACTCGCTTTGGTCTCCGCTCTTAACTTCCAAATATTCTATTGGATTACCCTCCTTGTCATAATCAGAAGTTGGCTCTAATCCGCTTATTTGTGTTTCTTGCAGCAAATGCTCAAAATAAGTTTCATTAAATGCTCTAATCTCATCGGGAGTGTATTTCTCGTATGGATTAAATAGCTTAAGCGGTTTTTCCTCTGCTGTTGATTTAGAATCTTCAGTTGGCATTTTTGCTCCTTTAAAATTTTTTTAGCCTACATTCAGGGATAAACATAGGCTAAAATAAATCTAATACTTAGGTTAGACTTATTTTAGCTTACTATTATCGCAAACCTTAAGATTCTCCTTAAGGCTCTTCTGCTTCCTTGTTTTTAATTTCTTGGATAATGTCTTTAATTGTGTTGATTGGAATTTTATTTTCTGCCATTAGATTTCTCATTTGCTCTAGTTTAATTTCGGTTGGAGTAGTGTCCAAATCATCAGGGGAGGCTAAGTGAAGCAAGAAAGTTTTATATCCATTTTCCCCTAACGCCTTTTCAATATAAGCAATTTTATCTTTTGAAGTTTGCTCTGTTTCTGTGTTCTCTAATTTCTCCTCTGTTTGCGGATTTTCTGTATTTATTTCTTGTGTTTGTCGGATAATTTCTTGTTTTTCCTTTTCTGTAAAAGGTTGAATTGTGTCTAACACTTTCTGTTCTTCTTGCAATTCTTGTCTTATTGCTTCTTGTCTTTTTCTGCTCGCTAGGATTTGCTGTGCTTTTAGTTCATTTTTATCTATTACGATTTGCACATAAGGATTCACTCTTTGTGATTCATTATTCTCTTTAGTTGGAAATGGATTTTCATTGACAACTTGCATATAAGATTTTCTTGCGCTTTCACTTTCAGTTTCTATTTGCTCCTTTTCTGCTTCTGTTTTTTGGAGTTCTTGTTCGTTTTTTTCTTTTTCTATTTCCTCATTAGATTTTAGAGGAATTTTATCTGCGCCACTCCATTGTGGATTTTTAAACCAATAATTCACTTTTGCTTTAATAGGGTGTTTCACAAATCCACGCACTAGAATTAAAATATCTGTGTTAGGCATATTTAAAATATCTTGTGCTGGGACAAGCTCATATCCCTCGCTTGAAGTAGAATCACTAGATTTAATTAAATCCAAATTGCCCTGCGAGCGTGAAATCTTCTTTCTTGTAAATTTGCCTATCATTTTGCTTAACTCTTCGGCGTCTTTTGCAGAGTTCATCGTAAAGACAACTTGGTAGCCAACATTGCTTCTTAAGATATTCAAATCATCTTCACCATAGTATTTTTTTATCTGCTCATAGCTTTGTGTAATGTAGATTGGAATCAATCCATAACTTCTACAAAGCGCAGGAGCTTCTAATAAAAATGGCATTTTCCCAAAACGCACAAATTCATCACCAATAAAATAAATAAATTTATTGGGGTCAGAATTTCCCTCTCCACTCATCAATTTTTTAAACATTGTCTCTACAAAGATTCTAATTAGAGGAGCTAGAATATCAATATCCTCTGTTTGAATTACAATGTAGCAACTAATTTTTTCTTTTCTTAAATCATAGTAATCAAAGCTCATTTTTGAAGTCGCATTATCTACATTGGGATTCTGAAATACAGCCATAAAAGTGTCAAAGGTAGATTTCACACTTGCAAATTCATTGTCTGCGACAATGGTATAAGCATTAGCTTGATTTCTTGTAATGTCGTGCAAACTCTCATCATTTGCAACTGCTTTAAAAAAGGCTTTACTTGAATCTTTAGAGAGGTCTCTTTTGAGTTTTTGCGTAAATTCGTCCTGCGTTGCTAGTCCAAATTGCAATTTAATGTCATCAGGAATTACCTCATAAAAATCTTTTTTAGGGGCTTGAGCAATCTCTCCTAAACTTGTATGCTTATTTTTTTGCATAAAATAAGTAGCAAAGAAAGTAAATAATGTTTTGGCACTGACAATCCAATGGTCGTTTTCTTTACCTTTTTCACCTACAAAAATTGTTCCTGCGATTTGGTCTGCAAGTTGTTTCATCTTGACATAATCCATATCTACAATCACTTTTTTATCAAAAGGATTAAAAAACATTGTATTTTCACTAGGATAAAGGGGAGAGAATCGCAAAATTCTATGTCCAAATTTTTGCTGTCTATATCCTGCGCTAAGATAAAAAAGTTCTCCTTTAATGTCTAAAACTACCACAGAGCAAACAAGAGTAAAGAGATTGGGCAAAGCAATAGAAGCAGTTTTACCCGTTCCCGGCGGAGCAACAATCAAGCAAGATAGCGGGCTTACACACCTTAAGAATTGTTCTATTTCACCATTTTTCTTGTGCAAACAACCTAGCATCAAGCCTTGTTCGTTGTTAATTCCCATTTTTGCGAAATCCTCTTTTTTTGCAAAGGAAGCATTACCATAATCTTCCAAGCCTTTGCTGCTATGAATAAAGAAATACACAATTAAAACACCCAAAGGCATAAGCGCAAAAAGAATGGTTAAATAGGCTTTAAATTTTAATTTACCACTTGTTAAGTTTTGGAGCAACAAGAATCCTGTGTGAAAAATATCTGCAAAATTAGGATTAAAGATATATTTAACAGAAGCAAAGAAAAAGATGATTCCAAGAACAATACAAACAAATAAGCCTAAGAGCCATTGTTTCAATGTGATTTTTTTACCCATTATTTTGCCCTCTTATATTTTGGTTGTTTAAAAAGATTGTGGATTTTGTCTTTTTTTAAAACTTCTTTATATTCTGCAAGAATAGCTTTAATCTCATTCATATTTTTCACAATACTTTCTATTTGGCTATTTGATTCCTTGCCTGCATTGAGATGATAGGCAATTTGATTAATATTACTTCCTATGCGGTGGATATTGTCAATGAAAGTTTTATTGAGCATAATCAAATAAGAGATATTCTTGCTTTCTTGAGAATCGTCCTCCCTGAAGTAGTTTTCTTTAATCATTTCTCTAATGACTGCATTTTTTGTAATGCCTTTGCGATTCTTTAAGCTTTGTAGCATTTTTTGGTCGTTTTCATTAAGGTAAAATCCTACTCTTGTGCTTTTGATTTCTTTTTTCATTTTTCTACTCTATGCTATTAATGTCTATTTCTTTGAGATTTAGAATCTCTGCTACCACTCTTTGATTTTGTATGCGTTTAATCTGAATGATATAATCCACACCACTTGCAATGTAGGAATTAAGCATTTTAGTGTCGGGATTTTGCATTCCACCGCCTAGTGTTACATTAATCCCAATGGCTTTAATAGCGTCCTTTGGATTATTTGCGTGGAGAGTGCTTAAATTTCCCTCGTGTCCTGTATTAGAAGCCCTAAGAAAAGGCAAAGTATTACGCATATCAATTTCCCCTAACAATAATCTATCGGGTCTTAATCTCAAGGCATTGTCTATTGCCATTTTGTAGCTGTATTTATTGGTTTCTATCTTTGGCACTGCAAGTTGTAAAATATTTTGATTAGCAAGAGATAATTCTTGCGAATCCTCTATGGTTACAATTCTTTCATTTGAATCTATTTCACTAGCTAAGGCATTTAAAAAACTCGTTTTGCCTGTGCCTGTTCCTCCACTAATTAAAATACTCTTATGGTCGCGCACGAGCTGTTTAATCTTTTCGTAATCCCAACCTTGTTTTATGCAATTCTCACTCAAAACGAAGTTTTCTAATGCAAAACGCTGGTTGCTTGGAATCCTTATTGACATTCCTATTTTTGTGTTATATAAAACACTTTCGTGTTGCGCTTGCAATCTATATCTTAGATAAGGAGCTGGCAATTCACACGATAAGGTGGGATTATCCTTATTAAAATTCAATCCTCTTCTTGTAGCTAACTCTTTAACAAAGCTATCCAAAAAGAATATATTGAGCTTCTCATCGTGGATATATTCCCATTGTGTGCCTTTATCAAGACATATTTCAAATTCTCTATTGACAATTAATTCATTGGCATTTCCATTTTGCGTCCTATCTAAATATTTATCCAAATAGGTAAGCAATGTCTTTAGAATCCCGCTAATCTCTTGTGATTCTTTAATTACTTCAATGTTTGTCATATTCTAAGCTTTACTGCGCATTTTCTTCGTTGGTTTTTTTCTCTAAAGCGAGGATTTCTTCTAATATTTTCTGTGCTTTTATCTTTTGCGAATGCAGTTTTGCTTCATCTTTTTGAATCTGTTTCACCAACTTTAAAAGAGATTCTTTTTTTCTTTCAAGTGTTTTGTTGTTTTGATACATAGTGTTAATAAATTCTGTTACATTTTCAAAATTCATATTTTCTCCTTATTTAAAATATTGCGTCATAATTTCATTTTTCTTAGGTTTTGGAAACCAAATGTGGTGCGTTGGCACAATAAAAATTCTACTTCCTGCTTTAATTTCTACAACGGGTTTAATTGTTTTTTGCTGTGCTAAGATTTCTTGCACGATTGCACTTAAATCGGTTTGGGTTTGACTATAAATAGAATCGCTGTATTGATTAGAATTGCTATTGTTATCGCGCGTAGCAATGGATAGTAGCAATACATTAGTAAGAGTTGAGAGCGTGTAAGGAATCCCAAAGCGTTGCCACATTCTATTATTTAAATCACCCTCTACCCCGCTTCTGCCCATAGAATCTGAAGTCTTAGCGTCAGTAAGTAAGATATTCACGCCTTGAGGAGTGATGATTTCTCTCCATTCTATTTGCAATCTTGCGTGTCCTGTGATTTCACTGCTGCTCTGATAATAACCAATCGCCTTACTGCCTCTTGGAATCATTACCGCTCTGCCCATTGTGGCATAAATGTCCTCTTCAATCTGCGCACTGACAATCCCTGCTAAGTCGCTTGAAATTGCTGTGGTTAAAGTAGCTGGGATTAGTCGCCCTGCCCTTACCATTCTAAAGAGCTTGTGTTCATTAGTTGCATTGTCAATATTTTCTTGATTAGAAAAAGAATCTACTCCATAAGGATTAGCACCTCGTGAGAAATAAATTTCTTGATTGCCTCTTTCTGCAAGAATAGAATCACGCAATAAAATATCCATTCTTTGTTGCGGTGTAAGATTTACTTTCTTTTTAGTAGATTGCTGTGGAGCTAACTTCTCTTGTTTTGTTTCTGCTTTCTTTTGAATTTCTGCTATTTTTCTTTCAAACTCTTCTTCTTTGGCTCTAAGTTCTGATTCCTTATCTATTGTAGTTTTAATTTCATTGTTTTTTTCAAACTCTACAATATTGTTAGGATTTGCCTTTTTCTTATAAGTATAATCATCTAATGGAAATTTAGAATCAAAGAGATAATCTAAGCTTTGTTGATGAATTGCCTTTTCGTCTTTTAAAATATTTTCGCTAGGATTTGCTAAAGCAAAAAATGGAGAAAGAGTTAAGGCAATAAATGGAAGCTTTTTCATTTTTGAGCCTTTTGTTCTTTTGATTTTTCTTTATCTTTGTTGTCTATTTTTTCAATACAGACATAAGATTCTCCACTCCAAATTGTCCATTTATCGTTTCTAGTCTCTGCGATAATCCAATCGCCGATGACTTTTGTTTCCACAGGTGTATCATACTTGTCAATAACTGCAAAAACTGCTGGAATCTTGCCATTGTTCTTTTTTTCATATTTGAAGTAAGTAAAAGTGTCATCACTAAAAACTTCGCTAGGAATGAGCCATTCATTGTATTTTTTTGCTTTTTTGCTGTAAGAGAAATTCATTTGTTCTCTTTCCACTTTAATTTCTGCGATTCCTTCTTTAATTACAAAGTATTTTCTAGCTTCTTCCTCCATTTGCTCTTGCGTTAAAATTCTGCTCTCATCATCAAGAATCTTAACAAGCAAGTTCGGCAATTCCTTATTTTTATAATCGGTGGAATAGAGGAAAAAATTATGGATTTTTTTGTCTCTTGTGAAAATCGTTAGATTTGTATCAATGCCGATTAAAAAAGGTTTTACACTAATGGCATTGGGCATATTGGGTATTTCTTCTACCTTATATCCGCTTTGGTCGCCCAAAATATAGCTTTCTACCTCACTTTCAAAAATGATAGTGGTAGCCATTGTGAAGCGTGTGCGGATTTTTTGTGTTTTGTTCTCTTCATAAGGGATTTGTATTGTATTCTCAAATCCTGTATATTTCTTTTCTAAAAACTTTTTTTGCACTGCCCTTAAATCTTTATTTCTTATTGCCTGTTTCATTAAGAGTAACTGCTCTTCAGTGTAAGCTGGAATTTCTTGTGGATATGATTGCGGTTGTTCGTATTGCATTGGTGGAGTATAGCTCTCTTGATTGCTATGAATGCTTACATTATTGGAAATATATTTATTCTTATCCTCTGTGGTAGGCTTTTGTGCAAACAAAGATTCTCCGCTTTGTTGCCTTGTTGCCATTATTCTATCCACTTCCTCTTGTCGCTCTTGTATAATAGCTTCTATTTCGGGTTGGTTTAAAGCATTTGGGTCATTTGCTAACAAGATATTGCAAAAAAGCAAGCTATTAATAGTGATTGTTGCGATAGATTTTTTCATTTTTTACCCTTTATTGCGCAATAGCTTTCATTGTTCCGTCTTTTTCAATATTGACTTTACTTAAGGCATATTCATAGACGATAAATCCTGTTGGATTTAATGGAATCGCATTTTCTCTAATCTCTTTTGGTTCAAATCCAAATTTAAGTGTAGCCTTGTAGCGTTGGTAGCCTGTTTGTAACTCGCCTTGTCTTTCTTTTGCAATAAATTCTACGGTTGCGACATCTTGGCTTAGAATTTGGCTATTGATGATTTCAATTTCTCGGTAAAGATTCCTTGTTTGATAAATTGAACCACTTTGAGTTACTGCTTGTTGAAATATTTTATAAACTTTATTTTCGCTTTGTAGTGCTACTTCTCTGTAACGCATATCATCATCAATGCGGTTGATTGTTTCTCGCTTAATCACATAACCTGCTAAAAGCGATTTCAAAAGCGCAATGTCGTTACGCACATTAAAACCTTGCGTTTCTATTCTAAAAAAACTTCCTTGTGGCTCTGAAAAGAAAACTAAATAAGGTTTTGTTTCTTTTAGTGGCATTAGAATCGCAAGTGTAAAAAGGGCTAAAAACAACAATCCGCTTAGAATCACAACTAGAATAAATAGGATTTTTGTAATATTTTTTTCTAATTGAAAAATATAATTTGGGTCTTTTAAATTTATCATCTCTAGCCTCTATCTTTTTGTAAGACTGCGACATCATAACAAGCGCAAGGACTTCTTTTAATGGCGTGTTTGCTGCTACAAGAACTAAAAGTTACACCTACAATTACCAAACTTAAAATCAAAATCTTTTTCATTCTTTCTCCTTAATAATCCTCATCGGGCATTCTATGCCCTCTTATATATAGCTCTCGCCACTCTTTTTCCCCATAGGCTCTTTTCAATGCTTTAAGATTCTTGACATCTCCCGCGTCTGAACTAAAGACATTTAAATGTCCTTGCAACCTTGACAAATTCACATCTAAAATAGCGGAATAATCCCCTCTTTTTAGTAGAATTTTGCGTTCGGTTGGATTCGTTTTGTTTAAAAATGAAATTTCATTACCTGTCAAATTTGCCATTGTGCGTAAATCTTCTAAGGTTTGTTCGTTTTTTGTGGGATAAATTAAAAAATTTACCATATTGTTAATAAAGGAACTACCTTTGGGAATTTCTTTGAAAAATCCAATATCTTGTGTGGCTACCATTACCACACCATTAATTTTTCGCACTTCCAAAATCGCTTCTAGTAGTTTTTCGCGCATAATCTCATTATTTAGATAATCTTTCAATTCATCAACAAAAACAAAGAATCCTTTATTTGTGGCTTTGGCATTATTGGAGAGTTTATGGAAAATGTAAAATGCCATAAGTCCTGCTAGTGTTTTATCCTTAATAATTGCGTCCATATTCAAAATAGAGAGCTGTTCTTTAAAGTTTAGTGCGTCCTCTTGATGATTGAAAATGGAATCCAAAAAGGGTTGGTATGCCATTTTTAAATCCAATTTGCTAGGGTCGTTCTGTGTTTCAAGGGAGTTATGAAACTCTTTAAAATTTGGTTGCTCTACCATTTCTAGCCTTTTGAGCGTATCTTGTATGTTATTAATCGCTTGAATATCGTTCTTATCAATCCCTATCATCATTGCTAGCCACGCTCTTAAAAAGTTGGAATTTTCAGTCGTTCTAGCCAAAGAAAAAGGATTGAGTTTGAATCCCGATTCATCGTCTAAATCGTGATATTCCCCGCCCACATATTTTGCAAAATTGTGCATACCGCGCATTTTATCCATTGCAAAAATATTAATATCATATTTGAAAAGATTTGCCATTAGGAATTGCGTTAAGGCAGTCTTTCCTGTTCCTGTTCCCCCAATAATCATTGTATGCCCGCTAGCTTCTTTGCCGCTTGTTGCGTGAAAATTAAAAAAGTAGGGGCTTCCACTTAAATGCCTAAAAATCGTAATAGGTGCATTCCCCCAACGATTTTTATTGAATCCTAAAATATCATTTTCTAAATTTATCATCGTGGCTAGATTGGAACTTTGCAAGCTTCTCTTTCTTGCATTCAAATTGCTTCTGCTTGGAAAGAAAGAGAAAAATAAAGGAGCAAGATTTAGTGTTTCGGCAATCATTGCTAAATATTGATTCTCTAGCACGCCTTTAAGACGATTAGCTTTCTCATTTAGTTCTTCTAAGCTTAAAGCGTGAATTAGAATGGAATAGCTTGTTTCTAAGAGTTTTTCTCTGTCGCTTCGTATGTCTCGGTCTAACGCTTCTAGCATTTCTTTGGCTTCTTGCACCGCAAAAACCGCTTTATCTTTGATATGCTTTAAAGCCTTTTCTTTTGGCACAACTTCACAATTAGTAAAAATGCTATATTCTGTATTCTCTCTTAACACCGCAGTGCTTATATTGCTTGAAATATTTTCTGTTTCATAGGCTTTTACGCTAATAAATTTTGCATAGATTTTTTCACTTGTTTGTGCAGGCTCTAGCGGATTATTATTTTCATCTGTTAGAATCGTATGATTCGCTTTGTTTGTATGAAAAATCATATAATCTTTTTTAAATTCTACATCGCTTGTAATATAGCAATCTGTTAAAAGCTCATAGCTATATTTTAAGTTTGTTTTACTGCTATTTGCATAGGTCGCAAAGAAGTTAATCAGCTCATCAGAGCTTAACACTCGGGGCTTAAATTCGTTAAGAGTATTCTTGACAATTTGCTTAATAGCCTCTAGTGTATTTGCTTTTTGGTCTAAGCCATAGTTAATAGATTTTGTTTGTTTTTGGATTCTATCTAATTCTATGGTAGAAATCCCATTCCCCTCCTCTTTTTCCTTAGTAAATTTGTCTTTAAATTTATTCAATTCTCCCAAAATGGCTTTGCTTTTAGTGGAGATTATAAAATAATAGACAATTTGATAAGCTTCACGCAAATTTTCCCATTTATCTATAATTTCTTTTGCGTAAGGATTTTTAATTTCGGGCTTAATATAGTCCAAAATAATTTTTTCTTTTTTGCAGACGATACTTACTGCCACATCGTCTCCTAAAGAAGTAAAAAAGCGATTTCTTGCTTCGCTTAATGAAAGCTCCTCCTCTGGTGTGATTGCAGAATAACTATAACCGAATAACTCAAATCCCAGACACAAATTTTTGTCGCTTGTTACAATAATTTCCTCATTGTATTTTTGCGCAATATTATTTTCTAAAGCCATAGAAAAAATTTTGGGTTGCAGAATCGTAAAAATACTATCTCCGTCTTTTAAAATTTTATTTACCAAAGAAAACAATTCAGTTTTTGACGAATCTTTAGGAGGCTTTTCTTGTCGCTTACTTTTTTGAAAAAATTTTTGAAAAAAAGACATATTTTTACCTTTGTTTATGCAAAATATTTTTTTGATTTGATTTTAAAACGCATTTGAATAACATCGTAAATATCCTCATCAAAAAATTCTAAAGTGTAGAGGAATGCCAAAATAACAATAGCAACAGGAATCGCATAAAGTTGGAATAAAAACCAAAGAATGAAACTTGCAAAAGCCCAAATAGTCCAAGAGGTAATACTTAAGCCTTTTGCTTTGGGCTTTTTAGTTAATTCTCTGTAACAAAATGAATTTAACATTGCTCATTCTTTGATTAAATTAGGGATTTAGAGATTCCCCAAACAATTCCTAAAATTACAGAAACTGCGATAATGCCTTTGATATGTTCCATCATTCTTTCTTTGTTAAACATTACAATGATAAGCAGAATCACAAGCCACAAAATTCCAATCACACTTGCAAAAGTATTTACCATAGAAGCAATATCACTCGCGGTGCTTGTAATTTGTGTTTCAAATTCACCTTTGAATTTTCCAAGTGCGCTTTCATTTGCACCAAAAACCAACATAGGCAAACTCACAAACAATAAAAACGAAATTTTTTGTAAAAAACTTTTAAGCATTTATGCTCCTTTTTTGAAAAATTTATGGAATCTTAGTAAGATTTTTAACATTATCAAAAACATATTTTTGCGGAAAAATCTTAAAACAGAATGCTATAAATTAGGGGTTTAAAGGCTATTGCTTTGCTTAAAATATTTTTAAAATGTTACAAGAAGCTTTAAAAAGTATTGCGTTGTAAGATTCAATAAGAGATAGTTACAAGAGGTTTAAAAAATATGACAAATTCCGCAAATAAAATTTAACAAAAATTTTAATTTCTTAGACAATGAGCCTTAAAATCTTTTATGAGAATCCTTAAAAAATATTGCTCTGGGATTTAAAAAATATTGCAACAAAATTTCAAAACTTTTTTCAAAGAAACTTCCAATAGATTTCTTTACTTTTTCTAAAAACTTCATTTTTGCAAAAAATCTCTTTATAAAATCCCCTATTTATAGGGATTTATAAAGACTTTTTTTATAAAAAAGCATACATTAGAGGGTTATCCTGCAAAATATATTGCAATAATTGCTTTTAGCCTCTTTTTTCTGTGCTTAGAGTTTATAGAATTTCTTTTAAAAATTTATTTTTATGCTATAATTTATTAGCAAATTATTTAAAAGGATTCTTGTTTTGGCTTTGAACTATTTTCCAACTTTTAGAGAGTTTAAAAAGCAGAAAAATAAAGCTTTATTTTTTGATTTTGAGGAAATTAGAGCAAAGAAAGTAAAACAACAATCTAGCAAAAAAGGGATAGAAAGCTATCCACAAAATCACTTTATCTATTTGTTCAAAAATGTCAAGGGAGATTCCTCTTCCTCCTATGCACAAAAGCAAGTGGTGGTGAAAAATATTTCAAACTTAAACAAAAATGGATTCACAAACGCACTCAATTACTGCATTAGGCATAGTGAAAAATTCAACTGCTATGATAGGGAAAATAACGAATTAACTACACCCGAAGTCATAAAAAAATGGGAAAAAGATTTTGGCACAAATGCCAATTCAAAAGATGTGTGGCATTTGGTTTTTAGCATTAAAGAGCAAGACACTTTTGTTAGTCGTTCTTATTTGATTCAAAGCGCGTGTGAAGTTATCAAAAAGAATCTCCCCTTTAATGATTTTGTTTTTGTTCCGCATTTTCATCAAAACAATCCCCACATTCATATTCTACTTAATAAAAGAAACCAAATCACAGATAAAAAACTTCACTTCAAAGATAGAGAGGAAATCAGATATTTCTTTAATAATTTGCGCAATGATTTTGCAACTGCTTTAAACCAAAGAGGTTACAATTATAAAAATACAATGAAGCTAGAAAATGATTTAGAGAAACATTTAAAAGACTTAGAAAATATCAACTTAAATTCTAAAATTTCTTTGCTCAATGTTTTAGAATCCAAGCGCACTTCCTTAGAAAAGAAAATCAATAACTTAGAGAAAAAAAGATTAGCTTTAAGAAAACTTATTTGGGATTTGAGAGTAGAAAAAAAGAATCTCATTGTAGAGGCTTTAAAAAATCAAATGAATAACAACAAAATCTACTTCAAACAATTCAAGGAAGTAAAAAATTTAAATGAAAAATTTAAATTCTTTTGCAACAATTACAAGGACATAGACGCCGAAATTTCAAAGCTCAAGCGAGATAAAAATGTAACTGACAATTATATGGAGTCAAACAAAAGCTTCTCTAATGATTGGGCTTCTCTTTTTGAGAAAGAGCAGTATTTAGAATTTCTGAAAAATAATTTTAAAAGAAAGAATCTCCCCAAAAAACAGCAAGTTCTTCTTAATCTTTTTGAAAAAGAGATAGCTTTGCAAAAAGAATCCACAAAAGATTTCACTTTAGACTATATCAAAACCAATCTAAAACATTCTGCAATCTTTGGAGAAAAAATCAATGCTTTTAAACTCTTAGAAATGCAAAAAATTCTTGTAAAATGTTCCATAATGGCAATTAGAGGTGAAGTGCATATTTCCTATTTGGACAAAATCAATCAAAACATTGCTTTTATAGATAAAAATTTGGAGCAAAAATACCTTTTTTTAGAAAAATATCTAAAAAATAAGCGAGAAATCTCATCTTTTAATTTCAAAGAATTTTCTACACTCTCTAAGCATTTAGAAAAAAATAATACAGAATTTTTAAGAGAGCTAGAGCAAAAGATTAAAAATAAATCTCCACGCCAAACAACAAGAGAAATGAATCAAACAATTTCTAAAAGTATTTCAAACGCTAAAGAGGATTTTTCGTGTTCCCTTTAAGACTAAAACCACTCCCGCTTAAGTGGCTTTAGAATTGCAAGGGATTTAAGGCTTTTATAAGCGGAAGTGGCATAAAATTAAAACTGAAATTTAAGAATGTTGCTTACCTCTAGCCTTTCACAGCTAGGATAAGCAAAAGCATAATTAACATAGCAATTATAACTTCTGCCATATCGCCCTCCTTTTTAAGAAAGCCGATACCTTAAATCCACAAGAATTATACAAATTTTTTGCTTTAAATATCCTTACTTAAGCCCTATTTTAGAGGTTTTCTCTAAATTTACCCACAACTTTTATTAACTAATTGTATTTTTGCTTTGGCTTGTGTAATTGTATCGCTTCTTAGAATCCTATTCTTTTTATAAGGTCTTAAGGATTCGTCATACTGCAAGGCGTTAAAAGTCCCATTTTTATCCATTCCCTGCATAAAATTTTCAAACCAAATTCTTAACGCTACGATATGATAAGCTTCAGGATTCAAGCCTATATCCACAAACAATTTTTTCACTAATCTTTCTTGCTCCAATTTTGATAATTTTAGCTCTTTTTTAAGCTGTGTATCGCTGGGCATATCCCCCTTAACTGCCATTTCTTTATTTTTGCCCTTACCCCAAATCTTAGCCTTATAAGAAAGCCCTGCGCCATAAACGCCCCCTTCAGTTTGCAAGGGGTTAAAATAAGCTTTTCTAAATCTTATCAGACTATGCTTAAACTCTGGATTCTTGGCTAAACGATACAAGCCTTTTAAAAGATTGCTAAAATAACCATTGAAATGCTTGTAATCATCTTTTGAAAACGCATTTTGAGCTTTGTTATAATTTTGCTTAATTTCAAAGAATCGCTTTCGCAATTCTTTTGAAAATAAAGGGGAATCACCGCATACCATTTTCTCCCCCTATCTATCTTTTGGATTGTGGCTATTGCCTACTTTGTGAAAATGGCGCAAAAGATAAGGTAAATCAATCCTATATCGTCTGCCCTCACCATTTTTTATACCCTTAACGCCCCAATCCATAGCGTAATTTATGCCATATTCTCTAAAAAGCACCATTTTATCGCTAGGGTCATTATCAGATACCACAAAATCATAACTATAAACCGCATTTCCTTTAGAATCCAATCCCAAAAACTCCTCCACTTGATATTTTTGTGAATCTAATTCTATGGAATCTATAAACTTACCGCTTGCCCTGCTTAAATAAGCTTGTTTTTTAAAATCCCATATTCTTAAATTTCTGGATTTAATTACCTTTTCTTGAAACATTTTATCTCCTTTTCTAAATTTAAATTTTCTTTAATGGCAACCTTAATCTTTTCAAAAATCTCCCGAATCTCTGGCGTGTTTGACAAAATTTCAAACTCTCCTTTGGAACGCTCTTTATAGAATCGGTTTTGCCCCTGCGCTTCTGCTATAACTTGATGAAACACGACAATTTCTTTAAGCCCTCTTTGTAGATAAAATTCCCGCATTCTGCCCAAAATGGAAGCTTCTTTTACATTCCATTCTTGCAAGGCAAAAAAGTTAAAGAAAACAATCACGCAAACTTTCTTTTCGCTCCCTTTTTTCAATCTTCTTAACTCAATGCGTTGCACAAACGCCTTTAGCTCTTGCAAGGAATCAAAAACCAATTCCCGCAAAGCTTCTTGTTTTGTAACCATTTTTACCCCTTTCTTATTCTTGTGCCTTAAAATTAGCCTTAAGTTCTGTCACATTATCGGGGTGTATCTCAATGTTACTAAAATTTTTATAGCCTTTATTGTGATACCATTTCCCCAATGCTCCGTCTGTATATAGCTTTAGATAAAAAATGCACCCGTCCCATTCACGCTCTTTTGTCTCATAATGCAAAGGGTCTGGCGCACTCATTAACTCGTTATAAGCGTCTTGCAGAGCTTCCATATAACTATTAAACTTTTTCATTTATAACACCCCCCTTACGCACTTTCGCGGATTCTGTCGTAATAATCGTATTTTGTGTAAAATTCCTCGCCCTCTATGCTAAAAGAACTTGCAAGGCAATTCACTTGATAATTACAAGAAAGATTATATGATTCGCACAAACTCTCTAAACGCATAAAAACCAATTCAATATAAATATTTTGAAACAAAGGAACACAAGGGAATACCCTTGCAACTTCCCATACTTCCTCCTCACTTACACTTAAACCCTCTCTTTCTAAAATGCTTTCTATTTCTGCAATAAAATCTGGCATATCCTCAAAATTTATCCATTCCATTTGCCACCCCCTACAAGCAAAAAGAGGGCTGGAAGTGTGATTCTACATTCTGCCCTTTATTTAGCGCAATATTGCGCCTCTCCAAATTCTCTTTAATAAAAGCCATTCGCGCCTTATGTTCTTTTTGTTGTTTAAGCTCTAGCAAAAACCCTCTAATGTTGCGTAAAATCTTGCTTTTAAAAAGAATTTTGCACCTTGTTTGGCTTGTCGTGCTTAAATCCTTGTAGATGAAAAAGCCCTTTTTGGGAGTGTAGTAAAAACTTAATCCCAAAGATTCGGCTAAAATTGTAACTGCTTTTCTTGAAGCTCTTTTATATCCTGTTTCCATTTTTACAACCTTTCTTTAATTTATGTTGTAATTATACAATAAAAAAACTAAAAAATCAAGTTTTTTAATATATTTTTACAATAAAAAAAGTATTTTTTAAAATTTTTCTGCTATAATCCCACCTACAAACTTTTCTCCCTTTTTTAGGGGGGCGTTGCGGGGGGTGTCCCCCTGCTCTAATACCAACGAAAATGAGACTTTAAGGCTCATTTTTCCGCCTTTAACCTTGATAAAGGCGGGGCAATAAGGAGAAATTATGACAAAACAAGAGCTAGACGAAGTATTAGAAGGGCTAAATTTGACACGCAAAAGATTCTGTGAAAAGCTCGGTATCAACTATATGACTTTTAACAATAATTGGGGAACAAAAACTCCTATTCCGCAATATGCGATTTCTTGGTTAGAACTTTACAAAACTGCCCAAATATATGAAAAAATCTTGGAAATCAAAAATATAAAAATTAGGGAAAGCAAGGGCAGCAACTTCACAAGGAAAGACTTTGATGAGAGATTGAAAGAATTGCATTTAACACGCAAAAATTTCAGCGAAATGGCGGGAGTAAGATATGCTAATTTAAGTCATTGGGATTGTAAGTATCCCACACCTCTTTGGGTAGAAAATTGGCTAAACGCTTATGATTATGCAGAGAAATTTAAAAGGCTAGAGATTCAGCTCTAAAAATCAAAAACATATTTTTGCGGAAAAATCTTGAAATAAAATTGCGTTAAATTGGGAGTTTAAAGGCAATTAATTTGCTTAAAATATTTTTAAATGTAAAAAGACGATTTGGCAGTAATGGCTTTAAATGCGAACTTTCACACAAAATTTTAACCGCATTTTAATTTTTTTATTGAAAGCAAGCTTAAAATATGGCTTTCTGCTCTGATTTTTCAAAGATAATAATGAGAATGAAAAGTCAAGGCGTCAATGATTATTTTGTAGAAAATTGTATCATTTTTGAGAGATTCTTAAGACTTGCTGGATTAATTTTAATGAATTTCTTTTGATTTAATTTATCTTTAATGATTATTTTGTATATGGTTTAATGATGAATTTTCCGCAAAAATATGTTTTTGATTTCAAAACTTCAATAAACCATTTTTCCGACATTTTTTAAACTTCCAAAATTGCGATTTTCGCAAAAATATGTTTTTGATTTTGCGTTTTAAATCTGGATTCTCATTATTCTCATAAGCATTTAAAATTAGAATATGGCAGTGTATTTTTTCATTCTCATTATTGTGTTTTTTAAAATTATTTTTTAGCTCTGTATATTATAAGGGAATATAAAAAGGGAAAAAGAGAGAGATTAAAGAATAAGAAGAATAAGATTTAAAAGAATAAGAAATAAGATAGTTTTATAAATAAATACAAATAAACAATAAACACCATTTTAAGTGTTAAGTGGTATAAGGAGGCATAGGATTAGAAAAAATATCAAAGTTAATATTTTTTATTGTTTTAATCTTTTTGAATGATTTAAGGCTATTTTAGAGCTTAATTTTTATATTGGAATAATTAAAGATTAAAGCCATTTAAAGTTTTTGAAAAATAAGAATCTCTAGTTTTTTAAATTTCTTTCCATTTTTTCCTCAAACGCAAGAAGTTTTTGATTAAAAGTCGCTAAGTTTTTTTCCATAGATTGTTTTAGCTCTTGAGGAATTTCTAAATGATTTTGATTAAGAGCGTAGTAGATTCTTGAAGCAATTTGAACTCCTTGTTGAAAAGATTGTTGTTTTAAATGCTCATAGATAAACTCTTCTCCTCTGTTGAAAAAGGCTAGATTTTCATTGAAATCTTTTAAGGATTGTTGAATATTCTCCTCTGTTATGGCATTTATATCTACTTCTAAGACTTTAGAGAGAATTAAATCTTCGTTGAAATCCTTGCAATAGGGCTTTATCACATTCACTTCTGCATTTTTAAAGCATTCTTGTGTCTTTTGTGTGTTTTTCTCCCCTGCTTTATCCTTATCAAATCCTAAAAATACCTTAGCATTGGGAAATCTTTCATCAAGATACTGCAAAGCTTCTAATTGACTTTCTGTGATTGTGCCATTAGTAGAAAGAATCAGCGTGTTTGGAATAGTATTCATCTTATTTAATCTCTCATTATTGAGCTTTTCAAAGAGACTTAAAGAATCAATACTAGATTCTGTAAGAATAATTTTTGCGATTTTGCTTCTCTCCTCTTTTTCTTTGCTGTTAGAAAAGATTATCACTTCCAAACCCTTTTTACCATAGCAAATTTGCTTCAAAGGCTTTGTGTAAGTCTCCCCCTCTTTGTTTTTCAAAAGAGGATTTTTTAAATGGAGCTGGTAGCCTGTTTTAGAAAAAATTTGCTGCACTCGCTCGGTTTCTTGCGTTTGCTCCTGCTTGGGTTTGTTTGTCTGTAAGGTTTTGATTGTATAAGTTGGAATCGCAATATTATCCCTTGCGTCCATTTTGATTTCATTCATTAAATGCTGCAAGATTGCATTGCTGATTCCCCTATCACTAGAAAAATGATTTTGCGATTGCAAATTCTTAAAGGTTAAAAATTTGGCTAACACCTCTTCTATCTCTTTGTCTCTTGTATCAGTGTTTTTGGATAAAGTATGGCATTGTAAATTTGTTTCTTTTTGGAGCTGGAGTAAATCTTGCACTTTTAAGCCCCTATTCTTGCAAAAATTAAAGATATTACCTCTATCGCTTTCATCATAGGGATTAAAATAGAGATAATCGCCCTTTGCATTGCGTGAAATGACTAAAGCGTCCCCATTGTTGTTTTTAAGTTTAATGTGATTTTTTGAGCTTTTGTTTTTGTCTTTGAAATATCCTAAATTAAGTAGAATTTGGTCTAAGGGGAGCTGCAATGTTTCTTCTGCATTCAATCTTGGTGTTCTTGTCATTCTTAGTCCTTTTTATAATGTTTTTAAATATTTTAAATGTTTTATAATTTTTATTAAAATATTTTAAAATGTTTAAAAATTATTTAAAAAACTTGATAAATTCTAAATTCTAAACAACTTAAATAAAAGGGAATAAATCCCTTTACGATTAATTTTGATTAATCCAACAATACTTATTAATTGCTTGGGTTTTATAATACTTTGACACTAGGGAGTAGCTATTGAAGAATCCACCTTTAGTTTTTTCCCATTTAGACAAGGACAATTTATTCCCTAAAGGCAAACTTTCAAATTCTGCTTTTGAGATTTCACTCATAATTTCTTTTCCACTTTGCCACTCTTCTTTTGTGTGGAACTTAGTATTACAAGTGTATTTTAACCTATAATCTGAATAATGCGAACTTGCTAATAATTTGCAAGAATTTGTAAGGTTTGGATTGATTCTAAAGCCTGCCTTATCCACAAGATTGCAAATTTGCATTCCATTTTCATCTTTTTTGCAAACAATCTCTTTAAAAGCGTCTTTTTTGGTTTCTATTCTGGCATTTAAAGAAGAAATCGTGCATTCCTCATCAACAAGAGGCAAAATGCTTGTTTGATAATACTTTAGATTTGCATCACTATTGTCTATGGGGCAAAGATTCAAAAAGGCTTTTCTTGCGTTAATGGTGTCGCTTGGCTTTTTGCGTTTAATAGAAAATAATTTATTTAACGCGGGCGTGCATTCGGCTGGTTTGCTCGGGCTAGAAAGACAAAGTAGAGCTTCACAAGCACTCCTTGTATCTCCACTCAAATATTCTATTTTAACCTCTGCTTGCGCTTGTAATGCTATGACACTGCACACAAAAAACATTAAAGCTTTGCTGTCTTTGATACCGAAAAAACTTCTCATCTTTTTCTCCTTATAATTTGGTTTATTGTTTTCTCATCATTGGGATTCCAAAGGGGTCTTTTGGAACTTTCTTACCTTTTTCTACAAGCTCTGCAAATTCTTGGTCTATTTCTTGCAAACTTTTGACTTCTATTTCTTGCTCTTCATAGTCATTGATTGGTTGCAAGTTTGCTTGTTTGTCCGCAACTTCTGTCTTAAGATATTTGCTTTGTAGCTCATATATTTTTTGTTGTTGCTGGATATTGTAAAAAAGCAATGCATTTGTAGCTGCTGCAATCTCTTTGTCTGTTGTGGCATTGTTAAGCTGTTGTTGCATTCTTGTCATATCTTTAATGTATTGTTTTGTTTCTGTCTCCTCAATATAGTCTAACCGATTGGCAAGGTCTGTTAATTGGGATTCTTTCATTGCGGATTCTGCTTGCGTCTTTAAATGCTCTAGCTGTCTTTTTTCCTCGTGTTTTTCCAATATTTTTTTGGTAATTTCACCACTTTTATCCCCGATTTTAGCTCTTTGTGTTTCTAGCTCTAAAATTTCTTTATTGATAGATTCTATATCTTTTGCAAATGCGCCTGAATTGCTAATGGCTGTGGTGCAAGAACTGAATCTCCCTTTCAATTTTTTACCTTTTTCTAGGGCGTCTTTTAAATTTTTAGCTTGTGGCAAATTTCCTATTGCCACACAAGTATCATAGGCTTTTTCAAAACGCCCATAAACATTATTGGGTAAATCTAAAATATCTTGATAAAGGTCAATGCTTGTTTCTATAATTTCTATCGCCGAGCCATAAATGGCATAAAAATCTTTTAAATTTACACCTGAACTTTGCGCATTTTCTAACATTTGCGTATATTGCTGCATTTGCAAAGCATAATCTTTTGCTTGCGCTAATCCGTCTTGGATATACCCCATAATGCTTTGGTTTAAATGTGTGGCATCTACCACAGGAATTCCCGCTCCATTGGCTACATTGAGATAAGAAACGAGAATCAATGCAATACATTTTTTCTTAAGATTTGCGTCTTTCATTATAAACCTCTGCCTTTTTCTTGTTGCTGCTGTTGAGATTTTTCATATTCCTTTGTATATTCTGTGGCTCTTTTGGTGGTGTTAGGATAGTCTTTTTTGAAGTTAGGGAATTGCTTGTGGATTTTTTCCATTCTCTCCTTAATGATTTCGGGTTTTTCTTTGTTTTCCATAAGCTGATTAAGTGATTCATACTCTTTTTTAGATTCTAGCATTTGTGCTTTCTCGCCTTGAAGTTGAATGTATTTATCACTTATATCGCTGACAATTTGTGTGAGGGCTTTTAGCTTATCTTGCTCTAGTAGTTGTTGAAGCTCCCTCATTTTTCTTTCGCTTTCTGCTAATTGTTTGTCTTCCTCTATTCCTACAATTTGAGACAATGCTTTATCTAGTTTATAGAGTTGTTGGAGTAGCTCTGCAATATCTTTTGGCTCAAATTGGGTGATGATTTCTTTGAGGTGTTCCTCTTCTTGTTCTCGTTTTGCTTCTAATTCTTTGATTTTTTCTTGCAACTCCTCATCGCTTAGATTTGAAAATTTATTCTCCTCTGTTTTTTGCGGATTAGAATCCATTGTTTGTTCTGTCGCATTAAGAGGTTTAGAATCAGAAATGCTTTCACTTTTATTGTTTTCCCCAATTTCTTGATTGCTTCTGCGTTCTTTTTCTGCCAATAATTCGTCAATCTCCTCGTTAAAGGCTTTTCTTGAAAGCTCTGTTTCTATGGCTTCTTTCACTAATGGGCGGTTGTGATTTAATTCTGTTATTGTATTTTGTGCAATATCTATTTTTTCTTTAGGGCTATGAGGATTGCCTTTGTGGATTTCTCGCTCTCTTGCTTCTTTTTCTAGTTTTTGAATCTCTTTTTGTGATTCTTGGATTACAAGAGATACAGAGAGAGATTCTCGCACTTTTTCATTTTCAATTTCAAGGGAGGATTCTATAATACTTTCCTTTTCCCTTGCCTGCTCCATTTCTTGATTTCTTTCTTTTTCTTGTTCTTTTTGCAGTTTAATTTCTTCTTCTCTGCTCTCTTGTTCCTTTTGCTCTTTTTGGGATTGGTTGATTCTATCCAATTCCTCTTTCACATTTGTTTCATCTAAGTGGTGTTCCCTTGCAATGTCTTTGGCATTTTGCGCAATGGTTTGTTCTGTTCTGTATCCATAGTCCGCATTCAAAATCGCTTCGTAATCAAGGTCTTCATAATATGGTGTTTCTTGATTTTCTGTTGGCATTTTTATCCCTTATTTTTAAATTATAGTATTATGAAAAATAGCATAATCATAAAAGTAATGCAAAAAATAGCATACATTAAAAGAGGAATTTAAGGTTAAAAATTTAATAGGTAGAGTGTCTTATTTTAAGTTTATTATAAAATATTATCTTATATTATTACATTTAGCAATGTAAAGAATGGATATAGAATTTAATTATTTAGGATTTTCTATGAAATATGAAATAGAATCATTTGAATTAACAAAGGAAAGTTTTAATCTTTTAATCACTGAAGCTGGCTTTAATACGAAAAAAGATTTTGCTCGTTTCGTGAATCTGCCTTATAACTCTATAAATAATTGGGGTAACAATGGAAACAAATTTCCCAAATATGTTATGACGCTGATGATTGCATTAATTAAATCCCGCAAATATGATAGTTTGATGAAGTCTAGTAGCATTATGCTTGAATGCGAAAAATTGAAAGATGAGAATGTCAAGTTGAAAAGTATCATTCATAATTTGGAGGCTGAAGTAAAAAAATTTGAAGTTTTAAAAAAATCCATAAATCGCATAAATTTATATGCAAATCGTGAAGCGGAAAGTTTAAAATAAAATGTTGATTTTATTTTTTAAAAAATACATAAAAAAAGTGGAATTTTTGATGAAAATTTGAAAACTATAATTTTCAACACAAAACAAAACTTCATTAAATCCAACACTTTA